>NZ_JBXANC010000002.1:0-744434 GCF_058801265.1 Pseudomonas sp. GW822-FHT03F08 | reverse complement strand
TTACTCGAGCTAACGCTCATCGTGGTGAGTGGTGAGTGGTGAGGGGGCTCTTGATCGGGCTTTGCTCTGGCTTTGGCTTTTGATTTTTTGCCCCTTCGGCAGGCCGAGCGGAGGTGTTCATCAGGGGGTAGGCGCGTAGCGCCGTGCGGCGAAGCCGCATACATCGAGAGGAGGTGCAGCGAAGCAAACCGGAGGCGATGCCCCCTGATGGACACCGTAGCGAGGGAACACTGAGCCTCAGCGAAGTGCCGTACGCCGGGGCAAAAGCCTTTTGCTTACTTTTCGGCGTTTGGAAAAGTGAGTCGCTGTAAGAGCGAAACCACCAGCGGCAGCACCCGAAGCAACGGATATGCTCTCGTTCCCAAACTCCACGAACCATTGACCCATCCCCACACCCTGCGTAGCCTTGCGCTTTCGAGGTTCTTCGGCCCACGCCGAAGCTAAGAAGGGAACGCGGTCCAAGCCGCGGCTGCCCCCGCAACTGTGAACGGTGCTGTTCGCTGCCACGCCACTGCCAGCTCAATCCAGAGCCAGCGGGAAGGCGCAGTAAACGCCGGGCCAAGGCCTGAACACCGTCAGCCAGGAGACCTGCCTCGTCACAGATTCTCACTTTCAACCGGGCGGGGTGATCCGGTGGCGAACTCTCCAGGCACGCACCCGCGTTGCCGGTCTCGTCCCGTATGCCCGCCACCTTGCCAAAGGGCACCCGATGAAAACACTGGCCAAACTCCCCGTCACCATCGTCACCGGTTTCCTCGGCTCGGGTAAAACCACCTTGCTGCGGCACATGCTCGACAACGCTCAGGGCCGCCGAATCGCGGTGATCGTCAACGAGTTTGGCGAGCTGGGCATCGACGGTGAAATCCTCAAGCAGTGCACCATCGGCTGCACCGAAGAAGAAGCCACCGGCCGCGTCTACGAACTGGCCAACGGCTGCCTGTGCTGCACGGTTCAGGAAGAGTTCTTTCCAGTGATGCGCGAACTGGTGGCCCGTCGCGGTGACCTCGACCACATCCTCATCGAAACTTCGGGCCTGGCTCTGCCAAAACCGCTGGTGCAAGCCTTCCAGTGGCCGGAAATCCGCAGCGCCTGCACCGTTGACGCGGTGATCACCGTGGTCGACAGCCCGGCCGTGGCCGCCGGCACCTTCGCCGCGTTCCCGGATCAGGTCGACGCCCAGCGCAAGCTTGATCCGAACCTGGACCACGAATCGCCGCTGCACGAGCTGTTCGCCGACCAACTGGCCAGCGCCGACCTGGTAATCCTCAACAAGGCCGACCAGACCAGCCCTGAAGACCTCGCTCGCGTACGCCTGGAAGTCGCCGAAGAGCTGCCGCCAGCGGTGAAAATCATCGAAGCCAGCAACGGCCGTCTGCCGCTGGACGTGCTGATCGGCCTCGGTGCCGGTTCCGAAGAGCACATCGACAGTCGCCACAGCCATCACGATCACCACCACGGTGAAGGCGATGACGATCATGACGACCACGATCATGACGCCTTCGACTCGATCTCCATCGAACTGCCGCAAGCCGACGAAAGCCTGTTGCTCGATGCGCTGACGCAACTGGTGGTTCAGCACGGCATCCTGCGGGTCAAAGGCTTCGCGGCGATCCCGAACAAGCCGATGCGCCTGCTGATCCAGGGCGTGGGCACGCGTTTCGACAAGCATTTCGACCGTCAATGGGGCGCCGATGAGGCACGTGTGACGCGTCTGGTGTTGATCGGCCAGGAACTGGACGCGGCCAAGCTCGAAGCGCAATTGCGCGCCGCGCTCAGCGTTTAAGCCATGCACCTGCTCAGGACCCAGCCCGGCGGTTTCGTGTCGGATGACAACATTGCCGACCTAGGACAAACCCCCGCCGAGCTGGTGATCCTGTGCAGCGGCGACTCCAGCCTTGCGCTGCTCGCCGAAGCCGCGCAGCAGCTGCCCGAGGATTATCCGAGCGTGCGGCTGGCCAACCCGATGCAGGTGCAGAACCATGCGTCGGTCGACCTGTACGTCGATGAAGTGCTGCGTCATGCCAAGGTCATTCTGATTTCGCTGCACGGCGGCATCGCTTATTGGCGATATGGCGTCGAGCGGCTGGTCGAGTTGTCCGAGCGTGGCGTGCAGGTGATTCTGGTGCCGGGCGATGATCGTCCCGACCCGGAACTCAGCGACTTGAGCACCGTCGGCGCCGAGGATCGTGACCGGCTCTGGCAGTTCCTGCGTCAGGGCGGCATGGGCAATGCGCTGGATTTCTTCCGCTGTCTGGCCAATCGCTGGCTGGCGCGGGATTACGTGTGGGGCGAGCCGCAAACGCTGCCGCGCACGGCGATTTACCACCCAAACAAAAACACCGCCGCATTGAGCGACTGGCAAGCCGATTGGCTGCCCGGTCATCCGGTCGCGGCGGTGTTGTTTTACCGCTCGCATTTGCAAGCGGCGAACACGGCGTTTATCGACGTGTTCTGCCAACGGTTGCAGGCTGCCGGACTCAATCCGCTACCGATCGCCGTAGCCAGTTTGAAAGAGCCCGGTTGCCTGTCGGTGGTCGAGGACTGGCTGGATGAGGTCGAGGCTGGGGTGATTCTGAACACCACCGGTTTCGCCCAGTCCAGCCCGGAAGCGCCACATCTGCGGCCGTTCCGTCGCAACATTCCGGTGATCCAGGCGATCTGCGCCCAGGACAACGAGCCAGGTTGGCGTGACAGCGAGCAGGGCCTCGGCCCTCGGGATCTGGCGATGCACATCGCCTTGCCGGAGCTGGACGGCCGGATCATCAGCCGACCGATCAGCTTCAAGGATCTGGCCTGGCGCAGCGAGCGCAGTCAGTCCGATGTCGTGTGTTATCGGGCGCAGCCTGAACGCATGGATTTCGTCGCCGAACTGGCGCGGCGCTGGGTCGATCTGGCGCGGGTGCCGAACGCTGAAAAGCGTATCGCGCTAATCCTCGCCAACTACCCGACCCGTGACGGGCGCATCGGCAATGGCGTCGGCCTCGACACGCCGGCTGCCGCGCTGAATATCCTGCGGGCATTGCAGGCAGAGGGTTATCCGCTGCCGGCCGAATTGCCGGACAGCGGAACCGAACTGATCCGGCAACTGCTCGGCGGCGTCAGCAACGATCTCGATACTCTGGATCAGCGCCCGTGCCAGCAAAGCCTGGCGATGAACGATTACCTGACGATGTTCAATGCACTGCCCGAAGCCAATCGCGCGGCGGTGCTGGAGCGTTGGGGTTCGCCGCAAAGCGACCCAATGTGCCGTGACGGGCGGATGATGATCGCCGGCCTGCGGTTTGGCCTGACCTTCGTCGGTATTCAGCCGGCGCGGGGATATCAGGTCGACCCGAGCGCGGTGTATCACGATCCGGATCTGGTGCCGCCGCACGCGTACCTCGCGTTCTATTTCTGGCTGCGCCAGACCTACGGCGCCCACGGCGTGATCCACGTTGGCAAGCATGGCAACCTCGAATGGCTGCCGGGCAAAGGCGTGGGGCTGTCGGAGAACTGCTGGCCGGACGCGCTGCTCGGGCCGCTGCCGAATATCTATCCGTTCATCGTCAACGACCCGGGCGAGGGCGCCCAGGCCAAGCGTCGCACCCAGGCCGTGATCATCGACCATTTGATGCCGCCGTTGACCCGCGCCGAAACTTACGGCCCGTTGCGCAATCTCGAATTGCTGGCCGACGAGTATTACGAAGCGCAATTGCTCGATCCGCGCCGCGCCCGGGAGTTGCAGCGCGACATTCTGCAACTGGTGCGTGACACGCAGATCGATCGCGAACTGCAACTCGACGAAGCCCTCGACAGCGACGCTGATGCGGCGATCTGGCTGCCGCGTCTGGACACTTATCTGTGTGATCTGAAGGAGTCGCAGATCCGCGATGGTCTGCACATTTTTGGCGAGTCGCCAAGCGGACGGCTGCGCATCGACACCTTGCTGGCGCTGCTGCGGATTCCCCGTGGCGATGGCAAAGGTGCGCAGTCGAGCCTGTTGCGGGCGTTGGCGAAGGCGTTTCAGTTGGGTTTCGATCCGCTGGATTGCGTGCTTGCTGAGCCTTGGACTGGCGCGCGTCCAAAGGAACTAATGTTGGTCAGCGATGAAGTCTGGCGCACGGCGGGGGATGCCCGTGAACGCCTTGAGCTGTTCGCGGCGCAATTGATCGAGCAGTCACTGGCGGGTGATGTGGCGCAACTGGACGCTTCTGGCTGGTCAGATGTGCAGGCGATCGTCAGTGCCCTGCGCGAAGTGATCGCCCCACGTCTGGACGCCTGCGGCCCGGCCGAAATGCAAGGTCTGCTCGACGCTCTGAGCGGTCGCTTTGTCCCGGCCGGCCCAAGCGGTGCACCGAGTCGCGGTCGCCTCGATGTATTGCCCACCGGGCGCAATTTCTATTCGGTGGACGTGCGCAACCTGCCGACCACCACCGCGTGGCGGATCGGTTTCCAGTCCGCAACCCTGATTCTCGAACGACACCTGCAGGATCACGGCGACCATCTACGCCAGCTCGGTTTGTCGGTCTGGGGCACGGCGACCATGCGCACCGGCGGTGACGACATCGCCCAGGCCATGGCGCTGATGGGCGTGCGTCCTGTGTGGGCGACGGGCAGTCAGCGCGTCGATGACTTTGAGATTCTGCCGCTGAGTCTGCTCGACCGGCCTCGGGTCGATGTCACGCTGCGGGTCTCCGGATTTTTCCGCGACGCGTTCGCCAATCTGATTCGTCTGTTCGACGCTGCCGTGCAAGCCGTGGCGGAGCTGGACGAACCGGACGACCTCAATCCGCTGGCCGCCAAAGTGCGTGCCGAACGCGAGGCCTTGCGGCAGTCAGGGCTGGACGAAGAGGCTGCCCGGCGTCAGGCCGGCTGGCGGATTTTCGGTGCCAAACCCGGCGCTTATGGCGCGGGCGTGCAGGGCGCCATTGACGGTCGCCTGTGGCAGAGCCGCGAGGATCTGGCCGAGGTCTATCTGAACTGGGGCGCCTACGCTTACGGCGGTTCCGATGAAGGCACCGCCGCCCGCGAGCAATTCGTCCAGCGCCTGAGCCAGGTGCAGGCCGTGCTGCAAAACCAGGACAACCGCGAGCATGACTTGCTCGATTCCAACGACTACTACCAGTTCCAGGGCGGCATGCTCGCGGCCGTCGAAACCTTGCGCGGCGAAGCGGCGGCCAGTTATCACGGCGATCACAGTCAGCCGGATTTGCCGAAGATCCGCACCCTGAAAGAAGAGCTGAACCGGGTGATCCGTTCCCGGGCGGCGAATCCGAAATGGATCGACGGCGTCAAACGCCACGGCTATAAAGGCGCGTTCGAACTGGCGGCAACCATCGACAATTTGTTTGCCTTCGATGCCACCACGCAGTTGATCGACGATCACCAGTACGCGTTGCTGGCCGACGCCTATCTGCTGGACCCGGCGACCCGCGAGTTCGTGCGCGAGCATAATCCCCACGCGCTGCGCGACATGACCGAGCGCATGCTCGAAGCGCAGCAGCGCGGGATGTGGCAGGAGCCGGGCGCGTACCGCGAAGCGCTGGAAAACCTGTTGTTGGATATAGAAGAAGAGAGCTGAACATGACCGATACCCCACATTTTCCGCTCTCTGCGGTGGTCGGCGCCGACGATCTGAAGCTGGCGCTGTACCTGACCGCCATCGACCCGAAGATCGGCGGCGTGCTGATCGAAGGCCCACGCGGCATGGCCAAGTCGACCCTGGCCCGGGGCCTGGCGGATTTGCTGGCCAGCGGTCAGTTCGTCACCTTGCCATTGGGTGCGACTGAAGAGCGGCTGGTCGGTACGCTGGATCTGGACGCGGCACTCAGCGACGGTCGCGCGCAGTTTTCCCCCGGCGTACTGGCCAAGGCTGACGGCGGCGTACTGTATGTCGATGAAGTGAACCTGTTGCCGGATCATCTGGTGGATCTGCTGCTCGATGTGGCAGCCAGTGGCACCAACCTGATCGAGCGCGACGGCATTTCCCATCGTCATTCGGCGAAGTTCGTGCTGATCGGCACGATGAATCCGGAAGAGGGCGAATTGCGCCCGCAACTGCTCGATCGCTTTGGTCTGAATGTCGCACTGACTGGTCACACGGTGCCGGTTGAACGCGGGCAGATCATTCGCCGGCGACTGGATTTCGACAGCGATCCGCAGGCCTTCTGCGGGCAGTGGGAAGTCGAGCAACAAGCCCTGCGTGAGCGCTGTGAAAACGCCCGCAATGCCTTGGCGAATATTCCCCTCGATGATGAAGCGTTGGCGCAGATTACCGAGCGTTGCTTTGCGGCCGGTGTCGATGGCCTGCGTGCCGATCTGGTCTGGCTGCGTGCGGCGCGGGCTCATGCGGCGTGGCGTGGCGCCGAAGGCATCGCCGAGCAGGACATCGATGCCGTGGCTGAATTTGCACTGCATCATCGCCGGCGCGAACAGTCGCCATCCCATACGCAGCAACCGGCGCAAGCGCCGTCCGGCACCCAGACGGCGCCGAGTGAAGGGCAGGGGCAGTGGGGCGAAATGCCGGCGCCGGCACTCGCCACCGGCACGCGTCGCGAAGTACCTGTCTGGCCAAAAAAGCCGTAGGCATTCGCCCCCGATCCGACGCGGGGGCGAATGCCAGACCCCGCGCCGGACACCTCGATAACGGTCGCCAGGGCAAACGTCACGCCGCTCGCAGTGGCTCGGTGAACTGGCCGGGAACATTGCTCAATGGCCGCCCGAAAGTGCGCTCGGATCTGCTGTTTCAACTACGCACCCGTACGCCTCATGAACTGTGGCTGGTGATCGTCGACGCCTCGGCCTCGACCCGTCGTCATCAAGCGTTGAGCGATGCCAAGGGTGTGCTCGCGCAATTGTTCGATGACGCCTACCGACAACGGGCGCGTCTCGCCTTGCTGACCGCCAGTGGAGCAGCGCCGAAATGGCAGGTGCAGGGTTTGAAAGCTTCCAGCGGATTGCGTGCGTGGCTCGAGGATTTGGGCGCGGGCGGTGGCACGCCATTGCTGGCGGCGCTGACTGAGGCTGAACACTGGCTGACCGTGCGTCGCAAGCGATTCCCCGCCGAGCAACAGCATCTGTTGGTGCTCACCGATGGACGCTTGAAAGAATGGTCAGGGTTGCCGGTGCTGGCTTGTCCGGGCCTGCTGATCGATATCGAACGCGGGCCGATCCGGTTGGGCCGGGCCAGGCAGTTGGCGACTGCACTGGAAGCGGATTACCGTCATATTGACGATCTATTGTCGATCTGAGGTCTATGCTGCAACCAGCCCATCTCACAAGGAGTGAATCATGCGCGTACTGGTTGCCAATCCTCAGGACGATTTTCGCGTAAAGGCTTACGCCGGCACCAACGGCGTGCTGCTGGCGATGGACCTCGCCGAACCCCGCCGCAAAGGCCTGCTGGGGTTTGCCATCGAGAAGCAGCAGGGCGACAAACCCTGGCAGTTCCTGTTCAACAGCCTGACCTTTCCCGGCAAGGCTCACACCTTCCCGCAGTTTCACGCCACACCGAGTGACATCGCGCCCCTGCAGAAATTTCGCTGGGCCGATTACGCGGTCTATCCCGGCACAACCCTGCATTACCGCGTGCACCTGGCCTACGGCACTGCCGATGCGCCGGTGCTCGGGGAGTCGCTGGAACTGAGCATTACCTCGGATGACGGTCACCCGGCCAATCAGAGCGTGATCTTCAACCGCGCCGTGGCCGCCAGTCAGGCGTTCCAGCGCAAGTTTCCCGATCTCGACGCGCAGATCAGCGCCAACAAGAACATGCCCATCGAAGCCTGGCCCGACGCTGCACGGCAATGGCTGGAAAACGGCCTGCTTGGGCGCTTGCAAGGGTTTATCGAGCGCGCCGTCGACGGGCAATGGGCGTTGGACATCGCGATCTACGAATATCAACTTCAAGCCATCATCGACACGGTGAACGCCGCATTCGATCGCGGTGTGCAGGTGCGGGTGCTGTATCACGCCAAGCCCGGTGACGAAGACACCACGATGAACGAGGCCAGCCTCGCCAAATTGCCGGACACCAGCAAACGCGGCCGGGTGACCCACGATATTTTCCATGACAAGTTCATCGTTCTCAGCCACATGGCCGGTGGGGAGCGGCAGCCGCAGGCCGTGCTGTGCGGCAGCACCAATTTCACCGCCAACGGCGTGTATCGTCAGGCCAACGTGGTGCATGTGCTGGACGACACGGCCATCGCAGCCAGCTATCTGCAGACGTTCGAGCAGGTCTGGGCGACGCCGGCGGACGTCGGTGCCACCCGTGACTGGATCACCCAGCACAACCCCATGAACCCGGCGCAACCGCTGTTTGCCGGGTTCTCGCCGCGCAGTGGCGGTGCCGATCTGCGGGCGTTCGTCGACATCATCAATGCGGCGAAGAAGGACGTGCTATTCGTCACGGCATTTACCTTGCCCGACGCGATTCTCAACGCGCTGCTCGGCCAGCCCCACGACGACATCCTGCGTTACGGCCTGCAGAACACCGTGAGTCGCATCACCGGATTCCACGCCGACCGCACGGCCGAGTTCGCTGCCACCGCGCTGCTCAACACCGGGCTGGAAGGCTGGCTGAAAGAGAACATGAAAGGCCAGAAGGGCAACCTGCTGGTGCACACCAAAGCGATCGTCACCGACTTCACCAGTGACAACCCGACCATCATCAGCGGCAGCCACAATCTCAGCGCAGCGGCCAGCAACGGCAACGACGAGAACTTCCTGATCATTCGTGGCGACACCGAACTGGCGGACCGTTATGGCCTGGAACTGTTGCGGTTCTACGAGCATTACCGCTTCCGCTATTTCGCGAAAAAACTGGCGCTGAAGCAGGTGCAGCCGCTGGCGGCGGATGACAGCTGGACCAACGACTATTACGTCGAAGGGGATTTGCGCCAGCTGTCTCGTCTGCGGTTTGCCGGGCGATAGAGAGCACGAGCGGGACTTATACATTTCTAGAAGGTGTTTTCAGGTAGCAGGTACGGGCGGAGGTCGAAAATGGATGACCAGAGCAAGAATTCGACGAGGTCGAACGAAGACGCAGCAAAGCGTGAAGAGAACTCGAAGAGGCCTGACGAGAATTCGGCAGGACACCCGCGTTTCAAGAGCGAAATGGACTATTTGGCGGGGCAATATGCGAGGCACGGCGTCCGACCTGAAAGCATAGTTCGTCCTCAAGAAGCCAAGCAAAAGGTGCATAAAGAGTCTGAGAGAGGGGCAAGTAAAACCAACGAACCATTTGAGAGTCACCGACCGGATCCACTTCAGGTCCCTCTGGATTCACCGGAGGTGATGCCAGTCGTGAAACCGGGTGAGGGAGACGGACCCAAACCCACGGCGACGACCTCCATTGCGATCGCTCAGAACGACGATCCGTGGGCATCTGATCTGGATGATCGTCTTGGGGCAAACGATGAGGCAAAGGCCTTTGCACGCCTGGCCGTCGCCAAGGATTTCACACCGCCTCTGGCAGTCGGACTGTTTGGCAATTGGGGTAGTGGCAAGTCGTTTTTCATGCGGCTCATCTATCAGCACATCGAGCGTCTGATCAAGGGAGAGCCGAGCCCTCAAGCTCCCGAAGCCGGTTCCAAGGCATTCCATACGGATGTCGTGCAGATTCGATTCAATGCGTGGCACTACGCAGAAACCAATCTTTGGGCGAGTCTGGTCAGCCATTTGTTCATTGAGCTGGATCGCTGGTACACGAAGTACAATCCTGAAGTGCGCGATCCTTTGCTCGAGCATTTATCAACTTCCCGGATGTTGACGCTGGATGCTGCCAAGGAGCTGGTTCGTCGCCGCCGTGACCAGCGTGCTGCAGCCGAGCAACTGCTCAAGGCTCGTAAAGAACTGGAGGATGCTCACGCAAAAACTGTTTCTTCGCCCTCGGTCTACCTTGCAACTTTGAGCAAAATACTGAGTGGCGAGAGTACAGATGAGAAAATTGAAACTGCAAAAGCCGATATGAAGAACGCCGCCAGGGTACTTGGGATCGACACATTGGCCGTGAACGTAAAAGACTTTCAAGAAGTATCCAATGCCCTGCGTAACGAAACCGAAAAGGCAAAATTACTCGCCAGCGGTTACAAGTCTCAATTGCTGAGTTGGTGGAGCGTGGGCGCCTTCGTCGGGTTCGTGTTTGCATTGCCATGGATCGCAACAGGACTGACTTCGCTAAAAAACCATGTTCCTGCGCTGGGTAACCTGCATGAAGATTTGATTCTGTTGAGTGTCGCAGTGACGGCTGTCACTGCGCGCCTGCGTTTCGTCTGGGGCAAGGTTCGCGACGCATTGAAAAAGCTGGAGTCGGGAAAGAGGGTACTGGATGAGGTCATCGACCGTCGCCTTGACAAGGAGTTAGAGATAGTTGAGGTGGCAAGCCAAGAGCTGGCCAGGATGAATGCATCCGTCGATGAAGCCAAGGCTTTGGTGCAAGTCACCAGCGAACAATTGGCGCATGCGACACACGATTTTTCTCAGGGGACTGGTGCCGGGCGCTTGAAGAAATTTGTTCGTGCTCGTGCGACTGACGGTGACTATGCGCAACACCTTGGATTGATTGCCACAGTACGCAAGGACTTCGAAGAGCTGGCCTTCAATGTGGCCGAAGCGGGCAGTCTTCGTGAGTCTGTCGAGGCAGAGCGAGAGGCATTCGTGGCGAAGATGGAGGCTTTTCTGGAAGCCAACAGCGGGCTGCTGGAGGACGGTGACATTGAGAGGTTGCGCGCCGCAGCAACACAACCACCTGCTGACGTTCGATCATTCAAACGTATTGCACTGTACATCGACGATCTGGATCGTTGCCCACCGGATAAGGTCGTCGAAGTATTGCAGGCCGTGCATTTGCTGCTGACGTTTCCGTTGTTTGTGGTGATGGTTGCGGTGGATGTGCGTTGGGTGCGCAAGGCATTGCTTGAGCATTACCCGAATCTGATGACGGGAAATGAAGGGCAATCCCAGACAGCCTCGGTGTCTGATTATCTGGAGAAAATCTTCCAGATACCCTATTGGATGCGGCCAATGGACAGTGCATCAAGTGAGCAGTTTTTGCAGAGTCAGTTGGAAAGAATAAAAGGTGCCGACTTGGTGGATGGCCCTCTCCCCGCACCGGTTGACGATCTCACGGTCAAGCTCGTCAACGTTGAAGGTGTTACGCCTGAACTTATGCGTCTCACCTACGGCGAGACGCAAGCGCTGCAAAAACTGGCGCGGTTCATGGGGGCATCGCCTCGACGCGCGCTGCGATTCCTGAATGTCTATCGCTTGATTAAAGTCAGCCTCAAGCCCGATGATCTAAAGGTTTTGGAGGATAGGGAGTACAGTGCACTGCTCACACTTTTGGCGGTTGCAATGGCGACCCCAATATGTTTTTCGAACTTGCTGCGCTCCGTTAATGCGATGTCAGACAGCTTTGAGATGACAGCGATCAAAACACTGATCGCGACCAGTCAAGACGAAAAGAATATGGTCGAGTACAGCCGGCTTGACGAAATATTGAAGATTTATGATGGCTTGGTCTCGAAGCAGCAGGGCGGAGCAAGCCACCGGGTAAAAAATTACACAGCAATTATCCAGCGCTACTCGTTTGATGGCTGACACACAGTGTGTCAGCCATCAACGGCCATCACGCAATGCGGTGTATATCCATCGCCTGGCGGTACTGCCGGGTGCGGCGACTGAGGTACAAGCGGTCGCGGATCAGCGCCCAGAGTGCTGACACTTCGGGATGTGGCTGGCGACCCCGGCTCAGGCGCACCATCTGGAAGCGCACGACCGCCATGTTCGCCAGCGCGGCCAGCGGTTTGCGTTTCCAGCGGATCGGCGGTAGTTGCGGCTGACTGTGGCGGCCTTCGCGCCAGTGTTTGACCAGGCTCGGCTCAATGGCCATCGCCGTGGCGATGCCGGCCATTGCGAGGCCGCTGTCGAGCACCTGCTCGACCACGGGCAGGCGACGGATACCGCCGGTGACCATCACCGGCATGCGCGCCACGCTGGCCAGTTCGCTGGCCATCTCCAGAAAGAATGCCTCACGGGCCAGGGTGCGCCCGTCGCGGGCTTCGCCTTGCATCGCCGGCGCTTCGTAGCTACCACCGGACAGTTCCAGCAGGTCAATCGGCTGTTCGTTGAGCCATTCGATCACCTGACGGGCGTCGTCCGTGTCGAAACCGCCGCGCTGGAAGTCCGCCGAATTGAGCTTCACTGCTACGCAAAACTGTGGCGACACCGCCTGACGCACAGCCTCGATCACCGACAGCAGCAGGCGTGCACGGTTTTCCAGCGAACCACCCCAGCGATCGGTACGACGATTGGTCAGCGGCGAAAGAAACTGGCTGAGCAGATAACCGTGGGCGGCGTGGATCTGTATGCCGGTGAACCCGGCCTTCTCGGCAAGCGCGGCGCTCTTGGCAAAACGTTGAATCACATCCTCGATGTCGTCCTCGGTCATCGGTTTGGGCTCGGCGAACAGTTTCGAGAACGAACCCATGTCCAGGGCCACCGCTGACGGCGCCAGTGCTTGCTGGCCCATATTGGCGAAGGTCTGACGGCCGGGATGGTTGAGCTGCACCCAGACCTGTGCGCCGCCACTGCGGGCGATTTCGGCCCATTGGCGGAAACGGTCCAGATGCCGTTCGTCTTCGAGCACCACGCCGCCGGGGCCGGTCATGGCGCGGCGGTCGATCATCACGTTACCGGTCAGCAGCAGCCCGGCACCGCCGTCGGCCCAGGCCTGATACAAGCGGAACAATTCACGGGACGGTGCCTGGTCACGATCCGCGAGATTTTCTTCCATGGCGGCTTTGGCGATACGGTTGCCGACGGTCTGGCCGTTGGGCAGATTCAAAATCTGGAAGGGCGACATTGCTTGACTCCTCATCAGTGATGGAGAGAGGCTAAGCTTAAAGTTAACTTTAATGTCAAGCAGGCAATTCGAGGTCGGAATGAAAATTGGTGAATTGGCGCAACAGAGCGGGCTGAGCGCTTCGAGCATTCGTTTCTACGAAGCCCAGGGCCTGATTCCCAAAGTGGAAAGGCTGGGCAATGGCTATCGGCGTTACCCGCCGCAAGTGCTGCAGACCCTCAATATCATTCGCTGCGCCCAGCAGGCCGGGTTTTCCCTTGAAGAACTCAAGCAGTTGCTGCCGGCTGCCGGAACCGGAGAGTTCAAGCACGATGAACTGGTGGAAGGCCTGACGCGCAAGGTCGAGCAGATCGAAGTCATGCAACAGCATCTGGCCCAGAGCAAGGCGCGGCTGCTGGAGGTGATCGACAGCATTCAATCCAAGCCCGAAGGCATGAGCTGCGGTGCGAATGCCGAACGGGTGCTGGCCTCGATCTACCCGGAATCCTGAAGCGACGGCGAAGGCGTACAGATTTTGAAATGATTTCCAGCTGTAGGAAAAGTCATCTGAGCCTGTACGCTTCAAGGCCTTTTTTCATTCAGGATATGCATGAACACCCTCTCGGAGCCTCCCAGTTCGACTCAAAGAACCACGTTCCCTTCGCGCCATGGCGCGGTCTTGACGCACTCGCAGCATCCAGTCTTCCGACTCCCGACTATCGTTGATGGCGCAGCCTTCGAGCTTTCGCGCCGCACTTTGCCGTGTCCGGCAGCCTGAATTCACTCAAGAGAGATAGAGACAGATTATGGAATGGTTAGCGGATCCCACGGCATGGCTGGGCTTGTTGACACTGATCGTGCTGGAACTGGTGCTGGGTATCGACAACCTGGTGTTCATCGCGATCCTGGCGGACAAACTGCCACCGCATCAGCGTGACCGTGCGCGAATCATCGGTTTGAGCCTGGCGCTGATCATGCGTCTTGGCCTGCTGGCGAGTATTTCCTGGCTGGTCACCCTCACGGCACCATTGTTCGAAGTGTTCGGCAAGAGTTTCTCCGGCCGCGACCTGATCATGCTGTTCGGTGGTGTGTTCCTGTTGTTCAAGGCGACCATGGAGTTGCACGAACGGCTGGAAGGCCATATCGGCGAGCGTTCGACCAACACGGCTTATGCGTTGTTCTGGCCGATCGTGGCGCAGATTGTCGTACTCGATGCGGTGTTCTCCCTCGATGCGGTGATTACTGCCGTGGGCATGGTCGATGAACTGGCGGTGATGATGATCGCTGTGATCGTGTCCATTGGTGTGATGATCGTTGCCAGCAAGCCGCTGACCCGCTTCGTCAACGCTCACCCGACGGTGATCATGCTGTGTCTGGGCTTCCTGATGATGATCGGTTTCGCCCTGACCGCCGAAGGCCTGGGCTTCCACATCCCGAAAGGTTATCTGTACGCCGCGATTGGTTTCTCGATCCTGATCGAGGTGTTCAACCAGATCGCCCGTGCTCGTCGCAAGCGCTCGATGCAGGGTTTGCGCCCGATGCGTGAGCGTACGGCCCACGCGGTGATGCGTTTGTTGGGCGGTCGCAAACTGGCGGTTGAAGAGGTGGGTGAGGAGATCTCCGACTTGCTGGACAATGGCGAGGCGCCAAGCGCGGAGCTGTTCGACCGACGTGAGCGAGTGATGATCAGCGGCGTGCTGCAACTGGCTGAACGGCCGATCCGCACCCTGATGACCGTGCGCGCCGATGTCGATCACATTGACCTCGCGGATGACGCGGGGGCAATTCGCACGCGATTGATGCATTCCTCCTACTCGCGCCTGCCGCTGATTCGCAACGGTGCGGTGGATGAACCCTTGGGCTTCGTTCACAAGAAGGAACTGCTGAAGGAGTATCTGGCCGGCAACGAGCCAAACCTCGAACACCTGGCGCGCAAGACGCTGAACCTGCTCGACAGCTATTCGATCCTCAATGCATTGGAGCAGATGCGTGCAGCATCGACCCATATCGCGTTTGTAGTAAACGAATTCGGTGATTTTGTCGGCGTGCTGACCATGACCGATATTCTCGAATCGATCGCCGGCGAGTTGCCGGACGCCAGCGAAATCGCTGGCCCGGACGTGGTCGAAGAGCAGGGCGGGTTTGTGGTGAACGGCGCGTTGAATCTGACGCGGATTCGTCAGCGCACCGGCTTCACCGCCGAGCCGACCGAGGATTACCAGACGCTTGCCGGGTTGGTGATGAGCCTGCTGGATCGGTTGCCGATGAAAGGTGATCGCCTGGTACACGACGGTTGGGGCATGACCGTGATGGCGGTCGAGGAGCGGCGGGTGACGCGGGTGTTGCTGGTGCGTGAGGCCTGATGGCCTCACTGATGAAAGGTGTACCGGTCTTTTCCGGTGTGCTTTGACTCATACAACGCTTCATCAGCCTTGATCAGGGCTTGGTTGAGGGTGTCACCATCTTCGACCCGGGCCACGCCGATGCTGATGGTCACCGGGTACCGGGTGGTTTGCTCACGCACCACCCGGCACAGCTCACCGGCCAATGCCTCGACGTCGTCGCGGCGTACGCCGGCCAGATAAATCGCAAACTCCTCGCCACCCAGTCGCGCGTACTCGAACGGCGCCATCACCGCTTTGATGTCTGTCGCGATCCGCTTGAGCACTTCATCGCCGATGTCGTGGCCGTACACATCATTCACTTTCTTGAAGTTGTCGATGTCGATCATCGCCAGGAAATGGTCCTGCTCGCGGGGCACCGCTTGCAGGCTCTTTTCGGCGCGGGTCATGAACGAGCGGCGGTTGGGGATTTCAGTCAGGGTGTCGTTGTAGGCCTGATCCAGCAACAGCTTGGACATGATGTAGTTGTAGAGCTTGGTCTCGCGCAGTTTGAGGAACGTGTAGATCGTCAGCGCACAGAGAAACACGCTGTAGCAGATGGTCATCACCCCTTTGAGTTCCAGCAGGCCGATACCGGTGCCCATGAACGGGTTGAGTATCAGCCAGGTGATGACCTGCGCACCGAAGAACGACCAGCGACTGAGTGGCAACACTGAGGCACTGTACAGCGTGGTGGCCGCAGCGAGCACCAGCCAGATTCCATGGAATGTCGGCGGCAGGCCATCAATCACGAGCCTGATGCCCAGAGTAATGACGAACACAAAGGTCAGGTTCAGCCAGTCAAAGTGGCGGGCCTTGCGCGTGAACATCAGCACCACGGCGAGCACCGCAAACGCGGCGATGAAGATCATCGAACGCCAGGTGAAACCCTGATCGCCGAGGAAACTGACGATCAGGTCGAAGGCCAGCCAGATGCCCATGCTGGCCAGATAGATCAGCAGGCAGAACGAGTGCAGCCTCTCGAACTCATGCTGGATGAACTCGTCCCACAGCTCGGCGGGCGCGGTTCGCTTCAGGACTTCGTCTTCAATGGTTTTGTACATTGCTGCCCGGATGCTTGCGCTGGTTGTCGAGAATCACCTGTCCCCACGGTCGATAGCGCAGGGAAAACACTGCACTCTGATGACAGCCGGTAGAGGTGGCATCAGGGGTTGCCGGCTCCGCGCGGAACGACTCGCCTTCGCGACTGACCTGGCGGAACGCTTCACGCACGATTGCCACGGAGCAGGGCAGTGCACTGGCATAACCGTTGCGCACCAGCACTGGCAGGCGCCCGGTGCCTGCGCCGTCCTGCCACCAGACTTGCGCACCGGCCGCTGTAAGATCCCCCAGCCATTGGGCGTTGACTGTCGGAGCAAGCTTGCCGGCACTGAAGGCGCTGACATGCAGCGGTGCATCCAGTTTTGCCGCGAAATCCTTCAGCTGACGCTGGAGCGTTGCCCGTCGATCAGCCGCCAGAAAGTGCAAGTCATCCAGCTCCAGTGGCAGATACCAACCGCTGACCGGCAGTTTCCATTCCTGGCGCAACTTCTGTTGTTGCGCCAGCGATTGACCCAGTTGCGCCTGCCAGTAGGCACCGAGACCGGCGCTGTCCAGTTCGTCGATGCGCTTGTAATACGCCGGGTCCATCGACAGCCCGAGCACCAGTTGCAGACCTTGTTGTTCGGCAAGTTTCAGGCTGTTGGCGAGCCAGCCATTGGCACCACCGAAATCCGAGTCGCCATACGCGGTCCACTGCACGATCACCGTTCGCGTGCCTTGTCTGGCGGTGTCCTGCCAGACTTTCTGCCATTGCGCCTGCGTCAGGCCGGCGTCGACATTCAGCGGCTGATAGAACACCCGCTCATCGGCCCGGGCGAGCGTGGCGCCCATCAACAGGCAGAAAAACAACATCCATCGAGCCATCAGAAATTCCACTCCACGCCCAGCAGCACACCGTTGCCGCCTTCATACAGATTGCCGCCCAGGGACTGTTGATATTCGGTGCGTACCGTCAGTTTCGACCGGTAGGCGTTGTAGCGATCTTCGTCGTACCACCACTGCCAGCGCAGACCCACGCCAGTACGCAGATCCTGGCGCCAATCGTTGCTCGGGTCCTGGCTGGCAAATTCGAGGAAGCCGTAAGGCATGATTGTCTGAGCACCGCTGTTTGGCAGCTTCCAGGCATGCCCCTGCTGGAACCGCGACAGCCATTGATGATCGCCGGCCTTGGTCCACCAGGCGGCGTCGAGGTAGAGGAAACGCTCATCCCAATCGTTTTCATCGACGCGCCAGTCGTTGCGGTACTTGCCCTGATCGAGGAACGAGGCAGTCGCGCGCAGCAGATAGTCGGTGGTGGTGTGGCCGTCCTGGCGGTGATCGTTGACCTGATCCAGCAACTTTTCCGGCACCAGCATCTGGCCGAGGCTCAGGCTGTGGTTGTCGTCATCGTTGAACTGGCTCTGTTTGTAGATCTCACCGTAGAAGTTGATGTTCTGCGTGCCCCACGGCTTGTAGCGCAGGCCGACACCGGCAGCGAGGGATTCAGCGTAACTGGAGCGACCCTGGCCACCGAGCAGCACCCGACCGTACACCGACAGCGTGCTGCCGGCGCGGCTCGGTTCGTCGCCGAGGGCGTGGTCCCACATCGCCAGTTGCACGTTTTGCGAGTCGGCGCGGCGGCGCGAACCTTTGCTCTCGTCCGGTCGCACGAAGTCATTCGTCGATACCCCGGCCGGTGACCAGGTGCTGGCAATCGTCCGGCTGTCGCGGCGGGAGAGGGTTTCATGGGCGCGGCGCTGACGGTAACGCCGCGCTTCCATGCTGCCATCCTCGTCGTCGGCAGCCACCGGGTTCTGTTCCAGATCAATCACCCGACGCAGTTCCTTGCGGGCAGAGGCGCTGTCTTCCGCTTCGTCATAACGCCAGGCCAGGGTTTCACCCAGTCGATAGTCCTCGGGGAAATCACGGGTGGCCTGTTGCAGATAGGGGATTGCGGTGGCGCGCTCCTCGCGGGTTTCGGCACCGGCCAGACGCATGCCGTAGTCGGCGCGGTAACGTGGGTTGTTCGGGTCGCGGCGTACCGCTTCGGCCAGCCATGCGGTACTTTGTGGCAGGTCGCCGGCCTTTTGCGCAGTGACCGACGCCGCGTAGAAATGCCCGGCGTCCGGTGCTTGTTGCAAGGCTTTACGCTGACGTTCAAGTGCCTGGACATGATCGCCACGAGCGTCGGCGATTGCCGCGCCGAGGGCCCATTCGTTGGCGCCGCGGGTGGTGCTTTGCTGCCAGTAGCGTTCGGCTGTCTGGCTGTCACCGGCATTCAGCGCGCTGCGGCTCGCGGTGAGGCGCGCGTTGTCGCTCAGTTCCGCTGCCGGGAGGCTGCGCCAGATGGCCAGTGCGCCGGCCGAATCACCAGCGGCTTCCAGGGCGTACGCCAACGGCAGACGACTGCCGCGGTCGCCGAGTTTTTCCGCTTGCTGGTAATAGACGACAGCCTCGCCCGGCCGATCCGGCATCGCGCAACGCCCCAGTGCCCGGTAATCGCCGGCAGCCTTTGGATGGCTGCCGATGGCTTGCTGAACCGCGTCGCACTGACCGTTTTCCGCGAGTTGCGCGAGTAATTGACCACGGGTGGCGCCATCCACATGGGTGAGCAATGAAGCCATTCGCCGTTGCTGTTCCGGTGTCGTGGTTTTCGAAGCCGCATAAAGTCCGGCCAGACGTTGCAGTGCAGTGGCCGGCAAGCGCCCTTGATGGCGGTCATACGCCGTTTCAAGCAACTGCTGCGCATGCTCACGATCGCCGCTGTTCACCGCCAGATAAGTGGCCTGATTCAGCGAAGCCAGATTGCCGGTCTGCCGGTAATGCAGCTCCCACAGGGTTTGTGCTTCGGTCATTCGGCCCATGCGTTGCGACAATTCCGCCCGACGCTTGACCACATCGGCGGTCTGCGTCTGACCCGCCAGCCAGGCGTCGACCTTGTCATTGCGCCCCTGTTCCTGCCAGACACCCAGCAACTGCTCCTGACGGCGACTGTCCCACGGCTGCGGCAGTCGGGTGGTCTGCAGCAGGTCGGTGGCTTGCAGGCGTTGGGCGAGTATCAGCCAGGTTTGCGGGTCGTCGTCAGGCGTGCAACCACGAAATTGCTTGAGCGCTGCTTCCGGGTCCTGGCGTGACAACCATTCAGCGGTTTCCAGGCACGGCCGTTGCAGATCGTTGCTCAAGCGCTGCACGGTCGGCACGTCTTCGGTCTTGCGTGCCAGCTCCCACAGGCGCTGACGTTGCGTGGGATCGGCCAGATCGGAGTCCGGCAACGACTGAATCCAGCGTTGCGCCTGTTGTTCGTGACCCATGGCAATGGCGCGGTCGACCATTGCGAGGCGGACCTTGCGTGCGGCCTCCGGAGTCGGTGCCTGTTGCAGCAGTTGTTGCAGCGGTTTTTCGTCGAGGCGCTGTACATAAGCATTGGCCAGACGTTGCCAGCCTTCGGCACCCAGCTGTTTACGGGCGGCGAGCGGTGCGAGCTGATCGATGGTGCCGCTCCAGTCGCGCAATTGCTCCGACCAGTTGGCCCGTGCCAGACGCAGGATATTGTCATCGCCCTTGGGCGACAGCTGTGCCAGCCAGTCGTGAGCCTTGGCCGCGCCGCCGAACTTGGCGAGACTCAGACTGTAGGCCTGCCACAGACGCACGCGATCATTCAGGCTGCTGGTGGCCATCCAGCGTTCAACCTGAGTGCTGGTGGGTGGATCCTGTTCGATCCAGGTCAGGCGCAGGTCGAGGAGGGCGTCGCTGTTGTCCGGCAGCGCCTGCATGGCGTCCTTGTAGCGGCGTTGTTTGGCCAGCGACTCAACCAGCAGCGCTCGGGCCTCGTCGTTTTTCGGGACCTTTTCCAGCAAGTGGCGCATCAGTCGTTCGACTTCTTTCCAGTTGCCCTTTTTCGCCTCGCGATAACTTCGGTCCATGTAGGGATAGCTGCGAAATTGTTCGAAGTCGCTAAGCGGCGCGGCCTGTAGCGGATACGCGGTGCTCAGGCCCAGCAGCAGACTGCCCATCAGCAGGGTGTGACGATGCCCAGGCTTCATGCGACCTCCCGAACAATGCGGTAGGCGGCTTGCTGTTCGCTGGCCTGATCGGCGAGGGCTTGTTCCAGGACTTCCTGGGTGATCATGCCGCGGGAAATCAGATGCTCCCCGAGTGACATGTTTTCCGCATCGAAATCGATCAACGCCTGATTGAACAAGGTTGGCGGCACCATACCGCGAACCTGCAGCAGATTGCCCAGCAGCACCTGATGGCGGCTGACCCGCTCCAGCAAGGCTTCATCGTCCTGATGGCGCTCAAGTACTTCGAGCATATGACGCACTTCCTCATTCTGGCGGGGGCTGGCGTACCAGTAACGAATCCCCAGCGTAACGCGGCCCTGGGGTGCCAGACGGCTACGCACCGGGCGTTTCAATTGACGGCTGATCGCGCCGAGCGAGACCTGGCTGACCGGGCCTTCGGAGGCCAGAATCAGGGTGTCGCCTTCTTCGGCCACCGGCAGCACGCCGTAGTGCGATGCGACCCGGCGTGGCACGGCATCGATCAGGCGCTTGTCGAGCTTGAACGGGTTGAGTGGCGCCCACTCCAGGTCAAGCTGTTCGGCAAGTGTTTGAACCAGCTGAGTGCTGTCGATGTACTCACGCAGCAGCAGTTCGCGACCCAGTCGACGACGTACCGGACTGGTGATCGCCGCTTCCAGTTGTTCTTCGGTCAGCAGGCCTTTTTCCACCAGTCGATGGCCGAGTGGGGTGCGTTGTGCCTTGGTCAGTGCCGGGAATTCGTGGGTCGTTTTGTCCCAGGCCACACGCCGTGAGTCGCCCATCTCCATCACCTGGCGCAGGGCGCGCAGGTTGGCGAAGAAGTTGACGAAGTTGCTCCACATCATGCGCGGCGCCGACAACAGACCTTCGACCAGCCCGTAGTAGCGAGTGACAAACCAGCCACGCTGGAACAGGCGGTTGAACAGCATCAAACCGTTGAGCCACAGCAGCACCGACAGCAACGAGCTGTCGGCGAGGATCGAGGGATAGCGCCATGACTCTGGGGCAATCACCGTGATGGCCCACATCGCCAGCAGCACCAGGAACAGCAGGTTGACCAGAAAGCTCAGCAGGTAGGCGATCAGTCCGCGACGGTCACGCCACAGGAAATAATTGAGCAGGCCTTTGCGGCTCCAGCCGAGGTTCTTGGTGCCCTGAAACACGATGCCGACAATCCAGCGTGATTTCTGCCGGATCGCGTGTTGCAAGTCGCGGGGAAAGTGCTCGCGTACGCAGATCACCTGGGAAAATTCGCGATTCATCCCGAACACCCACGGTTGCTCCAGCGCCAGTTTCGGATCGCTGACCGAATAGCGGGCGAAGATGCATTTCATGCCTTTCTGCTTCAGGCGGAAACCGATGTCGTAGTCCTCGGTGAGACTCTGCACATCGAAAGCAATACCGTCGCCGTCCTCCAGCAGCGCGCTGATGGCCTTACGGCTGAAGCAGGTGCCGACGCCGGCGCTGGGCACCTGGCCGGTGAGGGCTTCGCGGACGATGACGTCCTTGCCGTGGTTCTCGGCGAACTCATCGACGTAGTGCCCGGCGGTGAAGCCTTTCCATTCCGGTGCGTAGGGGTAGACCGGAATCTGGATCAGGTCCTTGTTCGGCAGCAGGTAGTTGTAGAGGCGCAACTCCATCGGCGAAATCACGTCTTCGGCATCGTGCAGGATGAAGCCGGCGAACTGGATCTTCGCTTCGCTCTCGAAACGCAGGATCGCATCGATGATGTTGTTCAGGCAGTCGGCCTTGCTGGTGGGGCCCGGTCGGGCGCAGACCACTTTGTGCACGTTGGGGTAGTGCTGGCAGACCGCATCGACGTCGGCCTGGGTTTCGGCGTCGTTGGGGTAGGTGCCGACGAAAATCTGATAGTTCTCATAATCGATGGTCGAGGCAGCCAGCCGCGCCATCTCGCCGACCACGCCGACTTCGTTCCACGCCGGCACCATGATCGCCAGCGGCTTCTCGGGAATCGAATACAGGCGTTCCTCGTCAGCGCGCTTGAATTTCTCGTAGATCCGCCAGCGCCGAATTAACTTGCGGCTCCAGTACACCAGATCGATGAACAGGTCATCGAGGCCGAGGATGAACATCAGCAGGGCGAGGAGGATCGCCACATACTTCAGACCAAACAGCACATACGCAAAAAAATCGACCCAGCCCAGGCTCATACCCCGTTACCCGCCGTCGAGCGTGTGCTCAGCCAGGCGTGGAGGCGTTTGGCGATACGTTCGCTGGCGTGACCGTCACCGTATGGGCTGTGGACGCGGCTCATGCGTTTGTAGGTCGCTTCGTCATCGAGCAACTGGCTGGCTTCCTTGACGATCTTTGCGGTGTCGGTGCCCACCAGCAGCACGGTGCCGCCCTCAAGCACGGAGGGGCGTTCGGTGACGTCACGCAATACCAGCAGCGGCTTGCCGATGGCCGGTGCTTCCTCCTGGACGCCGCCGGAGTCGGTCAGGATGAAGTGCGCACGGCCCATCAGCCAGACGAAGTTCGGGTAATCCTGAGGGGCGACCAGATAGATGTTGGGTTTGTCGGCGAGCATGCCGTACACCGCGCTCTGCACCTGCGGATTGAGGTGAACCGGGTAGACGAATTGCACGTCCGGGTAACGCAGGGCGAGATCGGCCAGGGCCTGGCAGATGTTCTGGAAACCGTCGCCAAGGTTTTCCCGGCGATGGCCCGTGATCAACACCATGCGACGGCTGTCGTCGAGCACCGCCAGAGGTGAATCGGCAGCCGGGCGCCAGTTGCTCTGTTGCTGGTTCGTGCGCATCCACAGCAGCGCATCGATGACGGTATTGCCGGTGATTTCGATGTTGTCCTGCGGCACGCCTTCACGCAGCAGATTCGCTTCGGCTTTGCCGGTCGGCGGGAAGTGCAGGTCGGCGATCACGCCGGTCAGACGTCGGTTGGCTTCTTCAGGCCAGGGAGCGCGCAGGTTGCCGGTGCGCAAACCAGCTTCGACGTGGCCGATGGGCAGCTGGCGATTGAACGCGGCGAGGGCAGCGATGAAGCTGGTGGTGGTGTCGCCGTGTACCAGCACGATGTCCGGTTTGACCCGTTCGTAGGCCTGGTCGAGTTGTGCAAGCAGATGTTGCGACAGACCGTTGAGCGTCTGGCCCTGGGTCATCACTTGCAGGTCTTCATCGACCGTCAGTTCGAACGCGTCGAGTACCTGTTTGAGCATCTCCCGATGCTGGCCGGTCGAGCAGATGTTGAGTTTGATGTCGGGCCACTGACGCAGAACCCGAGCCAGCGGGGCCATTTTGATGGCCTCCGGGCGAGTACCGAAAACCATCATGACGTTAAAGGACATTGACCCCTCCTGGGACGAAGCAAGGCCGTGGCCGGATAGCCAGCAGCACCTATCTCTTTCTGAGAAATAAAGAAAAGCAGCCGGATGGGAGCTTGTCCAATCCGGCCTTGAGGCTAGTTGTTACAGATCAATTGGAACGAAAGTGCCATATCTGATGGCTCTTAGGTGGCACTTTCAGGAAAAGTTCCATCGTTTTGCGCGGGGGATGGTGCAGAGGGTACGCAGGGTGTGGCGAAGCCAGCTCAGGTCATGGACCGATTTGCGCAGCGCAGCGGGGTGTCTGGTTTTGCCGAGGAACTGGGTGAAGTCTTGCAGAAGCGATTCATCCGCTCCGATGCCTTTCAGTTTTTTGAGCAGTACGCCTTCCTTGTAGAACAACACCGTCGGCGTACCCGTGACATCAGGATGTCGACACGACTGTGCGGTATCGACCATGAAGACATCCATCCAGGGCCGGAAGGGCTTGGCGACTTCGAGAAAAACGGGGCCGGAGAACACGCAGGCACCGCAGTGCTCGTTGAAGAAGTACAGGACGACAAGGCGCCTGGCTTTCAAGACCTTCCGGTACGTCGGGGGCAACGCTGAATATCGAGTCGGCGCCGTCATCGGAGCCTCCTTTATTCGATGCACAAGGCGTCACGACGTTAAAGGAGCGGCGGTCGCTGTCGCAACTGTCAGAGTTGACAGGTGCCGAGCGCAATTTTTTGTGCGCCGCGCACCGATATGTGGCCCGAGTACCCGTCGCGTGTAGCCAACGGTAGCGCGGCGTCCCTGTCACTGCGCGTAACACCGTTCCGAGCGATTTTCGCATCCCTTTGATTCAGAACGCATTTCAATCCGTTGCGGATTCCTGGCGATTCCTGTGGCACACTTTCTGCTGTTCATTCCGTAGTAACAAACCGTGTTCCGGTATAACGGAATAAACAATCCTCTGGAGTGCTTGCCATGCATCGCCGACTTTCCTTGTTCAAAGCGTGTGTTTTTGTTCTTGCGGCTTCGTCCGCTGTCGTGGGTATGGCCCAGGCGGCCGACAGCAAGCTCGACAGCGTCCTGGCTCGTGGAAAACTGATCGTGGGGACCGGCAGCACCAACGCGCCGTGGCACTTCCAGGGCGCGGACGGCAAGTTGCAGGGCTTTGATATCGACATCGCCCGGATGGTGGCCAAGGGTCTGTTCAATGATCCGAGCAAGGTCGAGTTCGTGGTGCAGTCGTCCGATGCGCGGATTCCCAACCTGCTGACCGACAAGGTCGACATGAGCTGCCAGTTCATCACCGTCACCGCCAGCCGCGCGCAGCAAGTGGCGTTCACCCTGCCGTATTACCGCGAAGGCGTCGGCCTGCTGTTGCCGAACAACAGCAAGTACAAGGAAATCGAAGACCTGCAGGCCGCCGGCGACAGCGTGACCGTGGCGGTGCTGCAGAACGTGTACGCCGAGGAGCTGGTGCATCAGGCGCTGCCCAAGGCCAAGGTCGATCAATACGACAGCGTCGATCTGATGTATCAGGCGGTGAACTCGGGCCGTGCCGATGCCGCCGCCACCGACCAGTCTTCGGTCAAATACCTGATGGTGCAGAACCCCGGCCGCTACCGCAGCCCGACTTACGCCTGGAGCCCGCAGACCTATGCCTGCGCCGTCAAACGTGGCGATCAGGACTGGCTGAACTTCGTCAACACCACCCTGCATGAAGCCATGACCGGCGTTGAGTTCCCGACTTACGCCGCGTCCTTCAAGCAATGGTTCGGCGTTGATCTGCCATCGCCCGCCATCGGTTTCCCTGTCGAATTCAAATGATCCCGTGAGAGTGGGGCGCCCTGATGCGCCCCGCTCAAGGTACTGCCAACCATGAACTATCAGTTGAATTTTGCCGCCGTGTGGCGCGATTTCGACACCTTGCTGGCGGGGCTCGGTCTGGGCCTTGAGCTGGCGCTGGTGTCGATCGCCATCGGCTGCGTGATCGGCCTGTTGATGGCGTTTGCCTTGCTGTCGAAGCATCGCGCCTTGCGGGTGCTGGCATCGGTGTATGTGACGGTGATCCGTAACACGCCGATTCTGGTGTTGATTCTGTTGATCTACTTTGCGTTGCCGAGCCTGGGGATCCGGCTGGACAAGATCCCGTCGTTCATCATCACGCTGTCGCTGTATGCGGGGGCGTACCTGACCGAAGTGTTCCGGGGCGGCTTGTTGAGCATCCCCAAGGGTCAGCGTGAAGCGGGACTGGCCATCGGCCTGGGCGAGTGGCAGGTGAAGGCCTACGTCACCGTGCCGGTGATGTTGCGCAACGTGCTGCCGGCGCTGTCGAACAACTTCATTTCGCTGTTCAAGGACACCTCGCTGGCCGCCGCGATTGCGGTGCCGGAGCTGACCTACTACGCGCGCAAGATCAACGTCGAGAGCTACCGGGTGATCGAAACCTGGCTGGTGACCACGGCGTTGTATGTCGCGGCCTGTTACCTCATTGCCATGCTGCTGCGTTACCTCGAGCAGCGTCTGGCGATCCGCCGATAGGAGGCTGCGATGTACGAATCCCCCAGTTGGTTGCATGAGTTGTGGATTGCCCGCGAAGCCTTGTGGCAAGGCTTTCTGACCAGCGTGCAGGTGTCGGCGCTGGCGATTCTGTTCGGCACGGTCATCGGCGTATTCGCCGGTCTGGTGCTGACCTACGGCAAGTTCTGGATGCGCGCGCCGTTCCGCTTTTATGTCGACCTGATTCGCGGCACACCGGTGTTTGTGCTGGTACTGGCCTGCTTCTACATGGCGCCGGCGCTCGGTTGGCAGATCAGCGCGTTTCAGGCGGGTGCCTTGGGTCTGACGCTGTTTTGCGGCTCCCACGTGGCCGAGATCGTGCGCGGTGCGTTGCAGGCATTGCCACGCGGGCAGATGGAAGCGGGCAAGGCCATCGGCCTGACGTTCTATCAGTCCCTCGGCTACGTGCTGTTGCCCCAGGCGCTGCGGCAGATCCTGCCGACCTGGGTCAACTCGTCCACGGAAATCGTCAAGGCGTCGACCTTGCTGTCGGTGATCGGCGTGGCGGAGCTGTTGCTCAGCACCCAGCAGATCATTGCCCGGACGTTCATGACCCTGGAGTTTTATCTGTTCGCCGGTTTTCTGTTCTTCGTCATCAACTACGGCATCGAATTACTCGGCCGGCACATTGAAAAGCGGGTGGCCTTGCCATGACTCAAGCTCAAGTTTCCAACGTCCAGAACGGCCAGCCGCTGCTGGACATCCGTGGCCTGCACAAGCAATACGGCGCGGTCGAAGTGCTCAAGGGTGTCGACCTGAGCATGCAGCGCGGCAACGTGGTGACGCTGATCGGCTCCAGCGGCTCGGGCAAGACCACGCTGCTGCGTTGCGTGAACATGCTGGAGGAGTTCCAGGGCGGGCAGATCCTGCTCGACGGCGAATCCATCGGTTATGACGAACTCAATGGCAAACGCGTGCGCCACCCGGAAAAAGTCATCGCGCGCCATCGGGCGATGACCGGCATGGCGTTCCAGCAGTTCAACCTGTTCCCGCACCTCACTGCGCTGCAGAACGTCACCCTCGGCTTGCTCAAAGTCAAAAAGATGCACAAGGACGAAGCCGTGGTCCTGGCCGAGAAATGGCTGGAGCGGGTCGGCCTGCTGGAGCGGCGCAATCACTTTCCCGGCCAGTTGTCCGGCGGTCAGCAGCAGCGCGTGGCGATTGCCCGGGCGATTGCGATGAACCCGAGCCTGATGCTGTTCGACGAAGTCACCTCGGCCCTCGACCCGGAACTGGTCGGCGAAGTGCTGAACGTGATCAAGGGCCTGGCCGAGGACGGCATGACCATGTTGCTGGTGACCCACGAAATGCGTTTTGCGTTCGAGGTCTCGGACAAGATCGTGTTCATGAACCAGGGGCGCATCGAAGAGCAGGGGCCTCCCAAGGAGCTGTTCGAGCGTCCGCAATCGCCGCGGCTGGCTGAGTTTCTCAAAAGCACGCGGTTCTGACTTTTCACTTTTTCAATCAGGAGACACATCCATGAGCATTACTCGTTACGGCACTGGCAGCACCGCCGCTGGCGGCCAGCCACGTCCATTTGCCCGCGCAGTCGAGGCCGATGGCTGGCTGCACGTTTCCGGTCAGGTGCCGGCGGTGGATGGCGAGATCATCGTGGGCGGCATCGTCGAGCAGACTCACCAGACCATGAAGAACCTGATCGCGATTCTCGAAGAAGCCGGTTATGGCCTGGAAGATGTGGTACGTGCCGGCGTATGGCTGGACGATCCGCGGGATTTCAGCAGTTTCAACAAGGTTTTCGGCGAATACTTCAAGCCCGAACACGCACCGGCCCGGGCCTGTGTGCAGGCGAGCATGATGGTCGACTGCAAGGTCGAGATCGACTGCATTGCGTACAAGAAAAAGGCTTGAGTGTTGACCGTTCCCGCGCAGAGCGTGGGAACGATTTTTCGCGATAAACTCCCGGCACTTTGAATGGGAACCACTGAAATGACCGAAGACACCATCAAGCGCCGGGCACGCGGTCTGGACCGGGCGTTCGATATCCTCGATTTCCTCAAGGAAATCGGCCAGCCACTGCGCCCGAATGACATCGCCAATGGCATCGGCAGCCCGAAATCCACGGTCTACGAACTGGTGGCCTCGTTGCTCGAACGGCGGATTCTCGAACCGGTGGGCAAGGACGGTCATGTCTATCTCGGTCGTCAGCTGTACTTCCTCGGCCAGGCGCATCTGCGGCATTTCGACCTCAGTCGCGAGGCCGATCACGCGTTGCAGGAGATCGTCAGCCAGACCCGGGAAACTGCGCAGATGTGCCTGCTCAACGGGCGCAAATACACGGTGGCGCTGATGAAGGAGGGCGAGCGGCATTTCCGCATTTCTTCCGATATCGGCGAAAACGCGCCGATCCCGTGGACGGCGTCCGGGCGCTTGCTGCTGGCGCACTTGAGTGACCAGCAGATCAGCGACCTGATCGACCCCGACGACTTCATCCTGCCCGGTGGCGAACGCCTGCCGATGGAGACATTTCTCAAGGAAATCCGCCAGGCCAGCATCGACGGTTTCTTCTCGTTCGACAGTGTCGCCGACACCTTTACCCACTGCTTCGCCGCCCCGGTCAAAGACCCTCAAGGCGTGGCCATCTGCACCCTGTGCATCGTCGCACCGCGCGCCGATGCCAAGACCAACTACAACGACTATCGCCGGGTCTTGATCGAGAGCGCCAACAGCCTCGCCCGGCGAATCAACGAATAACCGCGCCCGGCAGCGGGCGCGACTGTGAGGAGTTCGACCATGACGACTGCCAACAACACTGCTGCCGTGGAAAAAGGCGATGCCGCCCTCGGCGCGCAACTGGTGCGTGACATCAGCCTGCCGGCGCTGGTGCTGCACCGCGAAGCGCTGGAGCACAACATCCACTGGATGCAGAAATTCGTCAGCGACAGCGGCGCCGAACTCGCGCCCCATGGCAAGACCAGCATGACCCCGGCGCTGTTTCGTCGTCAGCTCGACGCCGGCGCCTGGGGTATTACGCTGGCCAGCGCCACCCAGACCCGCGCCGCATACGCCCACGGCGTGCGCCGGGTGTTGATGGCCAACCAACTGGTCGGTACGCCGAACATGGCGTTGATCGCCGATCTGTTGGCGGCCGATTCGACCTTCGACTTCTATTGCATGGTCGATCACCCGGACAACGTCGCCGATCTGGGCGCTTACTTCGCGTCCCGTGGCGTGCGCCTGAACGTGATGATCGAGTACGGCGTGGTCGGCGGCCGTTGTGGTTGCCGCAGCGAACAGGAAGTCATCGAACTGGCCAAGGCCATCGGCGCGCAACCGGCGCTGGCCCTGACCGGTATCGAGGGTTACGAAGGCGTGATCCACGGCGATCACGCCGTCAGCGGAATCCGAGAGTTCGCGGCTTCGCTGGTGCGCCTCGCGGTGCAGTTGCAGGACAGCGGCGCGTTCGCCATCGCCAAGCCGATCATCACCGCATCGGGTTCGGCGTGGTACGACCTGATCGCCGAGTCGTTCGAAGCGCAGAACGCAGGCGGGCGTTTCCTCAGCGTGTTGCGTCCCGGCAGTTACGTGGCTCACGACCATGGCATTTATAAAGAGGCGCAGTGCTGCGTGCTCGACCGTCGCAGCGACCTGCATGAAGGCCTGCGCCCGGCGCTGGAAGTCTGGGCCCACGTGCAGTCGATGCCGGAGCCGGGGTTTGCGGTGATTGCCCTGGGCAAGCGTGACGTGGCGTTTGATGCCGGGATGCCGGTGCCATTGCTGCGTTACAAGGCCGGTGTGCTGCCGGCGGTGGGCGACGATGTCGGCGCCTGCAAGGTGACGGCGGTGATGGACCAGCACGCGTTCATGACCGTGGCGCCGGGCGTGGAATTGCGCGTCGGCGACATCATTTCCTTCGGCACTTCCCACCCATGCCTGACCTTCGACAAATGGCGCGTGGGCCTGTTGGTTGATGAGCAGTTGTCGGTGATCGAAACCATGGAAACCTGTTTCTGATGAACACGCTCAGTCCCTTGGGTCCGAACACCCCGCGCATCGCCCTGATCGGCGAATGCATGATCGAGCTTCAACAACGTGCCGATGGCAGCCTGCAACAGAGCTTCGGTGGCGATACGCTGAACACCGCTGTGTATTTGTCCCGAGCCATGGGCGACAAGGCGCAGGTCGATTACGTCACGGCGCTGGGTGACGACAGCTTCAGTGACGCCATGTGCCGCAGTTGGGCCGCTGAAAACATTGGTCTGGATCTGGTCCAGCGCTTGCCCGGTCGTTTGCCGGGTCTGTATTGCATCCAGACTGATGCCGCCGGCGAACGGCGTTTTCTGTACTGGCGCAACGAGGCCGCTGTACGCGACTGTTTCACGGCCCCGGCCGCCGCGCCGATTCTCGCGGCGTTGCCGGACTACGACGTGCTGTATTTCAGCGGTATCACGCTGGCGGTGCTCGGCGCACAGGGGAGGGAAAAGCTGATTCAGACCTTGATCGAAGCCCGCCAGCGCGATGCACGGATCGTCTTCGACAACAATTACCGGCCACGGCTGTGGGCCTCGGTAGAAGAGGCGCGGGCGGCGTATCGCAGCGTGCTGCCCCATGTTGATCTGGCGTTGCTGACGGTGGACGACGAGCAGGCGCTGTTCCATTTCGAGGACTGTGACGCGGTGTTTGAAGCGTACGCGCAGATCGGTACGCCGGAGGTAGTGCTCAAGCGTGGCGCCGAGGCGTGCCTGATTCGTTGTGACGGGGAAGCGTTCGAAGTGCCGGCGCAGAGGGTCGAGAGGGTGGTGGACACCACGGCGGCGGGGGATTCGTTCAGTGCGGCGTATCTGGCCAGTCGCTTGTCGGGCGCAAGCCCCGCGCAGGCGGCGGAGGCTGGGCACCGGTTGGCCAGTCGGGTGATTCAGGTGCCTGGCGCACTGATCCCCAAAGAATGAATCCGATCTCTGAAGGCGCTGCCGACAGCCGCGCCTTCAGGGCACCGGATCAATCGCGGAAAAACACCTGCACCAGGTGATAGCCGAACTTGCTCTTGATCGGCCCGTGCACCGTGCGCAGCGGCTTCTTGAAGATCACTGCGTCGATCACGCCGACCATCTGCCCCGGCCGCACTTCACCCAGATCGCCGCCGCGCTTGCCGGACGGGCAGGTCGAGAATTTCTTCGCCAGTACATCGAACGCTTCACCGTTGGCGATGCGTTGTTTGAGTTTTTCAGCCTCTTCGGCGGTTTTCACCAGAATGTGGCGGGCTTGGGCTTTCATCGTGCAATACCTGTAGCGGGGTGACGGCGGGGCGCGGATTATGCCTCAAGTCACGGGTTTTGGCTGATCATCGTGCGGATCTTGCCCGCCAGAAGCTCAATGGAAAACGGCTTGGCCACCATGTCCATGCCGTCCTCCAGAAAACCCTGACGCTCGGCAGCTTTCTGCGCGTATCCGGTCATGAACAGCACTTTGAGCCCCGGACGATGCTGGCGGGCGATCTCCGCCAGTTGTCGGCCGTTCATGCCCGGCAGTCCGACATCGGTCACCAGCAGATCAACACGCAGGTCGGATTCCAGCAGCGGCAAGGCACTCTTGGCGTCTTCGGCCTCATGGGCGCGATAACCCAACTCCTTGAGCAGGTCCATGACCAGCATGCGCACCGCCGGATCGTCCTCGACCACCACCACGGTTTCGCCGGTGGCGGCGGCGGGGGCCTCGGTCGTCGTTTCGATCACCGGCCGCTCCGGTTCCAGCGCGTACAAGCGCGGCAAGTACAGGCGCACGCAGGTACCCTGGCCTGGGAGGCTGTCGAGGCTGACGTGCCCGCCGGTTTGCTGGGCAAAGCCGTAAATCATCGACAACCCGAGCCCCGTGCCCTGGCCGATCGGTTTGGTGGTGAAGAACGGGTCGAACGCCTTCGAGCGCACCGACGGCGTCATGCCGGTGCCATTGTCGCTCACCGCGAGCATCAGGTAATCGCCGGCCTTGACCGGTTCGAGGGTGGTGATGTCGTTGCCGTCGAGGTAGACGTTGGCAGTCTCGATCAGCAGTTCGCCACCGTCCGGCATGGCATCGCGGGCGTTGATCACCAGGTTGAGCAGGGCGTTTTCCAATTGGCTGACATCGGTGCTGACGGGCCAGACACTGTCGGCCAGGCGCAGAGTCAGTTCGATCGGATCGCCCTTGGTGCGGCGGATCAGGTCTTCCAGGGAGTGGATCAGCTCGTTGACGTTCAAGGTCTTGCGATCCAGCGACTGGCGCCGCGAAAACGCCAGCAAGCGGTGGGTCAACGCCGCGGCGCGATTGGCCGAGGACACCGCGGCATCGGTGAATCGACCGATTTCATCAGTACGGCCACTGGCGATATAGCGCTGCATCAGGTCGAGGCTGCCGATGATTCCGGTCAGCATGTTGTTGAAGTCATGGGCGATGCCGCCGGTGAGCTGGCCGACCGCTTCCATTTTCTGTGCGTGGCGCAGGGCGTCTTCGGCGCGTTCGCGTTCGAACATTTCGTTCTGCAAACGCTGGTTGGCCTGGGCCAGTTGCTCGGTGCGCGCACTCACGCGCTCCTCAAGGGTTTCATTGAGGTTGCGCAAGGCTTCTTCGGTCTTTTTACGTTCCGTCTCGTCGATCACGAAGATGTAGAAACCGTTCACCGCGCCATCCGGGCCATGGCGTGGCAGGTAGTTCATCAGGGCGTGGCGCTGACTGCCATCGCGATGGGGTGTGTAAAGACTGAACGAGCAAGGGCGGCCTGCCAGTGCTTCGGCGATGTAGGGGGCACGCAGAAAGTAGGATTCTTCGCCGATCACTTCGCGGATCGTGCGTCCGTACAGCTCTTGCGGCGTCAGCCCGTACCAGTCCAGGTACGCAGCATTGTTCAGGCGAAAGCGTTCTTCGCGGTCGACGTAGCTGATCAGGATCGGCATTGCGTTGATGATCAGTTGCAGCTCGGTCTGGCTTTGCCGCAGTGCCTGTTCGGTGTGTTTGCGCTCGGTCAGGTCCAGCGCCGCGCCGAGAAAACGCATCGGCCGTCCGTGGTGATCCTTGTAGCAACGTCCGCGGGCAAATACCCAGCGCACCTCGCCATTGGTCTGCAACAGACGATATTCCTCGGCGTATTCGGTGCCATGGGTGATGCAGTGCTTGATGCTGCGGGCGATCAGCGCGCGGTCTTCCGGGTGCACGCCGTGCAGGTATTCACTGATGGGCAACTGACTGGCCCGCGCCGGGTCGACGCCATGCAATTGAGCAAAATGCGCATCGGCGATGAAGCGATCTTCACCAATGTCCCAGTCCCAGGTGCCGACCGCATCGGTGGCCGCCAGCGCCAGTTGTAGGCGCTCTTCGCTTTCGCGCTGGGCCTTGAGGCTGTCTTCGGAACGTTGCTGCAGTTCCAGGGCAATGCGTCGGCGTTCGTTGGTTTCGATGGCGGTGACCAGAATGCCGGCCACTTGCGCGCTTTCGTCACGAATCGGGCTGTAGGTCAGGTCCAGCCAGAAGTCGGAATCCTGGCCGTCCCGTTGCAGGGTAAAGCGCCGTTCGCTGTAGGTTCGCACCTGGCCTTGTAGGACGGCGCTGTAAATCGGGTCGGTAAAGTCTCGAAGTTCCGGCCATATCTGGTGCGCCGGCTGTCCGAAAGCGTGTGGATGCTTGCTGCCGGCCAGCAGCGCAAAGCCGTTGTTATAGATCTGGGTAAGCTGCGGGCCCCACAACAACAGCATCGGCATCGGTGAATGAATCACGATGTCCACCGCTGTCCGCAGGCTCTGCGGCCAATTGTCGGCGCTGCCGAGCGGGCTGCGGCTCCAGTCGGTGCGGGCAATCAATGCCTGGGCGTCATCGGTGTGCGGTACAGCGTTCATCAAAGGGTCCTGAGCGTCGGTCGGTGAGGCGGCGTCTACTATCCTAGTGCGGTAGACGCTGTAAGGCCCGTCGCGTCACGACGCACGGTCTTAAGTTCATTGAAAGCTTCGCAGGTGCTTTTTGCCATGGAAATCGACGCACTGCTCAAACAACTGGCCAACCGCCACGGTTCAGATCTGTTCCTGTCCACGGGGGCGCCACCCAGTGCGCGGTTCGATGGCGTGCTGACACCGTTGAACGAACAGCCGTTCAAGCCCGGCGAAGTGGCGACTGTCGCCGCCTCCCTGATGGACGCCGAGCAGCGCCGGGAGTTCGACCGGGATCTGGAAATGAACCTGGCGATTTCCCGAACCGGGATCGGTCGTTTCCGGGTCAACATCTTCAAACAGCGCAACGATGTGTCGATCGTGATCCGCAACGTCAAACTCGACATCCCGCGATTCGAAGACCTGAAGCTGCCGCCGGTACTGCTCGAAACGGTGATGCTCAAGCAGGGGCTTATCCTGTTTGTCGGCGCCACCGACTCGGGCAAGTCCACCTCGCTGGCAGCGCTGATCGATCATCGCAATCGCCACAGCAGCGGGCACATCATCACCATTGAAGACCCGGTGGAATACATCCATCGACACAAGAAATCGATCATCAACCAGCGAGAAGTCGGGGTCGATACCCGCAGTTTTCACGCGGCGCTGAAAAACACCCTGCGTCAGGCACCGGACGTGGTGCTGATCGGCGAGATCCGCGACCGCGAGACCATGGAACATGCGCTGGCATTCGCCGAAACCGGGCATCTGGTGTTGTCGACGTTGCATGCCAACAACGCCAATCAGGCGCTGGACCGGATCATCAATTTCTTCCCCGAAGAGCGCCGCGCGCAATTGCTGCATGCCTTGGGCAATCACCTGAAGGTGTTTGTATCCCAGCGTCTGGTGCGAACACGGGACGGGCAGCGGCGAGCGGCAGCAGAAGTGATGCTCGGTACGCCGACGATTGCCGATCTGATCCGGCGCAATGACTTTGGTGAGCTGAAAACCATCATGGAAAAATCGGCGGAACTGGGTATGCAGACGTTTGACGGTGCGTTGTTTGCACTGGTGGCGGAAGGGGTGATCGATGAAGACGAGGCCCTGAAAAACGCAGATTCGGTGAACAACCTGCGCCTGCGTCTGAAGCTGCACGCTGATACCGTGCCGTCCCCACCGCCATCGACCGGCGAGTGGGGACTGATGGATTGAGCCGGTTCAGTCCTGAAGCTCGAGCCGATTGCGGAACTGCTCAAGCGCTTCAGGATTGGCCAGCGCATCGGTGTTTTTCACCGGTTCACCGTGCACCACGTTACGCACGGCCAGTTCCACCACTTTGCCGCTGATGGTGCGTGGAATGTCCGTGACCGCGACGATCTTCGCCGGTACATGGCGCGGTGTGGTGTTGGCGCGGATCACCTGACGGATCTGCTGTTGCAGCGCCTCATCCAGCGTTACACCCTCCTTGAGACGCACGAACAGCACCACGCGCACGTCGTCCTGCCACTGTTGGCCGATGGCGACGCTGTCCAGCACCTCGGGGACTTTTTCCACCTGACGGTAGATTTCCGCTGTGCCGATGCGCACACCGCCGGGATTGAGCACTGCATCGGAGCGACCGTGGATCAGCATCCCGCCGTGAGGCAACTGTTCGGCGTAGTCACCCTGGGCCCAGACGCCGGGGAACTGGCTGAAGTAGGATTTGCGCAACTTCTCGCCGTCCGGGTCATTCCACAATCCAATCGGCATCGCCGGGAATGGCCGGGTACACACCAGCTCGCCTTTTTCGCCGATCACCGGTTGCCCGGCGTCGTTCCACACTTCGACCGCCATGGCCAGGCTCTTGCCCATGATCTCGCCCCGGCGTACCGCTGACAGCGGGTTGCCGTTGACGAAGCAGGACACGATGTCCGTACCACCGGACATCGAGGACAGGCAAACGTCGGGTTTGAAGTCGCGATAGACGAAGTCGTAACTCTGCGGCGACAACGCGGAACCGGTACAGAGCAAGGTTTTCAGGTGACTCAGGTCATGACTTTCTTGCGGCTTGATGCCACTGCTTTCCAGGGTCGCAAGGAATTTCGGGCTGGTGCCGAACACGCTGACTTGTTCGTCATCAAGCAGCTCCAGCAATCGCTGGTTGTCCGGATAAAACGGTGAGCCGTCATACAGCACCACTGCGCTGCCGACCGCCAGTGCGGACACCAGCCAGTTCCACATCATCCAGCCGCAGGTGGTGTAGTAGAACAACCGGTCGCCGGGCCCCAGATCGACATGCAACCCGTGCTCCTTGGCGTGTTGCAGCAGTACGCCGCCCGTGCTGTGGACGATGCACTTCGGCACGCCGGTAGTGCCGCTGGAATACAGCACATACAGCGGATGGGCGAATGGCACCGGGACGAACTGCGGTTCATCGCCCGGTTCATAGAAGTCGTCCCACAACGTGACGTTGGCGGGCGTCCGGTAATCCGTGGCATGGGCGTGAGGGCGTGCGTACGGCACGATGATCAACTGCTGCAAGGTCGGCAGCTGTTCGAGGATTTCGTTGATCTTGACGGTCTGGTCGATCTCTTTGCCGGCGTAACGGTAGCCGGCGCAGGTGATCAGCACTTTCGGCTCGATCTGGCCAAAGCGGTCGATTACGCCGTGGGTGCCAAAGTCCGGTGAGGAACATGACCAGATTGCGCCGAGGCTGGTCGTCGCGAGCATGGCCACCAGGGTTTGCCAGGTGTTGGGCATGCACGCCGCGACCCGGTCGCCGAGCACGACACCGGCCGCTTGCAGGCTGGCCTGGAACCCGGCGACTTGCTGGGCCAGTTCGGCCCAGGTCAACAATTCACGCTGGCCGTTTTCCGCGATGGCAATCACGGCGACGGCATCGTCGCGCCGACTCAGCAGGTGTTCGGCGAAGTTCAGGGTGGCGCCGGGAAACCATTCGGCGCCCGGCATCTGCAGGCCCTCACGCAAAACGGCATCGGGCTGGGTGTGAAAACAGATACCGAAGAAGTCCACGATTGCTTGCCAGAAGGCTTCGCGCTGGTCGATGGACCATCGGTGCAAGGCAGGGTAGTCGTCGAGGTGCAGATGATGGCGCTGATTGATAAAGCGCCGGAAGCCGTCCATGCGGGACCGGGCAATGCGTTTGGCATCAGGCTGCCAGAGGATGTCGGACATGGTTTGCCTCTTATTGTTTGTCAGAAAGCTCCCACTGCAATGTGGGAGCGATCAGTTGAACGCTTACTGCGCGAGCCACCCGCCATCGATATTCCACGCCGCACCACGCACCTGACTGCCGGCCTCGCTGCACAGAAACAGCACCAGTTCACCCAGATGCGCAGGCGTGACGAACTCCAGCGACGGCTGTTTCTCGGCGAGCAGGTCGTGCTGCGCCTGCTGCGGGTCGACACCCTTCGCCGCGCGATCGTCGATCTGCTTCTGCACCAGCGGTGTCAGCACCCAGCCCGGGCAGATGGCGTTGCAGGTGACATTGCTGGCGGCGGTTTCCAGGCCGACCACTTTGGTCAGGCCGATCACGCCATGTTTGGCCGCTACATACGCGGCCTTACCGGTGGAGCCCACCAGACCGTGTACCGAGGCAATGTTGACGATCCGTCCCCAGCCCTTGGCGCGCATGCCCGGCAGGCTCAGGCGGGTACTGTGAAACACCGACGACAGGTTGATGGCGATGATCGAGTCCCAACGCTCCACCGGAAACTCTTCAACCGCCGCGACGTGCTGGATGCCGGCGTTGTTGACCAGAATGTCCACGCCACCGAACTCGCGCTCGGCGTAGGCGATCATGTCGGCGATCTGTTCAGGGCTGCTGACGTCTGCCGGGTGATGGCCGACCTTGCCGCCGAACTGCTCGACTTCGGCAATCACCTTCGAAGCATCGCCAAAGCCGTTGAGGATCAGGTTGGCGCCGGCCTTGGCCAGCGTCAGCGCAATGCCCAGTCCGATGCCGCTGGTGGAGCCGGTGACCAGTGCGGTCTTGCCAGAAAGAGTCGTCATGAATACCTCACACAATGCCAGTGGCGTAGAAAGTGCCGATTACCACAAAAACCGCCAGGGTCTTGATCAGCGTAATACAGAAAATGTCTTTGTAGGCTTCACGGTGGGTCAGGCCGGTGACCGCCAGCAACGTGATTACCGCGCCATTGTGCGGCAGGGTGTCCATGCCACCGCTGGCCATGGCGGCCACGCGGTGCAGCACTTCGAGCGGAATGTTGGCGGCGTGGGCGGCGTTGATGAACTGTTCGGACATCGCTGCCAGGGCGATGCTCATGCCACCCGAGGCGGAACCGGTGATACCGGCCAGCAGGGTCACGGTGATCGCTTCGTTGACCAGCGGATTGGGAATGCTCTTGAGCCAGTCGGCCAGCACCAGAAAACCCGGCAACGAGGCGATGACCGCGCCGAAACCGTATTCAGACGCCGTGTTCATCGCCGCCAGCAGTGCACCGCTGACCGCGCTTTTGCTGCCTTCGGCAAGCTTGCTGCGAATCGCCTGAAAACCGAACGCCAGCACCATCAGGATGCCCACCAGCAAGGCTGCCTGCACCGCCCAGATCGCCGTGAGTTTGGCGATCTCGGTGGTTACCGGCGCGGCCATGCCCGGCAGCGCGAGGCTGTGGGTCTTGCCGTACCACTGCGGAATCCACTGGGTGAACAGCAGGTTCATGATACCCACCGCGAGCAGTGGCGACAGCGCCAGCCACGGGTTCGGCAGCTTCAGATCTTCGGCAGTTTCCGGTTCATTGCGCAGTTCGGTGCCATAGCCTTCGCCGGCGCGCTGAGCCTTGTTGCGTTGACGCTGCAAGAACAGCATGCCGGCGCAGAACACGAAAATCGTGCCGATCAGGCCCAACCAGGGCGCCGCCCACGCGGTGGTGTTGAAGAAGGTGCTGGGAATGATGTTCTGGATCTGTGGTGTGCCGGGCAGGGCGTCCATGGTGAACGAGAACGCGCCGAGGGCGATGGTCGCCGGGATCAGGCGCTTGGGAATGTTGCTCTGGCGGAACATTTCCGCTGCGAACGGATAGACCGCAAACACCACCACGAACAGCGATACGCCGCCGTAGGTGAGCAGGGCGCAGACCAGCACGATCACCAGCATCGCCTGACGGGTGCCGAGCAAGCGAATGGCTGCCGCGACAATCGAACGGGAGAAACCCGACAGCTCGATCAGCTTGCCGAACACGGCGCCGAGCAGGAATACGGGAAAGTAGAGTTTGATGAAGCCGACCATTTTCTCCATGAACACCCCGGTGAAGGCTGGGGCGACGGCGGACGGGTCGGTGAGCAGGACGGCGCCGAGGGCGGCGATCGGGGCAAAAAGGATAACGCTGTAGCCACGGTAGGCCGCGAGCATCAGCAGCGCGAGGGCTGCCAAGGCGATGATCACACTCATGGTGTGCTCCTTCGATTGTTATTTTTGTGGGTGAAACGGGTGTGGGAAGGGGCTTTAGCGAGAACTGTGCCAGTTGGTTAAGTTACTGAAATATATGGATTTAATTTGATTTCGGTTATCGATTTTGAAGGTTTTGTCTCTGTTTTGAGACTTTTATGTCTGGGCGGGCGACTTCGCGGGCAAGCCCGCTCTCACAGTTGGACGTTTTTCCCTGTGGGAGTGAGCCTGCTCGCGAAGTTTTCGATCTCGTCCCTTTATGGAGATTTGTGTCTCTCTATTGAGACTCAGCAATCCCCAGCGCAATCATCTTCTTGTACAGCGTCGAACGCCCAAGCCCCAAACGCTCAGCCGCCTCAATCACCTTGCCCCCGCATTGCGCGAGGGTCGATTGAATCAACTGCCGGTCAAAACGCTCCCGAGCCTGGCTGAAGGTCTCGTTGCCTGTTGGCTCTGACACTGACGTCGATGCCCGCTCGACCGGCGTAAACGTACCAATCGCAGTGCGAATGTCGCTCGCTGTCAGCATCAAGTCATCACTGAGCAACGCCGCTCGTTCCAGCACGTTGCGCAACTCGCGAATGTTCCCCGGCCAGGCGTGCTGCCCCAGCAGCTCCAGGGCTTCGCGATTGAGTTCATGCTGGCTGCGCAGCTCTTCAAGAATCGCCTCACTGAGTGCCGGCAGATCGTCCAGACGCTCACGCAGCGGCGGCACCTGAATCGGCAGTACATTGAGCCGGTAGTACAAGTCGGCGCGGAACTCACCGCGCTTGATCGCCGCCTCCAGATCCGTCGACGTCGCGGCAATCACCCGCACATCGCTCTGGATCACGTCGTTGGAACCTACGGGTTCGAATTCTTTTTCCTGAAGCACCCGCAACAACTTGCTTTGCAGTGGCAGCGGCATGTCGCCGATTTCGTCGAGAAACAGCGTCCCGCCCTGAGCAATCTGCAATTTGCCGGTGCGGCCCTTGCGGTCTGCACCGGTGAAGGCGCCGGGCGCGGTGCCGAAGAATTCGGCTTCGAGCAGCGCTTCGGGAATCGCCGCACTGTTGATGCTTACGAACGCCTTGTGCGCCCGGGGCGAAGCGCCGTGGATCGCCTGGGCCAGCAATTCCTTGCCGCTGCCGGTCTCGCCCAGCAGCAGAACCGGTGACTCCGCACTCGCGCTGCGGCGGGCACGGCGTTTGACTTCCAGGCTGGCCGCGCTGGTGCCGATGAAGTGGGCGAAGTTGTATTTGGTCTGGCGGGCGCGCAGCAGCGAACGGGTCGAGGCCAGTTCTTCCTGCATGCTCAGGTAGCGCTTGAGCATCGGCGACAGGCTGCGCAGTTCATCGAACAGGGCGAAGCCGATGGCGCCGATCACCGATCCGGCGTCGTCATGGATCGGCAGGCGCATCACCACCAGCGGCTCTTTCGGCGTGTCCTGCATGTCCAGCAGAATCGGTCGCCCGGTGCGCACCACTTCGCGCAGCAAACTGCCGGGGATCACGCTTTCACAGGGTTTGCCGATGGCGCCGGCCGCAGAGTCGAGCCCGAAGCGCCGGGCATAGCGCTCGTTCATCCAGACGATGTTGGCGTCGCGGTCGACAATCACCGTGCCCTCACTGGATTGCTCGATGATCTCGAACAACGAACGGATCGCCAGTGTGCGAACCCGTTGGTAATCCTTGAGGCTTTCAGTGGTGTTCATGGCGGCGTCCATTGGCGGAAGTCAGGTGGCGCGATTATGCCTATCCCGGATGCGCCGCCGCCAACAGCTCTTTGGTATAGGGATGCTGCGGCGAGTCGAACACGTCGTGACTGGCGCCGCGTTCGACCACTTTGCCGTCCTTGATCACGATCATGTCGTGGGCCAGTGCCCTGACCACCGCCAGGTCGTGGCTGATGAACAGGTACGTCAGGCCATGTTTTTCCTGAAGCTGGCGGAGCAGGGCGACCACCTGTTTCTGCACGGTGCGATCCAGTGCGGAGGTCGGTTCGTCGAGCAGGATCAGCGCCGGTTTGAGCACCAGTGCCCGGGCAATGGCGATGCGCTGACGCTGGCCACCGGAAAATTCGTGGGGGTAGCGATGACGGCTGTCGGGGTCGAGGCCGACTTCCTTGAGCACACGGATCACCTGGGCGTCGCACTCGTCGGCGGTGGACTGGCAGTGTACCTCCAGCCCTTCGCTGATGATCTGTGCCACCGACATGCGCGGGCTGAGGCTGCCGAAGGGGTCTTGAAACACCACCTGCATCTGCCGGCGCCACGGGCGCATTTGCTTCTGGTTCAGGTCATCGAGGGACTGGCCCTGAAAGCGGATGCTGCCTTCGGAATCGAGTAAGCGCAGGATTGCCTGACCCAGCGTTGACTTGCCCGAGCCGGATTCACCGACGATGCCCAACGTTTTGCCACGCTGGATGTTCAGGCTGATACCGTCAACGGCACGCAGGTATTGCTTGCGCTGGAACAGCCCGCCGCCGACCGCGAAGTCGACCCGCAGATCTTCAACTTCCAGCACGTTTTCCCGTTCATCCCGGGGAAGCGCTTCACCCTCAGGTTCAGCATTGAGCAACACGCAGCTATAGGGGTGTTTCGGCTCTGTAAACAGGGTTTCGCACGGTGCCTGCTCGACGATTTCCCCGGCCTTCATCACGCACACCCGCTGGGCGATGCTGCGCACCAGATTGAGATCGTGGCTGATCAGCAGCAGTGACATGCCAAGTCGTTGCTGCAGGGATTTGAGCAGCACCAGGATCTTGCGCTGCACGGTGACGTCCAGGGCCGTGGTCGGCTCGTCGGCGATCAACAGTTCCGGTTCGCAGGCCAGGGCCATGGCGATCATGACGCGTTGTCGCTGGCCGCCGGACAATTGGTGGGGGTAAGCCTTCAACCGTTCTTTCGGTTTCTGGATGCCCACCAGTTCGAGTAGTTCGAGAATGCGTTTCTGCGCCTCTTTACCGCCCAGGCCTCGGTGCAGCAGCAGGGTTTCGCCAATCTGCTTTTCGATGGTGTGCAGCGGGTTGAGCGAGGTCATCGGCTCCTGGAAGATCATCGCGATGCGGTTGCCCCGCAAGTCGCGCAAGGTCTTGGGATCAGCTCCCACCAGCTCCTGGCCGCGATAGCGAATGCTGCCGGTGGTCTGGGCTTCGCTGTCCGGGAGCAGTTGCAGGATCGAGTGGGCTGTCACCGATTTGCCCGACCCCGACTCGCCGACCAGTGCCAGACACTCGCCGGGGCGGATGTCCAGGCACAGATTGCGCACCACGGTCTGGCCATTGAAGGCGACGCTGAGGTCACGGATTTCGATCAGGTTGTCAGTCATTTCAAGGATCCGTTCATGAGCGCGGGTCAAAGGCATCGCGCAACGCTTCGCCGATGAATACCAACAAGGACAGAATCAACGCGAGGGTGAAAAACGCCGTCAATCCCAGCCACGGTGCTTGCAGGTTCTGTTTGCCCTGGCCGATCAACTCGCCCAGCGATGCACTGCCGGCGGGCATGCCGAAACCCAGGAAATCCAGCGCGGTCAGGGTGGAAATGGCCCCGGTCAGAATGAACGGCAGGTAGCTCAACGTGGCATTCATCGCATTGGGCAGGATGTGCCGGAAGATCACCTTGCGGTCGGTCAGGCCCAGCGCCCGCGCAGCCTTGACGTATTCGAGGTTGCGCCCGCGCAGGAATTCGGCCCGCACCACATCCACCAGCGCCAGCCATGAAAACAGTGCCATGATCCCCAGCAGCCACCAGAAGTTCGGCTCGACAAACCCCGACAGAATGATCAGCAGGTACAGCACCGGCAGCCCCGACCAGACTTCGAGCAGACGCTGACCGAGCAAGTCGATCCAGCCACCGTAATAGCCTTGCAGGGCGCCGGCCGTGATGCCGATCAGGGCGCTGACAAAGGTCAGCATCAGCGCGAACAGGATCGACACTCGCGCGCCGAAAATCACCCGTGCCAGCACGTCCCGCGCCTGATCGTCGGTGCCCAGCCAGTTGACCGAAGTCGGTGGGCTCGGCGCCGGTTTGTTGAGGTCGTAGTTCGGTGTGTCATCACTGAACGGGATCGGCGGAAACAGCAACCAGCCACCGTCCTTGCGAATCAGGTTCTGGACGTAGTCGCTGCGGTAATCGGCCTGGAACGGCAACTGGCCGCCAAATTCCTGTTCGGTGTGGCGCTTGAACACCGGGAAATACCACTGGCCCTGATAGCTGACGACCAGCGGTTTGTCGTTGGCGATCAGTTCGCCACCGAGGCTGATCACGAACAGACCAATGAACAACCACAGCGACCACCAGCCCCGACGGTTTTTCTTGAAGCGTTCGAAACGGCGACGGCCCAGAGGCGAGAGCTTGAACATCAGGCATTCCTCGCGGCGAAGTCGATGCGCGGATCGACCAGCGTGTAGCACAGGTCGCCGATCAGTTTTATCAGGAGGCCGAACAGGGTGAAGATGAACAGCGAACCAAACACCACCGGATAGTCGCGGGATACGGCCGCTTCGTAGCTCATGCGCCCAAGGCCGTCGAGGGAGAAAATCACCTCGATCAGCAACGAGCCGGCGAAGAACACACTGATGAACGCCTGGGGGATGCCCGACACCACCAGCAACATCGCGTTGCGAAACACATGGCCATACAGCACCCGGCGTTCGCTCAGGCCTTTGGCGCGGGCGGTGACCACGTACTGACGGGTGATTTCATTGAGGAACGAGTTCTTGGTGAGGATGGTCAGGGTCGCGAAGCCACCAATCACCAGTGCAGTGACCGGCAGAACAAGGTGCCAGAAGTAGTCGGCAACCTTGCCCAGCGTCGACAGCGACTCGAAGTTGTCCGAAACAAGCCCGCGCACCGGAAACCAGTTCAGCGACGTACCGCCGGCAAACACAACGATCAGAAACATCGCGAACAGAAACGCCGGCATCGCGTAACCGATGATGATCGCCGTACTGCTCCAGATATCGAAATGACTGCCGTGGTGCACGGCTTTGCGAATGCCCAGCGGGATCGACACCAGATAGGTGATCAGCGTCGCCCACAGCCCGAGGGAAATGGTCACCGGCATTTTCTGCAGGATCAGGTCGGTGACCGTGGCGCCCCGGAAGAAGCTCTTGCCGAAATCCAGCTGCGCATAGTTCTTGAGCATCAGCCACAGGCGTTCATGGGCCGGTTTGTCGAAGCCGTACTGTTTTTCGATGTCCTTGATCAGCTGCGGATCAAGGCCCCGGCTGGCGCGGGAGGTGCTGCTCATGGTTTCGCTTGCACCACCGCCGACATTGGCGCCACCGATGCCTTGCAAATGAGCGATGGCCTGTTCCACCGGACCGCCAGGGGCGGCCTGGATGATCACGAAGTTGACCAGCAGAATGATCACCAGCGTCGGAATGATCAGCAGCAGGCGCCGCAGTATGTAAGCCCACATCAGTGCGGCCCTCCGGGTCTGCCACGGCTGATCTTCTCGGCCGTCATCTGCTGGTTGGTCAGCGGCGTGCTGCTGATTTCCCACCAGCTCTCGATCGCTTCGTCATTGCTCGCCTGCACGGTCGGGATGCCGAAGCGGTTCCACCAGACGGTCGAGGTGCCGGGCGGGTAATAATTGGGGATCCAGTAGTAGTTCCATTGCAGCACCCGGTCCAGCGCGTGGGCGTAATGCAGCATATCTGGCTGGGTCGAGGCGCGGATCAGACCGTTGATCAAGGTGTCGACTGCCGGGTTTTTCAGCACCATATAGTTGTTGGCGCCAGGATCGTTGGCCGAGGCGGACCCGAAGTAGTTGAGCAGCTCACCACCGGGCGATGTGGTGACCGGGTAGCCCGTGACAATCATGTCGTAGTCGCGGCTCATCAGTCGGTTGACGTATTGCGAGGAGTCGATGCGGCGGATGTCGAGGTTGATGCCGATCTGTTTCAGCGTGCGCTTGTAGGGCAACAGCAGTCGGTCCATGCCGTTCTGGCTGACCAGGAAGGTGAAGCTCAGCGGCTCGCCCTGCGCGTTGACCAATTGGTCGCCGTCGGGTTTCCAGCCAGCCTGTTCCAGCAGCTCCAGTGCCTGAAGCTGCTTGTCACGGATCAGGCCGCTGCCGTCGGTTTTCGGTGCCTCGAAGACCTTCGTGAATACCTCGTCGGGGATTTGTCCGCGCAGTGGTTCAAGGATCTTCAGTTCGGCGGCGTCTGGCAGTTCACTGGCCGCGAGGGCGCTGTTGGAAAAGTAACTCTGCTGGCGGATGTACATGTTGCGCATCATCTGCCGGTTGCTCCATTCGAAGTCCCAGAGCATGGCCAGGGCCTGACGTACGCGGCGGTCCTGGAACATCGGCTTTTGCAGGTTGAACACGAAGCCCTGGGCCGATTGCGGCGCCTCGGTTGCCAGGTGAGCCTTCTGCAGGCGCCCGTCGCTCAGGGCCGGGCTGTCGTAGCCGATCGAGTAGCCGGTAGCGGAAAATTCGCGGTTGTAGTCGTAGGCGCCGCCGCGCAACACCTGGCGGGCGACATCGGTGTCGCCGAAGTACTCGATGCTGAAGTGATCGAAATTGTAGAGCCCGCGGCTGACCGGCAAGTCCTTGCCCCACCAGTCGCCATTGCGCTCGAAGGTGATACTGCGTCCGGAGTCGACTTTTCCGACTCGGTACGGGCCGCTGCCCAGCGGAGGTTCATAGCCGCCACCGCCAGCGAAATCCCGGGTCTTCCACCAATGCTCGGGAAACACCGGCAGGGTTGCGATATCCAGCGGCAAGGTGCGGTTTTCATTGCTTTTGAAATCGAAGCGCACGGTGAGCGGCGCCTCGACTTCGACGCCTTTGACGTCGGCGAACTGGGTGCGATAGCGCAGGCTGCCCTGGGTCATCAGCAAGTCGTAGGTGTAGCGCACGTCTTCGGCTGTGATCGGTTTGCCGTCGGCGAAGCGTGCCTTGGGGTTGATGAAGAAGCGTAGGGACAAACCGTCCTCGGAACGCTCCATCTTTTGTGCCACCAGTCCGTAGACGGTGTAGGGCTCGTCCATCGAACGCTGGGCCAGCGGGGAATACAGCAGGCCATCGATCTGGGTGACGCCGATGCCTTTGTCGATGTAGGGCAGGACATGGTCGAAGTGACCGATTTCGATCGCCGAGCGGCGCATCGTTCCGCCCTTGGGGGCCTGCGGATTGGTGTAGTCGAAGTGACTGAAATTGGCCGGATACTTTGCCGGTTCGCCGTAAACGGTCAAAGCATGCTGCGGTGCAGCGCTCACACCGGCGGCGCTCATCAGCAGAGCCACGGCAGTGAACATCAAAGTGGAGAAAGCCAGTCGCATTGTCAGCCTTAGAGCCGGGTAATCGATAAGCGCAATTTGTACGCGAGCGCAGCGCTGTTCGCCAGTCGCGTGGTGTAACCAAAACACAACGGCCCGCCATCTGGCGGGCCGTTACACAGCTCAGCGGACGAAGGATCAGTCCTGACGGCTGGTGACTTCCAGCAGGTGATAACCGAACTGGGTCTTGACCGGGCCCTGGACGACATTGATCGGGGCGCTGAAAACCACGGTATCGAATTCCTTGACCATCTGGCCCGGGCCGAACGAGCCCAGATCACCGCCCTGACGGCTGGACGGGCAGGTGGAGTTGGCTTTGGCGACTTCAGCGAAATCGGCGCCGGCTTCGATCTGGGCCTTGAGTTCGTTGCACTTGTCTTCGCTGGAAACCAGGATGTGGCGGGCGGTGGCTTTAGCCATGGGAAAAATCTCCAATCAAATCAGTAAAGGGTGGAGCCTACCGGATTCAGTGGCCGATTTCTCGGCAAAGTTCCGTTCGGCTGTCTGAGGCCGGCTCTCAGAGATTAGCTGCCTGCAGGCGCAAGGCGTGCTCGACGTACAACTGGATTGAATCGGCTGAGCCGGCAGGCTCACCGGAGGCCCGACGCAAGCTGCGCAAGTGATCAAATGGGTAGTCGGAACGGATCACGGTGCCCAGATGAGAGCTGAAGCGGCCGACAATCCCGTCGTTCTGGCCGGGCTCGGTGATGAAGTACTGCGACAGCGCCCGGCAAATGCGATGAACGGGATCGAATGTTTGCAGATTCATTTCCGGCACAACGCCGCTCCAGGAATAGTAGCGGACGCCATTGACCCGTTCGGCTCCCTGCGCGCCCCAGCTCTCTGGCAGGGCTTGCGGATATTTGTCATTGAAATCCCCGACCCCTACGGTCGTCAGTGCATTCAATGCGGCCAGCGCATTTTTCGGCAGGACTGTGGTTCCACCGAGCAGGCATAGAAGGTCGGAAAACAGCGTGGCCACATTCTGCGCGACGCTCTCTGGCAACCTTCCGGGAATCAGTGCCTTGCGCAAGAAATCCGCGAGCTCCGAGCCGTGGTTCGGTCCACTGACCGAAGTCACGGAAGCAACCCTTTGCGGGGCAACCGCTGCGGCATAGCGAGCCGCCAATGCGCCCTGACTATGACCGATCAGGTTGACTTTGCTCGCACCTGTGCCTCTGAGCACAGAATCAATCTGCCCGAGCAGTTGTTTGCCTCGTACTTCATTGTCATGAATGGCTGACAGGTGCGGCACGAACACCTGCACGCCGACGGCCTTCAGCGCCTGTTTGACGTCGTGGAACAGCTCAAAAGGGCCGATCCGCTCGAATCCGAACAGACCGTGCACCAGCAGGATGGGATAAAGAGTTGTGGTATTTCGTTGCATTTTTCATCCTTGATCGCAGAAGTTCATCGATATTTGCACGGTGCCACTCTAAAACAGTCGTGGAGCTCACGATGCATGAAGAGTCCCGGTTCACCGCCCGAAACTGGATCAGCGCCTGAAGGAAACTTCCCTGATGTATGAAATCCGGATCGGAATATTTGGACATCTCCTGCGTTGCCCCATGTGTTTTTCCTGCCGTTGCCTACTTCATGTGATGCACTTGCCCGCGTTCTGCACAGCGAACGGACGACATTAAATTGTTGATGAAGCGGCTTGAATAGAGGCTCTTCGACGCAGCAAGCCAGCTGCAGGGTATTTCCAGGGAATGGAGCTACGAATGAATACGCAGAACGCGCAGGAAGCAACGCAAGGCAACGCTTTGGTCGCAACAATGATCGAGTCATCCGGGCAGTCTTGCAGTCATGAGCCGGTTGACTCACTGCCCGCAGTCACCCTCGACGCTGTGGAGGATGCGGTTCTTGATCCCTCGCGGAACAAGGTCGTCGTGCGGATTGCGCCTTATCCCGATATGGCTTGCGGCGACAGGGTGGTATTGAGCTGGCACGGTCTTGATATCGAGGGCATGCCGTACCGAAACGAAGGCGTTCGATTCATCAGCGAAGCCCAGTTGGGAAAGGAAATTGTATTTGTCGTCAGAAACCCTCACATCGCGGCATTGGACGGCGGTTCACTGGAGGTCTTCTGGACATTGACCAGCGCTTCAAGGCCGATGCCGGTGACCTCCGCTCGAGAACGACTGGATGTCGGAGATGTTCGTTACAGTCTGCTGCCGGCCATCATTGATGATGCTGTCGGAGGGAGTCTTGAGCCTGCGCGTGTCATCGATGGAACCACGGTCACCCTGCAGCCTTACGCCGGAATGACAGCGGGAGACCGGGTGGCGTTGATCTGGCAAGGTCCCGTACAGCACGCTTCCTTTCGGGACTGTCTGATCGTCGAATCCTTTGCTGTTGGAGAGTCGCTGGTATTCGGTGTCAACCCACAATTCATCGCCCCGCACCTGGGTGGAGAGGTGGTGGTTCAGTACTGCATAGAACAGAAAAGTGGTGCGATTCGTGAGTCAGGGGTTACGCGAGTCAACATTGCTCCGCTGGTGCGGGGCGAACTGGCCGCGCCACAAGTGTTGGAGGCGGAAGGCAGCGTGCTCGACGTAAAGGACACGATTGACGGTGTCAGTGTGGTGATCGGCAATGCGCAGCTGGAGGTTGGAGAGCTGGTTTATCTCAAGTGCGATGGAGAGTTCTTCTTTCATCGTGATGATCGGGAAATCGGCAGCGGGATGGAAGTTGAGCCGATCGTCTTTATCGTTCCCCATCGATTCTGGCGTGAACACATCAATACGGTCGTGCGTGTGTCTTATTCCGTCGAGCGACTGGACGATGTCAGCCAGGTTTCCGAGGGTGTCTTGTTGCACGTACAGGAATGATCAAACAGCCTTCCGCGCGTATCTGCTACGGAAGGCTGCTTTTGCAATCAAGGCAGAGGTTGTGTCCGAAGGCGGTCGGCTGCATTGAGCAGCAGGTGTTCCGTGGCACTGAAGCCCAGGCAGCCATCGGTCACGGAAACGCCGTAACGCAACGACTCGCTCAGAGGCTGGCATCCTTCGAACAGGTGCGACTCGATCATCATGCCGACCAGTGAGCGGTCGCCTTGCAGGCGTTGTTCCAGCACATCGTTGAATACTTCCGGCTGACGCAGAGGGTCCTTGCCGCTGTTGGCGTGACTGCAATCGACCATGATCCGGCTCGGGATTTTCAGGCGGTTCAGCTCGGTATGGATTCGGGACACGCTGGCGCGGTCGTAGTTCGGCCCTTGATGGCCGCCGCGCAGGACCAGGTGCGTGTCCGGGTTGCCCGAAGTCGGGATGATTGCCGGATGACCCTGGCTGTCTACGCCGAAATGGCGATGTGGATGAGCCGCTGAGCGCATTGCGTCGACGGCAATGGATACGCCGCCATCGGTGCCGTTCTTGAAGCCGACCGGCATGCTGAGTCCGCTGGCCATCTCGCGATGAATCTGTGATTCGGTTGTCCGCGCACCGATGGCAACCCAACTGAGCAGGTCGTCGAAGTAGCCAGCAGCCATGGGTTGCAGAAGTTCGGTGGCAACAGGCAGGCCGAGGCGGATCATTTCCAGCATCAGTTCGCGTGACAACGTCAGGCCGGCGGCCATGTCGTCGCTGCCGTCCAGATGGGGATCGTAAGCGAGACCCTTCCAGCCGACGGTGGTGCGGGGTTTTTCGACGTAGGCACGCATCACGAGCAGCATTTCCTGACTGACGTCGTTGGCCAGTCGGGCAAGTTTTTCGGCGTATTCGAGCGCTGATTCGGGATCGTGAATGGAGCAAGGGCCGACAACGACCAGCAAACGGTGGTCTTCGCCGTTGAGAATGGCGCGGATGGCCTGGCGGTGATTGGCAACCTGCTGGTTCAAGGCATTGCTCAGGGGCAATTGCTGCTTGAGTTGCAGCGAACTGGGCAGACGCAGGGTCAATACTTCGTTGGCCGGGTTCAGGGTGGACAGTGGCAGAGCAGAAACGGACGAGTTCATATTCGGTCTTCCTGGGCTGGTCGCGGGTCTTTCCCGCCGACTCGGCCCTATTGGGGTGTTCGACAGTTGGCCGTATTGGCTACATGTGTTGGCTTGCCACCTGTGGGTGACCGATCGGAGGCGGCAGGCTGTCCCGAGCGGAGGCTGCTAAATCGCCAGGCGGTAAAACTGTCGTAGCGGTAATAAGTGGCGTAGTTCATGTCGTGATTCCTCAAATGTCTGGTGTGTCGCTGAAAGTTCAGGGCCTGAAAAAACAAAACCCCCGGTCGGGAGGCCGACCGGGGGTTGAGAATTCTCTGGTAGGCGACCCGTCTATATGGGCGCCGTGTGGGTATCAGGCGCGCCAGTGGCTAAACCAATACCCAAAATAAAAGCTGGCTGGAGCGCAAATGTTGTTCACGCGCGCAGCCGCAACCGAGCGCTGGGCGCTGGTGGCAAGAAGCTGTGCAAGGGCGTTGAACATGATGTGTCTCCGATGAATGCGCCGAGCTTACTAGAGCCTGATGCGCGTCAGCAATCAGAAAATGCTATTGAAGGTACAAGACGTCCTCTATCGGTTGAGCCTTCGGCAAGCTATGACACACTCTGCCGTTTTCAGCGGTTCAAGGTTGAGTCGCGTCGAGGTTGGCATCAGGGGAGGGCAAGGCATGAAGGTGGTGGATGTGCAAACAAGGTTTCATTTGCGACCGGCGACGACCGATGACCTGTCGTTTACGCGAGAAATCACTTGCCAGAACATGCTCCGCTATTACATCAGCTACGATCTGCTGTGGCAGGACGAAGCTTTCGATATCGCCTGGGCCGGGCGCGAAAACTGGATGATCGAATGCGAAGGCAGGCCAGTAGGTTATTTCAGCCTCAGTCGTGATGCCCGCGCGTTGTACATTCGCGAGTTACAGGTCTGCGGGGGATTTCAGGGACAAGGTGCAGGTTCCTGGGCGATCGATCAGATTGTTGCAATTGCGCACCTTGAACGTCGCCCGGCATTGCGTCTGACAGTGTTCAAGAACAATCCGGCGCAAAACCTGTATCGCAGAAAGGGAATGGTTGTGCAGGGCGAGGACGAGTGTTTCCTGAGGATGCATCTCGAATTCAGTACACGTGTGCTCTGAAACGCACGGCCGGCAAGCCCTGAATGATGAATTGAAACTTTTTATATGCTGCTTGCCGCTAGGTCTGTCTGGCACTTTTTGCTAAGGTGTCCGGCATCCCAATAAGACCATATCGCGAGGTGTCTGCTTGATTAGGGTGCTAGTGGTCGATGACCATGATCTCGTTCGTACGGGCATTACACGGATGCTGGCCGATATCGATGGCCTGCAAGTGGTTGGCCAGGCCGAGTCCGGGGAAGAATCCCTTATCAAGGCCCGTGAGCTGAAGCCAGACGTGGTGCTGATGGACGTCAAGATGCCTGGCATCGGCGGCCTGGAAGCCACGCGCAAACTGTTGCGCAGCCATCCGGACATCAAGGTGGTTGCAGTCACCGTGTGCGAAGAAGATCCGTTTCCTACCCGATTGCTGCAGGCGGGAGCCGCGGGTTACCTGACCAAGGGTGCTGGATTGCCGGAAATGGTACAGGCCATCCGCCTGGTCTTTGCCGGTCAGCGCTACATCAGTCCGCAGATTGCCCAGCAACTGGCGATCAAGTCCTTCCAGCCAACCAACGATTCTCCGTTCGATGCCTTGTCGGAGCGCGAAATCCAGATTGCCTTGATGATTGTCGGGTGCCAGAAGGTGCAGATCATTTCCGACAAATTGTGCCTGTCGCCAAAAACCGTAAACACCTACCGTTACCGCATTTTCGAGAAGCTTTCGATCAGCAGTGATGTCGAGCTGACGCTTCTGGCAGTTCGTCACGGCATGGTTGATGCCAGCCTCTGACCATGACTGAAACATTCGATTCCGGCGCCTTCCTGTCGACTGTCAGCGGGCGCCCCGGCGTTTACCGCATGTTCGACAGCGATGCGCGTCTGTTGTACGTCGGCAAGGCCAAGAATCTGAAGAAGCGCCTGGCCAGTTACTTTCGAAAAACCGGACTGGCACCCAAAACCGCCGCGCTGGTCGGGCGAATCGCCCAGGTCGAAACGACCATTACCGCTAACGAAACCGAAGCCCTGCTGCTTGAGCAGACGCTGATCAAGGAGTGGCGGCCGCCGTACAACATCCTGTTGCGCGACGACAAGTCTTATCCGTATGTGTTTCTGTCTGACGGACAATTCCCTCGCCTGAGCATTCATCGCGGTGCCAAGAAGGCCAAGGGCAAGTACTTCGGGCCTTACCCGAGTGCCGGGGCAATCCGCGAAAGCCTCAGCCTTCTGCAAAAGGCTTTCTTCGTGCGTCAGTGCGAAGACAGCTACTACAAGAACCGGACGCGTCCTTGCCTGCAGTACCAGATCAAGCGCTGCAAGGCTCCCTGTGTCGGGCTGGTCGAGCCCGAGGTGTACGCCGAAGACGTGCGGCACTCGGTGATGTTCCTCGAGGGGCGCAGTCATGCACTGACAAATGAACTGTCCACGGCGATGGAAGAGGCTGCAATCAATCTCGAGTTCGAGCGCGCTGCGGAGCTGCGCGACCAGATTGCATTGCTGCGTCGGGTTCAGGATCAGCAGAGCATGGAAGGCGGGACTGGCGATATCGATGTGATCGCAGCCTTCGTCAACCCCGGTGGCGCCTGCGTGCATTTGATCAGCGTGCGGGGAGGGCGGGTTCTGGGCAGCAAGAACTTTTTCCCGCAGGTCGGGATTGAGGAAGACGTTGCCGAAGTCATGGCTGCGTTTCTTGGCCAGTATTTCATCAGCAGTCCCGAGCGGGATTTGCCCAGTGAACTGATCGTCAATGTCGTCCATGAAGACTTCCCCACGTTGATCGAAGCGATCCAGGAGCTGCGCGGTCGCGAACTGTCCATCAGTCATCGGGTTCGCGGTACAAGGGCGCGCTGGCAACAACTGGCCGTGACCAATGCCGAACAGGCGCTGGGTGCGAGGCTGGCCAACCGTCAGCACGTTGCGGCCCGTTTCGAGGCATTGGCCGAGGTACTGAAACTGGACGAGCCGCCGCAGCGCCTGGAGTGCTACGACATCAGTCATTCCAGCGGCGAGGCAACCGTTGCGTCCTGTGTGGTATTCGGGCCAGAAGGGCCGATCAAATCGGATTACCGCCGATACAACATCGAAGGCGTGACGGCGGGTGATGATTATGCCGCCATGCACCAGGCGTTGACCCGGCGCTTCAGCAAGCTGAAGGACGGTGAGGGCAAGTTGCCGGACATTCTGTTGGTGGACGGCGGCAAAGGGCAGTTGTCGATGGCGCGAGATGTGCTCAACGAACTGGCCGTGCCGGATCTGATCCTGCTGGGCGTTGCGAAAGGTGCGACGCGCAAGGCTGGGTTCGAGACTTTGTATCTGAATGATGCCGCGCACGAATTCACGTTGCGTGGCGACTCTCCGGCGTTGCACCTGATTCAGCAGATTCGTGACGAAGCTCACCGCTTTGCGATCACTGGACACCGTGCGCGCCGTGGCAAAACCCGTCGTACGTCGACGCTGGAAGGCGTGGCGGGCGTGGGGCCGACTCGGCGCAGGGACTTGTTGAAACATTTTGGTGGATTGCAGGAGCTGTCTCGTGCAAGCATCGAAGAGATCGCCAAAGCGCCGGGGATCAGCAAAAAGCTAGCAGAGTCGATTTATGCAAACCTGCATAGTGAGTAGAATGCCCATTCACCTCGTAGCCAGTTGTGCCGATGAATATCCCTAATCTGATTACCGTTCTCCGTGTCCTGCTCATCCCGATCTTCATTTTGTTGTTCTATCTGCCTTACCAGTGGAGTTATCTGGCCTCAAGTTCGGTCTTTGCCTTCGCGGCAGCAACGGACTGGCTGGATGGTTATCTGGCGCGACGCCTGGAGCAAAGCACTCCGTTTGGAGCGTTTCTGGATCCTGTCGCTGACAAACTGATGGTTGCTGTTGCACTGGTGTTGCTGGTGCAGGAACACGGCAACCTGTGGCTCACGTTGCCGGCGGCCGTCATCATCGGTCGCGAGATCGTCGTTTCGGCGTTGCGTGAGTGGATGGCCGAACTTGGTGCGCGGGCTCATGTGGCTGTATCGAACCTGGGCAAATGGAAAACCGCTGCGCAAATGCTTGCACTGGTGATTCTTCTGGCCAACCCCAAGGTTTTCAGCTTCTGGGTTTTCATCGGTTACACGTTGCTGATGGTTTCTGCAGGCCTGACCTTGTGGTCGATGGTTCAATACCTTCGGGCTGCCTGGCCGCATCTGAAGACCGATGTTGAAAAGAAATAAAACTTTTTTGAATCAAGGGGTTGACGGCGCTTCTGATTTCTATAGAATGCGCCACACCAAGCGGGAATAGCTCAGTTGGTAGAGCACGACCTTGCCAAGGTCGGGGTCGCGAGTTCGAGTCTCGTTTCCCGCTCCAAGTTTTACAGCGTTTGTTGTTGCGCTACTGACAGCAAATGTTTTTGAGGCCGAGTAGCAAAATGGTTATGCAGTGGATTGCAAATCCACCTACGCCGGTTCGATTCCGACCTCGGCCTCCACTATAAATAAGCTCCGTAGATCCATGATTTACGGAGCTTTTTTTATTGCATCGTGCTGAAAGATTTAGTCTTTAAAACGGCCTTTGCCAACTTGCTTCACGGGGGAGTGATGTATATATTTCCCCCTCTGCTGTACGGGCAGCAATCTGTCAGGATTGTGAACCGACATCAGGGCAACGCAGTATCGCGCTACCGCCCGAATGGCGAAACTGGTAGACGCATGGGACTTAAAATCCCCCGCTCGTAAGGGCGTGCCGGTTCGATTCCGGCTTCGGGCACCATCTTGAATCAAGGGTTTGCGGGCGAAAGCTGATGCAAACCCTTGTTTGTTTCTGGGTCGCAATTTTGATCTCAACCCTGATTGATCTTGTTGTCATGACCTTTTCCCTGCCATTCGGATCGTGCTGTTCAACCTCGTCGCTATCGCGGTCAACTGAGAGGTGGGGCAGGAGCATTCAGTCTCCATCGATGATGTAATAAGGACGTTACGTGTTTCGCAAAGCAGTTTTACTGGTGTTGATCGCCAGTCTGAGTGGTTGTGCAGCAACCGCCATGCGGATGGATTACGACGAGCATCGATGCCCCTATATCGGAGTGCGGTTTGATTGGTGGGCGGTGGGTGCATCCAAAGGAAAGTTGATTCCGTTTTTACTCATAGACGCACCGTTTTCATTAGTGGTCGATACGGTATTTTTCCCCTTTGAGTATCAGTACAGCTGTAACCTCTGATTTGCTGGAATGCCTCCGTATCGGGATGAGGTTTCGACCTGGATGTCAATCACTGGACGGTGTGGCATACGAACCGATTGAGCTCTCTTGAGAGTCGCTGGTTCTGACCCGGCTTCTGTCACATCGAATATAAAGGCTTGTATGAAGTTCTTCATGCAAGCCTTTTTTTGTGCCACAAAAACATCCGCCCTTCATTCACGGTCGAGCATTCCAGACCCCAGTCGAAGCCGTACGTCTGGCATAAGCACTGAAGTCTGCCGCCGGCCGTCCCAACGCTTGCGTCACACCATTGGCAACAGCGGTATTGCGCCCGTCCAGTACAGTGGTGAAGAGATAAAGCACCAGGTCGACCCACGGCGCAGGTAGTTGCGCATTTTCAAGTTCTTTGCGGTAACTCTCCGCCGGCACTTGTATGAACTGGATATCGCGCCCTGTTGCCGAGCTGATTTCCCGTATTGCCTCAGTGAAGGTCAGTGCTTGTGGCCCGGTCAGTTCATAGAGTTTTCCAGCATGACCCGGTTTGGTGAGTGCCTGCACGGCGACTTCGGCAATATCTTCCGCATCGACAAACGGCTCAGCGACATTGCCGACTGGAAGCACGAGCTGACCTTCGATGATCGGATCGAGGAAATGTGCCTCGCTGAAGTTCTGGAAAAACCAACTGGCTCGCAGAATTGTCCAGTCGATGCCGCTGTTCTGCACAATCCGTTCAGCTTCTTGCGCTTCAATTTCTCCGCGTCCTGAAAGCAGTACCAAGTGTTTGATGTGGTGCTTGACGGCGAGCGAAACGAACGCCTGCAGGGTTTCCAAGGCGCCGGGCATGGCGAGATCGGGCTGATAGGAGATATAGACTGCGCGCACACCCGTGAGAGCAGCGCTCCAGGTTGAAGGATTCTCCCAATCGAACGGGATGGGTGCATTGCGCGACCCTGGTCGAACCGGATGTCCTTCTTCGATCAGTCGTTTGCTGATGCGGCTTCCGGTTTTTCCGGTAGCGCCGAGTATCAGAAAGGGTTGGGCTTCTGAGCTTGTCATGATCATCTCTCTGTTAACGTGAGCATCTCTCACAAAAAATACGATAGATGCTCACGTTATGCCGTCAAGAAACGCCTGCTCTCAGCCGACGACAGGTCATTTGTTGAACGTCACGGATTTAGATCGAAGAATTGAGAGAGTCGGCGAGGGCCGGATGCAGTATTTCCCGAAGCGACATGCGCTTGAAGGTTTCGACCAGTCGCTTACCTTCTGCCTCAGAGCAGGAAATGGCCAGGCGCATCGTCGATTCACCCAGTTGCCAGACCAGAAAAGCCCCATCGCTCACTTGTTGTTCATTGGCATCAGGGAAGGCGCGCAGCACCGCGTGGGTCAACATTTGCGCCGCGATGCGACTTTCCTGCAGTTCCAGATCCAGCAGCTGTTTGTCAGCCTGCATACCTGACCAGATATCGCGCATGACCGGTTCTGCCGTGATGATCTGGTAGTACAGATCCAGCAGTTCCGAATAAGCGACTTCCAGCGATTGCGCATCGTGGACCGCCTCCAGAGCAACCTGAATGCAGCGACGGCTTTCGGCGTTGTAACGCTGCGCGAGGCTGAGGATGATCGAACTCTTGTCAGGAAAATACTGGTAGAGAGAGCCAATGGATATCTCGCAGAGTGCAGCGATTTCGCTCATCTTCAGTTGATCGCTGCCCTTGCTGGCAATCAGCCGGGTAGCCACACCGAGAATTCGTTCCTGCCGTTCACGGCTGCGTTTTTGCGACGGATTGCGGCGAGGTGAGGGGGAGGCCCCGACGCTTTCTTCAGGATCAATGGATGCTTGCACTCTGAGTTACCGAAACTGGAACCGACAGGACTCACCATAGCATCGGCAGAGCTACACAGTAATAAACACATCAACAGGAATGGGCCGAACAGACGGCCCATTGTGTTACCGGTCTAGACGAAGGCCTGCCCGGTAAAGCCCCTTGGCAAGCGCTGGAGACCAGTCATCGCTGTCAGACGCTCGATCCACTCCGAGCGCCAACCGGATGCATGGTGCGTGGCTTTTGCATGGCGAGCGAGCCGACGGGCTGCATTTCGCTGGTCTTTGCGTGCGTTTTTATAAGCATCTGTATTGCGGCAGCTGCGGCATTTGACGCGATTGAGCTCGGGGCTGGCACTGAGGTTGTTACCCTTGTGACCACAGGCCAGATGCCCGTCGACTTTGAAGTGAATGACCATGAGACGCCTCCTTGGTGACGTGTAGAGGGTTTGACCTCTCACCACCAAGGACGTTCTTTTTTGCAGCATTGCGCCAATCAGCGGATCACCTGAAGCGTGGCAGCGGCCGGTCGACAGGTTTGAGCGACGACAGGGTGCTGCGAATCAGCGGAGCATCTTTTTCGATGTCGTTCAAACGATCGCGAATGCGCAGGGCGGTCGGGTGCCCGCCTTGATGATCGACCCAGTCGGCGATCTCTTTGCAGGCCGCGGCGAGGCGTGCCTCCCGGGCATCGAGCAAGGTGAGGAGAGTGGTGATGGACTCTCTTTCGGACATGGAACACCTCCGTTCAGGAAACCGCTCTGAGGCAGCAAAAAGCCCGCGAAGCGCGAGCTCTCTGCCGTTGGGGCGCTGCTCCTTCAGCTGGTTTGAGTATAGACCCGTAAATGACAGCTATCAGCCCGAAGACTCGCTGACCGTCACCCGCGAGCTGGCGGCGTTAAGCCGCAGGCATTCTCGCCGGGCGTCCTCTTCCAGATCGTAGCCATCCCCGATGAAGCCGCCGGTACGCGTGTCACTGATGCGGTACCAACCGGTGGCTTCGGCAGGTTCATGGAGACTTTCTCCGGCGCGGCGACCGTGAATGATGATCTTGTTGCAACGCTTCACGACGAATATGTCTTCCATGGCGTCACCGCAGTTGATTCGTGTCAGATCAACTATAGAAGCCCTGACAAATCGTGCAAAAAATAGGCAGGTCAGTTCGTCGGTTGCAGACGCTCAGGTCAGGGTGGTCATCCGTTCCAGGAACATGGCCAGTGCAACCTCCTCGGCGCGCAGCCCCTTGCGCACCCGAGGTCGTGGTAGCTCGGCCAGCGCGCCCAGCATGAAATGCTCCACCACGGCCGGGTGGATATAACATTTACGGCACACCGCCGGCGTGTTCCCCAGTTGCCGCGCCACACCCTTGACCATCTCCACCACATGCCGCCTGGCTTCGGTTTCCGATTCCCATTGCAACTCCCGCAACACTGCCAGGGCGAGGGCGCTGCCGGCCCAGGTTCGGTAGTCCTTGGCGGTGAAGTCCGCACCGGTCAGGGTTTGCAGGTAGGTGTTGACGTCTGAAGAGCTGACGGTGTGCCGCTCGCCATGTTCATCCAGATACTGGAACAGATTCTGCCCCGGGATTTCCAGGCAGCGCTTGATGATCCGCGCCAGGCGTCGGTCCTTCACCGTGATCTGATGTTCGACACCGCTTTTGCCGCGAAACTGGAACAGGATCGCGCTGCCGTTGACCTCGACATGTCGGCTGCGCAGGGTGGTCAGTCCGTACGACCGGTTGTCCCGCGCGTATTGGGTATTGCCGACGCGGATCAGCGTGGCATCGAGCAAAGTGATCACCGTGGCCATGACTTTGTCGCGACTGAACCCTGGCGCCGCCAACAGTGTTTCCAGTTGTTTGCGCAACTTCGGCAGCGCGATGCCGAACTCGCGCAGTCGCGAGTATTTGTCGGCATCACGGACCTCGCGCCAGCGCGGGTGATAACGGTACTGTTTGCGCCCGCGAGCATCGCGACCGGTGGCTTGCAGGTGGCCGCGAGGGTCTGCGCAGATCCAGACATCGGTGTAAGCCGGAGGCACGGCCAGCGCGTTGATGCGTTTGATTTCGTCAGGATCACTGATGCGCTGACCAGCTGTGTCGAAGTAGCAGAACTTGCCGCGCAGCTTTTTGCGGGTGAGCCCGGGCTGGGTGTCATCGACGTAATGCAGGTCCGAAGGCAACACATCGGTCAGCGCGGTATCGGGCATGGCGGGAATCCTTGGCGGCAATCAGGCTGTTACAGCGATTGACCGCATGCCATGACAGTCGTGCCGACCGATTCAAGCCAGAACCGCGACAGCCTTGATCTGCGCCCACAATTGTTGACCCGCATGCACGCCCAACTGATCCCGCGAATACCGGGTGATTCTTGCCAGCAGAGGCGTGCCGCCCGCATCAAGGCGGATCAGCACATGAGCGGCATTGTCGGCAGGCATTTCGCTGGCCACCGTGACCGGCAGGCGATTGAGGATGCTGCTGTGCTCAGTGTTTTGCAGGGTCAGGCTGATATCGCGAGCCTGCACTTTGCAGCGCAGCGTCTGACCGACTTCCATGGGGGAGTGGGTCACGCGAATGCTCAGTAACGTGTCGGGCAATTGCAGGCAGAGCAATTGGTAGTTGTGATCGTAGGAGATAACCTGCCCCTCGATCACCACTCCGGCGTCATCGCCCATTGCCAGTGGCAGATCCAGGCGAGCGAGTGTTTCGCCGATCGGACCGCTGGCCAGCGCTTTGCCGTTGTCGAGCAGCACCAGGTGATCGGCCAGGCGCGCGACTTCGTCCTGGGCGTGACTGACATACAGAACCGGGATATCGAGTTCGTCGTGCAGCCGTTGCAGGTAAGGCAGGATTTCGCTTTTGCGCTGACTGTCGAGGGCCGCGAGCGGCTCGTCCAACAGCAACAGTTTCGGACTGGTCAAGAGCGCCCGAGCGATGCCGACACGCTGACGTTCGCCGCCGGATAAATGCTGCGGATGACGCTCCAGCAAATGGCCGATTCCCAGCAGTTCGGTGGCCTGTGCCATGTCGACCCGGCGTTGACTCCTGGCAATCCGTTTGAGGCCGAATTGCAGGTTGGCCAGCACCGAGAGGTGCGGAAACAGGCTCGCCTCCTGAAACACATAGCCGAGCGCACGTTTGTGCGGCGGTACGAAAATGCCTTTCTCGCTGTCCTGCCAGATTTCGTCGTTGATTTGCACAAAGGCGTACGGAGCCCGTTCCAGTCCGGCAATGCAACGCAGGCAGGTGGTCTTGCCTGAGCCCGATTGTCCGAACAATGCGGTCACGCCACGACCGGGCAAGTGCAGGTCGACATCCAGGCCGAAGCCGGAGTAAGCGAGTTTCAAGCGTGCTTCAATCATCGATCAACTCCAGCCTGCGCGCGACTTGCGGCTGGAATAGAGCGCCAGCAACACCAGAAACGAAAACACCAGCATCGCACCGGCGAGCCAATGTGCTTGTGAGTATTCCATGGCTTCGACGTGGTCGTAGATTTGTACCGAGACCACCCGGGTCTTGTCGGGAATATTGCCGCCGATCATCAGTACAACGCCGAATTCGCCGACGGTATGGGCGAAACCCAGGATCGCCGCCGTAATGAAACCGGGACGTGCGAGCGGCAGGATGACGCTGAAAAAAGTGTCCCATGGATTGGCGCGCAAGGTGGCCGCCACTTCCAGGGGGCGAGTGCCGATGGCGGAGAAGGCGTTTTGCAACGGCTGCACCACAAAGGGCATGGAATAGAGCACCGAACCGATGACCAGTCCGGTGAAACTGAACGTCAGTGTGCCGAGCCCCAGCCACTGGGTGAAATGCCCAAGAAAGCCATTGGGTCCGAGCGCGAGCAACAGATAAAAACCGATGACGGTCGGCGGCAGTACCAGAGGCAGGGCGACAATTGCCCCGATGGGGCCACGCAACCAGGATTGGCTGCGCGACAACCACAGGGCAATCGGAGTGCCGATGACCAGCAGGATCGCGGTGGTCAGGGACGCCAGTTTCAGGGTCAGCCAGATCGCCGCGAAATCGGCACTCGTCAGCGACATTTACAGCTGATAACCGTAGGACTTGATCACCGCAGCGGCTTTTGGGCCTTTGAGGTATTCAACCAGCGCCTTGGCAGCGGCGTTGTCCTTGCCTTTGTTCAGGATGACGGCGTCCTGTTTGATCGGGTCGTGCATGCTCGCCGGAACGATCCACGCCGAGCCGCTGCTGACCTTGCCGTCCTTGTAGATCTGCGACAGGGCAACGAAGCCCAGTTCAGCGTTGCCGGTGGACACGAACTGATAAGCCTGAGTGATGTTCTGGCCTTCGACGATTTTGGCTTTGGTTGCATCAGTCAATTTCAGCTTTTCCAGCACCTGGGTGGCAGCCAGGCCGTAAGGCGCAGCTTTCGGGTTGGCGATGGAAAGGTGTTGGTATTCGTTTTTCTTCAGAACGTCGCCTTTGGCGTCGACGTAACCTTCTTTGGCCGACCATAGCGCCAGCGTGCCGATGGCGTAGGTGAAGCGCGAGCCCTTGACGGTGTCGCCTTCTTTTTCCAGTTTCTCAGGGGTGGTGTCGTCAGCCGAGAGGAACACTTCGAACGGCGCGCCGTTCTTGATCTGGGTGTAGAACTGTCCGGTGGCGCCATAGGCCGCGACCAGTTTGTGCCCGGTGTCTTTTTCGAAATCGGCGGCGATCGCCTGGATCGGTGCAGTGAAGTTGGCCGCGACGGCGACTTGCACTTCGTCGGCCTGAGCGGCGCCGATGGCGAATACCGCGAGCAGGGCAGGGGCAAAACGTGAGGCACGAATGGTCATGTAACAGCTCCGTTGTTGGCAAGTGCAGTGGGCAGTTATTGTTGGAGGGGTAGACTGCGCCGATGCGAGGGGGTGAATCGCTATATAGATGAATATATAGCGAAATGCCTCTAAACGGAAAGTGCTGGTTTCAGGCAGGCAGGTGAGGGCATGAAATCCCTCAGTCTGCCGTGCTTTTTTACCGAGCCAGTTTCGCGAGCGCTCCTTCGGCGAGTTGGCGAGTCAGTTCGGCACTGCTCAACTCCTTGCCCAACGTAAACGCCTGACCGGCCCAGAGATTGCTGAAGTCGGCCTCATCCTTGGCGCGCAATGGCATCAGGGCACCGCCGGCCAAGGGAAACGCCGGCGCTTTGTCCGACATCGGTCCCACTTCACGCATCACTCGATTCAGAATTCCCCGTGCCGGACGTCCGGTGAACAGGTTGGTGATAGCGGTCTCACTGTCTTTCGCCGTGCGCAGCGCCTTGTGATGAGAGGCACTGACTTTGGCCTCTGGTGTAAACAGATAAGCCGTTCCGACCTGAGCAGCAGATGCACCGAGCATGAACGCCGCTGCAACGCCTCGCGCATCGGCGATCGCACCGGCAGCAATCACCGGCACTTTGACCGCGTCGACGATTTGCGGAACGAGGGCAAAGGTTCCGACCTGGCTGCTCAGGTCATCGCTGAGGAACATGCCCCGATGGCCTCCGGCTTCGTAGCCCATGGCGATGATTGCATCGCAACCGTTCTGTTCCAGCCAGATGGCTTCATCGACGTTGGTGGCCGAAGACAGGATTTTCGCACCGGTGGCCTTGACCCGGTTCAGCAGGGACTTTTCCGGCAGGCCGAAGTGGAAACTCACCACCTCAGGGCGAAACTCTTCCAGCACTTCGCAAGCCGCCCCATCAAACGGCGCTCGGTTGGATACCGGCGTCGGCGCATCGAAGTCGGCACCCAGTTCGCGGTAGTAGGGCTCCAGCAGATTCTTCCAGTCCCGCGCCCGCTGTTCATCGGCGGCCGGTGGCTGGTGGCAGAAGAAGTTGACGTTGAAAGGTTTGTCAGTGCCCTGGCGGATGGCTTTCAGTTCTTCGCGCAATTGCTCGATGCTCAACATCGCTGCCGGCATTGATCCCAAACCGCCCGCGTTGCACACGGCAATGACCATCGACGAGTTGGTGGCGCCGGCCATCGGGCCCTGGATGATCGGCAGTTCGATGCCGAGCAGGTCAAGAATGCGGGTATCTGGCCATTGGTTCATGGAAAAGACTCCGAAGGACAAAGCAGGGCAGGGAAGCTGAAGCCGGTTTTTTTACCAGCAAAACCGGGTGCAGGGCCAGCCGAGATTTGTAGCCTCGCGGGATTCAGGTCAGCGTCGATGAAGTCCACCGCCCCCTCCGCCGAATGAATGGTTCATGAACTGCGAAGAGTTGTGGAAGTTGTTCAGACGCTGATTGCCAACGTTACGCGCCGCGGAGTCGCGATTGAGGTTCTGTAACTGAGCATTGTTGTTGGCCGGTGCGCGAGTTGCGCCCCCCTTGACCATCGACTGCCAGCCGTCATCGGTTTTCTTGTAGACGTTGCCGTCATGCCCGGCGTAAACATTGTCGCCAACCCGTGCGGCGCCGCTGTTGCGTCCGTGAATTCCGCCGTATTGCGTGGTATTGCCGGTGTTCGGGTTGTAAACGGCGCCACGATTGGCCGTTACCTGAGTGCCATTGCGAGCGTTGCCTGCCGTCACCCGGCCCCCGGCGATTGCACCTCCGTTCGGTCCGACCACTTCACCGCTGCGGCCGGCTGCATAGTTGCCGGTGTAGACATTGTGTACCGCCCCACGCTGGCCGGCGGTCGCAATCCCGGTCCGTGAGTTGTAGGAGGAACCAACCTGGCCAGCCCAGCGGTTGCCGGTCCAGGCGTTGTAGCCTGCGCCATAGCGGCTGACGGTCGCCCGATCACCCCATTGCCGGTAAATGTTGCCGGTAGTACCGGCCCAGCCGCCCGGGCCCCAGGCCACGGCGCCACCGTGATAACCGTAGGCTGCGCCGCCCCAGGCCAATGGCGCGGGATACAGGTGCGGTCCCCACGCGTAACCCCATCCGTAATTGCCCCACCATGGATAGGCGCCCCAGCCCCAGCCCATGGCGGCAGTGCTGCCGCCCCAGCTCCAGCCGAACCCGAAGCCGAAGGTCCAGCCAGTCCACGGCGTGTAGCGGATGGCGACACCAAAGCCGTAAGTCACCGGAGGTCCGTACCAGACGCTACCGACCCATGGTGTGTACGGATAGCCGGTGCCGTAGACCACAACGCCGGTCGCCGGATCCAGCGTCGATCCCTGATAGCCCGGGGTGTAACCGACGACGACCGTGTCACCACTGGATTCATAGACTTTGACGTAAGTGAGGTAGTGCATCGGCGAGTTCGGCGGAATCGAATAAATCACCGCTGGCACTGAGCTGGCGACGGTCCATGGCCCGGTCACTGCCGTGGCGACGAACCAGATGCCGTTCTCCACGGCGTACCAACTGTTGTTGTCGACCCGGATGATCGGCGTGGCGCTGTTGATCACATATTGAAGCGGGGTCCCGCTGATGGCTTTGAGTTGAGGTTCCCCGTCAAATTGTGGCGCCGTCATTTTCACTGCGCTTTTCTTGATCGCTGACGTCTGCGGAATGGTGGCGGCAATGGCTGCTTCCTTGGCCTGTGGCGTCCCGGCGACCGAGGCTTTTACGTTTTCTTTCGGACTGTCGTCGGGGATGTTGGCGAAGTCTGCTGGCAGTTTGTCCGCCGGGGTAAATGTCCACGGGCCGTTCATGTCGCCGGCGCGGAACCAGCGGCCGGAGATCAGCACATAACTGTTCTGATCGCCGATTTCCTTGAAAATGTGCCCGGTGGTGTTGCTGACATACAGCAATTGCGTGCCCTGGATCGGCTGCCACTGTGGTGCACCGTCGGTGACGATCAGTTCGGTCGGTGTCGTGGCGATGAAGATCTTTGCCTGTGGCGGTTTGGCCAGGCTCGGTACTTTGTCCTTCGGATCGCTTTGCCCGGTGAGCAGATCCACCTGCCGGCTCTCGATCGCCGCTTTCTTGGCTTTCTCCAGATCCGCTGGAGGCGATGAGAGCAGGGCGTAGGGCCCCGACAATTGATCGGCAACCATCCAGCCATCGAACACATGCAGATAATGTTTGCCCTGGGCGTCCTTGAGCAGCAGAGGGCGGGTGTTGATCACCCGTTGCAATCCGGTGCCGTCGACCTGGCGATACGCAGCCTCACCGTCGATATAGACAAGCAAGGCCGGCACGTCCGAGCTGAGGATGGTCGGTGGCGTGTTTTCCAGGGGCGCGGTGTCGGCTTTCTGTTCGGCGGTCAGTACGCCAACGGCGGCCTCCAATTGATCGAGTGAAATGGTTTTCTTGCGCTTGGCCGCATCGTTTTGCAGTGTCGTGATCCACATCTCTGCCTGGCTGGCGTCTGCGGGGAAATCGGCTTTGATGATTTTGTACTGGTCGAGCATGACCCAGCGAGTGGCCTTGTCGACCAGCGTGTGAGCGCTGAACTGGACGATGCCATAAGTCGACTTGCCGGCAGCATCGGTTGCTTCTACGGCGGCGCGGGCCTGCAAGGTGTAGCCGTCCCAGCTGTCGAGCTGTGGCTGATACACGGTGAGTTTTGACTTGCCGCTGGTGATGACTTGCGGCCATGTTGGCTCAACGGCAGTGGCGTCTGCCGTCTTGGCCGCTGGCGCCGCCCAAGCGGTATTGAATGCCAACAGACAGAGCATCAGCCAGGCAAGAAAAGGGCGGGCGCGGGACATTGTCAGCTCCATCGACAAGGGCTTCTCGGGGATAAGTGGAAGCCGTCGAAAGAGCATAGCCGGCCGATCCGGAATCATCCGGCGGTTTCAGCGATTGGCGGAAGGTCGAGTGGGGCAAAATGTTGCGATGTGCTATTTGAATGCCACGAGACCCTGAATTCATTCCCTGAGAGGCAATCATGTTCAACGGCATTCTGATCGACAAAGACGACAGCGGTTATCGCGCCAGCCTGCAGAAAATCGACGAGCAGCAGTTGCCCGAAGGCGATGTGACGGTGCGCGTCGCGAACAGCACGCTCAACTTCAAGGACGGGCTGGCGATTACCGGCAGCAGCCCGGTGGTGCGCAAGTTTCCGATGGTACCGGGGATTGATCTGGCCGGTACGGTCGAGATCAGTTCGCATCCCGACTATAAGGCTGGCGATCAGGTGCTGCTCAACGGTTGGGGCGTGGGCGAAAACCACTGGGGCGGCCTGGCCCAGAAGGCACGGCTCAACGGCGACTGGCTGATTCCACTGCCCAAGGCGTTTTCCGCCGCGCAAGCCATGGCCATTGGCACGGCGGGCTACACGGCGATGCTGTGCATCATGGCGCTGGAGCGTAATGGCGTGACGCCGGAGCAGGGCGAAGTATTGGTTACCGGTGCCAATGGTGGGGTCGGCAGCTTTGCAATCGCCTTGTTGCACAAGCTTGGCTATCGCGTGGTGGCATCTACCGGCCGGGTGTCGGAGCATGAGTATCTGCAGCAATTGGGCGCCAGCGAAATCATTGATCGTGCGACCTTGTCCGAGCCCGGCAAGCCACTGGCGAAGGAGCGTTGGGCGGCGGTGATCGATTCGGTCGGCAGCCACACATTGGCCAACGCCTGCGCCAGCACCCGCGCCGAAGGTACTGTCGCGGCATGCGGTCTGGCTCAGGGCATGGATTTCCCGGCGTCGGTGGCGCCTTTCATCTTGCGTGGTGTGACGCTGGCCGGAATCAACAGCGTGACCCAGCCCAAAGCGCGTCGAATCGAGGCGTGGGAACGTCTGGCCAAGGATCTGGATTTTTCCCTGTTGCCGCTGATCAGCCACGAAATCGGTCTCAGCGAAGCCATCGAAGCGGCCCCGAAGTTGCTCGCCGGGCAGCTGCGCGGACGGGTTGTCGTGGACGTCAATCGCTGACACATTAAGCGCCATCGCGGACCTGCCGGGCCGCACTTCAAAAAAAGGGAGTGGCACTTCGATGGATCTACAACAACAGCACGTTGAGTCGTTCACGGTCTCAGGCTTGCGCGTTCGAACCACCAACGCCGCAGAACACAAGGCCGAGACCGCGAAAATCGGCCCGATGTGGGGGCAATTCTTCGGCAAGAACCTGGCGGAGGCCATTCCCGGCAAGCTGACCGAGTCGCCGATTTACGGGGTGTACTCGGCCTATGAATCGGATGCTTCGGGTGCATTCGATGTGACGGCGGGTGTTGCCGTCGTCAATCCGCAGACGGATTTCGAAACCATTCGGATCGAAAGCGGTGAGTATCTGGTGTTCCAGGGACATGGTGCATTGCCCGATGCGGTCATTGCCACTTGGGGCCGGATCTGGAAGCACTTCGAAGCCAATCCGCAGATTCAGCGACGTTACGCCACTGACTTCGAGGCCTATTTCGGCCCCGAGTCAGTGTCGATTTACATCGGCATCCTCTAAGGCTGCGTTTCCCGGGACAACAACTCACGCTTGCGCTCCACGCCCCAGCGATAGCCCGAAAGGTTGCCGTCGCTGCGGACCACGCGATGGCAAGGGATCGCCACCGCAAGGCTGTTGGCGCCGCAGGCCTGAGCCACGGCCCGAACCGCTTTTGGCGAGCCGATGCGCTGGGCGATGTCGGCATAACTGGCGGTGCTGCCAACCGGTATTTCGCGCAGCGCCTGCCAGACCCGTTCCTGAAACGCGGTGCCCCGTACATCCAGTGGCAGATCGAGACCGATTGCCGGCGCTTCGATAAAGCCGACGACGTGGGCGATCAGTTGTTCGAACTCGGCGTCGGCTCCGATCAGGTTGGCCCGGCGAAACTGATCCTGCAGGTCGCAGACCAGTTGATGGGGATCGTCCCCCAACAGAATCGCGCAAATTCCTCGATCACTCTGTGCCACCAGAATGGCGCCGAGCGAGCATTGGCCGACCGCAAAACGAATGTCGTTGTTTTGCCCGGCGGCCCGGAAGTCGCCGGGCTTCATGCCCAGCAACTGGTCAGCGGCTTCATAGAAACGGCTGTTGGAGTTGAAGCCGGCGTCGTACAACGCGTCGGTCACCGAGTCGCCATCCGCCAACCGTTGCCGCACTCTGCGTGAACGGTGCGCCGCGGCGTAACCCTTGGGCGTCAGGCCGGTGGCGGCTTTGAATACCCGATGGAAATGGAATGAGCTCAGGCCGGCGGCATCCGCCAGTTCGTTGAGCGCTGGCAGGGTTTCGGCGGTTTCGATCTGTCGGCACGCAGCGGCTACCGTTGCGGCATGTTGCGCGGCCACGTCGCTTTGATCCTTGCTCGCCCGTTTGCTGGGGCGATAACCCGCTGCCTCGGCCTCTTCGGCGGTGTCGAAGAATTCGACATTCTGCGGCTTGGGCAAACGCGCCAGGCTGCTAGGACGGCAATAGATGCCAGTGGTTTTCACTGCGTAGACAAATTGACCGTCCGCCCGTGGGTCGCGGGCGACGACGGCGGACCAGCGTGGATCGTCTTCAATGTTCAGCGGGGTCGAAAGCGTTTTCATGATGGAGAGTCCGTTGACCTGTTGAATTTCAGGTTAACCAGTGCCGCCAACCGTAACACTCCGGCCCTTGCGGTCAAACTTTGCGCGGTTATCCGGCGGTGCGAAACGTCAGGTTGAAACGCTGTTCGCCCAACTGCGGATGCCGGCCGTACTTGATCGGCAGGACGCCGTGGTAGCGCAGCCGATCAACGCCACCCCAGATCACCATGTCGCCGTGCAACAGTGGAATGCGCTGGCTCCTGTCGCTGCGGGCGAAACCACCGAACAGGAACATGGCGGGCAAACCCAATGACAGAGAAACGATCGGTGCGGTGTAGGAATGTTCGTCCTTGTCCTGATGCAAAGACATTTTCGCGCCGGGGACATAACGATTGATCAGGCAGGAGTCCGGTATGAAATCGGAAAATCCGACTTGCTTCGCCGCTGTCTGCGCCAGGTCGCGAAAGACTTCGGGCATCTCCGGCCAAGGCTGGTGGCTGAGAGGGTCATCGACCGAGTAACGGTAACCGCTGCGGTCGGTGATCCAGCCAAGCGCTCCGCAACTGCTGGTGGCTACTGACATGCTGAAACCGTCGGGCGTCATCATGTGCCGCAACGGGGCGCGTTCGATGACCGATTTCAGAGCCGGCAATAATTGTTCGATACGGGGAAGGGCGAAGCCGCGCAGCACCCAGGATTGTTCGCCGATCTGCTCAACGCGTCGGGGCTGCTCGGATTCGGTGTCGGCGAACAGATCGAAGTGGGTGTGCATGATGGTCAGGTAGCGTCGTGAAAAATGATGCCCAGAGTATGCCGTTTTCCGCTGTGCAGGCGGCTGACACCGTGGCGCATGGTGACCCGATAGTCGCCGCGCACGCCTTTGACCGGGCGTTGGTTGACGGCAAAGATCAGCGCGTCGCCTTTCTTCAGGTCTATCACCAGTGGGCGAGACTGCATTCTCGGGCGTTGTTCGGTCAGGACGAACTCACCACCGCTGAAATCCTCGCCAGGTTCTGACAGAAGAATCGCGACTTGCAGCGGGAAGATGTGTTCGCCGTACAGGTCCTGATGCAAACAGTTGTAGTCCTGTGGGCCGTATTGCAGCAAGAGCGGGGTAGGCCGCAGTTGACCGGCGGCATGACAGCGCGCAAGAAACTCGCTGTGCAGGGGTGGAAAGCGTTGCGGCAAGCCCATCCGTTCATGCCAGCGATTGGCCAGGGGAACAAGGCGCGGATAAAGCGCATTGCGCAGGCGCTCCACCAATGGAGGCAACGGGTAGCGCAGATACTTGTATTCGCCGCGACCGAAACCGTGGCGGGCCATGATCACCTGTGAGCGGAACGGTTCGCTTTGCGGGTACAGCGCACGCAGGCGATCACAGGTTTGCGGGCGCAACAGCGAACGGATGATGGCGCAACCGTCCTGATCCAGTTGTTGTTCCAGTGCGGCCCAGTCGAGCGCATCGAGGGGCGATTCGGGTGACATCGGCATACTGATTCCTTGGCTTGCGTCCAGGTGATCAGTCTAGGCAGCCCGCCAGGCCGGAACACTCCGGCGCTTGCGGTCGAATTGTCACCCGCGTCTTACAACGCCTTGCTGACGCTGATGTCGCTGATCACGTCTTCGCTCTGGCCGTGCAGGGCATCCAGCGCAGCCTTGGCTTCTTCCGGCGTGCCGTTTTCCAGCTGGGCGAATTCGAAGCGGCGCTCGCCGTTCAGTTTGTACTTGATGACGTATTTGGTCGTTTGGGCCACGGTCATGCTTACCTGATTGCGTTAAGGGAGCCGATCAGCTGAGTTTCGAGCTGGAGCGACGGATGATCTTGATCGAGTGCGTCAGGGTCGGCTTGCGGGTCACACTGATCGCACGGCGGTTGACGGTGTCGATGGTGATGTTCCAGAACCCGGTGCTCGGCGCGGTGATGCGGGCCGGAAAGGTGTCGAACGCGCCGCCGTGATAGGTATGACGGCCGCCGTTCTTGAAGCTGCGAAAGTTGGCGTCGTTCATCAGACGGATGTTGCAGGTTTGTGAGCACTGGATGACGACGATGTCGTCTTCGTTGAGGTGCTCGCGCTGGTGAATAAATTTCATGGGCGCCTCCAGAAGGGCTTTTTCTACAAAATCAAAACGATAGCAGGGTCGATTGGCGCAGTTTATCAGCCCGGACAGGTTATTATCCGGCCGTCGGGCGCCGCTTTGACAATTAAAAACAGTTATTCGCGATTTCATGTGCGTTAAATGCAATGAGCCTCGGAGAAAAACGGCATTCACGCTGTCCGAGGGTCTTTATAGGAGATTCTGTATGAAGTGGGGTGTGGTCTTTGTGCCGTTGGCATTGGCGATGGGTGGTTGCGCAAGTGTTTCGGAAATCAATGAAACACTGCCGACCATGAGCGTCATTTCCGGCAAGAAACCCCACGAGTACGCACAGTGTCTGGCCGACAAGCTGGCGCAAAGCCGCGGGGCCCTGCAAATGGAGCCGCACAAGGACGGGGTTCGGGTGATCGTGCCAGGGAAGTTGTCGTCCGGCCCGGCAGCGGTGTTTGACATTGAGGACCGCTCCGGCGGCAGCAGCATCAAGTTGCACGAGCGCATGTCCAACGTGCCGATACGTCCAAGGGATGTGCGCAATGCCGCCACGGTGTGCATTTCCGGCTGATAAACTGTCAGTCATCGGTATTGATGCCGTCCAGGTCACGCCTGGGCGGCATTGTCATTTCTGGAGATGTGCATGAAGCGAGAACAGGTGCGCGAGCGCCATAAAGAGGGGCTGATCGCGGCCACCCATGTGATTCAGAACCCGGCGAATTCGGGTGAATGGATCGTGTTTTTCAAGAAGAGCGCCGGGCGCAGTTATTTTCTGGTGGATGAAAACGACGAAGTCGAATCGTTTGGCCGTCTGGATGACCTGATTGAGGTCGTTCGCGGGCTAGGGATCAAGTTCGCCGAAATTCACATGTAAAACCTACTTGCAGACCACCACGACACTACGGTTCTTGTAGTTGCCGACATCGATACCCAGCGTTTTGTCGCTTTCCTTGGACGCCGGTGTGCCATCGGTTCCGACGATGCGATAGCCGGTGCCGGCGCAGGAGGCATCAGCCTTTTCATAACAGGTTGCCCAGGAATTGGCCTCGCCGGAGCAATCGATGCTCAACCCTTGCTCGCCGTTGTCCAGGTAAGTGGGTTGAGAGCTGGCGCAGCCGGCCAGGGCCAGAAGTGCTAACAGGGGCAGCATGCGGTGCAGCGTACGGGTGTTCATGGCGATGTCGTCTTCGGAAGGAGAGGGCTAGACGCTATGACAGCGCCGGCATGAAAAGGTTATAGCGATTGGCCACATCTTCATGTTCAAAAAAAGCCCCGCGCAATGGCAGGGCTCTGGATGCGTTACAGCTGATCAGTCCTGATCCTTACCGCGACGCTTCGGTGCAGGAGGCGTGTAATCAAGCACCGCGGCTACCTCAATCGCCATCGCTTCAGTGGGCAATGGACCGGACACATCTTCGCCGTTGGCGGCGGTGATATGCCACTGGCCATCTTTTGCCTTGGCGACGGTGTACCCGTTGATGATTTTTGCTGCGGACATCTAGCGGCCTCGTTGGCTGGTTCAAAGGCGTCATGATAACGGGAAACGGGCAAGCGGGCGCGGGTCGATGCGGTGTTCCTGAATCTTTGGGCTACGCTGAATGCGCAGCTTCTGCGTGCGGATTGAACTATCCGCCAGAATATTTCTCTATGTTGACATCGGTTAGCCAGTGCGGGGCATTGTAAGGTGCACGCCGCCTGATTAGACTGCGCCGAAACTCGTACACACAGCCCTTTCAAGGACTTATATGATCAAGAAATGCTTGTTCCCAGCAGCCGGTTACGGTACTCGCTTCCTTCCAGCGACTAAAGCCATGCCCAAAGAAATGCTGCCGGTGGTAAACAAGCCACTGATCCAGTACGGCGTCGAAGAAGCTCTGGATGCTGGTCTGACTGAGATCTCCATCGTGACCGGCCGTGGCAAGCGTGCCCTGGAAGACCACTTCGACATCAGCTATGAGCTGGAAAACCAGATCAAGGGCACCGACAAAGAGAAATACCTGGTCGGTATCCGCAAGCTGTTGGACGAGTGCTCGTTCTCCTACACCCGTCAGACTGAAATGAAAGGCCTGGGTCATGCGATCCTGACCGGTCGTCCGCTGATCGGCGATGAGCCGTTTGCCGTGGTGCTGGCGGACGACCTGTGCGTCAACCTCGAAGGCGACGGCGTACTGACCCAGATGGTCAAGCTGTACAAGCAGTTCCGCTGCTCGATCATCGCCATCCAGGAAGTCGATCCGGCAGAAACCAGCAAGTACGGCGTCATTGCCGGCGAGATGATCCGCGACGACATCTACCGCGTACACAGCATGGTCGAGAAGCCAAAGCCGGAAGACGCGCCGTCCAACCTGGCGATCATTGGTCGTTACATCCTGACTCCGGACATCTTCGACCTGATCGAACAGACCGAGCCAGGCAAGGGTGGTGAAATCCAGATCACCGACGCCCTGATGAAGCAAGCCCAGAACGGCTGCGTAATGGCCTACAAGTTCAAGGGCAAGCGTTTCGACTGCGGTGGTGCCGAGGGTTACATCGAGGCAACCAACTTCTGCTTCGAAAACTTCTACAAGACTGGCAAGGCCTACTGATAGCGCCTGATCTGTCTGTACGAAAAAGCCACCTTCGGGTGGCTTTTTCATTTTTCGCCCCTATATCGGCAGGAGTGCTTGCCCAGCGGACGACGCCGGGTATGCTGATCGCCTGCCGAGGAGATAGAAATGGCCTACGATTTTGACCTTTATGTGATTGGTGCCGGATCCGGCGGTGTGCGAGCTGCGCGTTTTGCTGCCGGTTTCGGTGCAAAAGTGGCGGTGGCCGAGAGCCGTTATCTGGGCGGCACCTGCGTCAATGTCGGCTGTGTGCCGAAAAAACTGCTGGTGTACGGCGCGCATTTCGCCGAAGACTTTGAACAGTCGTCCGGTTTCGGCTGGAGCTTGGGTGAGGCGAATTTCGATTGGGCGACCCTGATCGCCAACAAGGATCGCGAGATCAATCGCCTGAACGGCATTTATCGCAATCTGCTGGTCAACAGTGGCGTGACCCTGCACGAAGCTCACGCGAAGATCGTTGGCCCGCATGAGGTCGAGGTCAATGGTGAGCGTTTCACCGCGAAAAATATTCTGATCGCCACGGGCGGCTGGCCGCAGATTCCGGAAATTCCGGGGCATGAGCATGCCATCAGCTCCAATCAGGCGTTTTTCCTGAAAGAGCTGCCCAAGCGTGTCCTGGTCGTCGGCGGCGGTTACATTGCGGTCGAATTTGCCGGAATCTTCCATGGTCTGGGTGCGGAGACCACGTTGCTGTATCGCGGTGATCTGTTCCTGCGCGGCTTCGACGGCTCGGTGCGCAAGCATCTGCAGGAAGAGTTGACCAAGCGCGGCATGAATCTGCAGTTCAATGCCGACATCGAGCGGATCGACAAGCAAGCGGATGGCAGCCTGAAGGCGACCCTCAAGGATGGTCGTGTACTGGAAGCGGACTGCGTGTTCTACGCCACCGGTCGGCGTCCGATGCTGGACAATCTCGGGCTGGAAAATACCGAGGTGCAGCTGGATGAGAAGGGCTTTATCAAGGTCGATGAGCAATACCAGACCACCGAGCCGTCAATTCTTGCGCTGGGCGATGTCATCGGTCGCGTTCAACTGACGCCGGTGGCGCTGGCTGAAGGCATGGCGGTGGCGCGACGTCTGTTCAAGCCAGAGCAATACCGCCCGGTGGATTACAAGATGATCCCGACAGCAGTGTTCAGCCTGCCGAATATCGGCACCGTCGGCTTGACTGAAGAAGAGGCGCGGAAGGCGGGGCACGACGTGGTGATCTACGAAAGCCGTTTCCGCCCGATGAAACTGACCCTGACCGAATGCCAGGAGCGCACGCTGATGAAGCTGGTGGTCGATGGCAAAACCGATAAGGTGCTGGGCTGCCACATGGTCGGGCCGGATGCCGGCGAGATCGTGCAGGGCCTGGCGATCGCGCTGAAGGCCGGCGCAACCAAACGTGACTTCGACGACACCATCGGGGTGCACCCGACGGCGGCCGAAGAGTTTGTCACCATGCGCACGCCGGTCGGCGCTTAATCGTCCTTTGAAGTTTTTGCGTCTGGCGCTGCCGCAGCGGTAGTGGCCAGGCGCAAACTGTCCTGAGCCTGGGTCAGTTGCTTTTCCAGTGACTGGTTGAGTTGGGCGTGCTCGTCGACGCTCTGCTTGAGTGTCTGGCTGTCCAGCAATGCCACGCGCAAACGTTCCTGGAGGAGGGTGCGTTCGCTGTCAACACGCGTCGCTTGCTCCAGCAGTTGATCCTGACGTTGATTGCTGTGTTTGAGCTGATCCTGCAGCAGGCTCAGTTCCCGCAATGTGCCGCGGTTTTCGGTCAGCAAGCGTTCGTTGTCGCGGTGCAATTGAGTGATTTCATCCTGGCGTACCAGTGCGCTTTGCTGCGCCTGACGCAATTCCATCTGCAACTGCTGAACCTGACTTTCGTGACGGCTCTGTTCCTGTTCGCGCTGCTCCTTGACGGCATTGCGGTAATGCTCAAGCGCGTCGCGAGCGTGCAGGTGCTTTTCTTCCAGCGAGCGGATCTGCTCGTCCTTGTCCTGCAAGCGTAATTCGAAATCTGCCAGCGCCTGATTCAGGCCGGCATTGCGTGTCTGTTCGGTTTGCAGCATCGAGCGGGTGTCGCTCAAGGCTTCGGACTCTTTGGCCAGCGCAGCGCCCTGGATGTCGTGCTTTTGCTCCAGTTGCGCATGGTTCTGACGGAGCTGATTCAGCTCTGCTTCCAATGCCTGTCGTTGCTGCTCGTACTGTTCGCGAGCCTGGTCAATCGGCTCCTGTGCTTGTTCTTTCAGGCGTTGCGCCAGGCGCGTGACGAGCGCCAGCAGCTCGTCATCAATCGGTTCTGCCGACGGATCAGCCGGTTCGCTGCCGTCATCCAGCTCCTTCAGATAGCGATGAATAGTGGTTTTCGATCCGGTGTTGCCCAGCTCGATGCGTACTGCGTCGATGCTTGGGTGTTCGCCACGGGCGAGGATCGCTGAGCGCGCGATCTGGACTACTGCTTTGTTAACGCCGCCACGGGCCATATGTGCTCCTACGATTACGTACTGTGGTACATGCCACCAAAGTACGCAGTGTACCATGCTGAAAATAAAGTTAAATGTTTCAAGATGAACGGGCGGGATATACTGGTATTACCCCGTGTGAAGCGCCAGAATCCGCTTTTCAATCTTCAAATCAGTACATCTGCGAGAAATCAGCCCATGAGCGATATCGATCGCTATCTGCAAGCCGCCACCCGTGACAACACCCGCCGCAGCTATCGTGCGGCCGTCGAGCATTTCGAAACGGTATGGGGCGGGTTCCTGCCCGCGACGGCTGACAGTGTCGCGCGGTATCTGGTGGCTCATGCAGGCGTGCTGTCGGTCAATACGCTGAAGTTGCGCTTGTCGGCACTCGCGCAGTGGCACAACAGTCAGGGGTTCGCCGATCCGACCAAGACGCCAGTGGTGCGCAAAGTCTTTAAGGGCATCCGTGCGCTGCATCCCGCGCAGGAAAAACAGGCCGAGCCGTTGCAACTGCGTGATCTTGAACAGACCGTGGCCTGGCTTGAACAGGAAATGAAAGAGGCCCGAGAACAACAGGACCGGCCGTTGCTACTCAGAGCCTGTAGGGATCGAGCGCTGATTCTTCTGGGGTTCTGGCGGGGCTTTCGCAGTGACGAGCTGTGCCGGGTGCAGATCGAGCATGTGCAGGCCCACGCCGGCAGCGGTATCACCCTGTACCTGCCGCGCAGCAAGGGCGACCGGGAAAACCTCGGTCAGACCTATCAGGCCCCTGCGTTGCTGAAGCTGTGCCCGGTGCAGGCTTACATCGACTGGATCACCGAAGCGGCGCTCGTACGCGGCCCGGTGTTTCGAGGTGTCGATCGCTGGGGCAATCTGAGCGAGGAGGGCTTGCACGCCAACAGCGTGATTCCGCTGCTGCGTCAGGCCCTGGAACGCGCCGGGATCTCCGCCGAGCGCTACACCAGCCACTCGTTGCGGCGCGGCTTTGCCACCTGGGCTCATCAAAGCGGCTGGGATCTCAAGTCGTTGATGAGTTACGTGGGCTGGAAGGATATGAAGTCCGCCATGCGCTATGTTGAAGCGAGCCCCTTTCACGGGATGGCCCGGATTACGGATAAGCCGTTGTCGTCGTAGATATCGTTTTCTTCTATTAATACAGTCAGCTAATAGCGAAAACAAATCAGCAGCATCAGGTTTGCCAATGAGCCATCCGTCGAGTGAGTGGGTAGGATTCACCCATCGAATTCACAACCCTGACGGAGAGTCATCAATGCCTATCATCAACAGCCAAGTAAAACCGTTCAAAGCTACCGCGTTCAAAAACGGCGACTTCGTACAAGTCTCGGACGCTGACCTGAAAGGCAAATGGTCCGTAGTGTTCTTCTACCCAGCCGACTTCACCTTCGTTTGCCCAACCGAGCTGGAAGACCTGGCCGACAACTACGCTGCCTTCCAGAAACTGGGCGTAGAAATCTACAGCGTTTCGACCGACACCCACTTTGCCCACGCTGCCTGGCACAACACTTCGCCAGCCATCGGCAAAATCGAATACACCATGATCGGCGACCCGACCCACGTCATCTCCCGCAACTTCGACGTACTGATCGAAGAAGCTGGTCTGGCTGACCGTGGCACCTTCGTGATCAACCCTGAAGGCCAGATCAAAATCGTTGAACTGAACGATGGCGGCGTTGGCCGTGACGCTTCCGAGCTGCTGCGCAAAATCAAGGCTGCTCAGTACGTTGCTGCTCACCCAGGCGAAGTTTGCCCAGCCAAGTGGAAAGAAGGCGAGGCCACTCTGGCTCCGTCCCTGGACCTGGTCGGCAAGATCTAAGTCTGTGACACGCAACGCAGGGCGGAACTCCGCACCTACCTAAGTAAGCTGCACCGCCCAATAGAAAAGCCCGGGCGAGATTCGCTCGGGCTTTTTTTCGTCTCAAATAAAGTCAGGAGATCGCCCGTATGTTGGACGCCAATCTTAAAGCCCAGTTGAAATCGTACCTGGAACGGGTCACCCAGCCGATCGAGATCGTTGCTTCACTCGACGACGGTGCGAAATCCCGTGAAATGCTCGACCTGCTGAAAGACGTTGCCAGTCTTTCGCACCAGATTACTTTGATCGACAGCGGCGACGATGCACGCAAACCGTCGTTCTCGATCAACCGCCCGGGTGCCGACATCAGCCTGCGTTTCGCCGGCATCCCGATGGGCCATGAATTCACTTCGCTGGTGCTGGCCCTGCTGCAAGTCGGTGGCCACCCTTCGAAGGCCAGTGTCGAAGTGATCGAACAGATCCGCTCGCTGAAGGGCGAGTTCAACTTCGAGACTTACTTCTCGCTGTCCTGCCAGAACTGCCCGGACGTGGTTCAGGCGCTGAACCTGATGGCCGTGCTGAACCCGAACATCCGCCACGTCGCCATCGACGGCGCGCTGTTCCAGGACGAAGTCAACGATCGCAAGATCATGGCCGTGCCGAGCATTTACCTGAACGGCGAAAACTTCGGCCAGGGCCGCATGGGCCTGGAAGAAATCCTCGCCAAACTCGACACCGGCGCCATCGAGCGTCAGGCCGAGAAAATCAGCGCCAAGCAGGCTTTTGATGTGTTGGTCGTCGGCGGTGGCCCGGCTGGTGCTTCGGCGGCAATCTATGCGGCACGTAAAGGTATTCGTACCGGCGTTGCGGCCGAGCGTTTCGGCGGTCAGGTGCTGGACACCATGGCCATCGAGAACTTCATTTCCGTACAGGAAACCGAAGGCCCGAAACTTGCGACCGCGCTGGAAGAACACGTCAAGCAGTACGACGTCGACATCATGAACCTGCAGCGTGCCGACAAGCTGATTCCGGGCAAGAACGGCGAGTTGCACGAGGTTCGCTTTGCCAGCGGCGCAACCCTCAAAGCCAAGAGCGTGATTCTGGCGACCGGTGCGCGGTGGCGAGAAATGAACGTGCCGGGCGAACAGGAATACCGCAACAAAGGCGTGGCGTACTGCCCGCACTGCGACGGTCCGCTGTTCAAAGGCAAGCGTGTGGCGGTGATTGGCGGCGGTAACTCCGGCGTCGAGGCGGCCATCGACCTGGCCGGTATCGTGTCCCACGTAACCTTGCTTGAGTTCGACGTACAACTGCGTGCCGACGCGGTCTTGCAACGCAAGCTGCACAGCCTGCCGAACGTCACCGTGATCACCAGTGCGTTGACCACTGAAGTCACCGGCGACGGGCAGAAGGTCAACGGCCTGCGTTACAAGGATCGCAACAGTGACGAGCTGCGCACTGTCGAGCTGGAAGGGATCTTTGTGCAGATCGGTCTGCTGCCTAACACCGATTGGCTCAAAGGCACCATCGAGCTGTCGCCGCGCGGCGAGATCATCGTCGACAACCGTGGTGAAACCTCGATCCCCGGCATCTTCGCTGCCGGTGACGTGACCACCGTGCCGTACAAGCAGATCGTGATTGCGGTAGGCGAGGGCGCCAAGGCTTCCCTCAGCGCCTTCGATCACCTGATCCGCACTTCAGCGCCGGCGTAAATCCCGGGCCTGAAAAAGAAAAACCCCATCAGCGATGATGGGGTTTTTTATTTCTTCAACGTCCTCTCCCCAAGGAAGAGAGGTTTAGGCGCTTACAGCGGCGCCGGCTGAATGATCTCGACCCAGTAGCCATCCGGGTCCTTGATGAACGCCAGGCTTTTCATGCGGCCATCGGTCAGGCGCTTCTGGAAGTCACAGCCCAGTTCTTCGAAACGTGCGCAGGCGGCGACGATGTCCGGCACCGAAATGCAGATGTGGCCAAAACCGCGCGGATCGGTGTTGCCGTTGTGATAAGCGAAGTCCGCGTCGTTCTCGGTGCCGTGGTTGTGGGTCAGTTCCAGGATGCCGGGAATCGACTTCATCCACTCGGTGCGCGCGGCGGCGTCGGCCGGAATCTGCGATTTGTCGACCAAGGCGAGGAAGTACAGGCTGAATTCCGCTTCCGGGAAGTCACGTTTTTCCACCAGCGAGAAACCCAGCACGCGGGTGTAGAAATCCAGCGACTTGGTGATGTCCTTCACGCGCAGCATGGTGTGGTTGAAGACGAAGTTGCGGGTTGCGCTGTCCGGGGTGGCGGTCACGCCAGGGAAAGTGTTCAGTTCTTGCAGGCTCATGAGCCCTCCGTAACAAATTGGGGCGAGTGAATGGGCGCAATGATACGCATGCCTTGCGGCATCGCCAAACCGAAAGCGCGGGCTTGCCCTGCAAGCGGGCGAGCCTCAGACTTTACGGCTCAATCCGCGAGTGCCTCTGGTAATGATCCGACCGTTCAAATCGCTGTTCGTTTTCTTCGGCTTGTCCCTCATCGCGGCTGCGGCCTGCGCCGAGGCGCCGAGCATTACCTGGCCCGCCGGCTGGCAAGTCGAAGCGCTGCCCGAAACCGCACCGGAGGTTTCCCGTCAGCGGGCGGTGAAGACTGATGCCGATGGCAATCAGGTCATGGTGATGGAGTTGACGATGACGCGTGTGGAAACGGGTCATCAGGTCAATTTGCAAGGCGTGTTGCTGGAGATGCGCAAGTCGGTACAGAAAGACTTTTTCCAGGGCGGCTATCAGAGTGTCTGCAACAAGGTTCATTCGAGTACGCTCGGTTCACTGGCGGCGCTTGAAACCACTTGTACCGTCACCGAAAACGGCCGTCATGTGCTGTCACAAACATTGGTTGCCGCAGTAGAGGCAGACAAAGCCTATGTACTTTCCTATGCCGGGCAGGCCGAGGTTTACAAGGCCAGTGCGGATGAAATAGTGGCGGCGAGAAACAGCTTGAAATTTTAGTCATCTGTTCGGTGGTCAGTGGGGCGTTAGATACCTGAAGTGATTAAATACAAAGTTGATCGCCCGGCAATGACGCAACATCCGGAAGCATAGTTCCAGTGCAAGACGGTGTTTGGCTCTCAACTTTCGCAACAAGAAATTGTTGCATTTGTTAGATATCGTCCAAAAAAAAGCCCTGCAAATGCAGGGCTTTTATGTTTGCGAGGGATTAACCGCGCAACCAGGAATCAACGGTGGCTGCACCGTATTGTTCCTTCCAGGCCTTCAGCCCGCGATGGTTGCCGCCCTTGGTCTCGATCAGCTCGCCGGTGTGCGGGTTCTGATAGACCTTGACCACGCGAGCGCGGCGGGTTTTAGGTGCCGCGGCCTGTTGCAGGCCGGATTTTGCCGGATTCGGATCGAGGATGGCGATGATGTCGCGCAGGCCTTTGCCGTAGGTTTTCATCAGCCCCTGGAGCTTTTCTTCGAATTCGATTTCTTTCTTGAGCCCGGCATCGTTCTTCAGCGACTCCAGCTGCTTGAGCTGTTCTTGAAGGGCCTTTTCGGCTGCGCGAAATTCAGCGAGTCTGGACAATATCTTTACTCCAATAGTGTGTTTGGCTGATACCAACCGCAAACAAAGCTATAAGCCAAGAGCCTTGAAGCGACTCGGTGATAGTGGCTCACCTGCCAATCTAGCAACAGGTTAGAAAAATTGTAGTAGTTAATGCGTCAAGAGTAAATCATGACTTTTTCTTTATGTAAAAACAGCGATGTCTTGTATCAATTTGGTGCGATCGGTCTGAGCCCGCCGGTTTTATCGCGATTAGTTAATGGTGAGTTAATGCGTCGATGAAGTCTGCGGCCGACATCGGTTTGCCAAACAGATAGCCTTGCAGAAAGTTGACGTGGTGCGCGGTCAGGTAATCTGCCTGGGTCTGTGTTTCCACGCCTTCGGCTACCGTGCCAAGGTCCAGTTTGGCGGACAGTTCGATGATGCTGTCCAGAATGTGGCGGGACAGGGCGTCCTTATCAATCATGGCGACAAATGTCTGGTCGATCTTCAGGAAGTCGACATTGAATGTTCTCAAGTAACCCAGGCTTGAATGACCGGTGCCGAAGTCGTCGATGGCGATCTTCACGCCCATGGCGCGCAGTTGTGCAAACAGTTGATGGGTGATGTCGGTGGGCTCGATCAACTCCCGCTCGGTCAACTCCAGCACCAGACTGATGCTGCCGGGGGCGAATGCCGCCAGAAACTCGCGGCAATCTTCCAGCAACTCCAGATCCTGGCAGTGACTGGCCGTAATGTTGATGCCGATGTGAAAAGGCGCCACAAAGGAAGACGACAGCGGCCCGAGTGCAACGGCGGTCTGTTGCATCAATGAACGGGTCATCGGCACGATCAGCCCGGAGTGTTCGGCAAACGGTATGAACAGGTCCGGACGCACCAGGCCTTCTTTGGGATGCTTCCAGCGCATCAACACTTCAGTGCCTGACCATTGTTTGCTGTCGCCATGCACTACCGGTTGAAAGTACGGAATGAATTCCCCCGCTTCCAGTGCGCGAAGCATTTCGTGACTCGGCGACGTAGAGCGTCTTTGCATGCTGTAGCCGATCGCGCCGGACACCGCGCCAAAAAACATCAGCAGGCTGAACAACGGCGGGTATTCGTTGCTCATGTACCGCCAGGTTTCACCTTCAGGGAAACCGGCCGACACCGTGAAAGCGTAGTGCGATGAGTTCAAGGTACTTTGCGCAACCGGCAACTCGGGCAGAGGGCCTTGGTGCACTTTGCCGTCGGCGGAAAGCCAGGTGTTGCCCACTTGCAGCAACAGCAATGTCTGCCGTCCGATCAGCCGCAGAATATTGCTCAAGTGATAACCGTCCAGTGTGGTCAGTGCGCCACCACGACCGTCGCTCAGCCGATACACCAGCAGCGCGGTGTCAGGCGTGACCGGGTTGCCGTTCATGAGCCACAACTTGCCCTGGGCATAATCGCCGGGATTGACCGCTTCCTTGAAGTCGCCGAACAGCGAGCTGCAATAGAGGTTGTTGTCCCACACCAGATTGGTCGAGCGAACGAACGGGCGGCGGGTTACCTGTTCGCGCAAGGCCAGTTTGACGTTTTCGCACGTCTGGCCTGCCAGCGGCAGCAAATCACGCGCGGCCTGGGCGGTGTTGTCGAGCATCAGTTCGAATTGGCGCAGGGCTTCGTTGGCGGTTTCCCGGGAGCTCTGCTGGAGTGTGCGTTCGGCCTGCATGTGGAGAATGACGCTGCCGATGATGATCGGAAGCGCGCCACAAAGCAGTGTCACAATGATTCGGGTGCTGCGTTTGCGGCGGGGCCGGGCGGTCAGCGGCATGGGCGCATCCTGTCGCGATGAAATGGGATTCTCGATTGCAGACGGGGCAACGGGGCACCTTCCGGAAAGCATTTGCTCTGTGCCCATGATAGATGGCCGATGGCGCTTGTGCCGCTCATCGGTAATCCAGCCGTGTCGCCAGCTGGATAAAGGCCAGGGCGGCGGGTGAAGCCTGACGTTGATCAAGCACGGCCAGACCGACTTGTCGTTGCACGATGGGTGACAGCGGTCGCTTCACGTAGCGCGGATCCGCCTCAACCGGCAGAGAACCTTCGGCCACGACGGTAATGGCATCGCCCCGGCCCACGGTGTCGAGGGTACTCAGCAACTGCGAGCAGCGGTAGCGGATATTCGGGCTCAACTTTGCTGCGTTGAACATCCGCGATACCAACTCCGAGGAACCCGCCTCGGTCAGCACGAACGGGTCGTTGCACAGCTCCTTCAGGGTCAACGTGTCACGAGTCGCCAGCGGATGATCGAGAGGGAGCAGGGCGACCATCTGATCTTCCACCAGGGCAAACGTGTCGAATCGATCTTCAGGCAGGACCACGAAGCCGATATCGATCCGCCGCTCCTCAAGCCACTGGACCACTTGCCGATCCGGCCCTTCGTCGATGTGCACCTCGATGCCCGGATGCGCCTCGCGGTAATGCCGAAGAATGTTCGGCAGCAACCTGATCGAAGACGTCGGGCCGAACGAGCCGATACGCAACGTGCCGCGTTTCATGCCCCGCGCATCGGCGGCTTCCTGGCGCAATGTATTGGCCAGCCCGAGCATGGCCCTTGCGCGCAACAGCAATTGTTCGCCAATGTCGCTGAGCTCCACGTGCGATTGATGGCGGCGCAGCAATTCGACGCCCAGTTCCTGCTCCAGCGACTTCAAGGCGTGGGACACCGCCGACTGTGAAATCCCCAGGCGATGAGCAGCGAGGGTGAAGCCGCGTAGCTCGGCCACCAGCGAAAAGATCTCGAGTTGGGTCAGGGTCATGAGTAAAGACTCATTTTACGATGATGTTGAATCAGTCGAATGATACGTCATTCGTCAGTTTCATCGTCGGGAGTGTTATGAACAGTCATGAATCCATTCGTCCGGTCGCCTCGGACATGCCCGTCTATCTGAACCTCGCCATGGTCAGCATGATCTGGGGCGGGACTTGGGTGGCCGGGCGGTTTCTGGCCGGCAGTCTGAGTCCGATCTTCGCTGCCAGTCTTCGGTTCTTGCTGGCCAGCGTCGCGCTGCTTGGATTTTTGTGGCTGGCGCGGATTCCCTTCGCACGGCCGACGGCGGGGCAATGGCTGCAACTGGCATCGCTGGGGTTCTTCGGGATTTTCTTCTACAACCTGTGCTTCTTTTACGGCTTGCAATACATCAATGCATCGCGGGCCTCTTTGATCGTTGCGTTGAATCCGGCGGTGATTGGCCTGGCGTCATGGTTGCTGTTCAAGGAACGCCTGAGTCGATTGAAAGTCATCGGCATCCTGGTTTGCATCGCTGGTGCGGGTGTAGTGATCGTCAGCCGCAATCCGCAATTGCTGGCCGCAACGCCAGACGCCTGGATCGGCGATCTGCTGATTCTCGGCTGCGTGTTGAGTTGGGGTGTTTATTCGCTGTTCTCCCGCCGCCTCAACCAGAGCATCGGCCCATTGCAGACGGTGACCTTTTCGATTTTGCTCGGCACGCTGATGCTCTGGGCACTGGCTGCCGTTCGCGGCGAAGTGAGCGGGGCGGCGGTGGCCAGTCTGGGGATGTCGCAATGGCTGAGCCTGATCTATCTCGGGGTGCTGGGCTCGGCGCTGGCCTACATTGGCTATTACGATGGCATCCGCAAAATCGGCGCGACCCGCTCCGGCGTGTTCATTGCGCTCAACCCGCTGACCGCCGTGCTGGCCGGTGCAATCCTGCTGGGCGAGCAACTGACGCTGCCCATGTGCCTAGGCGGCGTGCTGATTCTGTCGGGCATCTGGCTGTGCAACAAACCCCTTGCACCGGGCCGAAAAAAGCGGATTTTATAGAGAGGGCAGACAACCCTATTTACGCTGTGTAGAATCGGGTTACGCATACAATAATAATCGTCTTCTGGCAGCAGAAGCCTCGCCCGCAAGAGCCTTGGGTCGACAATGAAGATATTCGGGTTTCAACTGATCTACGGTGACTTCCTCGCCCGCAGTGTGCGTGGCATCTCCTGTGCGCCACCCACCGGTCTCAGCATTACTGACAAATAACTCTGGTTAATTGATAAGAATGATGAGGCGCCAACCATGGCAGATTTATACGAAAACCCAATGGGCCTGATGGGCTTCGAGTTCATCGAGTTCGCATCGCCGACACCTGGCACCCTGGAGCCGATCTTCGAGATCATGGGCTTCACCAAGGTCGCGACCCACCGTTCCAAAAACGTGCACCTGTATCGCCAGGGCGCGATCAACCTGATCCTCAACAACGAACCCCACAGCGTTGCTTCGTACTTCGCGGCTGAACACGGCCCGTCCGTGTGTGGCATGGCGTTCCGGGTCAAGGATTCGCAAAAAGCCTACAAACGCGCTCTGGAACTCGGCGCTCAGCCGATCCACATCGAAACCGGTCCGATGGAGTTGAACCTGCCGGCGATCAAAGGCATTGGCGGTGCGCCGCTGTACCTGATCGACCGTTTCGGCGAGGGCAGCTCGATCTATGACATCGACTTCGTGTTCATCGAAGGTGTTGACCGCAACCCGGTCGGTGCCGGCCTGAAGATCATCGATCACCTGACCCACAACGTGTATCGCGGTCGCATGGCCTACTGGGCAAACTTCTACGAGAAACTGTTCAACTTCCGCGAGATCCGTTACTTCGACATCAAGGGCGAATACACCGGCCTGACCTCGAAAGCGATGACCGCGCCGGACGGCATGATCCGCATCCCGCTCAACGAAGAATCGTCGAAGGGCGCCGGGCAGATCGAAGAGTTCCTGATGCAGTTCAACGGCGAAGGCATCCAGCACGTGGCGTTCCTCACCGACGACCTGGTCAAGACCTGGGATCAGTTGAAGAAGATCGGCATGCGCTTCATGACCGCGCCGCCGGACACCTACTACGAAATGCTCGAAGGCCGCCTGCCGAACCACGGCGAGCCGGTCGATCAGCTGCAATCGCGCGGCATCCTGCTGGATGGTGCGTCGGATAAGGAAGACAAGCGTCTGCTGCTGCAAATCTTCTCGGAAACCCTGATGGGCCCGGTGTTCTTCGAATTCATCCAGCGCAAAGGCGACGATGGCTTCGGCGAAGGCAACTTCAAGGCACTGTTCGAATCGATCGAGCGTGACCAGGTGCGTCGTGGCGTACTCGCCACCGAGTAATCTGCAGATGTAAAAAAGCCCGGCCTGCAATGTTGCAGGCCGGGCTTTTTATTGCGCGTCTTACGGGCGCCGCTGGCGCATCAGATGCTTGAACCCTTCAAACACCAGCACCACCACCGCCAGCCAGATCGGGATGTAGGTCAGCCATTCACCGGGTTTGATGCTTTCGCCGAGCAGCAGCGCCACACCGAGCAGCAGCACTGGCTCCACGTAACTCAACAAACCGAACAGGCTGAACGGCAGCAAGCGGCTGGCGATGATGTACACCACCAGCGCCGACGCACTGATCAGACCGAGCAGCGGAATCAGCCACGCCAGCGCCGGATACTGATCGAACACGCCAAAACCCTGTTCACCGCCGCGCACAAACCAGTACGCCACCGGCAGCATCAGCGTCATGTCGACCCACAAGCCGCCGAGGTTGTCGGTCTTGAGGTATTTGCGCAGCACGAAATACAACGGGTAGCCGACGACTACGACCAGCGTCGCCCAGGAAAACCCGCCGACCTGATACAACTCGTTCAACACGCCGAGGCTGGCAAAAAACACCGCGACTTTTTGCAGATACGACAGGCTTTCGCCATAAGCGATGCGCCCGGTCAGCACCATGGCCAGCGGCAGCAGGAAGTAGCCCAGCGATACATCGAGGCTGTAGCCATTGAGCGGCGCCCACATGAACAACCACAACTGCACGCCCAGCAACGCTGCCGAAACGATCAGGCCACCGATCAACTTCGGTAGCGCTGGGATCCGGCGCAGCAGTTCCAGCACCCGCCGCCATTCGCCGGACAACAACATGAACACGGTCATGCAGGGCACGGTCAGCAGCATCCGCCAACCGAAGATTTCCACGCCGCTCAACGGAGTGAGCAACGAGGTGTAGTAATACATGACGGCAAACAGCGTCGATGCTGTCACCGATAGAGCAATGCCTTTAGACAAACTGTCCTCGCGGGGGTGATGGTCAAACGGGGCGCGCAGGATACGTGGTTTTTGTGCTGAATATTGGCCGAGTGATCAATATTTCCAACATTCGACACAGGTCCCGTGAGAGCAGGGACCTGTGTCGAAGCATAGGTGCTTAAGCCTGATGCGGTTTACGCCCCGGCACAAAATGGCTCACATCATTAAACCCCGGCGTAGACGCATGCCCCGGCGTCACCAGCGAATCGATAAACGCCTCATCCTCAGCCGTGATCCTCACCGCCTGCGCCTTGGTGTACGCATCCCACTGTTCTTCAGTACGCGGCCCGACAATCGCCGAGGTCACTGCGCCGTTGTTCAGCACCCAGGCAATCGCAAACTCGACAATCCCGACCCCACGCTCTTTTGTGTATTGCTGAATCTGCTGGGCAATGCGCAACGACTCCACGCGCCATTCGGTTTCCAGAATCCGTTTGTCCTGGCGGCCAGCGCGGCTGTTGGCGTCCGGGGTCACGTCCGGTGCGTACTTGCCGCTGAGCACGCCACGGGCCAGCGGGCTGTAAGGCACGACGCCGACGCCATAAGTCTGGGCGGCGGTGATCTGTTCGGTTTCGGCCTGACGGTTGACGATGTTGTACAGCGGTTGGCTGATGACCGGGCGATCAACGCCCAGTTTGTCCGCCACGCGAATCACCTCGGCAATCCGCCAGCCGCGATAGTTCGACAGGCCCCAATAACGGATCTTGCCCTGGCGAATCAGGTCGCCAATCGCCGAAATCGTCACTTCCAGCGGGGTGTTGTGGTCTTCGCGGTGCAGGTAATAGATGTCGAGGTAGTCGGTGCCGAGCCGGGTCAGGCTGGCCTCCAGACCATTGAAGATGTGCTTGCGGCTCAGACCGCTGCGGTTCGGCACGCCATCCACCGGGCCGAAACCGACCTTGGTCGCCAGCACCCATTCATGCCGATGACGGGCGATGGCTTCGCCGACGATCTCTTCCGAGCGGCCGTTGGTGTAGACGTCGGCGGTGTCGATGAAGTTGATGCCCTGATCCCAGGCCTTGTCGATGATGCGCAGCGAGTCTTCCGCGCTGGTCTGTTCGCCGAACATCATCGTGCCGAGGGTGAGGGTGGACACCTGCAACCCCGAGTGACCCAGTGTGCGATAGCTCATGCCGAAATCCTTTTGTCGGTGGGAAAGCTTCCATCAAATACCAGAAGCGCCGGGCGCGGCAAAGTGAATTTATCGGCGCAACGCCTCGCAACGCTCGCGCAAAAACGCCTGCAACACCTTGACCCGTTCCGACACCTGCACCCGGTGCGGGCACAGCAGATTGAACGGCACACTCTCGCCGTGCCAGTCATCGAACAGCGTCACCAGCCGCCCGGCGCGCACGTCCTCGGCTACATCGAGCCAGGCCTTGTAGGCGATCCCGTGCCCGGCCAGTGCCCATCGGCGGGCGACTTCGCCGTCGTCGCTGAGGTAGTCGCCGCGTACTTCGACCTCGACCGTTTCGTCCTCGCGATGGAACCGCCAAGTGTTGTAAGGACGGCCGTTGCGCAGGTAGAGCAGGGCACTGTGCTCGCTCAAATCGGCAGGATTTAGCGGTGTGCCATGGCGCTCCAGATAAGCAGGACTGGCGCAGGCCACGCGGCGATGCTCAGGCAGAATCGGCAACGCCACCAGCGTCGAATCGCTCGGCACGCCAAAGCGCAGCGCCACATCTACTGTTTCGCGAAACAGGTCCGCATGCCGGTCGTTGAGCAGCAATTGCAGCTGAATGTGCGGATGCTCGCGCTTGAAATCGTCCAGCCACGGCAGCAACACATTGCGCCCGAAGTCCGACGGCGCCGCCAGTTGCAGCACGCCGCTCAGACCCTCGGTTTGCAGCTTCAGCGCCTGTTCGCCCTCGGCCAGTGTGGCCAGTGCCAAGCGCACGCTTTCCAGATAGCGCCGGCCTTCTTCGGTCAGGCGCATGCTGCGGGTCGAGCGGGCGAAGAGGCGGATGCCGAGGCGGGTTTCCAGGCGTTTCAACGCGATGCTGGCGGCGGCCGGCGTCAGCTCAAGCGCCCGGGCGGCGGCGGAAATGCTGCCGGAGTCGGCGGTGCGGACGAAGATCTCAAGATCCAGAATCGAGCTCATTGGTAAAAATCCTTTAAAGATCCTTGGCGTTTTGCGGGATTTTTCCGGGATTGGCAAGCGCAGATACTGGAATCCTGAATAACCGCAGGAGACAGACATGACGTGGACATTCGATCATCTGGCCTTCAACACCGCTGACGGGCAGACGCTGCAGGACGCTTTCGGCGGGTTATTGGGATTGACGCCGGGGCGTCGGCCACCGTTTCCGTTTCCCGGGCGCTGGTTGTATCAGGATGGGGAGGCGTTGGTGCATGTGATTGAGCAGCCTGCGCCGGGCGAGACTGCTTTGAGTCATATTGCGTTTCGTACGGATGAAGACGCGGCGGTGGTTTTGAAGCGGGTGCAGGGCAGTGGGTTGCCGTATCAGGTGGCGCAGGTGCCGGAGGACGGGATCTGGCAGATTTTTGTGCAGATGCCGGGCGGGTTGGTGCTGGAACTGGATGCGAAAACGGGGATCTTGTGAGCGTTTAATCGTGGCGTTTAAAGGACACGTCCAGACACGCACCGCAGGCTACACAACCTTGCGCCGTTGCCTACGACTAAGCCAGAATCCGCCGGCTTGTGCGCTTGGGGGCCGGGTTTTATCGTTGTCCCGTCGCTGAAAAGAACAGCGATCGGGTTTGGTAGCCCGGGTCTTTAAATGCAGAGTGCTCCATTTTGCAGAGTCTTTCGTCTCTGTTTTATGGTGGCCATTCGCAGGGCGCCTTCGGGCGCGCCGTTTCTCCTAAGGCCCGGTCTACCAACCTGCGTCTGGCCACCACCATCGTTTGGTAGCGAGTGTGGTGGCTCCAATAAGCGCCTTAGGAGTTTCACCATGATCAAACCAACACCCAATCCACCCGAAGCCGATTCAACGTCCCCCTACGAAACCCTCGATTCAAAGAAATTCCACGAAGCCGCCGAACGCGCGCTCGATCACTACCTCAATCCGCTGCTCCCCAGAAAACCGCTGCTCAAGCCCAACACCCGCTACCTCATCGCCCCCGGCATCGACAGCGAAGAACTGCTGGCCGACGCCTGCGAAACCCTGACCTCGGCCAAAACCATGGCCAGCGATTTCGCCGGGATGATCGATGCGCCGCAGCGGCATGTGATGCTGGGCATCGGGCAACTGATCATGCTGGCGGAACTGGCGGTCAATCGGGTGCTGGATAATCTGGACACGGCAGCTGAAGCCCGGCCCTGACCGATCGTAGAGCACCAACAAAAAACGGCCCGAAGTGGGCCGTTTTTGTGTGCCTGCCAATAATCAGGCCCGCAACGTCCGCGTCATCCGCAACGCCAGCAGACTCCCGCCAACAATCACACCCGCCAGCAGATAAAGCGCCGCATCCGTCGACCCGGTGCTGTCCTTGACCCAACCCACGAGGTAAGGGCTCAAGAACCCGGCCATCTGCCCCATCGAGTTGATCAACGCCAACCCACCCGCCGCCGCACCCGCGCTCAACATCGCCGTCGGCACCGGCCAGAACATCGGCAAACCGGTCAGCGCGCCCATGGTCGCAATGGTCAGACCGAGAATCGCAATCGCCGGGTTCGCCGCGAAGTTCACCGCGATCAACAGGCCAATCGCACCCATCAACATCGGCACCACCAAGTGCCAGCGACGCTCTTTGCGCAGGTCCGCCGAACGACCGACCACCAGCATGAACACCGCTGCCAGCAGATACGGAATCGCACTCAACCAGCCAATCACCAGGTTGTCGCTGAAGCCGAGGTTCTTGATGATCGACGGCAACCAGAAGTTGATCGCGTACACGCCACTCTGGATGCAGAAATAGATCAGGCCAAACGCCCAGATGGCCGGGTTCTTGAACACCGCAATCAGCGAATCGGAAGTGGTTTTCGGCTTGTTCGCCAGGTCTTCCGCCTGATCCGCTTCCAGCACCGAACGCTCATGCGGGGTCAGCCATTTGGCGTTGGCGAAGTTATCGCTGAGCAGGAAGTAGGCGAGTGCGCCCAGTATCACGGTCGGAATACCTTGCAGCAGGAACATCCACTGCCAACCGGCAAGGCCACCTTGGCCCGCAGCGAAGTGATTCAGGATCCAGCCAGAAAACGGGCTGCCGAGCAGTCCCGACACCGGGATCGCCGACATGAACAGCGCCATGATCCGGCCACGGCGAAAGGTCGGGAACCACTGCGAGAGATAGAGCACCACGCCCGGGAAGAACCCGGCTTCGGCGGCGCCAGTGAACAGGCGCAAGGTGTAAAACTCGGTCGGCGTGGTGACGAACAGCAGGCAGGTCGACAGCGTGCCCCAGGTGATCATCATCACGGCAATCCAGCGCCGTGGGCCGAATTTGGTCAGGGCCAGGTTGCTCGGTACGCCGCACAGCACGTAGCCAATGAAGAAGATACCGGCACCAAGGCCGTACACGGTTTCGCTGAATTTCAGCGCGTCAAGCATCTGCAGTTTGGCGAATCCAACGTTGACCCGGTCGAGGTAGTTGAACAGGTAGCAGATGAAGATGAAGGGGATCAAACGCAGGGTGATGCGTTTGTAGACGGCATTTTTATCGTCATCGATGGTCTGGGCGGCAGCGGCGCTCTGCGACATGGCGGCTCTCTCTTTATTATGATTTTTTGCGATGCAAAGGGTAACGTTGATCGCCCTGAGAGTCTCGGCCACCTTTGGCCGGATTGTCTTTGTGCCTGAGCACAGGGTTTGCCGCCAGACCCTGTGCGGGTGAACAACCGTCCGCGCCTGTTTTCAAGGATTCCAGCCCTTATGTTCGAACTCGATCACGACCTCGCCCAGGACATCGTCGACCGGGCCATGGCCATTTTGCCGTACAACGTCAACGTCATGGACAGCCAGGGGCTGATCCTCGGCAGCGGCGAGCCGGAGCGGATCAATACCCGCCACGAAGGTGCGCAACTGGTGCTGGCCAACGGTCGGGTGGTAGAGATCGACGCGCAGACGGCGGTGCATTTGAAGGGCGTGCAGCCGGGGATCAATCTGCCGTTGCTGCTTGATCAGCGTTTGATCGGTGTGCTCGGGATCACCGGTGAGCCGGAGCAACTGCGCACTTACGCCGAACTGGTGCGCATGACGGCTGAAATGTTGGTTGGCCAGCGCAACCAGCAATCCGAACAGCAATGGCGGCGGCAACGTTGCGATGACTTGCTCGCCTTGCTGTTGAGCGAAGCGGGGGATTCGCCAAGGCTGGTGGATGAAGCTCAGCAACTCGGCCTCAAACCGCAACTGACGCGAGTGCCGTATCTGTTCGAGTTGGGTCTGGAGCACGGGCCGGGGCAAACCGTTGAGGCGCTGAGTGCCTGGTTGATGACGCGCTATCCGGACAGCTGGTGCATGAGTTCCGCGAAGTCGTCACTGCTGTGGTGCCGGCCAGCGAGTCAGAACGTCGAGCATGATCGCCTGCTGGAAAAACTCGATGGCCTGGGCTGGAACATTCTGCGCATCGCTGTCGGTGGGCAGGCCGATGGGCTGGCCGGGTTACGCCGTTGCTATCGACGGGTCGGCGACTTGCTCGCCTATGGCCGCGAAGTGTTGCCACGTTCTCGACTGCTGACTCTCAATCGCTATCGCTTACCGGTCATGCTCTGGCGCCATCGCAACGATGATGCGCTGGATGAACTGCTCAAACCGTTGCGCAAGGTCATCGCCAAGGACAACAACGGCCAGTTGCTCGCGACCCTGCGCAGTTGGTGCGATCACGACGGGCAGAGCCAGGCCTGCGCCGATGCGTTGGGGATTCACCGCAACAGCCTGCGCTATCGGATGGAACGAATTGCCGAGTTGAGCGGGGTCGATCCGCTGAGGCTCGACGGGATGCTGGCGTTGTATCTGGGTGTGCAATTGCTGCCGCAGACTGACGATTTGTCGAAATGAACAATAAACGCCTGTCCAACTTGTGCAGCGGACAGGCGTCAACGCGCAAAGCGACTGGCAGCATGAGGGGCATTGGAACTGGAGAATTCGCATGAAAATCGTCATCGCCCCCGATTCGTTCAAGGACAGCCTGAGTGCCCAAGGCGTTGCAGAAGCCATTGCGCTGGGTCTGGCGCAGGTCTGGCCGCAGGCGACGCTGGTCAAATGCCCGATGGCCGACGGTGGCGAAGGCACGGTGGAGTCGATTCTCGCCGCGTGCGAAGGCGAACTGCGTCGCACCCGTGTGCGTGGCCCGTTGGGCGCGGCGGTTGAAGCCGCGTGGGGCTGGTTGCCGCACAACCACACCGCGATCATCGAAATGGCCGAGGCCAGTGGTCTGCAACTGGTACCGCCGGGGCAACGCGATGCGTGCATCAGCAGCACGTTCGGTACCGGTGAACTGATCCGCGCAGCGCTGGATGCCGGCGCACAACGAGTCATTCTGGCCATCGGCGGCAGCGCCACCAACGACGGCGGCGCCGGGGCGATGCAGGCGCTGGGCGTGAAACTGCTGGATGCTCAAGGGCAATCGTTGGTGCCGGGCGGTCTCGCACTGGCGCAACTTGCCAGACTGGATCTCGCCGAACTCGACCCGCGTCTGGCGCAAGTCCGGTTCGACATCGCCGCCGACGTCAACAATCCGCTGTGCGGCCCCCATGGCGCCTCGGCGATTTTCGGCCCGCAGAAAGGCGCATCACCCGCGCAAGTGCAGCAACTGGATCAGGCCCTCGGTCACTTCGCCGAACTCTGCGCGCAAGCGTTGGATAAAGACGTTCGTGATGAGCCTGGCAGCGGTGCTGCAGGCGGGCTGGGTTTTGCCGCCAAGGCGTTTCTCGGCGCACGGTTCCAGGCCGGGGTCGAAGTGGTCGCCGAATTGGTCGGGCTGGCCGATGCAGTGAAAGACGCAGATCTGGTGATCACCGGGGAAGGGCGCTTCGACGCGCAGACCTTGCGCGGCAAAACCCCGTTTGGCGTGGCACGGATCGCCAAGCAACACGGTGTACCCGTGATCGTCATTGCCGGCACCCTCGGCGAGGGCTATCAAGAACTCTACGGTCACGGCATCGACGCCGCATTCGCCGTCACCAGCGGTCCGATGACGCTGGAACAAGCCTGCGCCGAAGCACCGCGTCTGCTGCGCGAGCGCGCTACGGACATTGCCCGCGTCTGGCGCATGGCGACTCCGGACTGACCTGTCACCCATCATCTAAAACGTCGGGTGTTTCAATAGCGAAACACTCGCAATAATTTGAAAAATATTTGTTCTTTACCTGCAAAATTCCTCAAGCCTGGCCGATATAAAGATCAGGCGCGCACAAGACCTCCACAAACAGTGACGCCGGACTGAAGCCCGCCCTCGCGGGCCAGTGATTACGGCATGGATGCTCTTAGCTTCGACTTTCCGAGAGCCTTCCTATGTCCTTGCGTAATCTGAATATCGCGCCCCGTGCCTTCCTCGGTTTTGCCTTTATTGCCCTGCTGGTGATCGTGCTCGGCGTGTTCGCCGTCAACCGCATGTCGGTCATCCGCCAGGCCTCTGTCGAAATGCAGACCAATCAGTTGCCCAGCGTCGCTTACCTTGGCGTGGTGACGGAAAACGTCTTGCGCCTGCGGATCCTGTCGTTCCGGATTCTGGTCAACCGTGACGCTGCCGGCCTGCAAGAAGCACAGACTCGCATCGGCGTGCTGGTGGACAAGGTACGCAGCGCTCAGGCCGCCTACGCCGCATTGCCGGCCGAGAGTGAAGAGCGCGCGCAATACCAGGCTTTCGCGACGACCCTGGACAACTACCTGCAAGCCCAGAACCAGATGATGGACTTGTCGCGTCAGGACAAGGTCGAGGACATGCGCACCCTGATCAACACGAAGATCAAGGACGGCACCGACCAGATGGGCGAGCAGCTCAACAAACTGATTGCGATCAATGCCGCGGGTGCAAAGGACGCGTCCATTCAGGCCGGTGAACATTACGACAGCGCGATCACCGGCATTGTCATCGTGGCGGTCTTCGCAGCATTTGCCACGGTGTTGTTGGCCTGGTTGCTGACCCGCAGCATCGTTACCCCGTTGAACCGTGCCGTCGCTGCCGCGCAAACCATTGCTGGCGGCAACCTGACCAAAGCCATCGAAATTGACGGCAAGGACGAACCGGCGCGTCTGCTCGAAGCCCTGGCTGCGATGCAGGCCAACCTGCGTAAAACCATCGAACAGATTGCCGGTTCCGCCACGCAACTGGGCGCCGCTGCCGAAGAACTCAGCGCCGTGACCGAAGAAGCGTCCCGTGGCCTGCAACAGCAGAACGACGAAATCGAACAGGCCGCCACCGCCGTCAACGAAATGACCGCAGCGGTGGAAGAGGTCGCACGCAACGCGGTGTCGACCTCCGAAGCGTCGAACCAGTCGACCCACGCCGCCCGCGAAGGTCGCGATCAGGTGGTGAAAACCGTCGACGCGATCCAGACCATGACCCACGACGTGCAGAACACCGCGCAAATGATCGAAGGCCTGGCGGCTCAGGGCCGCGACATCGGCAAGGTGCTGGACGTGATCCGCGCCATCGCCGAACAGACCAACCTGCTGGCGCTCAACGCCGCCATCGAAGCAGCCCGTGCCGGTGAAGCCGGACGCGGTTTCGCCGTGGTAGCGGACGAAGTTCGCGCACTGGCTCATCGCACCGCGCAATCGACCCAGGAAATCGAAAAAATGGTCGCCGGCATCCAGAACGGCACCGGCGAAGCGGTCGAGTCGATGCAGCAAAGCAACCAGCGCACCCAGTCCACTCTTGAAATGGCCCGCGCCGCTGGCGTCGCACTGGAGCAGATCACCCAGTCGATCAACCAGATCAACGAACGCAACCTGGTGATCGCCAGTGCCTCGGAAGAGCAGGCGCAGGTGTCCCGTGAAGTCGACCGCAACCTGGTCAACATCCGCGACCTGGCCACGCAATCGGCCGCCGGCGCCAACCAGACCAGCGCCGCGACCCATGAACTGTCGCGCCTGGCGGTGGATTTGAATGCGATGGTGGCGCGGTTTGTGATTTGACCTAGGGTGAAGGCTGGAGACCGCGCAATCAGGAGACGTACATGCGCTATTCAGCCTTGACCCAACGAATCGCCGGGGAGGGAGCAGCGGCCTGGCGGATTCACGACCGAGCGCTGGAGCTGCGCGCCGGGGGCATTGATGTCTTGCTGCTGTCTGTGGGTGATCCGGATTTCGATACGCCGCTACCGATCATCCACGGCGCCATCGACAGCCTGTTGGCAGGCGATACCCATTATTCCGAAGTGCGTGGCCGGCTGGAGCTGCGCAAGCGGATTGCCGAGCGCCATCGGCGACGCAGCGGCCAGGATGTCGATGCCGAGCATGTGATCGTGCTGCCCGGCGCGCAATGCGCGGTGTATTCGGTGGCGCAGTGTCTGCTCGATCCGGGCGATGAAGTCATCGTCGCCGAACCCATGTATGTCACCTACGAAGGCGTGTTTGGTGCCTGTGGCGCAACAGTCGTGCCGGTGCCGGTACGGCCGGAAAACGGCTTTCGCGTCGATCCGGTGGATGTTGCGGCGCGAATCACCTCGAAGACTCGGGCCATATTGCTCAACAGTCCCAACAATCCCTCCGGCGCCAGTCTGTCGCTGTTGATCTGGCAGGAGCTGGCGGCACTGTGCATCCGCCATGATTTGTGGCTGATCAGCGATGAGGTCTACAGCGAATTGTTATACGAAGGCGAGCATGTCAGCCCGGCGAGCCTGCCGGGCATGGCCGAGCGCACCGCGACCATCAACAGCCTGTCCAAATCCCACGCCATGACCGGGTGGCGCATAGGCTGGATGATCGGCCCCAAACCCTTGGCCGAACATCTGGTGAATCTGTCGCTGAGCATGCTGTTCGGTCTGCCGGACTTTGTGCAGAAAGCGGCGCAAGTGGCGCTGGAGAGGGATCTGCCGGAAGTGACGCAGATGCGCGAGGAATACCGTTTGCGCCGGGATCTGGTGTGCGAACGGTTGCGCGGCTGTCCGGGGTTGTACCCGATCAAACCGGATGGCGGGATGTTCGTGATGGTCGATGTGCGCCAGACCGGGATCGGCGCGCAGGACTTTGCCGAGCAATTACTGGAGGGGTATGGGGTTTCTGTGCTGGCCGGTGAGGCGTTCGGGCCGAGTGCGGCGGGGCATATTCGCATCGGGCTGGTGGTGGATCGGGTGAAGCTTGCGGATGCGTGTTCAAGGATCGCGCTGTGCGCTGCGCAACTTTTGCAAGTGCGCAGCGCCTGACCTCGATCAGCGCGGGGGATTCACCAGGTTGGCGGGCCTTTCACCCGCCAACGCTGCCAACAGATTCTCCACCGCACACCGCGCCATCGCTTCGCGCGTCTCATGGGTCGCCGAGCCCATGTGCGGTGTCGCCACCACGTTGTTCAACTGCAACAACGGCGAGTCATGATTCAGCGGCTCGCGTTCAAACACATCCAGCCCCGCCGCGCGAATCCGGTTATGTCGCAACGCTTCGATCATCGCGGCTTCGTCCACCACCTTGCCCCGGGATATGTTGATGAAGATGCTTTCCGGGCGCATCAACGCGAACTGTTCGGCGCCGATCAAGCCTTCTGTCTGTGCAGTCAGCGGCAACGTCAGGCAGATGAAGTCCGCCTGCTGCAACAGATCCTCCAGGCTGCGGTACTGCGCATCGAACCGCGCTTCAACCGCCGGTTTGCGCGACTGACTGTGATAGATCACCGGCATGCCAAATCCGAAATGCCCGCGCTGCGCCAACGCCTCACCGATCCGCCCCATGCCGATGATGCCCAAGGTCTTGCCGTGCACATCGGTACCGAAATGCGCCGGGCCGATGCTGCGGTGCCAGTGACCGCCGCGCACCATGTTCGCCAGTTCCACCACCCGCCGGGCGGTGGCCAGGATCAACGCGAAACCGGTGTCGGCGGTGGTTTCGGTGAGGACGTCCGGGGTGTTGGTCAGCAGGATCCGGCGCCGGCTCAGGTAGTCGATGTCGTAGTTGTCGACGCCCACCGAAACGCTGGAAATCGCTTCGAGTTGCGGCGCCAGATCGAGCAGCGCCGCGTCCAGTTTCAGGCTGGCGCCAAGCAGACCGTGGGCGGCGGGCAGGGCGTCGCGCAGTTTCATCAGGCCAGTGGCGTCGAGGCTGTCGATCAGCGTCACATCGACCTGCTCTTGCAGACGCGCCATCAGAGAAGGCGACAGTTTCTTGTACAACACAACCTGCTTTTTCATCGCAGTCATCTCTCTGTCAATTCAGGAATGGGCCGGCAGCGGGCGCGTTGCGACACGCTTGGCCGTCACCCGGTCGCTGGCGCCGGGCTTGAGAAAAATCGTCAGCACCACCGAGAGCATCAACGCGCCGCTCATCAACAGATACGAAGCGCCGGGCGAACCGGTGGAGCTGTTCAGGTAGCCGACCAGATACGAGCCGCCAAACGAGCCGAGAGCGCCCATGCTGTTGATCAGCGCCATGGCACCACCGGCAACGTTGGCTGGCAGGATCTCCGGGACGATGGCAAAGAACGGCCCGTAAGGCGCGTACATACAGGCGCCGGCGATCACCAGCAGCGTGTACGACCACCAGAAATGCTCCGCGCCCAAAGCGTAGGAACCATAGAACGCCACCGAGGCAATCAGCAGCGGCGGCCAGACGAAACGTTTACGCTTTTGCAGCTTGTCCGAGCCCCACGACACCAGCAGCATGCCGATCACTGCCGCCAGATACGGCAATGCCGACAGCCAGCCGGCCTCGATCATGTCCATCTGCGCACCGGCCTTGAGGATCGACGGCAGCCACAGCACGAAGCCGTAAACGCCAATGCTCCAGCAGAAAAATTGCAGCGCCAGGATGATCACCTTCGGCGAACGGAAGGCTTCGGCGTAGTTCTTCACGGCTTTGATGCCGACCTGTTCGGCGGCGAGGGCGCTTTCCAGATCGTGCTTTTCCCGGTCGCTCAGCCACTTGGCCTGAGCCGGACGATCATCGGCGAGCTTCCACCAGATGAATGCCCAAAGCACCGCCGGCAACCCTTCGATGATGAACATCCAGCGCCAGCTGAAATGCTGCACCAGATACCCCGAAACCACCGACATCCACAGCATGGTTACCGGGTTGCCGAGGATCAGGAAGGTGTTGGCCCGTGAGCGTTCGGCACGGGTGAACCAGTGGCAGAGGTAGACCAGCATCGCCGGCATCACCGCCGCTTCGACCACGCCGAGCATGAAGCGGATGACGATCAGCCAATAGGCGTTGGAGACCACACCGGTCAGCGTGGCGAGCCCGCCCCAGAGGATCAGGCTGACGAAGATCAGTTTCTTCACGCTGTGCTTTTGCGCGTAGATCGCGCCTGGCACCTGGAAGAAAAAGTAACCGAGGAAGAACAGCGCGCCGAGCAGCGAGGACAGGCCCGGAGTGATCATCAGGTCGGCAGCCATTCCGGACGCGGCGGCGAAACCGTAATTGGCACGGTCGAGGTACGCCAGGCTGTAGGTGATGAACACGATCGGCATGATGTACCACCAGCGGCGGGTGGCGAGGGTTGCGGTTTTCATGGTCTTGCTCCTGAGCTTGTTGTTTTTGTCGCAGCAGGTTCAATAGATTGGTTGTTGCCTGTGCTCACGCCGCAGCGTGGGAACGATCAGCGGTGAGTTCGGATCGCGTCGGCAAACCCTCCATGTCGCCACGGCTCTGCACCGCCCGGCTGCCAATCCAGTTGGCGCGTCTGACGGCTTCGGGAAAACTCAGGTGCTCCAGCAGGGCACTGATCATCCCCACCGCAAATCCATCCCCGGCGCCGACCGTATCGACCACGGTTTCAACCGGCACACCGGCGACAAACCCCTGATCCAGATGCGTGCGGTAATACGCACCCTGCGGCCCGAGCTTGATCGCCACGGCTTCGGCACCCTGATCGAGATAAAACGCCGCAATGTCCGCCGGGTCCTCAAACCCGGTCAGCAAGCGACCTTCGCTCAACCCTGGCAACACCCAGTGGGCGAGGGCGGCGAGGCGGTTGATCTCGGTGATCATCTCCCGTTCGCTGGCCCACAGGCTCGGGCGCAGGTTCGGGTCGAACGACACGCTGCGCCCGGCGTTGCGCATGCGGGTCATCAGTTCATGGGACATTTCCCGTGCCGATGCGGACAGCGCCGGTGGAATGCCGGTGGCGTGCAGATGCCGGGCGCCGAGCAGCGTTGGGTTGATCGACTTCGGCGACAGGTGACTGGCCGCCGAGCCTCGACGGAAATACTCGACCGTCGGATCGCTGCCGTCATCGTTGCGGGATTTGAGCTGGAAACCGGTCGGGTGTGCTGGATCGACTTCAACGTGGCTGCAATCCAGACCCTCTCCGTGCAGGGTTTCGACCACGAAGCGACCCAGCGAATCGGCGCCGACCCGGCTCAGCCACGCAACGTTGAAACCCAGTCGAGACAAGCCGATAGCCACATTGCTGTCGGCCCCGGCAATCCGTTTGTGAAACCGGTCGACGAATGCCAGATCGCCGCTCTGTTCGGCGACAAACATGGCCATGGTTTCGCCGAACGACAGAATATCGATCTCAGACATGAGCAGGCTCCAGGCGGGACTGGCCGAGGCGGGCGAGGGCGGCGACGTGTTCGGTAGTGAGTTGCACCAGGTCATCGCCCTGCAACGGGTATTCGGCGGCGCGCATAACGCCTTGGGCCATGTGCCGCAGCAGTTGTTCCCACAGATGCAGGTCAGTGGCGGCCGGAGGCACCGCTACCAGTTTGCCGTCGGCACGGCGGGCCACGGCTTTGCAATGCACATAGCCGACGTGACGGCCCAACAACCGTGCGGCGCTGCTGGCGGACTGGTCTTGCCACTGCCAGTTGCCGATATCGAAGGTCATTTTGATCGGCAGGTTGTGTTGCTCGACGGCGGCGAAGAAGCGCTGGAACGGTTCGATGCGACCGCCATGCAAGGTCTGATCGTTCTCCACCAGCAGTTGCACCGGACTTTGCGCAAGGATTTGCGCCAGCGTCTGCAGATCGTTGTTGTCGGTGAAGAAGCCCAGCGACACTTTCAGCCACTTCGAACCGAACGCTTCGGCGTTTTGCAGCGCGGTGATGAGTTCGGGATTGGGGCGCGACTGGCCGGCCAGCCACAGTTCGGTGGGCGAGGAGTAGATGCTTTGCAGGCCTTCGGCTTGTGTTGCGGCGGCGAGCTGTTCGGGGACTTCGTTGGTCAGCAGCTCTTCGCGCCATTCGATGCGATTGGCGCCCGCAGCGGCCAGCACTTCGATGAACGAAGCCTGGCCATGGCGTCGGACGAGGTCAGCGCCGTAGCTGGAAAGACTGATGGAAACGTCAGGTTTATTCATTGTTATCTACCTCTGAAACCGGTTTCATTTTTGTTCAAAAAAAATGGGTGGCCCCGAAGGGCCTTATTCCGCCTTACTGCGCGTCGAACCACGCTCGACCAGCACCGGCGCAAAATCCAGGGTTCGCGCCGCCTCATCATTCCCACGTAAACGCTTGAGCAAGCATTCAAATGCCTGCGCCCCAATCTCGGCGGTTGGCTGGGCGAGGGCGGTGATCCCGCTGCCTACCAGCGGATACCAATCCAGATCATCCAGCGCGATCAGCCCGATATCCTCGAACAGCCGGCAGCCAATCTCGCGCAAGGCCAGAGTGCAAGCCAGCGCCGCCACGCCATTGGCGCAGAACAGGGCTTTCGGGCCCGAATCAGGTGTGTTCAAAAAAGTTTGAACATCGTTCGCAAGGCTCGAACCGGTTTCCAGTACTGCGCCGTTCATGCGTTGGCGCTGGCCAATCTGTTGCTGAAAACTGCTGACCCGCTCGATCCGCGAACTGGTGCCGTCATAGGGTTCCGTCACCAGCAATACATCGCGGTAGCCGCGCTGCTGAAGGTGTTCAAGTGCAATTTCGATGGCTTGCGGGTTGTTCAGCCCGACCATGTCGCTGTCCAGCCCGTCGACCTTGCGATCCACCAGCACCAGCGGCATTTCCCGCTTCAACTCATCCAGTTCATCCCGGTGATGACCGAGAGTGTTCACGATCAGCCCTTCGATGTTGTACGAGCGCAGCAGCGCCAGGTGCTGGCGTTCCTGCTCGTCATCGCGGTCGGTGTTGCACACCACCAGGCTGTAGCCGTGCCGCCGGCAAGCGGTTTCCACGCCGTGCATCACGGCAATCGAATAAGGGTTGCGGATATCGGCCACCAGCATGCCGATCAGGCGGGTGCGGCCGCGCTTCAAGCCTCGGGCCATCTGATTGGGACGATAGCCGAGTTCGGTAATCGCCTGCTCGATGCGCTGGGCGATGGCATCGGAGAGCAGGGCGCGGTCATCGCCGATGAAACGCGAGACGCTAGCCTTGGACACGCCAGCGTGTTCGGCGACGTCGAGCATGGTCACGCGGCTGCGCTGGGCGGCGGAGAAATCGTTCACGGTCTGAAACCTTATTATTGGATTTGTCAGGTCAGATCGCTGTATCAGGATCTGAAACCGGTTTCAGGAAACACCAGAAGCGATTCGATCGTCAAGTAAATGATCGGGAGAAAATCGTAAGACACCGACAAATGGCGCTCAGTCGGGAATTGGGGACGTCAGCCGAACAACCCGGCTGCGATGTTGATCGAAAACCCGAGGATGGCGGTGTTGAACACAAACCCGATCAGCGACTGTGCCAGCACGATCTTGCGTATCTCGCGCGTCGCCACCCCGACATCAGCGGTCTGTACCGCCACGCCGATGGTGAACGAAAAGTACAGGAAGTCCCAGTAATTGGGCGTCGTCAGGCCTTCGGAAAAGCGCAGCGCCGGTTCCTTGCCGTCCCAGGTGTAAAACAGCCGGGCGTAGTGGACGCAGAAAATCACCCCGATCAGCAGCCATGAGCCGATGACCGTCAGTGCGGTAAAGCCGTAGTGCAGCAGTTTGCGGGTGGTTTCCAGGTCCTTGCTGCCGGCCAGTTCAATCGTGATGGCCGCCAGGCTGGCCAGCGCCGCGATACACACCACGAACAGCACCAGCCCGGCGTTTTCGTCTTCGATGACGGCGATCTGCTTGACGTCCGGCGCCTTGGATCGGGCAGTAAGCCAGAGCATCAGCGCCAGATAAGTCCAGACCCCGGCATTCCAGCCGATGAGGATTTTACTGATGACGGAATCGGCGGGTACCAGCAGGCCGACGGCAAGGCCGAACAGGGCGGCGGCGGAGAGGCGAGGGTGGGTTCGGGCGAGGAAGCGCATGGGGACTCGATGGGCCAGGGTGGTTCAGACACCTTAGCCCAGCGCGGCGACCTGTGGCCACCGCGCCGGGAGCGCTCGATCAATCAGGCTTGGCAAACCTGCGCACAAGCTTGATCACGACAACGAAAAACACCGGCACAAAAATCACCGCCAAAGTGGCCGTAATCATCCCGCCAATCACCCCGGTACCAATCGCCTGCTGACTTGCCGAACTCGCGCCCGTGGCAATCGCCAGCGGCACCACACCCAGAATGAACGCCAGCGAGGTCATGACAATCGGCCGTAGCCGCAGACGTGCCGCTTGCAGCGTGGCATCAATCAGATCGTGACCTTCGTCATACAGACTCTTGGCAAACTCGATGATCAGAATCGCGTTCTTCGCCGACAGGCCGATGATGGTGATCAGGCCGACCTTGAAGAAAACATCGTTGGGCATCCCGCGCAGGGTCACTGCCAGCACCGCGCCGAGTACACCGAGCGGCACAACGAGCAGCACGGAAGTCGGAATCGACCAGCTCTCATACAACGCCGCCAGGCACAGGAACACGATCAGCAGCGACAACCCGAGCAGAATCGGCGCCTGACTGCCGGACAAACGTTCCTGCAACGACAGGCCGGTCCATTCCTGACCCAGGCCTTTCGGCCCCTGGGCCACCAGACGTTCGATTTCCGCCATGGCTTCGCCGGTGCTGTGGCCGGGTTTCGGCTCGCCGGAAATCGAGATCGCCGGGTAGCCGTTGTAGCGGGTCAGCTGCGCCGGGCCTTGAGTCCATGTGGCTCTCACGAAGGCCGACAGCGGCACCATTTTTCCGGCGTCGTTGCGCACGTGCATTCTCAGCAGGTCATCGACCTGACTGCGGCGATCGCCTTCAGCCTGCACGACAACGCGTTGCATCCGCCCCTGATTGGGGAAGTCGTTGACGTACGAGGAGCCGATGGCGGTGGACAGCACGTTGCCGACGTCAGCGAACGAAACTCCCAGGGCATTGGCCTGCTTGCGGTCCACTTCCAGCTGCACTTGCGGTGCTTCGGCCAGCGCGCTTTCACGCACGTTCATCAGGATCGGGCTTTTCTCGGCGGCGGCCAGCAGCTGGGTGCGCGCCTCCATCAAGGTTGCATGGCCGAGGCCGCCGCGATCCTGCAAGCGAAACTCGAAGCCGCTGGACGTACCGAGACCATCCACGGGCGGCGGCAGCACGGCGAAGGCCACGGCGTCCTTGATCTGGCTGAGGGCAATGTTGGCGCGGTCGGCAATCGAGCTGGCCGAGTCGTCGTGACCACGCTGCGACCAGTCCTTGAGCGTGGTGAACGCCAGCGCAGCGTTCTGCCCGCTGCCGGAGAAACTGAAGCCGAGGATCACGGTGCTGTCGCCGACACCCGGTTCGCCGGCGTTGTGCGCTTCGATCTGCTCGACCACCTGCACCGTGCGGTTCTTGCTCGCACCGGGTGGCAGTTGAATGTCGGTGATGGTGTAACCCTGATCCTCGACCGGCAGGAACGAGGAGGGCAGGCGCGCGAAGCACAGGCCCAGACCCACCAGCAACACAACGTAGATCAGCAGATAACGACCGGTGCGTTTCAGCGCGTAACCGACCCAGCCCTGATAGCGATCGGTCAGTTGCTCGAAGCGGCGGTTGAACCAGCCGAAGAACCCGGTTTTCTCGTGATGTTCGCCCTTGGCGATCGGCTTGAGCAGCGTTGCGCACAGTGCCGGGGTCAAGGTCAGGGCAAGGAAGGCCGAGAACAGGATCGAAGTGGCCATCGACAGCGAGAACTGTCGGTAAATGACGCCCACCGAACCTTGCATGAACGCCATCGGAATGAACACCGCCACCAGCACCAGCGTGATGCCGATGATCGCCCCGGTGATCTGGGTCATTGCCTTGCGCGTCGCTTCTTTCGGTGACAGACCTTCAGTGGCCATGATCCGTTCGACGTTCTCCACCACCACGATGGCGTCGTCCACCAGAATGCCGATGGCCAACACCATGCCGAACATGGTCAGCACGTTGATCGAGAAACCCAGCGCCAGCATCGTCGCGAAGGTGCCCATCAGCGCCACCGGCACCACCAGTGTCGGGATCAGGGTGTAGCGGATGTTCTGCAGGAAAAGGAACATCACCGCAAACACCAGCAGCATCGCCTCGCCGAGGGTGTAGACCACTTTGGTGATCGAGACCTTCACGAACGGCGAAGTGTCGTAGGGGATCTTGTATTCCACGCCCGCCGGGAAGTAGCGCGACAGTTCATCCATCTTCGCCCGGATCAAAGTGGCGGTGCTGAGGGCGTTGGCGCCCGGCGCCAGTTGCACACCGACGGCGGTGGACGGCTTGCCGTTCAGACGGGTGCCGAACTGGTATTCCTGGCTGCCGATCTCGACCCGCGCCACATCCTTGATGCGCACGGTGGAGCCGTCCGGATTGGCCTTGAGCACGATGTCGGCAAATTCTTCCGGCGTCGACAATTGACCCTTGACCAGAATTGTCGCGGTGATTTCCTGGGTGCTCGGGTTTGGCAGATCGCCAATGCTGCCCGCCGATACTTGAGCGTTCTGCGCGACGATGGCGGCGTTGACGTCGGCCGGCGTCAGGTTGAAACCGATCAGCTTCTGCGGATCAACCCAGATCCGCATCGCCCGTTCGGCGCCATACAACTGGGCTTTACCGACGCCGTCGATGCGCTTGATCTCGTTCATCACGTTGCGCGCCAGGTAATCGCTGAGCGCTACGTCGTCGAGTTTGCCGTCGCTGGAAGTCAGGGTGATCAGCAGCAGGAAACCGGCGGAGACTTTCTCCACCTGCAAGCCTTGCTGGTTGACCGCTTGCGGCAGACGCGACTCGACCACCTTGAGGCGGTTCTGCACATCAACCTGCGCCAGTTCCGGGTTGGTGCCCGGCTGGAACGTGGCTTTGATCGTAGCGCTGCCGAGGCTGCTTTGCGATTCGAAATACAGCAGGTGATCGGCGCCGTTGAGCTCTTCTTCGATCAGGCTGACCACGCTCTCGTCGACGGTCTGCGCCGAGGCGCCCGGGTACACGGCATAGATTTCGATCTGCGGCGGCGCGACGTCGGGGTACTGCGCCACCGGCAATTGCGGGATGGCCAGCACGCCGGCCAACAGGATGAACAACGCGACGACCCAGGCGAACACCGGGCGGTCGATAAAGAACTGCGGCATAGAAGAGCGTCCTGCTTACTGACCAGAGGTCTGGGCAAGTGGAAGAGGGGTGTCGTCGATCTGCACCACTTCGCCCGGACGGGCGTGCTGCAGGCCTTCGATGACAATGCGGTCGCCGGGCTTGAGGCCACCGGTGACGATCCAGCGGTCGTTCTGCACCGCGCCGAGCTGCACTGGCTGCTGGGCCACGCGCATCTGGTCGTCGACGGTCAGGACCTGCGCTACACCGGCGCTGTCACGTTGTACTGCGCGCTGGGGAACGGTGAGGCCGTGCTGAATCACGCCTTGTTCAAGACGCACGCGAACGTAGCTGCCGGGCAACAGATCGAGATCCGGGTTGGGAAACTCGCTGCGCAAAATAATCTGACCGGTGCCCGGATCGACCGTGATGTCGCTGAACAGCAACTTGCCCGGCAGCGGATAGAGGCTGCCGTCGTCCTGGATCAGCGTGGCCTTGACCTGATCCTGGCCGACCTGTTGCAACTGGCCGGAACGGAAGGCACGGCGCAGCTCATTCAATTCACGGGTCGACTGGGTGAGGTCGGCGTGGATCGGATTCAGTTGCTGGATCAGCGCCATGGGCGTGGTTTCGTTCTGGCCGACCAGTGCGCCTTCGGTCACCAGCGCACGGCCGACGCGTCCGGAGATCGGCGCGGTGACGGTGGCGTAACCGAGGTTCAGCTTCGCTCGTTCCACGGCAGCCTTGTTGGCGGCGACGTCGGCGGCGGTCTGCCGGGCGTTGGCGCGGGCGTTGTCGTAGTCCTGAGCGCTGATGGCCTTGTCATCGATCAACTGGGCGTAGCGCTGTTCCTGCAGTTTTGCCTGGAACGCATTGGCTTCGGCTTTGCGCAGGGCAGCTTCGGCGCTGTCCAGGTCAGCCTTGAATGGCGCCGGATCGATGCGGAACAGCACGTCGCCCTTTTTCACGTCGCTGCCTTCGCGGTAGGTGCGTTGCAGCACGACACCGGCCACCCGGGCGCGGACTTCGGCAATGCGCGGCGCGGCAATGCGCCCGCTCAGTTCGCTGCTGATCGACAGGGGGCGTGCCTCAAGAGTTTCGACCCGCACGGTGGCCGGTGGCGCCTGTTCCTCAGTGCTTGAGGATTTACCACAGGCACTCAGCGTCAGCGCCAATGCGATCAGGCCGAGCCCGGCCAGCAGATTCTTCGACATGTACAACCCCCAATATTGATGTGCGCATCCTACGGCCAGGCACCGAAGGTAGCGGTGAAGCTTTGTAGGTGCTGTGTGAAATTGTGTAAGGGTTTTGCTCAGGGACGAGTGAGGGCGTATATCCTTTACGCCTTGAAATTTATTGCGACAGATATGCAGCCTTCGCGGGCAAGCCCGCGAAGAGCCCCTGCCAGTCGCCACAGCACTTTCTGGATCATCAATGCCCAACATCCTCCTGGTCGAAGACGACACCGCCCTCGCCGAACTGATTTCCAGCTACCTGGAACGCAACGGTTACTCCGTCAGCGTGATCGGTCGTGGCGACCATGTGCGCGAACGGGCGCGGCTCAATCCGCCGGACCTGGTGATTCTCGATCTGATGCTGCCGGGCCTCGACGGTTTGCAGGTCTGTCGATTGCTGCGCGCCGACTCGGCAACGCTGCCGATCCTGATGCTCACGGCCCGCGACGACAGCCACGATCAGGTACTGGGCCTGGAAATGGGTGCCGACGATTACGTCACCAAGCCCTGTGAGCCAAGGGTTTTGCTGGCGCGGGTACGCACCTTGCTGCGCCGCAGCAGCCTTGGCGAACCGATGACCGCCAACGACCGCATCCTGATGGGCAACCTGTGCATCGACCTGTCGGAGCGCACTGTGACCTGGCGCGAACAACCGGTCGAGCTGTCCAGCGGCGAATACAACCTGCTGGTGGTGCTGGCCCGTCACGCCGGTGAAGTGCTGAGCCGCGACCAGATCCTGCAACGCCTGCGCGGCATAGAGTTCAACGGCACCGACCGCTCGGTGGATGTGGCGATTTCCAAACTGCGGCGCAAGTTCGACGACCACGCGGGCGAAGCGCGCAAGATCAAGACCGTGTGGGGCAAGGGTTATCTGTTCAGCCGTTCCGAGTGGGAATGCTGAGTCGATGTTCAGAATCCTGTTTCGCCTCTATCTGGTGACGATCGTTTCCTACAGCGCGGCGATCTATCTGGTGCCGGATCTGGTGGTGATGGCGTTCAGGGATCGGTTCGTCACCTACAACCTCGATTATTCCCGTGGCCTGCAATCGCTGATCACCAAGCAGTTTCGCGCGGTGCCGCAGGATCAGTGGCCGGCGGTCGCCGCTGCGATGGACAAGGATTTCCAGCCGCTGCACATCGTCCTCGCCCGCATCGATAACGCCGATTTCACCCCGATCGAGCAGGAACGCCTGCGTCGTGGCGAAAACGTGGTGCGCATCGGCGACTGGGGCTGGCGCACGCTGGCGGTGACGCCGCTGAACGACCAGGTGGCCGTGCAAATGGTGGTGCCGCCGGACCCAATGGACGTGAACTTGCTGTACTGGAGCATCAACGTCCTGATCGGCGCGAGCTTGCTGGCGTGCCTGTTGCTGTGGCTGCGGCCGCACTGGCGTGATCTTGAACGCCTGAAGGGCACCGCCGAACGCTTCGGTAAAGGCCACTTGAGCGAGCGTACGCAAATCGGCTCGAGCTCGAACATCGGCAGCCTGGCCACGGTGTTCGACACCATGGCCGGCGACATCGAAAACCTGCTCAACCAGCAGCGTGATTTGCTCAACGCGGTGTCTCACGAATTGCGTACGCCGCTGACCCGTCTGGACTTCGGCCTGGCGCTGGCGTTATCCGATGATTTGCCGCAAGCCAGCCGCGAACGCCTGCAAGGTCTGGTCGCGCACATTCGTGAACTCGATGAACTGGTGCTGGAGTTGCTGTCCTACAGCCGCCTGCAAAACCCGGCGCGTCTGCCGGAACAGGTCGAGGTGGCGCTGGACGAGTTCATCGACAGTATTCTGGGCAGCGTCGACGAAGAGCTGGAGTCCCCGGAAATCGTCATCGACGTGCTGCTGCACAATCAGCTGGAACGCTTCTCCCTCGACCCGCGCCTGACGGCCCGCGCGATTCAGAACCTGTTGCGCAACGCCATGCGTTACTGCGAAAAACGTATTCAGATCGGTGTTCAGGTCTGCCCGAAAGGCTGTGAGATCTGGGTGGATGACGATGGCATCGGTATCCCGGAAGACGAGCGGGAGCGGATTTTCGAACCGTTCTATCGACTGGATCGCAGCCGCGACCGAGCGACCGGCGGGTTTGGCCTGGGACTGGCGATCAGCCGTCGGGCGCTGGAAGCGCAGGGTGGGACGTTGACCGTGGAAGGTTCGCCGTTGGGCGGAGCGCGGTTCAGGCTTTGGTTGCCGACCCCGGTTTGATTCGATCGCTCCCGCGCATGGCGCGGGAGCGATCGGTGATCAGAGCAATTCAGTGGATTGAATCAACCCGACCCCGGCCACCTGCATCCGCTCGATCGCCGACGCCAGTGATCCATTCATATCGATCGCCCGACAGGCGTCCAGCACCACAAACGTATTGAACCCCGCCGCCCGCGCATCCAGCGCGGAGAACATCACGCAGAAATCCAGCGCCAGCCCGACCATGTACACCGTGTCGACACCGCGCTCCTTGAGATAACCCGCCAGTCCTGTGGTGGTGGCACGGTCCGCTTCCAGAAACGCCGAATAACTGTCGATGTCCGGGTTGCAGCCCTTGCGGATGATCAGTTGCGCGTGGGGCAGGTTGAGACCCGAGTGAAACTCGGCACCGTGTGTGCCCTGAATGCAGTGATCCGGCCAGAGTGTCTGTTCGCCGTACGGCAGTTGAATCACGTCGTAGGGCTGACGGCCGGGATGGCTTGACGCAAATGAAGCATGACCCGCCGGGTGCCAGTCCTGAGCAATGACCACTTGCTTGAACTGCTCGGCGAGACGGTTGATCAGCAGGACGATCTGGTCACCCTCGGGCACGGCCAGTTGGCCGCCGGGAGTGAAGTCGTTCTGGACGTCGATGACCAGCAATGCAGTACGCGGTGAAATCGCCATGTAAGGGTTCCTCCCTGGATAATCACTCGCCAAGCATAGTGACTGGCTGGCTCATGTGCTCAGCCGCTCTTTAAACATTTTTGCCAGACCTTCCAGCTCGGTGGCCGGGTTATGCCCGATCAGCATCCACGCGTGTTCGCGTTCGGTCCAGTACACCACGTTCATCCCGTGCCGGCGTTCATGGGCCAGCGGCTGGCTGCCGCTGTTGGAGCGCGTGACGCACAGTGCCAGCGGGCCATGGGTGGCGTCGAGCCAGGTCATCTGTGCAATCGGCACACCGTCATACTCAAGCAGTTGCGCACGTTTGAATTGTGCACCGGGCAGTTTCAGTTTCGCCGGCGACAGGCTCAGGCCCAGCCGCGCATCGACAGTTCGTAACTGCGCCAGCTCAGAGGCTTCGTCGGTGGCCAGATGTTCAAGGGTTTGCGGTACGTACAGCGCCATGTAATCGCCCACCAGCTCGCGCCAGTTGTGCGATTGTTGCGCTTGCCAGCCAAGGAACAGACGGTCGGCCGCGACTCCCGCGAGCACCATGCCCGCTGCCGCCGCGCCGATAAACCAGCGCCGGCTGAAACCGGGCCGCTGCGGGGAGGGCGCGGCATCCAGTCGCGCTTGCAGGCGATCAAGCGGTGCCTGTCGGGCCAGTTCATTGTAGGCGTCGCGATAGGGCAGGTTGCTGCGGCTCAGCCACTGCACCCGAAGATTAAGCAGCGGATCGTCGGCGATGAGGCTGTCGAGCTGGCTGCGTTGTTCGCGGTCCAGTTCATCGTCCAGATACGCCACCAGTTGCTCGTCCGAAGGCGTATTCATTGCCGGTCTCCTGCGGGGGTGTTCGGTACCGCTTGCAGCGGCGGGTATTCGGCCAGTTTAAGGCGTGCGGTGGCGAGGCGACTCATGACCGTGCCGATCGGCACTTGCAGGATCTCGGCGACTTCGCGATAGGACAGGCCTTCGACGTAGGCGAGATACACCGTTTCGCGCTGGGTTTCCGGCAGCGCATCGACGCGGCGGATCACCTGCGCCGCCATCACGTGAGTCTGCGCAGCGTATTCGCCGTCGAACGTCAGTTGGCTGTCGGCGTCCACCACACCCTGGCCCTGGCGCACCCGGCGGGCGCGCACTTCATTGAGCCAGATCGAATGCAGAATGCTCAGCAGCCAGCGATCCATGCGCGTGCCGGCCACGTACTGGCCTGAACGTTCAAGCGCTCGCACGCAAGTGGCTTGCACCAGATCCTCGGCCACGTGCCGATTGCGCGACAGCAGCAAGCCGTAGCGCCACAGGCGCGCCAGGTGTTGTCCGAGTTCGGCTCTGAATGCCTGATCGCTGAAAATGTTCGCCTCCGCGTGTCGTGTCAGGTTTTCGATGAATCGTTGATGGCTTCGGCCAGGTCCCGGTATTCCTCGCAGGTTGTGCCGCAAATCTTCTGGATATGCTGCAACTGTTCCTGCGCCAGATCGACGCGACCCTTGATGACATAGGCCTCGCCCAGGTATTCGCGGACTTGCGCGTACTGCGGATCAAGCTTGACCGATTGCAGGTAATAACCGATGCCTTCGTCGGTTCGGCCCAGCTTGCGCGTGGCGTAACCGCGATAGTTGAGGGCCTTGGCGGTGTTCGGTTGTTTCAGGGTGTCGAGCAAGGCAAGGGCTTCTTCATATCGACCGTCCTTGGCCAGACGATAGGCGTAGTCGGTGCGGTCGGCGTCCGGCACCAGGCTGCTGGTCTGTCTGACGCATTTCTGCGTCTTGCTATCGAGCACCTGGCCTTTCGGGCAGTTGGGTTTCTGCACCGGCTCGTCTTCATCACCGTGGGCCAGGGCCAAAGGGCTGGACAACATCGCGGCCATCAGCAACGGGGCGGCGAACATAACGGAACGGAAAGTCATGGGCAAGGCTCCATAGTGGGTCATGTTTCACGTTGAACACCGCAAGGTGAAGTTTTATTCATTGCTTTGTCAGGTGCCATTCAAGGAAAGCGCAAACCCGAGCGCTATGCTCCTGACGTCTGTCGTCGATCCGCCGTTCCACATTGGGAGTCGCGCCATGAAAGATCAGGTTCACCACTCGGCTGCCGCCGGTTACAAGACCGCCGCCGACACGTACATCAAAGGCCGGCCGGACTATCCGCCGGCGGTCACCGAATGGCTGACGACAACACTGGACCTGGATGGCCACAAGACTGTTATCGACCTCGGCGCCGGCACCGGCAAGTTCACCGGACGGCTGGTGGCGACCGGAGCCCAGGTGATTGCCGTGGAGCCGGTGGCGCAGATGCTGGAAAAACTGTCTGCCAACTGGCCGGAAGTGCTGGCCGTCAGCGCCATGGCGACCGATTTGCCATTGCCCGATGCCTCGGTGGACGCCGTGGTCTGCGCCCAGGCCTTTCACTGGTTCGCCAGCACCGAGGCACTGGACGAAATCGCCCGGGTGCTCAAGCCCGGCGGCAAGCTCGGGCTGATCTGGAACCTGCGCGACACCAAGGTCGGCTGGGTACCGAAGCTCGATGCCATCGTCAACGCTCAGGAAGGCGACACGCCGCGTTACTACACCGGCGCCTGGCGCAAGGTGTTTCCGCACCCGGCGTTCGGGCCGTTGCAGGCTCAGCATTTTCACCATGGTCATACGGGCTCGCCGGAGGATGTGATTTTCAACCGGGTGCGTTCCACCAGTTTCATCGCGGCGCTGCCGGATGCAGAGCGAGCCCGGATCGATGAGCAGCTGCGGGCGCTGGTCGCGTCCGATCCCGAGCTGCGGGGCAGGGATGTGATGACCGTGCCTTACGAGACTGCCGCGTTCGTGGCGGTGAAGGGCGGCTAGAGTCCTGCATTTGGCCGAACCGCCGTTCTGAGGCCTTGATATAGTTCAGGCCTCATTTTCAGACCGGTAAAGGATTTCTGCCATGACTCAATACACCGCCTTCAGCGTCGAACTGGCCGACAACATCGCCCATGTGCAGATCAACCGTCCGGAAAAGATCAACTCGATGAACGCCGCGTTCTGGAGCGAAATCGTCGAGGTGTTCCAGTGGATCGACGACACCGACGAAGTGCGGGTGGTGGTGCTCAGCGGTGCCGGCAAACACTTTTCCTCGGGCATCGACCTGATGATGCTGGCCGGCGTGGCCAATGAGCTGGGCAAGGACGTCGGCCGCAACGCGCGCCTGCTGCGCAAAAAGATCCTGACCCTGCAAGCCTCGTTCAATGCCGTCGACAATTGCCGCAAGCCGGTGCTCGCGGCGATCCAGGGTTATTGCCTGGGCGGTGCCATCGACCTGATCGCGGCCTGCGACATGCGCTACGCTGCCGAAGACGCGCAATTCTCTATTAAAGAAATCGATATCGGTATGGCGGCTGACGTAGGCACTTTGCAACGGTTGCCACGGATCATCGGTGACGGCATGCTGCGTGAGCTGGCTTACACCGGTCGCACCTTTGGCGCCGACGAAGCGCGCAGCATCGGGCTGGTCAACCGCGTTTACAGCGACAAGGACAGCCTGATCGAAGGTGTGATGGACATTGCCCGGGACATCGCCGGCAAGTCGCCGATCGCGGTCACCGGCACCAAGGAAATGATCAGCTATATGCGCGACCACCGTATCGACGATGGTCTGGAGTACGTTGCCACCTGGAACGCCGCCATGTTGCAATCCACCGACTTGCGCGTGGCCATGGCCGCCCATATGAGCAAACAGAAACCCGAATTTCTGGATTGAGAAACCATGACATCTCGCTGGACCACCGCAGTACTGGACACCGATCAACCCGGCGGCTGGGCCGTCGCGCGCAGCCCCGAGGGTTTTCTGTTCGATGACAACGGCGCGCTGTTCCCCCGGGAATGGCTCAAGCGTCAGGACTTGTCGATCCTCGCCGAGCATGGCATCGGCCATCTCGATGGCGAGCCGGTCTACCTGCTGGAACTGCGCAGCACCAGCGAGGTGCCGGGCTGCAACTGGAAAGGCTTGCGGGCGTTCATGCTCGACGGCGATCACACGATCTACAAAGTGTTGGGTTATGCGGCGCAGATCGGGACGTGGGCCCGTGAACACCGTTTCTGCGGAAACTGCGGTCAGGCCATGACTCAAGTGCCACGGGAGCGGGCGATGTATTGCCAACCGTGCGATCTGCGCAGTTATCCGCGTATTTCGCCGAGCATGATCGTGCTGGTGACTCGTGGCGATGAAGTGCTCCTGGCGCGTTCGCCGCGTTTCGTCACCGGGGTCTACAGCACGCTGGCGGGGTTTGCGGAGCCTGGGGAGTCAGCCGAGGATTGCCTGATTCGCGAAGTGCGAGAGGAAGTCAGCATCGAAGTGAAGAACATCCAGTACCTGGGCAGCCAGTGCTGGCCGTTCCCGCACTCGATGATGCTGGGTTTCCATGCCGAATACGCCGGCGGCGAAATTGTCTGTCAGGAAGACGAGATCGAGGACGCCCAGTGGTTCAACGTGCACGATTTGCCGCCGTTGCCGGCGTCCAAATCGATTGCCCGTTACCTGATCGACGTCTACGTGGCGCGGCGCTTAGGCCACGCTGAACCAGTGTTGCCAGGCTAGACGCACGGTCAACCCCAGCACCACGGTGATGAACACCGGACGAATGAACTTGGCGCCGCCGCTGATCGCGGTGCGCGCCCCGAAGAACGCGCCGACCATCACCGACAGGCCCATGCTCAGGCCGATGATCCAGTCCACCTGCCCGGAAAACACGAACACCGACAGCGCCGCAATGTTGCTGACGAAGTTCATGCTGCGCGCCACGCCGCTGGCCTTGACCAGATCGATCGGGTACAGCAGCAGGCTGCTGACAGTCCAGAAGGCGCCAGTGCCGGGGCCGGCCACGCCGTCGTAGAAACCGAGGCTGAAGCCCTGGGTCGATTGCCACTTCTTCTTGATCGGTGCATCGCTGTCCAGCGGGGCCTTCGGCGTGCCGCCAAACAACAGGTACAGGCCACAGGCGAACACGATTACCGGCAGCATCTTGTTCAGCCATTCCGCCGGCAGATAGTGGGCGACGATGGCACCGGTCAGCGCGCCGACCAGCGTGCCGACGATGGCGTGCATCCACTGCCTTGGGTGAAACAGCTTGCGCCGGTAGAAGGTGAAGCTGGCGGTGGCCGAGCCGAAGGTCGAACTCAACTTGTTGGTGCCCAGCACCAGGTGCGGCGGCAGACCGGCGGTGAGCAATGCAGGTGTGGTCAACAGACCGCCACCGCCGGCGATGGCGTCGATGAATCCGGCAATGAAAGCGACAAGGGCCAGAACGGCCAGGGTAGTGAGGTCAACGCTGAGTTCGAAAGGCATGGAATCGGCTTATTCGGCAGGTTGCAGAGCTGGGCTGCGGGGAGGGCAGTCATGTTACTCATTTCCAAGTGTTGCGGCGACCCATAAGGCCCGGGCACCGACTGTTCAACTGTTGCCCAGCCAACACGCACACAACAAATCACCCTCCCGTCATGCATCCCGATCACCTGAAGCCTCAATAAAACCGGGCTATCGAGGCTGGCACGCTTGCTGCTCTACCTCTCTCACCTTCATCAACTGTCCCGAGGACACGCCAATGAGTCAGCAAGCCGTGAAATTTGCCTACTGGGTGCCGAACGTCAGCGGTGGGCTGGTGGTCAGCAAGATCGAACAACGCACCGACTGGGGCATCGACTACAACCGCAAGTTGGCGCAACTGGCCGAGGCGGCGGGCTTCGAATACGCCTTGACGCAAATCCGCTTCACCGCCGGCTACGGCGCCGAGTTCCAGCATGAATCGGTGGCGTTCAGCCACGCGCTGCTCGCCGCCACCAGCAAGCTCAAAGTCATTGCCGCCATTCTGCCCGGCCCGTGGCAACCGGCGCTGGCGGCCAAACAGTTGGCGACCATCGATCAACTCACCAACGGCCGGATCGCGGTGAACATCGTCAGCGGCTGGTTCAAGGGTGAGTTCCAGGCCATTGGCGAACACTGGCTGGAGCACGACGAGCGCTATCGTCGCTCGGAAGAGTTCATCCGTTCATTGCGAGGGATCTGGAGCCTGGACAACTTCACCTTCCGTGGCGATTTCTATCGTTTCGACAACTACAGCCTCAAGCCTAAACCGCTGGGCCGGCCGGAAATCTTTCAGGGCGGCAGCTCCCGTGCGGCGCGGGACATGGCGGCACGGGTGTCGGACTGGTATTTCACCAACGGCAACAGCGTCGAAGGCATCAAGGCCCAGGTCGATGACATTCGCGCCAAAGCGGCAGCGAACCATCATTCAGTCAAAATCGGGGTGAACGCGTTTGTCATTGCCCGGGATACCGAAGAAGAAGCCAAAGCGGTGTTGGCGCAGATCATCGATCAGGCTGACCCGGAAGCGGTGAATGCCTTTGGTGATGCGGCGAAACAGGCGGGCAGGGCGTCGCCGGAGGGCGAGGGCAACTGGGCGAAATCGACGTTTGAAGATCTGGTGCAGTACAACGATGGCTTCAAGACCAATCTGATCGGCACGCCTCAGCAGATTGCCGAGCGGATCGTGGCGTTGAAAGCGGTGGGAGTGGACCTGGTATTGGCGGGGTTCCTGCACTTTCAGGAAGAGGTGGAGTATTTCGGCAAGCGAGTGTTGCCGTTGGTGCGGGAGTTGGAAGCCAAAGCAACGCTGAAGCACAGCGCCGAAGTGGCCTGAAGACCCTTCCTGCACAATCTGCAGGAAGGATCGACGGCTTAATTACAGACCCAGCTCGGACAGCCCCGGATGATCATCCGGGCGTCGGCCCAGCGGCCAGTGGAACTTGCGCTCGCTTTCCTTGATCGGCATATCGTTGATGCAGGCATAACGCTGGAACATCAGGCCGTGCTCGTCGAATTCCCAGTTCTCGTTGCCGTAGGAGCGGAACCAGTTGCCCGAGTCGTCGTGCCATTCGTAGGCGTAGCGCACGGCGATGCGGGTGTCGGAATACGCCCAGAGCTCCTTGATCAGGCGGTAATCCAGTTCCTTGGCCCATTTGCGGGTCAGGAAGCCTTTTGCTTCTTCGCGGTTGTTGGCGAATTCGGCGCGGTTGCGCCACTTTGTGTCGAGGGTATAAGCCAGCGATACGCGGTGCGGGTCGCGGGAATTCCAGCCATCTTCGGCCAAGCGAACTTTTTCAATGGCCGATTCACGGTTGAAGGGTGGCAATGGCGGACGCACTTCGGCTGCAGTAGACATGTTTGTCTCCCGATCAAATTAACGATTGAACAACTTGTCGCTTATTGAGGCTTTACAGGTCCAATAACTTTCGCGCCATGCATTGCGCATTATCGGCGGCACTGTGATCACCCATCACAAGCGCTACGGTAATGGCGCCGTCAATCAGGATCAGCAACTGTTTGGCCAGCAGTTGCGGGTCCTCGGCACCATGTTCGGTACACAGCTCGCACACGTAGTCGAGCAGCTTTTGTTTGTGGTCTTTGGCGACCAGGCGCACCGGATCCTGCGGATCGCCGGTTTCGCCACTGGTATTGATGAAGGCGCAGCCCCGGAAGCCTTCCGAGGCGAACCAGCCCTTGAGCACGGTAAACAGGTTGAGCAGGCGATCGGCCGGGGTTTCGGCCTGATCGACGGCGCTTCTGTACCAGTGCATCCAGCGCACGTCGCGGCGCTGCAGGGCGGCGACGGTCAGCTCCTCCTTGTTGGCGAAGTAGCGGTAGATACTCTTTCTGGAGACACCGGCGGTTTTCACCAGAAGATCCATCCCGGTGGCGGCGATGCCACTTTTGTAGATCAACTTTTCGGTGACATCCAGAATGATGTCGCGGGTCGTGTCGTTGCTGGTGATTTCGTTCATGTAGCGAACAGTAGAACGATCGTTCTCCTTGGTCAAATGTTTTTTATTTATCGTTCCCACGCTCTGCGTGGGAATGCCTCAAGGGACGCTCCGCGTTCCAGCTCTGGAAGGGACGCGGAGCGTCCCGGGCTGCATTCCCACGCAGAGCGTGGGAACGATCAATCAGGCGGGAAGACCCGAAGGAGTTGATGGTGTAAGCTCTCGGGTTCTTCGGATTCGACCCATTGCGAGCCCTATGCCGTTGCTTTTCAAACGCTCTCTGCTGCCCAAGTTGCGCAGCTTTCCGCTGACCGCCGAGGCCGTGACCATTCTGTCCGGCGCCGCCGAGTTCCGTCGTTGCCTGCTGGAGAAAATCGCCCAGGCGACCCAGCGCATCTACCTCGTCGCGCTCTATCTGCAAAATGACGAAGCCGGTCAGGAAATCCTCGATGCCTTGCACGCCGCCAAACTCAAGCGTCCCGAGCTTGAAATCGTTGTGGTCGTCGACTGGTTGCGCGCCCAGCGCGGCTTGATCGGTGCCGGCAAGCAGCCAGGTAACTCGGCCTGGTATCAGGAAATGACTCGCACCCACCAGAGCGTGGTGCCGGTCTACGGCGTGCCGGTGCAGACTCGTGAGCTGTTCGGCGTGCTGCACCTCAAAGGCTTCGTGATCGACGATTGCGTGGTCTACAGCGGTGCGAGCCTGAACAACGTCTATCTGCACAAGTTCGACAAGTACCGCTTCGACCGTTATCACGTGCTGCAGAGCCGGGAACTGGCGGATTCGATGCACCATCTGGTCAAGCACGGCCTGATCGAATCGAAAGCGGTGCATCGCCTCGACTTGCCGAACCTGCCGACCACCCGCAGCCTGCGCAACGACATCGGCGACCTGCGCAGCCGCCTCAAATACGCGACGTACGACACCAGCGCCGGCAGCACGGCGCATACCGGCCTGTCCGTCAGCCCGTTGCTCGGTGTGGGCAAGAACAACCCGCTGAACCGAGTGATTCTGGAGCTGATCGCCAGCGCCCAGAAGCAACTGACCATCTGCACGCCGTACTTCAACCTGCCACTGGGAGTGATCCGCGAGATCAACCGGGCGCTGGCTCGCGGCGTGAAGATCGACATCGTGGTCGGCGACAAGACCGCCAACGACTTCTACATTCCGCCGACCGAGCCGTTCAAGGTGATCGCCGCGCTGCCGTATCTCTACGAGATCAGCCTGCGCCGTTTCGCCAAGCGCCATCAGCGCAACATCGACAGCGGTCAGTTGAACCTGCATCTGTGGCGTGAGGGCGACAACAGCTATCACCTCAAGGGGATGTGGATCGATCAGCGCTACACCTTGCTGACCGGCAACAACCTCAATCCGCGGGCGTTTCGTCTCGATCTGGAAAATGCGCTGTTGATCGATGACCCGAAAGGCGAGTGGCTGGAGCCTCGGCGTCTGGAGCTGGAAAACATCTTCGAACACACCCAGCGAATCGCACGATTCCAGGATCTGGAAGCCTTGCCGGATTATCCGAGCGGGGTGGCCAAATTCCTCAAACGCGTGAGCCGGGTGAGGGTCGAGCGGTTGCTGTACCGGATTCTGTAAGACCGGAAAACGAAAATCCCCCGAACGCAGGACGCGTCCGGGGGATTTTTTTATGCGCAGAACTCAGTTCAGACCGAGCTTGCCACGCAAGGTCGACAGGTCTTCCGCCAGGGTATTGACCGGGCCCACCAGCGCCTTGCGGTCGTTTTCCTTCACTTTGTCATAGGTCTCGAAGCCGCCGTCCTTGGTCTTGTACTTGGCCAGGATCTTGTCCACGGTGGCGAAGTTCTTGTCGACTTTGGCAACGAAGGCTTTGTCCTGTTTCTCGATCTGCGGACGGAACAGGTCGACGATTTTCTTCGCGCCGTCGATGTTGCCCTGGAAGTCATAGAGGTCGGTGTGGCTGTAACGGTCTTCTTCTCCGGAGATCTTGGTGGCAGCGACTTCTTCCAGCAGTGCGGCAGCGCCGCCCACGACTTTCTCGGGCGGGAAGGTCAGGCCGGCGACGCGGGTCTGCAGGTCCTGGACGTCTTTATCCAGTTTGTCGGCCAGATCGTTCAGGCCCTGGGTGCTCTTCTCCGAGAACAGCGAGTACTCGAGGCGGTGGAAACCGGTGAAGTCTTCAGCCTTCACACCCTTTTCGTGGTCATCGACGCGGGAGTCGATGGATGCATCGAGGTCACTGAACAGCTCGGCAATCGGCTCGATCGACTCGTAGTAGACGCGGGTCGGTGCATAGAGCTTCTGCGCGGTAGCCAGGTCACCCTTTTTCACGGCATCGGTGAATTGCTTGGTGTGGGTGCCCAGTTGGTCCAGTTGCTCGGTGACGTAGATCTTGTAGTCCGAAACCGGCCCGACCAGATCCAGCGGTGCGGTCGCCGCGAACGCCGACAGCGGGGTGTTGAGTAGACCGAGGGTCAGCAATAACGCGATGGGCGTCTTTTTCATGGGGGCGGCTCCTGTTGAATGCTATGCAGTTGTTTTTGGTTGGGTAGCGTTGAGCAACGAGCGACCGATGAAATCCTTGTCGCCCGTAACACCCGGCAGGGTGAAGAAGTAACCGCCGCCGACCGGCTTGAGGTATTCCTCCAGCGGCTCGCCATTGAGGCGGGTCTGCACGGTGATGAAGCCTTTTTCCAGATCGGCCTGGTAGCAGATGAACAGCAGGCCCATGTCGAGTTGGCCGTTCTTGTTCACACCGTTGGAATAGTTGAAGGGGCGGCGCAGGATCAGGTTGGCCTGGCTCGCGGTGGTGCGCGGGTTGGCCAGGCGAATGTGCGCGTCGAGCTTGGTCAGCTTGCCTTCCGGGTCCTTGCTGTAATCAGGGACTTCGGTCTCATGGCTGGCGCCCATCGGCGCGCCGGTGGTTTTGACTCGGCCGATGATGCTTTCCTGCTCCTGCAACGGCGTGCGATCCCAGCGTTCGACGAAGTTGCGGATGATCCGCACGGCCTGATAACTGCCGTGAACGGCCCAGGCCGGCTCGTCGCTGCCCGGTTGCACCCAGACGATGCGGTCCATGGCTTTGCCGTCGTTGGAATCCGGGTTGGCCGAACCGTCGCGGAAACCGAGGAAGTTACGCGCCGATTGCGCTGGCACACCGGGTTTCGCCGGGGCTTGCGGCGGCACGCTGCCTTCCTGTTTCCAGCGCACCAGCAGCAGGTCCGGCAGGTTCTTCACGATGTCGCGCAGGGCGTGGATGTTGGTGTCGGCGGTGTTGGAGCAGAACTGCAGGCTCAGGTCGCCGTGGCAGCAATCGGCTTCCAGCGCGTCGTTGGGGAAGCCGACCATGCGGATCAGGCGCTTGGGCTTGGCAGAGGCGAGGCCGAAACGCTCGTCGAACAGCGATTCGCCCACCGACACGGTGATGGTCAGGTTGTCCGGTGTGACCACCGGGCCGAGGATGCCGGAATCCGGTGGCGGCAATTTCGGGTCGATCTGCGCCACCGGGCCGCCCTTCATCAGGAACGCGATGCGCTCGTTGAGGGTGCGGAACAGACGTTCGAGGTCTTCGCGGTCGCTGGCCAGCACATCGAACGACACCAGCATGCCGGACGCCGGACGCGGGGTAACGATGCCGGTCTGGTGCGCGCCATGAAAGTCGTGGTGATCCTGGGTCTTGTCACTGCTCGGCGCTTCGGTGACTTGCGCAGGGGCGGCGGCCATTGCCGGGCAGCTCAGGGCGGTGCCGGCCAGTGCGACACCGGCGGCGCCCATGCCCATCAGTACGCGGCGACGTTGCAGGTTGAAGTGTTCGGAATCGTTCATCGGTAGTCGTCTTCTACTTACAGGCCGGAGAGGCCGAGGGCGGGATCAATGGCGTCGAGGGCGTCGGCCAGAGCCTTGGCCTTGTCGGCGATCTGCTTGCGTTGCTCACCGTTGACGGTGTCGTAACTGGCGTAGCCATCCTTGACCTTGAAGCCGTTCAGAGTGGTATCGAAATCAGTCAGCGCGCTGTCGATTTTCGGCAGCAGGTCGGCGGCGGATTTGCTCAGCATCGGGCGCAGCAGTTCGACGACTTTGTGCGCGGTCTCCAGATTCGCTGCAAAACCGTTGAGGTCGCCGTGGCTGTAGCGTTCCTCTTCGCCGCTGGCGGCGCGCACGTCGGCCAGGGTGTTGAGGTTGCGCACGAGGATTTCCACCAGTTGCTCCGGTGGCAGCGACTGGGCCAGCAACTGTTGTTTCAGCGTGGTGACGTCGCCCAACAGGCGCTCGGCAACCGGCGACAGACCGTCGAGGCTGCGTTGCTGGAACAATGCGTACTCGATGCGGTGGAAGCCGACGAAGGCCGGATCCTGCTCGCGTTTCTCGAAGTAATCGGCGCGGGCGTTGATGCTGTTGTCCAGCTCGGCCAGGCGTTGTGCGGCCGGAGCCAGACGCTGATACGCCGCGCGGGCCGGCAAGTACGCCGCCTGAGCCTGGGCCAGATCGCCGCTGGTGATCGCTTGATTGAGCGCCGTGACGGCTCTGATCAGCGCGCTGCTCTGGGTGGCCAGATAGACACGGAATTCCGACAGCGGCCCGACGAAAGCGACCATCGACGGCTTGGCCTTGGCGGCGGCATCGGAGGCTGCGGTCGGCGTCACATGCAGCACGCCGCGCGGGTTGCTCAGCAGGCCGCAGGTGATGGCGTAATCGCCGGGTTGCAGGTTGGCGTTGATCACCTGGCTAAGGCCCGGAGCGATGTTTTCGCGCTCTTCGATCACCAGCACGCCGTCGAGGATTTCCCATTCCACTGCCCGATCGGAGCGGTTGACGATGCGGAAACTGGCACGGCCGGCCGGCACGCTCAGCTCGTTGGGCTCGCAACTGCCGGGGTGGATGTTGACCACCACTTCGTCATGGTTGTGCTGACGCTTGGCCGCAGCCATTTTCGAGGCGTAGTAGAACAGGCCACCGGCGGCGATCATCACGACCACGGAACCGGCCACCGCCCAGCGCAAGGCGCGGGGAGGGGAGGCCTGAGGAATATTAGGCTTTGACATGGAGGCCCTTATTGGCTGGAAGCGGAATTCGAAGCGGCGGCTTTGGGCGCAGGGGCGGAGGCCGGATAGAAGAACATCACCAGCGCCACCACCAGGTAGATCAGGTATGCACCGAGGGTGCTGACGGTCGGGGCATCCTGATAACCGAACATGCCGGCCAGCACCGAGCCCAGCGGGCCGTCCATCGGCAGCGTCGCGCTGAAGTCGAAGAGCACGGTTTGCAGGTGGTTCCACACCCCGGCCTCATGCAGTGCCTGCACCGAGTTGGAGAGGATCCCGGCAGCGACCACGAGGATGAACAGCCCGGTCCAGCGGAAGAACGCCGACAGATTCAGGCGCATGCTGCCGCTGTAGATCAGGAAACCGACGACGATGGCCAGGATCAGGCCGAGCAGGGCACCGATCGGCGCGCCCGGGCCTTCGCTCTGCTGGAACACGGCGAGCAGGAAGAACACGGTTTCCAGTCCTTCCCGGGCGACGGCGAAAAACACCATGGCGATCAGCGCGATGACCTGATGTTTCGAAGCGGTCAGCGCATGATCGAGGGACGCCTGCAGCGAATGCTTGATCGAACGCGCGACCTTGCGCATCCAGAACACCATGGAGCTGAGAATGCCCACGGCGACGAGGCCGACCACGCCTTCGAACAGTTCCTGCTGTTTCTGCGGGAATTCGGCGCTGACCAGTTCCAGGCCACCACCCACCAGCAGCGCCAGCGCAGCGGCGAGAAATACGCCGATCCACACCGCCGGCATCCATTGGCCACGGCCGGTCTGTTGCAGGTAGCTGGCGATAATGCCAACGATCAGCGCGGCTTCAATGCCTTCACGCAGCATGATCAGAAAGGGAACGAGCATTCGGCATCCACTGTGTAACGAAATGAGGTTACAAGTTGTAACATAATGAAAGTCATTCTCACATGGCACTCATTGACATTTACCTGAACGGTAGCTGAACAAGCTTGAAGATCAACCATTCTCAAATACGCAACGGACATTCCCGGATGGAGCGAGCCGTGCCAGAGCAGCTGCGTTAAGATGCCTGCCACCCGAACAACAACAGGATTTGCCTCGATCCATGTCGGAAAAAGACACCATCGCCATTCAACTGGTGCGCGAAGCACTGCTGCAAAGTTGTGCCCCGGGCGTGGCCACGGAAGAAGTCTTGAACAAGGTCGGCATCGATCCGGCGCTGCTGCCCACCGACGACGCCCGCGTCCCGGCCAGCCAGTACGCACGGTTGTGGCGACTGCTGGCGCGGCGCGGCGATGACGAGTTCTTTGGCATGGACCCGCGCAAGCTGAAGTCCGGCAGCCTGGAATTCCTCTGCCGCAGCGCGATGGCCCAGCCGAATCTGGCTGCCGGTTTGAGCGCCGGTTTGAATTTCCTGTCGCTGATGCTTGAGCGCATGCCGGCGCAACTGGTGCACCAGCAAAGCCTGGCGGAGATCGTCCTGCTGGAGGACGATCCTGAACCGCGCCGCGCCTTCACCTATTTCACCTATTGGATGATCGTCCACGGCGTGGCCTGCTGGCTCGCGGGGCGGCGGATTCCGATCCTGGCCATTGAATTGCGCTGCCCGGCGCCGGACTTCTGCGACGACTACCGGGTGATGTTCTCCGAGAACCTGCGCTTCGATCGGCCACGCACGCGGATGATCTTCGCCGCCGAGGTGCTGGATCTGCCGATCAAGCGCAGTGCCGAGGAGTTGAAACGTTTCCTCGCCCATGCCCCGGCCAACATTCTGGTGAAGTACCGCGACCCGGAAAGCCTCGCCAGCCGCATCAAGCAGGATCTGCGTCAGTTGCCCGCCGAACAGTGGCCGGAAACCGAAGCCCTGGCCCAGCAGTTGTGCATGTCCGCCTCGACCCTGCGCCGGCGCCTGGCTGAAGAAGGGCAGACGTACCAAGGCCTCAAGGACAGCGTACGCAAGGAACTGGCGATCACCTGGCTGGCGGAGCCTTCGATCAGTTTTGTCGACATCGCCACACGCCTGGGGTTTGCCGATGCGAGCTCGTTCTACAAGGCGTTTCGCAAGTGGTCAGGGACTAATCCTGGGCATTACCGCAGCCTGATCCTCAACGAAGCGGTCTGATCCTCGATTCGCCGCAAACCTTGGCCAAACCAGTCATCCACTTTGAAGGCTTTGACCATTGCCGCCGCCGGCGTGCGGCGCGAGTATTCCTCTGTTGTTTACGGTTCCCCAACCTAATAAAAACACAGAGGGATTCTGGCAATGCGCGATTACTTGTCTGCCACCCAGCAGTTTGATTATCAGCACACCGTGGACGCCGCACTCAGCGGCACGCTCGAGGCGCTCAACGCCTGCGTCGAATGTTGTGACCGTCACGCCTTGCCGGGGCGCATCGCGCTGTTCTGGGAGGGCCGCGATGGCGCCAGTGCGACTTACACCTTCAGCGATCTGCAGGACAAAGCCGCGCGTTTCGCCAATTTCCTTCTCGCCCAGGGCGTGCAGAAGGGCGACAAGGTCGCCGGTCTGCTGCCGCGCAATATCGAATTGCTGATCACCGTGTTCGCCACCTGGCGCATCGGCGCGGTGTATCAACCGTTGTTTACCGCGTTTGGCCCCAAAGCCCTCGAACATCGCCTGAACAGTTCCGGCGCAAAAGTGGTGGTGACCGATGCGGTCAACCGGCCGAAGCTCAGTGAAGTCGCCGACTGCCCGACGCTGGTCACCGTCGGCGGCCCGAAAGGCCAGGGCATTGTCCGTGGCGATTTCAGTTTCTGGGCCGAGCTGCCCAACCACTCCAATGTCTGCGAACCGGTGATGTTGACCGGCGAAGACCCGTTCCTGCTGATGTTCACCTCGGGCACCACCGGCCCGTCGAAAGCGTTGTCGGTGCCGCTCAAGGCAGTCGTGGCGTTCCAGAGCTACACCCGCGATGCCGTGGATCTGCGCCCGGAAGATGCGTTCTGGAACGTCGCCGATCCGGGCTGGGCCTACGGCATTTATTTCGGCGTCACCGGCCCGTTGTCGATGGGCCATCCGATCACCTTCTACGATGGCCCGTTCACCCTCGAAAGCACCTGCCGGGTGATCAACAAGTACGGGATCACCAACCTCACCGGTTCGCCTACGGCGTATCGCCTGCTGATTGCCGGCGGCGACGAGTTCGCCAAATCGATCAAGGGCAAGCTGCGCATCGTCAGTAGCGCCGGCGAGCCGTTGAACCCGGAAGTGATCCGCTGGTTCGCTGACAACCTCGGCGTGGTCATTCACGACCATTACGGCCAGACCGAACTGGGCATGGTGCTGTGCAATCACCATGGCCTCGAACACCCGATCCACCTCGGCGCCGCCGGGTTTGCCTCGCCGGGCCATCGCATCGTGGTGCTCGACGAGCAGAACAACGAACTCGGCGTCGGTCAGCCGGGCATTCTCGCCATCGACCGCACGCAATCGCCAATGTGCTGGTTCGCCGGTTACGAAGGTGCACCGACCAAGGCCTTCGTCGGCGATTACTACCTGAGCGGCGACACCGTCGAGTGGAACCCGGACGGCAGCATCAGCTTCGTCGGCCGCAGTGACGACGTGATCACCACTTCAGGCTATCGGGTCGGCCCGTTCGACGTGGAAAGCGCACTGATCGAGCACCCGGCGGTGGTCGAAGCGGCGGTGGTCGGCAAACCCGATCCCGAGCGCACCGAACTGGTGAAAGCCTTCGTCGTGCTCAACCCGCAATACCGCGCCGAGCCAGCGCTGGCCGAAGAACTGCGTCAGCACGTGCGCAAACGTCTGGCCGCGCATTCGTACCCCCGTGAAATCGAATTTGTCAGCGAGTTGCCGAAAACCCCAAGCGGCAAATTGCAGCGCTTTATCTTGCGCAACCAGGAAATCGCCAAGGCTCAAGAGGCTGCGGCGCACAACGTTTCAGCTTGAATCCAAGGAAACAGTCATGCAGATCGAGAACAAGGTTTTTATCGTCACCGGCGGTGCGTCCGGGCTGGGTGCAGCCACCGCTGAGCTGTTGGTTGCCGCCGGTGCCAAAGTGATGCTGGTGGACATGAACGCCGAAGCCGTCGCCGCTCAGGCTCAACGCCTCGGTGCGCAAAGCGTAGTGGCCGACATCAGCAACGAAACCGCCGCCGAAGCCGCCGTACAGGCTACGGTAAAAGCTTTCGGTAGCCTGAATGGTCTGGTGAACTGCGCCGGTATCGTCCGGGGCGAGAAGATCCTCGGCAAGAACGGCCCGCATGCGCTGGCGAGCTTTGCGCAGGTGATCAACGTCAACTTGATCGGTAGCTTCAACATGCTGCGCCTCGCAGCGGCAGCGATTGCCGAAAGTGAAGCCAACGCTGACGGCGAGCGCGGCGTGATCATCAACACCGCCTCCGTCGCTGCATTCGACGGCCAGATTGGCCAGGCCGCGTATTCCGCTTCCAAAGGCGCCATCGCCAGCCTGACCCTGCCTGCCGCCCGCGAACTGGCGCGCTTCGGCATCCGCGTGATGACCATCGCCCCGGGCATTTTCGAAACCCCGATGATGGCCGGCATGACCCCGGAAGTGCGCGACTCGCTGGCCGCTGGCGTGCCGTTCCCGCCGCGCTTGGGAAAACCTGCCGAGTACGCCGCACTGGTGCGGCATATCATTGAAAACAGCATGCTCAACGGCGAGGTGATCCGTCTCGACGGTGCCTTGCGCATGGCCGCCAAATAAGGAGGATTTCTCATGACCATCTCCAACGATCCGATTGTCATTGTCAGCGCCGTTCGTACCCCGATGGGCGGCTTTCAAGGCGAACTGAAAAGCCTGACTGCACCGCAACTGGGCGCCGCTGCAATCAAGGCTGCGGTTGAGCGTGCCGGTGTCGCCGCCGATGCGGTCGATGAAGTGTTGTTCGGCTGCGTACTGCCAGCCGGTCTCGGCCAGGCGCCTGCGCGTCAGGCTGCACTGGGTGCCGGGCTGGACAAATCCACCCGCTGCACCACCGTCAACAAGATGTGCGGTTCGGGCATGGAAACCACCATCCTGGCCCACGACATGCTGCTGGCCGGCAGCGCCGATGTGGTGATCGCCGGCGGCATGGAAAGCATGTCCAACGCGCCGTACCTGCTGGACCGCGCCCGTGCCGGTTACCGCATGGGCCACGGCCGGGTGCTGGATTCGATGTTCCTTGACGGTCTCGAAGATGCCTACGACAAGGGTCGCCTGATGGGCACCTTCGCCGAAGATTGCGCTGAAACCAACGACTTCAGCCGCGAGGCTCAGGACGCTTTCGCCATCGCTTCGACCACCCGCGCCCAGCAGGCGATCAAGGACGGCAGCTTCAAGGCCGAAATCGTTCCGCTGACCGTGACCGTCGGCAAGGAACAGGTTGTGATCAGCAACGACGAACAGCCGCCAAAAGCCAAACTGGACAAGATCGCTTCGCTGAAACCAGCGTTCCGCGAGGGCGGCACCGTAACCGCAGCCAACTCCAGTTCGATCTCCGACGGCGCAGCGGCACTGGTGCTGATGCGTCAGTCGCAAGCTCAGAAACAAGGACTGAAACCACTGGCGGTGATTCACGGCCACGCAGCATTCGCCGACACCCCGGGCCTGTTCCCGGTGGCACCGATTGGCGCGATCAAGAAGCTGATGAAGAAAACCGGCTGGTCGCTGGATCAGGTCGATCTGTTCGAGGTCAACGAAGCGTTTGCCGTGGTCGGCATGGCGGCGATGACCCATCTGGAAATCCCCCACGACAAGCTCAACATCCATGGCGGTGCCTGCGCCCTCGGTCATCCGATCGGTGCGTCCGGCGCGCGGATTCTGGTGACCTTGCTCTCGGCCCTGCGCCAGAAAGGCCTGAAACGCGGCGTCGCGGCGATCTGCATCGGCGGCGGCGAAGCCACGGCGATGGCCGTCGAGTGCGTCTGAACCGATTTAAGGATTTGCCATGATTCCCAATGACGACCAACAACAAATCCGCGACATGGCCCGGCAGTTTGCCGAGGAACGGCTGAAACCGTTCGCCGCCGAGTGGGATCGCGAGCACCGCTTCCCGAAAGAAGCCATCGGCGAAATGGCCGGACTGGGCTTCTTCGGCATGCTGGTGCCGGAGCAGTGGGGCGGATGCGACACCGGTTACCTGGCTTACGCCATGGCCCTGGAAGAAATCGCCGCCGGCGACGGTGCTTGCTCGACGATCATGAGCGTGCACAACTCAGTGGGCTGCGTGCCGATCCTCAAGTTCGGCAACGACGACCAGCGCGAACGCTTCCTCAAGCCGCTGGCCAGCGGTGCGATGCTCGGTGCTTTCGCGTTGACCGAACCGCAGGCCGGTTCCGATGCCAGTAGCCTGAAAACCCGTGCACGACTGGAAGGCGATCACTACGTGCTCAACGGCTGCAAACAGTTCATCACCTCCGGGCAGAACGCCGGGATCGTGATCGTGTTTGCCGTCACCGACCCGAGTGCCGGCAAGCGCGGGATCAGCGCCTTTATCGTGCCGACTGACTCGCCGGGCTACAAAGTCGCCCGCATTGAAGACAAGCTCGGTCAGCACGCTTCGGACACCTGTCAGATTCTGTTCGAAGACGTCAAAGTGCCGGTCGCCAACCGTTTGGGCGAGGAGGGTGAGGGCTACAAGATCGCCCTGGCCAACCTTGAAGGCGGCCGCGTCGGCATCGCTTCGCAATCGGTGGGCATGGCCCGTGCCGCGTTCGAAGCGGCCCGTGATTACGCCCGTGAGCGTGACACCTTCGGCAAGCCGATCATCGAGCACCAGGCCGTGGCGTTCCGCCTGGCGGACATGGCGACCCAGATCGCCGTGGCGCGGCAGATGGTGCATTACGCCGCCGCCCTGCGTGACAGCGGTCAACCGGCGCTGGTCGAAGCGTCGATGGCCAAGCTGTTCGCTTCGGAAATGGCCGAGAAGGTCTGCTCCATGGCGTTGCAAACCCTGGGCGGTTACGGTTACCTCAACGACTTCCCGCTGGAGCGCATCTACCGCGACGTGCGGGTCTGCCAGATTTACGAAGGCACCAGCGACATTCAGCGCATGGTCATTTCGCGCAATCTTTGAGAAGGAATCTGCACATGAGTTACGAAACGATTTTGCTGGAAACCCATGGTCGCGTCGGCGTCATCACCCTGAACCGCCCGCAGGCGCTGAACGCCCTGAACGCGCAACTGGTCAGCGAAGTGAACCACGCCCTCGATGGCCTGGAAGCCGATGCGAACATTGGCTGCATCGTCATCACCGGTTCGAAAAAAGCTTTCGCCGCCGGCGCCGACATCAAGGAAATGGCGGATCTGACCTACCCGCAGATCTACATGGACGACCTGTTCAGCGACAGCGACCGCGTGGCCAACCGCCGCAAGCCGATCATTGCCGCCGTCAACGGCTTCGCCCTCGGTGGCGGCTGTGAACTGGCGCTGATGTGCGACTTCATCCTGGCCGGCGACAACGCCAAATTCGGCCAGCCGGAAATCAACCTCGGCGTGCTGCCGGGCATGGGCGGCACCCAGCGCCTGACCCGCGCCGTGGGCAAGGCCAAGGCCATGGAAATGTGCCTGAGCGGACGCTTGATCGACGCGGTTGAAGCCGAGCGTTGCGGCATCGTCGCGCGGATCGTGCCGAGTGATGAACTGCTGGATGAAGCGCTGAAAGTCGCGGCGGTGATCGCCAGCAAGTCGTTGCCGATTGCGATGATGGTCAAGGAAAGCGTCAACCGCGCCTTTGAAGTGAACCTGACTGAAGGTGTGCGATTCGAGCGTCGGGTGTTCCATGCGGCGTTTGCGACGCAGGATCAGAAAGAAGGGATGGCGGCGTTTGTGGCCAAGCGGTCGCCGGAGTTCCAAGGCAAGTAATGGAGTTCGCCCCCACGCATTGCGTGGGGGCGCCCAATCAGAGTTGGTAGTTCTTCAACTCCCGCGCAATCACCATCCGCTGTATCTCGCTGGACCCCTCATAAATCTGGGTAATCCGCGCATCCCGGTAATATTTCTCCACCGGGTAATCCTCCAGATACCCATACCCGCCATGAATCTGAATCGCTGACGAGCACACCTTCTCAGCCATTTCCGAAGCAAACAATTTGGCCTGCGAAGCTTCCGACAGACACGGTTTGCCCGCCGTGCGCAGCCGTGCCGCATGCAGGATCATCAAGCGTGCCGCGTTGATCTGCATCTGCATGTCCGCCAGCAGGTTGGCGATGCTCTGGTGCTCGATGATCGCCTTGCCGAACTGCACCCGATCACGGGCGTAACTCAGCGCCGCTTCAAACGCCGCACGGGCGATGCCCAATGCTTGCGCCGCGATGCCGATGCGTCCGCCTTCCAGGTTGGAAAGGGCAATCGCCAGGCCTTTACCGCGTTCACCCAACAGATTCGCTTCGGGAATGCTGCAATTGTTCAGCGTCACCGCGCAGGTGTCGGAGGCGCGGATGCCCATCTTGTGTTCGGTGCGGTCGACGATGAAACCCGGTGTGTCGGTCGGCACGAGGAACGCCGAGATACCGCGCTTGCCCAGATCCGGATCGGTCACCGCAAACACGATCGCCAGTTTCGCCCGCTTGCCGTTGCTGACAAATTGCTTGGCGCCGTTGATCACCCATTGCCCGTCACGCAGTTCAGCGCGGGTGCGCAGGTTGTGTGCTTCGGAGCCGGCCTGGGGTTCGGTCAGGCAGAAGCAGCCGATCACCGCGCCACTGGCCAGATCCGCCAGCCAGGTCTGTTTCTGTTCTTCGCTGCCGTAGTTGAGCACCGGCCCGCAGCCCACCGAGTTGTGAATGCTCATGAACGCGCCGGTAGCGCCGTCACCGGCGGAAATCTCTTCCACCGCCAGCGCATAGGCCACGTAGTCGACATAGGTGCCGCCCCATTCTTCCGGCACCACCATGCCCAGCAGGCCGAGTTCGCCCATCTTCGCCACCAGACCGTCATCGATCCAGCCAGCCTTTTCCCAGGCTTGGGCGTGGGGGGCGATTTCGCCACGGGCGAAGTCCCGGGCCATGTCGCGGATCATTACCTGGTCTTCAGTCAATTCGAGATCGTGCATGGCTCAGCTCCCGCTCTCAGCGAAACCGTGGAAGAAACTCGCGATGTGCTCGGCGTGCAGCCCGGCAAGGCTCGGCGGGTTCCAGCGTGGTGATTTGTCTTTGTCGATCAGCAAGGCGCGCACGCCTTCGATCAGGTCGCCGCGTTCGAACCACTGGCGATCCAGATGCAGTTCGAGGGCGAAGCAATGTTCCAGGCTCAGGTGCCGGCCGCGACGCAGCATTTCCAGGGTCACGCCCATGGCCAGCGGTGAACGGGTTTCCAGCAGGTCGGCGGTGGTGGTCGCCCATTCGTGGCTGTCGGCAACGGTCACGGCGCGCAATTGCTCGACGATGCTCGGCACGTCGGGCAACGCGAAGAAGTGGTCGATGGCCGGGCGCAAGGCTTCAAGCGGCGCATCCGGCAGGGTTTGCACGGCGTGGCGGGCCAACAGGCTTTGCAGATCTTTGAGCGGCGTATCGTGCCACTCCAGGTGATCGAGTTGTTCGTTGAGGATGCCGAGTTTGCTGCTGTCCAGATACCAGTCGGCCAGCCCGCAATACAGCGCATCCGCTGCACGAATCTGCACGCCGCTGACGCCCAGGTAAATCCCCAGTTCGCCGGGAATGCGCGGCAGGAAATAACTGCCGCCGACATCCGGAAAATACCCGATCGCCACTTCAGGCATCGCCAGACGGCTCTTCTCGGTGACCACCCGCAGATCGGCGCCTTGCACCAGGCCCATGCCACCGCCGAGGACGAAGCCGTCCATCAATGCCAGCACCGGTTTGCGGTAATGGTGAATCGTCAGGTCGAGGGCGTATTCCTCGACGAAGAAATCTTCATGCAGTGTGTCGCCGCTTTTATGGCTGTCGTACAGGGAACGAATGTCGCCACCGGCACAGAAGGCTTTCTCGCCGGCACCGCGCAGCACGACCGCGTGGATATCGGCATCAGCGGCCCAGGCGTCCAGGTATTGCTGGAGCTGGCGCACCATGTCGAGGGTCAGGGCATTGAGGCCGGCGGGGCGATTGAGGGTCAGATGACCGATGTGATTGCGAACCTCGGCCAGCACTTCGTGTGGCGTGGCATCCATGGACGAAGTCCGCGGGGATGAAGCCTGAGCAGTCATCACTAACTCCCTGCTTTTATTGTCTTTATTCGAGAAGCTCGCGCGCGAGCGTTACCGGATCGTAACAGTGCAAATTTGCCATGTACAACGGGGATATGTGCATGGGGTGTCTGCATTTTTGCCTTGACCACAAAATGAAAAATTGTGGCCGGAGCGCTGGCGCCTGCTAGGCTGCGCGGCGGTTGCGACGAGCCTGCAAACAGACCTTCGCTTCAACAGCATCTGCAACAGAACCCCAGCGATTTTTTCATCAGAGCTCAACGCGCAATGGAGGCGCACCATGTCAATAACAAGGTATTCAACAGGCAGACTGATCGTTGTGTTGCTACTGCTGCTGACGGTTATCAATGTCGCAGCGTTGGCGTTTGTCCTGCGTGGCGGGCTTTCCAGGGCGTATGGCATGGAGATGATCAGGACCAAAGAACCCTTGCTGATCGCGGGGCGTGGCGATGATGAACACTATTACGTGCTGCCCGTCAGCACGACGCTTTATTACGACAAAAGCTATCCCGAAGGTTTTAGCCGTTACATGGTCTTTTTCAATCACAAGGGTGTTATTGCCGGCGATCCAGTGCCGATGAAGCCCGAGTATGGAGGATCATTGATTGATCCTCGCTGGTTGTCGAGCGTCGATGCCGATGCGTTGAAAGACATTTTCCAACGTTTTCCTCTCTCGAAAAAAGACGTCGCCGCAGCTATCAAAGCCAATGAAATCACCAAAGAGGATCTGACGGACATCATCCGGTCGATGCCGGATTGATCGCTTGCGGGGCGTTGTCGCCATATGTCGCGCTCAGGTGAACACCTGACCAATGCTCCGCCGCTTGGCATGCAGTTCACTGGCATGAATCAACCGCTCCAGATCCTCCGGCGTGACATCGATAAATGCCTCCATGTCCGCCAGCGCCAGTTTCAGGTCTTCAGCCGTGATGGCCTGCGTATCGATCGGCGCCACGGCGGGCGCGGGTTCGGCCGGGCGTTTCGGGTAGCGGATGCGGGTCAGGTTGTTGAATGCCAGCGCGCTGAGCAGCATGCACGCGGCGCTGAGCATGACCGGTTCCAGGGCTTTCCAGTCCATGGCGATGGTCGTCGGGTCGGCCAGCACCATCGTCAATGCCACCGCGCCGGCCGGTGGGTGCAGGCAGCGCAGCCAGCACATCAGAATCAGCGCCATGCCCGCCGCCAGGCACGCGCTGCCCAGAGTTCGGCCGAGGACGTGGGCCACCAGCAATGCCACGACACCCGCACACAGGTAGCCGCCGATGATCGACCACGGCTGGGCGAGGGCGCCGGAGGACACGGCGAACAGCAACACCGCCGAGGCGCCCAGCGGGCCGATCAGGTGGTAGGCGACTTCGATGCCGAACACCTGACTGCACGCCCACACACTGAACAACGTGCCCAGCGCCATACCGATGGCGGCGCGGCTCCATTCGGTGGGACGGGTGTTGATGGCGGCGGGCAACCAGCGAGCGAGCATGAAGAACCGATCCTCTTGGGGAAACTGAAGGCAAAAAAAAGGACTTGTCCGTCAATCCGGAAAGTCCTTCGAAGTGTTCCAACTATTGGGGGAGGAACGTGCACAGTGTGCCAAGCAATCTCGATGCTGACAAATTCATATAAATGCATCTTCAATGCATTATTTATGAAGTAAAGCCACTCGCCGTCCGCTCATGAAGCACAGGAATCCGCCCATCGCGGTCAGCGCGCTGAGCGCATAGAACATGGTCGGCGCCGGCGTGTGCATCAGCAGGAAACCGCAGATCACCGGACTCAACGCACCGCCCAATGCGGCGAGGTTCTGCGCGCCGTAATAACTGCCGCGCAATTCTTCCGGGGCCAGGGTGTCGACGAACAGGAACTCCGACGGATAAATGATCATCTCGCCGAGGGTGAAGATGAACATTGCGATGCACCAGCTCACCAGGCTGTCGGCGAGGCTGAAACCGATCAGGCCGAGAATGAACAGACTGGTGCCGGCGGCAATCCAGTAGCGCAGTTTTTCCCGGTTGAGAAAGCGGCCTATCTGGTACTGCAATAGGATCACCGCGATGGCGTTACAGGCGAGCAGGGCGGCCATGGTTTGCAGGGCGCGCTGCGAGTCTTCGACCACCAGCAGGTATTGCGACAGGTACAGGGTGAAGCGCCCGTGGACCACGGTGCTGAGCAGGCAACCGCAGGTGAACATGATCAGCGTGCGGTCGTTTTTCAGGGTAATCAGGGTTTTCAGGAAGCTTTGCGGCTGACCGATGGCGGCGACCGGGCTGGCGTCCTTGGGAATGCCGATCATCAGGAAGATGCTGCCGAAAGCGATGCCGGCGGCAATCAGGAACGGCGCAATCGGGTACACCCCGGCGATCACCACACCCAGCATCGGGCCGGTGGCGTAGCCGATGTTGGTCAGGGTGTAGCGCAGGGAAAACGCCTTGGCCCGCTGACCCATGGGCAGGTTTTCACTGAGGATGGCCTTGGAACCGATCAGGAACAACGCCGAGGCGGTTTCGGTGATGACCAGGGTCGCGGTGGTCAGGTACAGGTCTTTGGCGAAGGTCAGCAGCACGAAGCCGACTGCACTGGAGAGCATCGCCAGAATCAGCAACCGACGTTTCTCGAGTCGATCGATGATGTAGCCGCCGTACAGCGCAAGCAGGGTGGCGATGAACACCGCGATGCCCAGCAGCAACCCGACGTCCTGTTGGTTGAGGCCGAGCTTGTTGCTCAAAAACAAGGTGAGCAAAGGGCTGGTGATGGCGCGGCTGACGACAATCGTCAGCGAAACGATCATCAGGCGGCGGATAACGAGCGAGTAGGTGGCCACGGAAAATCAAATGTCCTTATTCGGTTAACAGGTGCTCGAGATCGCGCACGGAATCCAGCGTTTGCAGTTGCCGCAACTGCGCCAGCAGCCGTTCAGCCTGGGCTGCTGAACTCACGCGCAACGCCAGACTGAGAAACTTCTCCTCCAGCGCCGCCTCGCTCAGCGGATTGCCCGGCGCCCCCAGCGGCACCTCGACACACAGGCTCGCCTGACGCCCGTCGCGGGTTCGAACAATGACCACCGGCTCGCCATCCTCCGACAGACGCTCATCCACTTCAAGGCGAATGCGCGTCAGCCATTGAGCAATGCGCGGATCGTTGCGCGGCTGTTCATCGTAAGCCTCGAGCCGGCAATGGCCGTGCACCAGTCGCGCGGCGAGGGCGTAGGGCAGACTCATCTGCGCGGCGGCCAGGCTGCGGGTATCGCGACCGCCGCACATGTCGAGCAGAAACCCGCACAGGTTCACCTGGACGTCTTCCACCTGATCGGCGCCGACCTGCAATTGCTCCAGCAACAAACCGAGCGCATCGATCGCCGAGTGGGTGCCACGGCAGGCGGCGTAGGGTTTGATCGAGCAGCGCGCGAGTTTCCAGACCTGTCCCAACTCGGCGTCCAATGCATCCGGTTGCGCGCTACCCGGCGCGAGGGTCTTGAGAAATCCACCCCAGACATCATCGAACAACACCGATGGCCCGCTGACGCCTTCGCGAGCAAAACGCGCCGCCAGCAGACCACCTTCGGCCGCACGGCCACTGTGCAGTTTCTTGCTTTGCGAACCGTCATGGATGAACGCCCACAACCCGCCGCTGAAACTGCCGGCGATGCCCAGCGCCGACACGGTTTGCGCTGCATCCAGGGCAAAGATCCGCGCACAGGCCGCCGCCGCGCCGAACACGCCGCAGGTGGCGGTGGAGTGCCAACCGGCGCCGTTGTGCGCGGAATAACTGCCGCAGGCTTCCAGCACCCGCCGACCGATTTCGTAGCCGATCACCACGGCGGTGATGAACTCGCGACCGTCCACCGGCCGATCCACCAGCGACAGCGCCGCCATCACCGCCGGCAGCACCACCGCGCCGGAATGATCGCAACCGCCGGTATCGTCCAGTTCCAGCGCATGGGCGGCGATGCCGTTGAGCAATGCTGCATGCCCGGCGCCGACACGCAGTGATGAACCCCAGACCAGTGCGGTGCCCGGTTCGGCACCGAACACGTGCCGAGCCTGAAGCGCCACCGCACTGTCGGCCCCGGCCAGCGCCGCGCCAAAGGTATCCAGAATGTGCCGTTTGGCTTGCTCCACCAACGCCGGGGGCAGATCTTCAAACCGGGTCTCGACGCAAAACTGCGCCAGCCGTTGCATGCGTTGGGTCATACGAGGTAGTCCCGATAATGGCGCTCGTACACCGACGCCGGATGATCTTGCGCGACCGGCGCCGCCGTTTGCGCCCACCACTGCGCGACTTCGGCGCCTGTGGCAATCCACACGTCGTCGTGCTGCTGAATGCCTCGCAGCAATTCACGCAACACACCGATACGCCCCGGCGTGGCGATGATTTCCGGGTGCAGGCGCAGCACGTAGCACAGGCCGAAGCGGTGGAACCCGGCGAAGTCCATTTGCAGGTTACCGAGCGTGTGGCTGTAGGAAGCGATCCGCGATTGCGCCGGCGGCACGGCCGGGCTCAGGTTGAAGGCGAAATAGGGCTCGTCTTCCAGTTCGTAATGCAGCGGCAACTCGACCACTTCGGGCGCAGTCGGGTGCAAGAACGGCAAATCATCGCCACGCCAAGATGACGACCAGTGAATGCCGCGATCTTTCAAGGCCTCAATGAAGCCCGGCGCGCCGTTACCCGCAGGAATCCGGAAACCGGTCGGACGCACGCCGGTCAACGCTTCCAGTGCTGCACAACCCTTGGCGACTTCTGCGTTTTGCGCCGCCAGATCCAGCGTGTCGTAATCCTGATGACGGTAGCCGGCGCAGGCGATTTCATGGCCGTCCGCCTGAATCGCGGCGATGTGCTGCGGGTTTTCCTCGGCGACGATGCCGGGCACGAACCAACTACTGCGCACCCCGAGCTCCCTGAGCAGGCCGAGCAAGCGCTCGACACCCCGTTGCGTGCCGTAGCGCCACACCGACAGCGTCTTGTCGCGCCCGGCAACTTCCGGAGCTTGGGTGAGAATGCCGTGGATGTCGTTGTAATCGACGGTCAGCACCACCGCGCAACGCTTGCCGGCGGGCCAGGAATGGTTGACGTCAGCCATGGTGATGCTCCTTCAGCCACCAGCGCGCGACGTCGCGGCAGGTGGCGAACCACACGTCATCACGCTGGCGCATGTGTTCGAAGAGTTTCTCCAGCAACAGGATGCGCCCCGGTTTGCCGGTGATTTTCGGGTGGAACAGGGTGGTCAGGCACAGTCCCTCGTCCATCGCGCCGTCGTACTCGCGTTGCCAGTTGTCGAGGGTCAGCTCATAGCTGGCGGTGCGGTCGAGCCCGGACGGGAAGTTTGGTGCGCGGGTGTAGGCGAGGGAGGCGTAGTCGTCCATTTCCCAGCGGCCGGGGATCTCCACCAGCGGGGTGTCGTGGCCGGGGACGTTGACCAGATACGGACGATCGTCGCCGCGCATGCTGCTGGAATAGATGACGCCGTTGTCGGCCAGCATCGCCGGGGTCTCGGCGCGCCAGTCGCCGGACGGAGTGCGAAAACCCTCGGCGCGGATGTGCAGGTATTGCCAGAAGACGTCGCGGGACTTGTTCATCACGGCCTGCTGCTGGTCCAGCGTCAGGGCGTAGAAGGATTCGTGCTTGTAGCCGTGGTAGGCGACTTCATGGCCGCGCTCGACGATGGCCTGGCACTGTTTCGGCCAGTTTTCCACGACCCAGGCGGGGACGAAGAAGGTGGTCGGGATCTTGAAGGTGTCGAGCAGATCGAGCAGGCGTGGCAAGGCGCGGTAGGGGCCGTAACCGCCGAAGCCGAAGTATTCGGGTTTGTGCCAGATCGAGCCGTTGAGCATCGCGTCGCCGGTCGGGCCGTCGAGGTCGAAGGCCAGGGCGAGGCAGGCTTTGTGCTGGTCGGGCCAGGTGGGTTGCAAGGAGGACATCAAGGGCGCTCCAGCTGTTCATGAAAAAGGCGCCGACCGGTAGGGTCGGCGCTGACCGGTTTACTTGCCGGCGTTGATGGTCACGTCCTTGATCGCACCCAGCTCCAGATCCCACTTCTTCAGAATCGCGTTGTAGCTGCCGTCATCCACCATGCTTTGCAACGCCACTTTCACCGCTTCACTCAGCTCAGGTTTCTTCTTGCTCACACCCAGCCCGGTGAACTGCACGGAGATCGGCTGGCCGACCGTCTTGTACATGTCCTTTTCCTGAGTCTTGAGGTACGACAGGGTCTCGCTGCCCTGCATCGCCGCATCAATACGGCTCTGACGCAGTTGGGCGCGGGCGTCGGCCGAGCCTTCGGTGCCGATCACGTTGATCGCCGGTTTGCCTGCCGCTTCACAGTGTTCCTTGCTCCACGCGGCGATTTCCGCCGGGAACGTGGTGCGGCGGCTGGTGCCGACTTTCTTGCCGCACAGGTCGGTGATTTCGTTGGTCGCGGTGTTCTTCTGCAAGGTGTAGAACTGCGGGCCGCTGGTGAAGTAGTCGACGAAGGTCACGCTGGCCTGACGCTCGGCGGTGTCGGTCATGCCCGACAGCACGATGTCGACGCGGTCGGTGGTCAGGGCGTTGATCATTTGCTCGAAGCCGGTTTCCTGCCACTTGATCTTGATCCCTAGGCGCTCGGCCAGAGCGTTGCCCAGGTCGTAGTCAAGGCCGGTGAGCTTGTTGGTGGCCGGGTCCTTGAAATCCATCGGCGGATAGTTGGGCATGATCGCGACGACGATCTCGCCTTTTTCCTTGATGCCGGCCGGCAATTCGGCGGCGAAGCTGACGCTGGAAGCCATCAGGCCTGCGAGTACTGCTGGGATAACGAAGTTCTTCATGGACGTTCTCTTATGAGTGTTGTGAAGGCCAAAGGGGCCTCAGGTTCGAACGGCAGAAATGAAGCTTTGGGTGCGCGGGTTTTGCGGACTTATTAGTATTTCTTCGGGGCTTCCAGCCTCCACGATCTGCCCGCCGTCCATGAACACCATGCGGTTGGAAACCTCCCGGGCGAAGCCCAGTTCATGGGTGACGACGATCATGGTCATGCCGGTCTGCGCCAGATCGCGCATCACCGACAGCACCTCACCGACCAGTTCCGGGTCGAGTGCCGAAGTGGGTTCATCGAACAGCATCAGCTTGGGTCGCATGGCCAGGGCGCGGGCGATCGCCACCCGTTGCTGCTGACCGCCCGACAACTCGATCGGGTAGCTGTCGCGTTTGTCGGCAAGGCCGACCCGGGCCAGCAGTTCCAGGGCTTCTTCATGCGCCTCCTTGGGTGAACGCTTGAGCACCTGGCACGGGCCTTCGATGATGTTTTGCAGCACAGTCATGTGCGGAAACAGGTTGAAGCGCTGGAACACCATGCCGGTGGCCAGGCGCTGACGGGCAATCTGCGATTCGTTGAGTTCGTGCAGCTTGTGCCCGACGACGCGGTAGCCCACCAGTTCGCCATCGACCCACAAACCGCCCTTGTCGATCTTTTCCAGCTGATTGACGCAGCGCAGCAGGGTGCTCTTGCCCGAGCCGGACGGGCCGATGATGCACAGCACTTCGCCTTGCTCGACCTCGATGTTGATGTCCTTGAGCGCGTGGTACTGGTCGTAATATTTGTTCAGGGCCACAGCCTTGACGATGCTTCTCATGTTCGATTCTCCTGCGCGGCTTACGAGCGCTTGCCGGCGCCGCGAGCGAAACGACGCTCCAGACGGCTTTGACCAAAGGACAGGACGGTGACGGTGGCCAGGTACCAGATACCGGCGACGATCAGCAGCTCCATGACCCGGGCGTTGGCGTAGTAGATGTTCTGGGCGTTGTAGAGCAGTTCCGAGTACTGGATCACGCTCGCCAGCGAGGTCATTTTCACCATGCCGATGAACTCGTTGCCGACCGGCGGAATGATGATCCGCATGGCCTGCGGCAGGATGATCCGGCGCAGCGCTTGCAGGCGCGGCATGCCGATCGACTTGGCCGCTTCGTACTGGCCGGTGTCCACCGACAGCAGGCCGGCACGCACCACTTCAGCGGTGTAGGCGCCCTGGTTGATGCTCAAGCCGAGCAGGGCGGCCACGAACGGCGTCATCAGGCTCACGGTGTCGAGTTCGAACAGGCCGGGAATGCCGATGGTGGGGAAAATCAGCGCCAGGTTGAACCACAACAGCAGTTGCAGAATCAGCGGCGTACCGCGAAACAGCCAGGTGTAGGTCAGCGCCACGTAGCGCAGGATCGGGTTGGCCGACATGCGCATGATCGCGGTGATCACCCCGAACACGATGCCCAGCGCCATGGCCAGCACGGCCATGATGATCGTGTTGAGCAGGCCCCACATGATCGCTTCGGAGGTCAGGAACTGGCCGATGTACGACCATTCGATCTTGCCTTCGGCGAAGGCCCGCACCAGACCGATGATCGCGATCACAATCAGCGTGGCGAAGAAGATCCGCCCGTAATAGCGCCGTGGCACGTGCTGGTATTGGGTGATGTCGAACTGGTTTTCCGCCAGTTTGCGCTCCGCCTGGAGTCGTTCTGCCTGAGTCTGGCTCATGGTGTTTCTCCGTACACTGTACTTTCAGATCAACCCCCTCCCGATGGGAGGGGGATCCGGCTTAGAGGCGGAAGCCTTGGTAGTTTTCGGTCCACTGTTGCTGCGCAGCGAGGGCGGTTTTCAGTCGGCCGATCTGCTCGCGCACTTGCTGCGGCGCGGTGCCGCCCCAACCGCTGCGGGCAGCGATGGCGGCTTCCAGGGTCAGGCTGTCGCGCACGTCCGCCGTCAGGCGCGGGTCGATTTCGGCCAGCAGCGCCGGCGAGGCTTCCCACAATTCGAGGCTGTGTTTTTCACAGGCCTGCACCAGCGCCCCGGTGATTTCGTGGGCTTCCTTGAATGGCACGCCGCGCACCGCCAGCCAGTCGGCAACTTCGGTAGCCAGGGTGAAACCCAGCGGTGCCTGACGACGCAGTTCATCGACGTTGACGGTCATGGTCGCAACCATCCCGGCCATCGCCGGCAGAACCAACAACAAGGTATCGACGCTGTCGAGCACGCCGTTCTTGTCTTCGCTCAGGTCGCGGTTGTACGACAGCGGCAGGGATTTGAGCGTCGACAGCAGGCCGGTCAGGTTGCCGATCAGACGGCCTGCCTTGCCCCGCGCCAGTTCGGCGATGTCCGGGTTCTTCTTCTGCGGCATGATCGAGCTGCCGGTGGCATAGGCGTCGTCCAGATCGACCCAGCGGAACTGGCGCGACGACCACAGGCAGAATTCTTCGGCCAGACGCGAGATGTTGATCCCGAGCATGCTGGCGATGAACAGGAATTCGGCGACGTGATCGCGGCTGGCCACGGCGTCGATGGAGTTTTCGCAGACCCCGGCGTAACCCATTTCCTTCGCTGATTGCTGCGGCTGGCGAGCGATGGCGGAACCGGCCATGGCTGCTGCACCGAAGGGCGACAGCGAAGTGCGGTTGTCCCAGTCCACCAGGCGCTGCACGTCACGCAGCATCGATTGGGCGTGAGCCAGCAAGTGATGGGCAAACACGATTGGCTGCGCCTGCTGCAGGTGGGTGAAACCCGGGCAGATGCTGTCGACGTGCTGCTCGGCCTGATTTACCAGCGCCGTTTGCAGGGCCAGGACTTCCACAGCCAGGGTGCGCACGTGATCCCGCAGGAACAGGCGCAGGTCGTTGGCGGTCTGGTCGTTGCGTGAACGGCCGGCGCGCAGCTTGCCGCCCAGTGCACCGAGGCGTTCGGTCAGCAGGCGCTCGATGAAGGTGTGAACGTCTTCGTCGTCCAGCGTCGGGGCAATGCGCCCGGCAGAAAAATCGGCACCGATGCCGTCCAGGGCTTCGATCATCGTGCGGGTTTCCTGCTCGTCCAGCAGGCCGGCACGTTGCAGTTCCCCGGCGTGGGCCTTGGAGCCGGCCAGATCGTACGGCGTCAGGCGGAAATAGCGCTCGGGGCAACGGGACAGGGCCGCCAGGGCTGCGGACGGGCCGCTTTTGAAACGGGCACCCCAGAGACGGTCGGTGGTTTGAGACATTTGTTGTTTTCCTCGTCGGTAACGCGAACTGAAATCGGTGTGCATGGCCTGTCGAACACGCTGAAAAGTGAGCAGACAGACTCAGAGAACAGAGTCAGGCCAAAGCAGTTTTCAAGAGGGCAGTTGCAAAGAGACAAGAGCTGATCGAAGTGTCAGCTTTTAATGTTTGGCGATCAGTGAGTTGGCACTGATGTTCGGGATTTTTTGGCGGTTGCCAAGGCTTGTTTTCTGTGATCATTATTATTAGCCGGCGATGTTTTTGTTGTTGGACACAGATTGTTGAACATTGCGCCAGAGGTAAATCAGCATTATGGAAACCCCACTTTCCAATTCCGGAAACCCGCCGCTGAAAACGGCTCACCGAGCACCGCTGGCCCTCAGCGGACTGGATTTCAAACTGCTCAAGGTGTTCAAGGCCGTGGTCGAGGCGGGAGGCTTCAGCGCCGCGCAAAACGAGCTGAACGTGGGCCTTGCGGCCATCAGCAAGCAGATCTCCGACCTGGAAATCCGCATCGGCATGCGCCTGTGTACCCGGGGTCGCGAGGGGTTTCACCTGACCGAGGAAGGGCGTCTGGTGTATCAGGCGTCGATTGATCTGTTCGCGTCGGTCGACAACTTTCGGGATAGGCTTAGTTCGGCACAGAACGAACTTATCGGCGATCTTGGGGTGGGGGTGATCGACAATACGATCAGTGACCTTAATTCACCGTTAGTTGCAGCGCTTAAAAGAATAAATGAAGAGTCGCCGAAAGTAAGGTTTCAACTTCAGGCCACCCAGCTGGATGAGGTGGAAAGAGGCGTGGTAGAAGGGCGATTAGTGGCGGGAATAGTGCCGGTCTATCAAAAGCGCGAGGAGTTTGATTATTACCCGTTATATGAAGAGCGTTCGGAGGTTTACTGCGCTGTCGGCCATCCGTTGTTCGACATGCCTGAAGCACAAATGAACAGCGACGTGCTGCAGGATTACGAGTGCATCAACCACCGCTACGCGATCCATCGCGACAAGCTCAATTTTGCCCGCTACGACAGTTTTTCCGCCTCGGCGACCCAGGTCGAAGCCGTGGCGCTGCTGATCAAGACCGGGCGTTTCGTAGGCTTCCTGCCCCGGCATTACGCGGCCACGCTGGTGGCGGCGGGGCAGTTTCGTGCGGTGCTGCCGGAGCGAATCAACATCGCCACGCCGTTCAATCTGATCCTGCGTCACAACACCGTGCGCAGTCCGTTGGTGAAGGCATTCGCTCAGGCGTTGGGCGTTGATCTGAAGGCGCCGCTGTAATTCAGCCGAGCATCAATCGCATCCCGCAACGTCGCTCGCCGGGCAAACCGTGGGCGATTTCGTCGTTGAGTACCTCGATCAAACGGGGTCCGGCGTCCACTTCGTTCAATGGCACAAAACCCATGCGTTGATAGAACGGCGCATTCCACGGCAGGTCGCGGAAAGTGGTCAACGTGATCGCCTCAAGTTGCTGCCGTCGTGCGTGTTCAATCACGCCCAACAGTAACTTGCGACCGATGCCGCGGCCCTGAAAGTGTTGGCTGACGGACAGTTCGTCGACGTGCAACTGGTTGTCGATTTCAACGGCCCTTAAAAAACCGGCAAGTTGTCCGACAGTATTTTCTGCGACCCATACATGTCCCTGCTCGATGGCCTGCAAATGCTGTGCGGCGTCGGGTACATCGCTGTCGGCGAGCCAGGCCAGTGTCGGGTCGAGGCGGAACAGCTCGGCGGCCGAGCGTTCGATGGCGGGGAGGGTGGCCGCGTCGGCGGGCCGGGCGAGGCGAAGCGTGAATGTCATGCGTTAACTGCCGAAGGCTGTGATCCTGGGAAAGTCCGCAAGATCGCAGCCTTCAACGAGGTCTACAAGGGTTTCAGGTACAACAGCACGTAATCGTTCTTGTCGAAACGCCCGGCCAATACCGGTTGCAGACTGGCCAGCGGCGTACCTTGCAGCGATTGCAGGTCCTTGCTGTCCATGATCAGCCAGGCCGGGGCATTGAGCGCTTCCAGTTGCTGAACGGTTTCGGTGAACTGCGGTTGCAGGTCCTGTTCGACGTTGACCATGAACTTGATCGCCTTGGCGTCTTTGCCCATGCCGTGCAGCACCAGCGGTGCCGGGTTCTGTTGAACCTGAGCGAACGCAGCGCGACTGAAGGCACGGGTGTCGTAGAGATCACGTTCTACCGGCTCGAACACCGCCGCATAGACCGTCCACAACGCCAACACCGCGCTCAGGGCCAGCACTTCAGCGCGCCAGCGCGATTTCCACAGTCGGGACAACGCCAGCAGTTGCAGCACGCCCAGCACGATCAGCACCGGCATGACACCGGTCAGCACGCCCGGAAACCTGCGCTGCGCCACCAGCAACGCAACCATCAGCAGCGCCGGCGTCAGCAGCCAAAGCCCCTGAATGATCCCGCGCAACCACGCGAACACCCGACCATGAGCCACCTGAAACGGGTACGCCGCGATGATCGCCGCCATCGGCAACATCGGCAGCAGGTAACGTGCCTTCTTCGCCTGTGGAATCGACAGGCCGACCATCACGATCAACCCGGCCGCCGCGCAATATTGCACCAGCCGCAAGGCCGGCCCGCGCTGATGCGGTTTGCTCAGCCATGCCGCCGCCAGGACCACCAGCGCCAGTGGATAGGCCAGCGCGTAGTTGCCCAGCGAACTGGTGAAGTAATACAGCGAGCCGCTGACGCCCTCACTGCCATCCATGCGCCCCATGAACTGCATGCGGATCACGTCTTGCAGAAAGGCCTCGCCACCGCTGAGCTTGGCCAGCCACAACAGCAGTCCGACGCAGGCGGCGAGCAGGATCGACGCCAGCACACCGAACACGAACAGCCGTGCCCATTGGCGGTTGAGCAGGTAATAGCTGCAGAGCATGCCGGTCGGCACCACAAGGCCGATCGGCCCGCGAATGCCGAAGCCCAGCAACAACAGGGCAAAGATCAGCGGCCAGCGTCGGCCGGAGCCGAAATGGTCGTGTGCGTAGCCCAGGTAGAACACCGACAGCGCCACGGCAGCCAGCATCAGGTCCTGCGACACCGCCCGGACTTCCGTAACGAAGGTGCTGGTGAGCATCAGCAGTGCAATGCTGATCAACGCCCAGCGTTGCGAATGCACCGCCAGCAAGCGGTACATCAACGTCACGATCACCCCGCCGGCGATGGCGCTGGGCAGCCACGCCGTCAGCGTATTGATCGCGCCGAAGGGCAACGACAACAGCCAGATGAACAGCGTCGAAACCGCCGAATAATCGGCGTACGGCTGGCCATACGTGGTCGGGAATACCGTCGGCCCGTGTCTCAGCATCTCCTGGGCAAACAGTACAAAACGTGAATCGAAGCCAATGGGTGCCTGTCCGTAAACCCCGGCGATAAACAACAACAGTGCCAGCAGCCCTGCGATCAGGGACTGCTGGCGGATGGCAGGCGACAACGGGATCAAGCGACGTCCGCAGTGTTAGGCCATTGTTGCAGCGGGATCGGCAATTTGCGCGAATCCCCACGGCCGATCGGGAAGTACTTGAAGCCATTGCGTGCCAGGCGATCGGCGTCGTACAGGTTACGACCGTCGAAAATCACCGGGTCCTTGAGGCGTTGCTGGATCAGGTCGAAGTCCGGGGCCTTGAACTGCTGCCATTCGGTGCAGATGATCAGCGCGTCGGAACCGGACAGTACCGATTCCGGGGTGCCCATCAGCATCAGTTTTTCTTCGTTCGGGTACAGATGCTGGGTTTCCTGCATCGCTTCCGGGTCGAAGGCGCGAACGCTGGCGCCGGCGGCAAACAGCGAATCGAGCAGCACGCGGCTAGGCGCGTCGCGCATATCGTCGGTGTTCGGCTTGAACGCCAGGCCCCACAGGGCGAAGGTCTTGCCGCGTAGATCACCTTTGTAGAACGCATTGATGCGGTCGAACAGTTTGTGCTTCTGACGCTCGTTGATCGCTTCGACCGCTTGCAGCAGGTCGCTGGAGCAATGGGCCTGTTCGGCACTGTGGATCAGCGCGCGCATGTCTTTGGGGAAGCACGAGCCACCGTAACCGCAGCCCGGGTAGATGAAGTGGTAACCGATGCGCGTGTCGGCGCCGATGCCCTGGCGAACCGACTCGATGTCCGCGCCCAGGTGTTCGGCCAGTTCAGCGATCTGGTTGATGAAGCTGATCTTGGTCGCCAGCATGCAGTTGGCGGCGTATTTGGTCAGTTCGGCGCTGCGCAGGTCCATGAACATGATGCGGTCATGGTTGCGGTTGAACGGCGAGTACAGGTCGCGCATCACGTCGCGCACGTCATCGCCTTCGCAGCCGATGACGATGCGGTCCGGACGACGGCAGTCGGAGACCGCCGAACCTTCCTTGAGGAATTCCGGGTTGGAGACGATATCGAACTGCAGTGCACGCCCGGCCTTGTCCAGCGCGGCCTGAATATGCGCACGCAAGGTGTCGCCGGTGCCGACCGGTACGGTGGATTTCTCGACCAGGATCAGCGGCTGCTCACGATGACGAGCGACGGCATCGCCCACCGACAGGACGTATTTCAAATCGGCCGAGCCATCCTCGCTGGACGGTGTGCCCACAGCAATGAACGCTACGCGACCGTGCTGTACGGCAAACTTTTCATCGGACGTGAAGTGCAGGCGGCTGGAATCCAGGCCTTCACGCACCAGGCTCGACAGCCCCGGTTCGAAGATGCTGACGTGACCCTGGCTGAGCAGTTCGACCTTCTTCTGATCGATATCCATGCACACGACATCATGGCCGACCTCGGCCAGAACCGCGGCTTGCACCAGGCCGACGTAACCGCTTCCAAATACTGTGATTTTCATGGAGCACTCCTCAAATCGGGCGCTTTTGCCGGACGAGTGTTGATAGTGATGACGCCGAGCATGACCAGTGCCACGCCCAGTGATTTGGTAAAACTGAAGGATTCGTTGAACAGCGGCAGGCTGGCCGCCAGCAGATACACCAGCGCGTAGCTGATGCTCAGCAGTGAATAGGCCCGGCCCAGCGGCAGGTCGCGCAGGGCGGCGAGCCAGCAGAGCATTGACAGCGCATAGGCGAGAATGGCCGTGAACACCACCGCCAGCGCCATCAGATCGACGTTGCCGGTGGTCAGCGCGGACAACCATTGTTCAGGCTGCGGCAGGCGCGTCATGCTCCAGCGCATGCCCAGTTGGGCGCCGCTGACCAGCAACACGCTGCCAAGGGCGAAGCCGATGCCGCGTCCCTGGTTCATGACTGTTGCCCCAGCAGTGCCACGCCGCCGATCACCAGTGCCACACCGATCCAGTGCTGGCGATCGATCGGTTCGCGAAACACGAAACGCGCGATCAGCGTAATCAGCACAAAGTTGAGGCTGAGCATCGGGTAAGCGATGCCCACTTCAAGGCGTTGCAGCACCAACAGCCAGACCAGCAGGCCCGAGCCCAGTGCGAACAGGGCCAGCCACAGCCACGGCGAACGCAGTTTATCGGCCCAGGACGAGTCGACCCCGCGCCAGCTCTCCACCGCATACTTTTGCGCGACCTGGCCCAGGCACGTCAGCAGACACGCGGTCAGCAACAGCAACCAGCTCATGACGGATCCTTGGGCAGGACCATGATCACCAGGTTGCCCTGCTCATAACGCGTGCCGTCCTTGGGCAGCAGGTCGACTTCGTGCAGCTCGTCGTCGCCCTTGACCCGCATGACCACGCCGACCGAGCCGGTGCGGCGGGCATCACGCACCCACTGCTGGACTTCATCGGTGGTGATCCGCTGTTCGGCGCCTTCAGGATAGGACAGGCCATATTTCAGCTCGCCCACGGTGTTGTACAACGCCACCTTGGGTTGCTTCAGACGCCAGGCCAGTGCCGAGGCGGCCCCCAGATCGTTACTCAACAGGTGAGTGGTGCCGGACAGTTCGTCGAGGTGATGCAGGATGAACTGGTCCGGGGTCTTGTTGGCCACCACGGACTTCGGCAACGCGGCCGGCAGCACACCGATCAGCAGCAGGCTGCCGAGGGCCGGAGCCGCCCAGCATTGCAATGGCAGAAACGCTTGCGCCAGGTTGGCGATGATCCAGCCGATCAGGGCGATGAACACCAGCACCATGCTGTGCAGTTCGTGGTCGTACACCGGTTTTTTCAATTGCAGGTAAACCAGTGCGATCAGCGTGATGACGCCCAGCACCAGGTTCAGCAGACCATTGACGCTCAGTGCCCGACCTTGTTCCAGACGCAGACGGTCGGCCAGTGCATGACCCAGCAGCAGCGCCAGCGGCAGCAGGCACGGCAGGATGTAGGTCGGCAGCTTGCCGTTGGCCAGGCTGAAAAACGCCAGCGGCATCACCAGCCACAGCAGCAGGAAGGCAATGCCCGGTTGAGCACGGGTCTGCCAGGCTTGCTTGAAGGCCGGCGGCAACATGCCGACCCACGGCAGGCTGAACGCGACCAGCAACGGCAGATAGAACCACCACGGCGCATCATGTTGAGCGTCGTCACCGGCAAAGCGGCGGATGTGTTCGTGCCAGAAGAAGAACCGCCAGTAGTCTGGCTCCTGCGCATGAACCGCGAGGACCCAGGGCAGGCTGACGATGATCGCGACGGCAATCGCCACCGGACCGTAGATCAGCAGCTCACGCCAGCGCTTCTGCCAGAGCATCCACGGCAGGGCGATCAGCACCGGCAGCAGCCAGGCGAGAAAACCCTTGGTCATGAACCCCATGCCACAGGCCAGCCCCAACACCGCCCAACTGGCCAGACGTTGCCCGGTACTGCGGCTGTCGACGGCAAACCATAGCGCCACAAGGCTCAGGTTGACCCAGAAGGTGAACTGCGGATCGAGGTTGGCGTAACCAGCCTGGCCGGCGACGACGGTAAAGCTCATGTAGAGGAGGGCGCAGATGAAGCTTTTGCGCGGCTCGTTCCACAACCGGCGAGCGATCAGGAAGCACAACAGCACACTCAATCCGGTGCTGAGGGCCGAGGCGAAACGCACACCGAACAGGTTCTGCCCGAACAATTCCTGGCCGAGCGCGATCATCCAGTAACCGGCAATCGGTTTCTCGAAATAACGCAGGCCCATGAAGTGCGGGGACACCCAGTTGCCGCTCAGCAGCATGTCCTGGCTGATCTGTGCGTAACGGGTTTCATCGGGAATCCACAAGCCATGCGTGCCGAGCGGCAGCAGGTAGGCCAGCAGAAAAAGTCCGATCAGCAGCGGCAATGCCCAGCGTTTGCTCATGCGCCTTGCACTCCCAGCCAGCCTTCACGGCCTTCGAGGGCGCCACGTTGCACACGGCCGACAGGCAATGTGTTGAGAAACTCGGGCAGCAGGTCGCCCAAAGGTTTGAACTCGATGTGTCGCTGGCGTGCATCGGCCAGCAATCGACGAAACTCTTCGGCCATCAGAATCCCTTCTACTTCGGCATGAATGGTGTAGTTGTTGAGGTTGTCCGGACGGAACCGGTCAAGGATGAAGGTGTTGAAGTCCTTCGCCGCCACGGTCGGGCCGACGACCTCGTCGAAGGTCGGCATGTCCACCGGAATCTGCGGCGCACCCACCGAACCATCGGCCAACAGAGGTCGAAACACCTGTTGCCCGCGGCAGTCGCTGTTGTAGCGAAAACCGAAGGTTTCCTTGGCTTCGATCACGCGTTCGTCCGCACGCCAGCCGGCGGCGGCCGAGCACTGGATCTTCTCGCCGATGATGTCGCTGAGGGTGTCGACGCCGCGACGGATCTGCTCGATCAGTTGCGCGTCGCTCCAGGTGCCGGCATTGGCCTGCCAGCCATGGTGATCCCAGGCGTGCAGGCCGACTTCATGACCGGCGTCCCGGGCCTGACGCATCAGGTGCCCGAGATCGCGACCAATCGGCTTGCCGGGCCAGGCGGTGCCGGCCAGCAGAATGTCCCAGCCGTAAAGGCCGGCGGCATTGGAACGGAGCATTTTCCAGAGGAATTGCGGGCGGATCAGGCGCCACAGATGTCGGCCCATGTTGTCCGGGCCGACACTGAAGAAAAACGTTGCCTTGACCTGCGCTTCGTCGAGGATTTCCAGCAGCCGGGGCACCCCTTCACGGGTGCCTCGGTAGGTGTCGACATCGATACGAAGACCTGCCTGCATTAACGCTTGTCCGCGATTTCGAGCATGGCTTCACGCAGGAAGAAGTCGAGCGTGTTGCCGATGGTCTCGCGCATTTCCACGGTCGGCTCCCAGTTCAGCAGGCGCTTGGCGTTGGCGATGCTTGGCTTGCGGTGTTCCACGTCCTGGTAACCGGCACCGTAGAACGCCTTGCTTTCCACGTCGCGGAAACCGGCGAACGGAGGGAAGTTGGAGCGCAGCGGGTGAGCTTCGAACTGACGCAGCAGTTCTTCGCCCAGTTGACGGATGCTGGCTTCGTTTTCCGGGTTGCCGATGTTGATGATCTGACCGTTGCAGACATCGTTGTCGTTATCGATGATGCGTGCCAGGGCTTCAACGCCGTCAGCGATGTCGGTGAAGCAGCGTTTCTGCTCGCCGCCGTCGAACAGGCGGATCGGCGTGCCTTCCACCAGGTTCAGGATCAGCTGGGTGATGGCGCGGGAGCTGCCGATACGGGCCGAGTCCAGACGGTCCAGACGCGGACCCATCCAGTTGAACGGACGGAACAGGGTGAAGTTCAGGCCTTTGGCGCCGTAAGCCCAGATTACGCGGTCCAGCAGTTGCTTGGAGACCGAGTAGATCCAGCGCTGCTTGTTGATCGGGCCGACGATCAGGTTCGAGCTGTCTTCGTCGAAGTTCTTGTCCTGGCACATGCCATAGACTTCGGAGGTCGACGGGAAGATCACGCGCTTGTTGTACTTGACGCAGTAGCGAACCAGTTTCAGGTTCTCTTCGAAGTCCAGTTCGAACACGCGCAGCGGGTTGCGGGTGTATTCGATCGGGGTGGCGATGGCCACCAGCGGCAGGACCACGTCGCACTTCTTGATGTGGTACTCGATCCACTCGGAGTGAATGCTGATGTCGCCTTCGACGAAGTGGAAGTTCGGGTGGTCGCGCAGACGGGAGATGGCGTCGGAACCGATGTCCAGGCCATAGACTTCGTAGCGGTCGTCACGCAGCAGGCGCTCGGACAAGTGGTTGCCGATGAAACCGTTGACGCCCAGGATCAGCACGCGGGTGCGGCGTGGTGCACGGCCGGACTCGGCGCCGCGCAGCAGCGAACCGTCTACCAGGCCCAGTTCGTTGGCCAGTTGCGGGCCGCTCAGGTACAGACCGTTGTCGTTGCGCTGACCGGCGTTGATCACCAGCGAGTCTTCACCGCAGGCGATGCGCAGCGGATCGACGCTGATCACGCGGCCAGGGGCCTGACCGTCGTTGCCCTTGACGACTTCGGCGCTCCAGACGATCAGCTTGTGCTCGCCCACGGCGCAGAAGGCGCCCGGGTATGGACGGGTCACGGCGCGAACCAGGTTGAACAGCTCTTCGGCCGGTTTTGCCCAGACCAGCTTGCCGTCAGCTGGGGTACGGCGACCAAACACGGTGGCCTTGGATTCGTCTTGCGGGGTTTCGGTGATCTTGCCTTGCAGCATGTTCGGCAAGGTGTCACGCAGCAGGTCGCTGGCAGCGGTGCGCAGCTTGGCGTGCAGGCTCAGACCGGTATCGCTGCGCTCGATGGCCACGCGTTGCTGGGCGACGATGGCGCCGGCATCAGCGCGTTTGACCATGCGGTGCAGGGTCACGCCGGTTTCGGTTTCGCCGTTGACCAGCACCCAGTTGGCCGGTGCGCGACCACGGTAGCGTGGCAGCAGCGAGCCGTGCAGGTTGAACGCACCTTTTTTGGCGAGGGCCAGCAGCGGCTCGCTCAGCAGGTTGCGGTAGTAGAACGAGAAAATGTAATCCGGGTCGAGCTTGGCGATGCGCTCGATCCACAGCGGGTGGTTGGCGTCTTCCGGCGCGTGTACCGGGATGCCCTTGTTGGCGCACAGTTGCGCAACCGAGGCGTAGAAGGCGTTTTCCTTCGGATCATCGGCGTGAGTGAACACTGCTGCAATGTCGTAGCCGCTGTTCAACAGGGCTTCAATGCCGGCGCAGCCAATATCGTGGTAAGCGAAGACAACGGTTTTTGCACTCATGAGAGAACCTGATCGGAAGAAGTGGAAGTAGAAGAGAGACCATCAACGGTGACCGCAGGTGCCGGGGAGGCCGGCTGACTGCGCAACACCTTTTCAATGAAGAAACGCGGGCGAGCTCGCACGTCGCTGTACATGCGGCCCAGGTATTCACCCAGCAGGCCCATACCGATGAACTGGCCACCGGTAAACACGAACAGCACCGCAAACAGTACGAAGGTGCCGTCACCGGCCCAGCCAGCGCCAAACGCCAGGCGCAGGATGATCAGCGCAACGGCGAACAGCACACCCAGACCGGCCATGGCGAAGCCGACGATGCTCAACAGACGCAACGGCGTGGTGGTCATGCAGGTCACCAGATCGAACATCAGGTTGATCAGGCGCATCGGGCTGTATTTCGAATCACCGTGTTCACGCTCGGCGTGGGCCACGACGATTTCGGTGGTGTGACGGGCGAAACTGTTGGCCAGGATCGGAATGAACGTGCTGCGTTCGCGGCAGGCGAGCATCGCGTCGATGATGGTGCGGCGATAGGCGCGCAGCATGCAGCCGTAGTCGCTCATGGCCACGCCGGTGGAGCGTTGCACGGCGAGGTTGATCAGCTTCGACGGATAGCGGCGCAGGGCCGAATCCTGACGGTTACCGCGCACGGTGCCGACCACGTCGTAGCCTTTTTCGGCTTCGGCCACCAGACGCGGGATTTCTTCCGGCGGGTTTTGCAGGTCGGCGTCGAGGGTAATCACCACGTCGCCCTTGCACTGTTCGAAACCGGCCATGATCGCCGCGTGCTGACCGTAGTTGCGGTTGAGGATGACCGCTACGAACGGGCTGTTTTCACGCCCGGCGGCTTCCTCGAGCATGTTGGCCGATTCATCGCGACTGCCGTCGTCGACCAGCACGATTTCGTAGTCATGTTTGAGTTGGGCGCAGGCCGCCTCTGTGCGCCGAAGCAGCTCAGGCAGACTGTCCTCTTCGTTGTAGACCGGGATGACGATCGACACGCATTTTATCGGGTAAGGTCTCACGAGCGTTTGTCCATAAGGGTGGCGATGGCACCGACAACACGATCCAGATCCTGGTCGGTCATGTCGGGGAACAGCGGAATCGAGCACAGCCGCGCCGAGTTCCATTCGGTGTTGGGCAGATACAGATCAGGGTCACGCTGGCGATACCAGGTGTGCAGGTGGGTGGCAATGAAGTGGATACCGGTGCCGATGCCTTGCTCCTGCAAACCTTTCATGAAGGCTTCACGATCCATCCCGCAGCGCTCGCTGTCGATGCGCAGGATGAACAGGTGCCAGGCGTGCTGCTGGGCGTACTGCGGCACGGCCAGCGGTTGCACCGGCAGACCTTCGAGTTTTTGCAGGTATTGGGTGGCCAGTTCAGTACGGCGGGCGTTGATGGCGTCCAGACGCTGCAGTTGCACCAGGGCAATCGCGGCGTTGATGTCGGACAGGTTGTACTTGAAGCCGGGCTCCATGACCTGGGCCTGCGGCTTGCGGCCACCGGTCAGGCGGTCGTAGGCATCGACGCCCAGACCGTGGAACTTGAGCATGCGTACACGGGCGGCCAGGGCTTCATCGTCGGTGACGAACATCGCGCCTTCGGCGCAGGTCATGTTCTTGATCGCGTGGAACGAGAAGATCGCCGTGCCGTGGGAGCCGACGTGGCGGCCCTTGTAGCGGGTGCCGGCAGCGTGGGCGGCGTCTTCGATGACTGCGATGCCATGCTTGTCGGCCAGGGCATACAGCGGATCGAGATCGAACGCGGCGCCGGCGTAATGCACGGGAATGATGGCTTTGGTGCGCGGCGTGATGGCGGCTTCGATGCGGGCCGCGTCGGTCATCAGGGTGTCGCGGTCGACATCGACGAACACCGGCGTGGCGCCGAGCAGGGAAATCATGTTGCCGGTGGAGACCCAGGTCTGCGAAGGCGTGATGACTTCATCGCCAGGGCCAATGCCCAGGGCCAGCAGGGTGATGTGCATCCCGCCGGTGGCAGACGACAGTGCAACGGCGTGCTTGCAACCCACGTACTGCGCGAACTGTTCTTCAAGTGCCTGGTTTTTCGGCCCGGTGGTGATCCAGCCTGAACGCAGTACCTGTTCGACGGCCGCAATTTCCTCATCGCCAATACTCGGGCGGGAGAAGGGGAGAAACGCCTGACTCATGGACACCTCATTGCGATAAAAATGGACAGATCCATCTGTTCATCGGATCCAATCCCAGCGTAGACGCAAAAAACAGGTTTTGCATCAACGAGTTGCTGGAGCAGCAAGACGTCGGGGGTTGGTTGACTTTTCAGGCGTTGCCCGGCAGGTTGGGCGGTACCGACTGAGGACCTATCCACCTAAGGTTATTCCCGATTTTGTGAAAGGAATATGAAAAACCGGTCGGTGAATCGTTTATCTGGAATTCATACAGCCGCTGTTCAGACTTCTGCGGTTTTATCGGAAAAGTCCTACTACAAGACTCTTCTTTACATCAAGTTCATTGCAGTTGTTAGTTGTTGTGCTGGACTGTTTTTACTCAAGGCCTTTCGTTTGAGCAGCTTATCCGTTACCCCTTCAGAATCCATCAGAAGTAACCCTTTGTCCTTGTATCTGGCGCGTTTGGCACCTTCCAGCCAACTCACCATGCGTTACGTTTTGCAGGATGCCGCCGACCGTCTCGGCTTTGAAGACATGAATGTCGAGGACATTCCGTGGCACGCCTTACAACCCGAAGATGTTGTGGCGTTAGTCGCGGCATTGCGTGCAGACAACTATGCTCCCAACACCTCTTCACTTTATGTAAATGCCATTCGCGGCGTGATGAACGAAGCCTGGCGCATGAGCCTGATCACTCAGGATCATCTTTTGAAGATGCGTTCGGTCAAGGGCATCGCCGGCACGCGACTGTCTCAGGGGCGCAATCTGAAGCGCACGCTGATTCACGAACTGATGGAAGTCTGCGCCGCCGACCCGCGCCCGCAGGGGCTGCGTGACGCTGCCGTGATTGCGCTGTTGTACGGCACCGGAATGCGTAAATCCGAGTCAGTGGACCTGGATTTGAACCAGGTGGATTTCACTGAACGCAGCTTGTGCGTCAACGCCAAGGGCAACAAGCAACTGATCAAGTACGCACCGGCCTGGGCGTTCGCCAAACTCAATACCTGGCTGGAATTTCGCCGTTCCGAGCTCAAGGAAGGTGAAAGCGACGATGCGTTTCTGTTCAACCGCATCCGCCGTGGCAGCCACATCACCCGCGAGCGCATCACCAAACACGCGATCTATTACATCGCCCGCCAGCGCGGCACGCAGGTCGGGGTGAAGATCATGCCCCACGATTTCCGCCGTTCATTCATCACCCGGGTGATCGAGGAGCACGACCTGTCGATTGCCCAGAAACTGGCGCACCACAGCAATATCCAGACGACCGCCAACTACGACGTGCGCGACGACAACGAGCGGCGCCGCGCCGTGGATCGTTTCGATCTGTAGCTGAACGTCAGGACGCTTCGAAGATGTGGGCGGCCCCAAGTATCGACAGTTGCACGGCGCTGCCGGCCGGTGGCGCGTGCATGCCCGTGCTGCGAACCAGTAGCGAGCGGCCGGATTCTTCGTTGGTCGTGGCGCAAAGTTCGACCGTCAGGGTGCAGGTGTTGCCGCCGAAGTCGCGTTCGGTGACGACGGCATTGCAGCCCTCCGAGTCGGCGGGAAGGTCGGACAGCTGAAGCTGTTCCGGGCGCAGCATGATCTGCGCCGGGCCGGAGAAACCGTTGCTGTTCACCGCGATCCGCCCCAGATCGCAATGGGCCCAGCCGGCCTCGATCCGCGCCGGCATGACCACCGCTTCACCGAGAAAACGTGCGGTCTGCTCGTCGTCCGGATAGCGGTAGAGGTCCATTGGATGCCCCGATTGCACCAGTCGTCCGTCACGCATGACGGCCAACTGGTCGGCAAACGACAGCGCTTCGCTTTGGTCGTGGGTGACCAGAATCGTGGTCACACCGGCCTCTTCGAGCAGGCGGGCGACCATTTTGCGCATGGCGCCGCGCAGGCCGGTGTCGAGGGCGGAAAAGGGTTCATCCAACAGCATCAGGCGTGGTTGCTGGGCCAGTGCCCGGGCGAGTGATACCCGTTGCTGCTGGCCACCGGACAGTTCGTGGGGCCAGCGCGCGGCCATGTTGGCGTTCAGGGCCACGCTGTCCATCAACGCCTGAATGCGCTCGGTTCTGGCGCTGCCGGTCTCGCTGAGCCCGAAACCGATGTTGTCCGCCACGGTCATGTGCGGAAACAGCGCGCCATCCTGCGGTACATAGCCGATCTGCCGCTGGTAGGCGGGCACGGCGTGGGTGCTGTCGACCAGCGTCTGGCCGTTGAGCGTCAGGCTGCCGGCATCGGGAAATTCGAACCCGGCGATCATTCGCAGCAGCGTGGTCTTGCCGGAGCCTGACGGGCCGACGATCACGGTGCGGCTGCCCGTCGGGACGGACAGGTTGATGGTGTCCAGCGCCGTTTGCGCGCCGAAGGATTTGCTGAGATTGATGATGTCGAGAGCGTTCATCGGCCGGCACTGCGCCTGGATTGGTGATAGAGGATGGCCGTGAGCGGCAGCGAAAGCACCACCATCAGCAGCGCGTAAGGCGCTGCGGCGGCGTAGTCGATTTCGCTGGTCATGGCCCAGAAACCGGTGGCCAGGGTGCGCGTGCCATTGGGCGCGAGCAACAGGGTTGCGGTCAATTCATTGGTGATCGCCAGGAACACCAGCGCTGCACCCGCTGCCGCACCGGGCGCGGCCAGGCGCAAGGTGATCAGCCACAAGGCGCGCAGGGGCGAGCGACCGAGGCTTTGCGCGATGTTTTCCAGCTCCACCGGCGCCTGGGCGAAACCGGCACGCAGGCTGACCAGCGCTCGCGGCAGGAACATCAGCAGGTACGCCAGCAGCACGGTGATGGTGGTCTGGTAGATCGGCCGGGCGAAGTGGATCGTCACGGTGACCAGCGCCAGTGCCACGACAATCCCCGGCAGAGAACTGGTGATGTAGTTACAGCCTTCAAGCAGACGCTGCAGCTTGCCGGGCGCGCGGATCGACAGCCAGGCAATCGGAATCGCGGCAAGGCTGGTCAACAACGCCCCGGCCACACCGAACGACAGGGTCTGAAGCAGCGCCGGCAACAACTCTTCGCCTTGCCAGACCTCGGCGCCGCCCGCGATCAGCCACTTGCCCAGCGTCAGCATCGGGACGCCGAGCGCCAGCAGGCAGGTCAGGACTTGCAGGCACAGACCCAGCGCGGCGGTGCCACGTTTGAGGCGCACGGTCCGCTGTTCGCGGGCGCTGCCGGAACCGACCCGGGCATAACGTGCCTGGCCTCGGGCGCTGGATTCAACGGTCAGCATCGCCAGACAGCACAGCGCCAGGACACTGGCGAGCATATTGGCGGCCGGACCGTTAAAGGTGGATTTGAACTGATCGAAAATGGCGGTGGTGAACGTATCGAAGCGGATCATCGCGTACAGGCCGTACTCGGCCAGCAAGTGCAGACCCACCAACAGCGCGCCGCCACAGATCGCCAGGCGCAATTGCGGCAAGACCACCCGGAAGAACACGGCCCACGGCTTGAGGCCGAGGGATTCGGCAACGTCTTCAATCGCCGGGTCGAGGCGACGCAATGTCGCCGCGATCGGCAGATAAAGGAACGGAAAATAGGCGATCACCGACACCAGCACGCCGGCCGGCAATCCATTGATCGACGGAATCAGGCTGACCCACGCGTAACTGTGCACGAACGCCGGCACCGCCAGCGGCGCGACCGCCAGCAGTGACCACAATCGCCGACCCGGCAGATTGGTGCGTTCGGTCAGCCAGGCGAGAGTGGTGCCGAGCACAATGCAGATTGGCAGGGTGATCAATACCAGCAATACGGTGTTGATCAGCAGTTCGGCCACCCGGGGGCGGAAGATCAACGCTTCGATGGTCGCCCAACCGGTGTACCACGACACGCCGATGACAAAACCGATCGGCAGTAACGACAGCAGTGACACACCGATCGCCAGCACGACCACCCAAGGGCTCCCGCGACCGTTGAGGGCGCGGGTCCTGCGTGAAAGGTTGGCGGGGGGCGCCGCAGCGATCCCCGCCGGTAAAGTTTCAGGCATCAATTACAGCAGTCCTGCCTGGGTCATCAGTTCGACGGCTTTCTTGCTGTCGAGCTTCGATGCGTCGACTTTTGGCGCGTCCAGATCCTTCAACGGTACCAGTTTGGCGTTGGATGCTGCGTCCTTGCCCACGGCGTATTCAAAGGAGTTGCCGGTGCGCAGAACTTCCTGGCCCTGCTTGCCGGTGATGTATTGGAGGAATTTCTGAGCCTCGTCCTTGTGCTTGCTGGACGCCAGCACGCCACCGCCGGAAATGCTCACGAACGCGCCCGGGTCTTGATGCTTGAAGTAGTGCAGGGCGGTGTTCTTGCTGTTTTCGCCGGTCTTGGACTGATCGACGAAGTAGTAATAGTGATAGATCACGCCGCTGTCGATCTGCCCGGCATTGACCGCTTTGAGCACGGAGCTGTTGCCACGGTAGGCGGTGAAGTTGGCTTTCATGCCCTTGAGCCATTCAAGGGTGGCGGCTTCGCCTTTCTGTTCCAGCACGGCGGCGACGATGGCCTGGAAGTCCGCGCCGGCAGGCGAGGCAGCCCAGCGGCCTTTCCAGGCTGGGGAGGCGAGGTCCGTCAGGGATTTTGGCAGGTCTTTTTCCGCCAGTTTCGCCGGGTTATAGACGAATACGGTGGAGCGAGCGGCGATGCCGACCCATTGGCCGTGCGCCGGACGATAGGCTGCGCCCACTTGTTCAAGGGTGGCCGGTGCTACCGGGGCGAACAGCTTGGCATTGTCCACCAGCACCATCGCCGGGGAGTTTTCCGTCAGGAACACGTCTGCCGGAGAAGACGCACCTTCCTGCACGATCTGGTTGCCCATTTCCGTGTCGTCGCCGTTACGGATCGTGACCGGGATCCCGGTTTCTTCGGTGAAGCCGGCGACCCACGCCTTGGTCAGGGTTTCATGCTGGGCGTTGTAGACCACGATACCAACCGAGTCGGCGGCAAACACCTGGCCGGCAGCCAGCAGCGCCGTCGCCAGAGCAGCGTGCTTGAGAAAGGACGGAATGGATGAACTCATGACGGGGCAGCTCCTGTTTTTTAGACGTTATGGGCAACCGTTCGCGGGGAAATTTCAATGCGAATGATTTGCATATGTTGGCTGGCTGGCAATGTAGAGAGGCAAATGAGAAAAAAACGTCAAACAAACCGTTAATACATGTCATTGCCATTCAGGTTAGCAGTCACTTGGCGGGGACGCCGGGCGAACCCGGCGTTGTCTTTCAGGAGCCTTGGGGGAGGTAGGCGACGCTTTGATCTTCGCGTCCGTGGAACACTTGTTCGCCGCGGGTCGGGGTGGTGGTGATGACTTGATGGTCGCGACCGAGCTGCTCGAGTGGCACCGGATCGCCGGTGCGGTACTGGGCGACAAAGATGGTCCGTTGCGGATCCCAATGCCGGCCGCTGGTGCGCTCCAGCCACTCGAACATCGCGGCAGCATCGCCATCACGCGGGAAATCCCGGGTTTCCGGCACGTAGTAGAACGGTGCACCGCCGGTCTGCAGGTACATCGGCACTTTGTTGTCCACCTCGACCATGACCATGTGCCACTGACTCAATGGCGCCTTTTGGCTGGCTTGCAGGCGCACGGTCTCGCCGAAACGGATCGCGCCGCCGCCGCTGTTGGTCCACGGGTAAAGCACGCCGAGAATACCGAGCAGCAGGACGGTAGCCACGCCGAAACCGATTTTCAGGCCACGCCCGCCGAACGGGCTTTCGGCATTGCGCGCAGCCATGCGCCGAGTGATCCACCAGGCCCCGAGCAGTTGCGCGAACGGCACCAGCGGCAGCACGTAGTAACTGCGCCGGCTGCCACTGGCGGTGAAGAACAGCATCAACAACCCCAGGCCCTGAATCAGCCAGCGGGTGTCCGGTTCGATGTGTTTCCAGTTCCGCGCGGCAACCCACAGGGCGATGATCCAGCACGGCGCCCAGGGCAGGGTATACACCGGCAGGTACAACAAATAGGTGTAGATCGGGCCGATGTTGTCGAACGGCTGGAAGAACCGCACGACGTTTTCCCTCAGCACCAATCCCAGGCCGCTTTCCCCGTAGTTCGGCGCACCGTAAAGATGGGACAGCAGGAATGGCGTCATATAGAACGCCCCGGCCACCAGCAGCGCCCCGAGCAGGCGCAGGTTGAGATGGCGCTTCCAGCGACCTTCATTCAATAGATGCGGCAACAGCACCAGCCCCGGCAGGATGAAGCCGATCAGGCCTTTGAACAGCGAAGTCAGGGACAGCAAAACGCAGAACACTAAATAGCGTGAAAACCGAGTGTCATCCGGCCCGCGCCAGTACCACCAGACTGCCGCCAGCACACCGCACACCGTCAGGATGTCGGCCGTGGCGACCCGCGCCCAGAACACGAAATAGAACGTGGTCGCCAGCATCCAGCCGGCGATCAGGCCGGTGCCTTTGCGAAACAGGCGCTCGCCCAGCAGGTACACCAGCCAGACGCTCAACCACGCGGATACCACCGAAGACAGGCGCAACGACCAGTGATCCAGGCCACCGGTCAGCCAGGCGGTTGCGGTGATCAGCCAATACGACAACAACGGTTTGTCGTAGTAGGGATCGCCCTTAAGGTACGGGTCGAAGTAATCGCCGCTTTGCAGCATCTGCAACGCGATGTTGGCCCAGCGGGTTTCTGCGCCCCAGAGCTCGCGGCTGCCCAGGCCGAGCAGCAACATCAGGGCGCTGGCGGCCAGCAGGAGCAGCAGGGCGCCCCGTTCATTGTTGCGCAAGGTCATGGCTGGCTCTGCGCAAAGATGAAGATCTGCAGATTGCCGCGACGGTAGTGCTTGCCGTCCACCGGCAGCAATTCGACTTCCTGCTCTTCCTGGGTACTGTTGACGCGCAAGACCACACCGACCGCGCCTTTTTTCCGCGCATCGGTCATCCATTGGCCGACGTTTTCCATGGTGACTTTACGCGCCGCCATGGCCGGGTCTTCGAGACCGTATTTGAGTTCACCGATCGTGTTGAACAGATCCACTTGCGGCCGCTTCAAACGCCACGACAGCGCCGAGGCTGCGCCCAGGTCGTTGCTCAGCAAGGATGAGGTTTCACCCAGTTCCTGTTGATGCTCGGCAATGAACTGGTCAGGCATCTTGCTGTTGACGATCTGCGCCGGCATGGCCGCAGGCAGCAACGCCACCAGCAGACCGATGCCCAGCGCCGGCATCGCCCACAACGTCAGTGGTCGCAACACCTGCAAGGCGTTGGCGATGATCCAGCCCACCAGCACGATGTACACCAGCGACAGGCTGAACATCTCGGTGTTTTCGTAGATTTCTTTGGTCGCTTGCAGATAAAGCAGCGCCACCAGCGCAGCGCTGGCGATGACGGTGTTGATCACACCGTTCAGGCGCAAGACACGGCCACTGTTCTGATTCAGCCAGTTGATCACGGTTTGTCCCATCAACAGGGCGATCGGCAGCAGGCACGGCATGATGTAGGTCGGCAGTTTGCCGCTGCTCAGGCTGAAAAAGGCCAGTGGCAGCAGGAACCACAGCGCAAGGTAAGCGGTTTTTGCCTCACGCTTTTCGCGCCAGGTGCGCAGGAGCGTCGAAGGCAGCAGCACGGCCCACGGCAGGGTGGAGGCAAACAGCAACGGCAGGTAGAACCACCACGGGCGAGCATGTTGCGCGGCATCGCCGGCGGCAAAGCGACGGATGTGTTCGTGCCAGAAGAAGAACCGCCAGAAGTCAGGTTCCCGATAATGAACAGCCAATACCCACGGCAGGCTGATCAGCACGCAAACCACCACGGCAACCAGTCCGTAACGCACCAGTTCGCCGAAGCGGCGTTGCCAGATCATGTAGGGCAGGGCGATCAGCACCGGCAGCAGCAAGGCCAGAAAACCCTTGGTCATCAGGCCCATGCCGCACGCAACACCCAGCAGTGCCCAGCCACCCAGGCGAGCGCGGGGCGTGCGGCTGTCGATGGCAAACCACACGGCAACCATGCTCAGGTTGACCCACAGGGTGAACTGCGGATCGAGGTTGGCATAACCGGCCTGACCGGCAATCAGCCCGAAACTCATATAAAGCAGGGCGCTCGCGGCGCTGATGCGCGGGTTGTTCCAGAGCCGGCGGGCCATCAGGTAAGTCAGCCAGACGCTGGCACCGGTACTCAGCGCCGAAGCGATACGCACGCCGAACAGGTTGTCACCGAAAATCGCCTGACCGATCGCAATCATCCAGTAACCGGCGATCGGCTTCTCGAAATAGCGGATGCCCATGAAGTGCGGGGCCACCCAGTTGCCGCTGAGCAGCATTTCCTGGCTGATCTGGCCGTAGCGGGTTTCATCGGGGATCCACAGGCCGTGAGTCATCAACGGCAGCAGGTAAAACACCACGAAAGCCAGAATCAGGCCGGGGATGGCCAAGCGGTCGAAAGTCGTAGTTGGGGGAAAATGACGGGCAGCGTGTCGCAGCGGGTTGTTTTCAGACGTCATGACAGAGCCTTGGTACCGAACGAAGTTCTTGTGTCGATGACCTGCCCGGCGCGTTCCTGAGCGGGCGTGTCATCGTGTTGAATGAATGCAGGTGTCGGGCGTTTCCTGTATCCAGAGAACTGTCGTACCTCCAGGCCGAAGTTCTCGCGATAAAGCCAAGCTTAAAAAAAACAGTTGTCCAGTAAATCGGGGGCAGATACATGTCTCATTACAAATTAATGAAATCAGCGCTGGTTAGTTGAAAAAAAGTTCAGCCTTGCCGACCCGATCCAACTAAAGCATTAATGATTTTTGAGTTGGGACCAAGCGTCGGCATTCATGATGCCCAGCACTTTAAGTTGCCCCTTGTCATCGATGCGTACGAACAGGGTGCTGCCGTAATCGGCGGCGATTGCGTGGGGGAAACCGGTCTGTTTTTCAAAGTCGCTGATGCAGCCGCTGTGGGTGACCAGCACCAGATTGCGTTGCGCCACCTTGTGCGCCACCACGTCGTTGCGCAGTGAAGAACCACAGGACTCAAGCCAGATCTGGGCTGTGGCGTCCTGCCCGAACATGGCACGCGCCGTTTGCACGGTACGCGTCAGCGGGCTGGTGAACACCTGAGCCTGCTGCATGCCCAGTGCCACGAAGCCTTTGCCCACCAGCGCTGCAGAGTCGTTGCCGGCCTTGGTGATGCCGTCGGCCGGGCCCAGGCAAAGATTGTCGGAACGGTCGCAACGTTCGGCATGACGCACCAGAGCAACGACTTCGCCGGCCTGCCAGGCCTTGGTCAAATCAGCCTTGGCCGCATGGCCGGCCTGGCCCAGATCGATGGGCGAACGGGTCATCCAGACGAAGCCGCTGACCAGCGCAATGACCAGTAACGAACCGATGATGGTCAGCAGTCTTCCAAGTCGCAGCGTCCGACGTTGTTTATATGTCGCTGTTAATTGCATCTGTCGCTCCACGGCATGCCCCTTGACGTCGCAGGCGAGATTGGCCGGCGATTTAACCAACTTTTATAGTTTTGAACTTGAATAATGGCTGAACATTACGTTTGTGCACGTTGGGGGGCAGTGAAGAACATGTGAAAAATTTGCGAGAGTTGAAAATGCGCAATTAATCGGGTGTTTGATAACCAAACTCAAATACCCTTTTTTTACCGGCCTGGCTTAACAAATGTTTATGTTTGCGGTGAAGCTGCGCAGGTTCGGTCAATGTCGCGGAGCTCGCCTGTTTTTGACCGCGAAGTCTGAAATCAGCAGTGGAGTCATCGACCCGAATGGATCTCAAGCAAAGCCTGACGAAACGGATCGTCATCGTGTTCGCTTTGATGAGCGCCCTGGTCGCCGGGGTGTTTGCGCTGGGCATCGTTGCCGCCGTGCATGTGGTCGAACACAAACTGGCCACCAGCACCCTGAGTGGCGGTCTGCACCGGTTGCTGGCGATGGATGACATCAATCGCTGGAGCCATCAGCCGGAAAAGAGTGAATTATTTTTTTTCGAAGGCGGACCCGGGCCCATGGCACTGATTCCGTCACTGGCCGCGCTGTCACCCGGATTCCAGGAAATCATGTTCAACGGCGACGATTTTTTCGCGATGGTCGAGGTGGTCGGCGGGCGCAAATACGTGCTGCTGCGTGATCAGGAAAGCCTCGAACAACGTGAGCGGTTGCTGTTCATCGTGGTCACGGTCGGGTTTCTCCTGAGCATCCTGCTGGCGATCATGCTCGGTCGGCTGTTGGCGCGGCGCGTGATGGCGCCGGTCATTCGTCTGGCTCGCCAGGTTCGCCACCGCGATCAGCTGTTGGTGCTGGCGCCCCCGCTGCACCCGGACTATGCAGCGGATGAAGTGGGAGAGCTGGCGTTGTCGTTCGATCAGACGCTGGGGCGTTTGCGTGAAACCCTGAGCCGCGAAAAACTGTTCACCAGCGATGTCAGCCATGAACTGCGCACGCCGTTGATGGTGCTGGGCGGCTCCTGTGAATTGTTGCTCGCCAATCCGTCGCTGGATCCCCGTTCGACCGCACAGGTCAATCGTATCGCCCGGGCCAGCCACGAGATGCGCCAACTGGTCGATACCTTCCTGATGCTGGCTCGCGCCGAGGATGATGCCGGCAATGATATTTGCGTCACCCTCAAGGAAGTCGCCGATGCTCAGTGCGAGATCTGGGGCCGACTGATTCGCGAAAAAGGGCTGGAGTTTTACTACGACGTGGATCAGCCCTGCATGGAACGTTTCAACCTGACGTTTCTGCAATCGGTGATGGGTAACCTGCTGCGCAATGCCTGGCATTACACCGATCGGGGTTTTGTCCGATTGACCGTGATGGCAAACGGTTTTGTCGTGGAAGACAGTGGCATCGGCATTCCGGAAGAACAGCGCCAGGCCGTATTTCAGCCCTTCGTGCGCGGTGACGAAGGTCGGGGAGAGGGGCTTGGGCTGGGATTGTCGCTGGTGCAGCGGATCTGCAAGCGACAGCAATGGCAGGTGAACCTGAGTACGGGCGAATCCAACGGTTGCCGCTTCAGCGTGAAGTTGAGCCCTGCCGCTCAGGACGCCGGCGGACAGCCCCGTCCATTGCCCGCCGCCTGAGTGATCTGCGCAGCCAGTCGCTTGACGTTGTTCTGTTGTGCAATCACCAGTTCATTGATGCTCGGCCCGGACGGCGTTTGCAGGACTGAACGGCAGGTGAGCAGCCCATTGTCGGATTCACCGGTTGCGCGCAGTCGCCATTTGGCGTCGATCAGCGCGTATTGCCCGGGAAGCGAATCGAAACGTTGCACGTCGATGCGCACCGAGACTTTGCGCGACCCAGCGGCGTTGCTCAGTTGATCCACCAGCGCACTGCGCAATTCATCGGCCAGGCTTGCACCCCACCATTCGGTTTCCAGAATCGCCAGGCCACTGCTGCCCTGGCGGATGACGATCTGCGGCCGGTCGACCTGCGGCGGCACGCTGATGCCTTCAATCGCGATGTCCGAGCCCGATCTGCCGGCCGCCGGTTGTGCCGGGGTCAGAGTATGAAAGCTGATCGGGTCGCTGCGACAGGCACCCAGCAGCAGGCACGCAGCCAGCACGGTGAACTTCAGCGGTAAAGCCATGGGACAGCTCCTGTGCTCAATTGCGCGGCGGTCCTTTGAGATCCAGCGGCGCGGCGTTGTCGGGGCGACCGCGAATCAGCGATTCCGGATGACGGCCCAGGTAATCCGACAGTTCACGCAACGAGCGCGACATGCGCCCGAGTTCGTCGAGGGTCTGGGTCAGTTGCTCGCGTTGCGGCGAGTCTTCGGCCAGCGTCGAACTCGCCGATTGCAGGGTCTTGCTCACGTCCGCCAGGGTGCTCTGAACACCGGGCAGGGTCTTGGCGTTGAATTGGGTCAGGCCTTTGCGCAGTTCCACCAGATTGCTGTCGAGATTGCCGGCGATGCGTTCCACCGGCAGCTTGTTGAGTTTGTCGACCATGGCCTCGAGTTTTTCCTGCAACTGTTCGAGGCTGCCGGGGACGGTCGGAACGCTGATCGGGCGAGCGGTGGGGTCAAACGCGACTTTTTCGGCTTTGGGGAAGAAGTCCAAAGCGATGTACAGCTGACCCGTGAGAAGGTTGCCGCTGCGGGCCTGGGCGCGCAGGCCGTTGTCGATGAAGGTGCCGATCAGACGCACGCCGGCGGCTTCGTCGTCCGGGTTGTGGTTGAGCACCTTGAGCATCTTTTCGTGGGCCCGTCCCAGACGTTGCGGGTAGATCACGATGCCGACGTTGAGCGGGAAGCTGCGTTTTTTCTCGTCGAAGTCGAGGTTGATGCTCACCACCCGGCCGATCTCCATACCGAGGAATTCCACCGGAGCATCGACCTTGAGACCGCGCAGCGCCTGATCGAAACGCAGGCTCAGATACTGCGGCTTGCCGTTGGGCGGGGCGAGGGCGGTCATCTGGTCTTCGAACAGATCGAAGGACTTTTCATCCGCCGCGGCGACATCGTTGGGGCTGTAATCGGGTGCGCGGAAGGCGATGCCACCGACCAGCAAGGTCGACAACGATTCGGTTTTCACCGCAAAACCATTGGCACCGACGTTCACGTCAATGCCGCTGGCGTTCCAGAAACGGGTGTTTTCCGTGACGTAGGCATCGTTCGGTGCGTGAATGAACACTTCGATATTCACCCCTTTGCCGTCGGGGTCCAGGGCATAGGCCACCACCTGGCCGACCGGGATCTTGCGGTAGTAGACGGGGGAGCCGATGTCCAGCGAACCCAGATCCGAGGCGTGCAGGTTGAAGCGCCTGCCCGGTTCGCCATAGGTGATCGGGGGCGGGTTTTCCAGGCCTTTGAAATACTTGGCGCGATCGTTCGATTGGCCGATATCGGCACCAATGTAATCGCCAGACAGCAGGGTATCGATGCCCGACACGCCACCCGCGCCGATACGCGGGCGTACCACCCAGAATTGCGAGTCTTCGCGGGTGAAAGTTTCGGCCTGTTTGGACAGTTTGATCGTGGCGTTGACGCTCTTCTGGTCGTCGCTCAGTTCGACATCCGAGACCTGGCCGACCACCACGTTGCGGTATTTGACTTCGGTCTTGTTGGCGGTCAGACCGCTGCCGGTCTTGAAGGTGACGACGATCGTCGGGCCTTCCTGCATCAGGTTGTGCACCACCAGCGAAATGCCTACCAGCACGGCGACAATCGGCACGATCCACACCAGCGAAATGCTGAAGCGCCGGGTCTTGATCGGTGCCTGGCCGGGTGCTCGCGGTTGATCGGCGGCTGACGACTCCATCCATGACCTCCAGAGTGTGTTGGGCACTGAGCGTCAGGAACGCAAAAGCACTTCATCAATATAGAAGTGCTTTGCGATAGAGCAAATGTGCAGGTCGCTTCAAGCCGCGAGGTTCAGCCGAGCATTTCCCGCAGGCGATACCAGAACATGCCCAGTGCCAACAACGGCGAGCGCAGCGCCGGGCCGCCGGGGAAGGTCATGTGCGGCACGCCGCTGAACACGTCCATGCCCTGGCTGTGGCCGGCGTGAATCGCTTCGCCCAGCAATTTGGCGCACCAGTGCGTGACGTTCAGGCCATGGCCGGAATAGCCCTGTGCGTAGAACACGTTCGGGTGCTGCTTGAGGCGCCCGACCTGCGGGAAGCGGTTGGCGGTGATGCCGATCTTGCCGCCCCATTGATAGTCGATGCGCACATCCGCCAGTTGCGGGAACACCTTGAGCATCTTCGGTCGCATGTACGCGGCAATATCCGCCGGATCCTTCCCGGAGTAATGGCAGGCACCGCCAAACAGCAGACGCCGATCCGCCGAAAGCCGGTAATAGTCGAGGCCGACCTTCTGGTCGCAGAGCGCCAGATTCTGCGGGATCAGTTCGGCGGCGCGTTCCCTGGACAAGGGTTCGGTGGCGATGATGTAGCTGCCGGCGGGCAGGACCTTACCGCTGAGTTGTTGCTCGAGTTCGTCCAGATGCGCGTTGCAACCGAGCACCAGGCTGCCGGCGCGTACCGTGCCCGAAGCGCAGCGCACTTGTACCGTCGCACCGTGGATGATTTCCAGCACCGGGCTCTGCTCGAAGATACGCACCCCGAGCGAAGCTGCCAGCCGCGCTTCGCCCTGAACCAGATCGAGCGGGTGCAGATGGCCCGAACCCATGTCGATCAGGCCACCCTTGTAGACACCGGCGTTGACCACTTGCCGACGAATATCTTCGGGGCCGACCAGACGTGTTTCGTGGGCATAACCCGAGGCCGCGAGACTGTCCTGTTCGGCCTTGAACGCTTCGAACTGCGCCGTGGTGTTGGCCAGTTCGCAGAAGCCCCAGCGCAGGTCGCACTCGATGGCGTTGTCGCCGATGCGCCGACGCACCAGTTCCACCGAGTCGACGCCGGCCTGTTGCAGGTAGCGCACGCCTTCTGCGCCGACATGGCGGGCGAAGCCCTCGACTTCATGGCCGATGCCACGGATCAACTGGCCGCCGTTGCGCCCGCTGGCGCCCCAACCGATGCGCCGGCCTTCAAGCAGCACCACCGAGAGGCCGCGCTGGGCCAGCTCGATGGCGGTGTTGACGCCGGTGAAGCCGCCGCCGATCACGCAGACATCGGCGATCAGGTCGGCTTCAAGTGCAGGGTAGGACGTGCTCGACCGGGCCGACGCGGCGTAGTAGGAGCGGGCGTGTTCCTGGGTGTACTGATTCATTTGTTCGACTTCACTTTGCTCCAGGAACGGGTCATCAGACGCATGATCGACTGGGGCGGGGTGGTGGAAATGTAGAGTTTGTCGAGCACCTCCTGAGGCGGATAAACCTCAGGATTGCTGACCAGTGCGACGTCCATGTATTGCTTGGCCGGCGGGTTCGGGTTGGCATAGCCGACCGAGGCGCTGACCTTGGCGATCACTTGCGGATCGAGCAGGTAATTGATGAAGGCGTGGGCTTCTTTGGTGTTGCCGGCATCGGCGGGAATCGCCAGCAGGTCGAACCACAGGTTCGCGCCTTCCTTGGGAATCGCATAGGCGATGTTCACGCCGTTGTTTGCTTCCTTGGCGCGGTTGGCGGCCTGGAACACGTCGCCGGAGTAACCGAAGGCCACGCAGATGTCGCCGTTGGCCAGGTCCGACACGTACTTCGAGGAGTGGAAGTAGGTGATGTACGGGCGGATGCTCAGCAGCTTGGTTTCGGCTTTCTTGAAGTCTTCCGGGTTTTCGCTGCGCGGGTCCATGCCCATGTAATTGAGGATCGCCGGGAACACTTCGTCGGCCGAGTCCATCATCGACACGCCGCACTGGGTGAGTTTTTTCAGGTTCTCCGGCTCGAACAGCACGGCCCAGGAATCGATGTGGTCGATGCCCAGCACCTGTTTGACCTTGTCGACGTTGTAGCCGATGCCGTTGGTGCCCCACAGGTACGGCACCGAGTGCTCGTTACCCGGATCGTTTTTCTCGAGCAGGGCCAGCAGTTTCGGGTCGAGGTTCTTCCAGTTCGGCAGTTGCGAACGATCCAGCTTGAGGAACGCCCCGGCCTTCACCTGACGGGCCAGGAAGTGGTTGGACGGCACCACCACGTCGTAACCGGTGCGACCGGCGAGCAGTTTGCCTTCGAGGGTTTCGTTGGAGTCGAAGACGTCGTAGATCACCTTGATTCCGCTGCCGGCCTGGAAGTCGGCGAGGGTGGTCGGGCCGATGTAATCGGTCCAGTTGTAGACGCTGACCTGGGGTTGGGCTTGCGCACCTGCGCTGCACGCCAATGCCAGGGCGGCGGGGATCAGGGATTTCAACAGACGCATATCGACACCTCTTCGAGTTGGATTTTTTATGCTCGTAAAGTCGGTAGGGATCGCTCCCGGACAGTGTCCGGGAGCGATCAGGTCGCAGGCTTAAACGCTCAGCAACAGGAACTCACGCTCCCAGGAACTGATCACGCGCTTGAAGTTTTCATGCTCGGCACGTTTCACTGCCACGTAGCCGCGCACGAACTTGCTGCCCAGATACTCGGCGACGGTGTCGCACTCTTCCATCTGGGTCAGGGCTTCTTCGATGGTGATCGGCAGGCGCAGGTTGCGGCGCTCATAGGCGCGGCCTTCGACGGCGGCACTTGGCTCGATGCCCTCGACCATGCCGATGTAACCGCACAGCAGGCTCGCGGCAATCGCCAGGTACGGGTTGGCGTCAGCGCCGGGCAGACGGTTTTCCACGCGCATCGCTTCAGGGCCGGAGGTTGGAACCCGCAGGCCGACAGTGCGGTTTTCTTCGCCCCATTCGACGTTGACCGGTGCCGAGGTGTCCGGCAGGAAGCGACGGAACGAGTTCACGTTGGGCGCGAACATCGGCAGCACTTTCGGGATGAATTTCTGCAGACCGCCGATGTGATGGCGGAACAGATCGCTCATGGTGCCGTCGGCATTGGCGAAAATCGGTTTGCCGGTGGCGATTTCCACCACGCTCTGGTGCAAGTGCATGGCGCTGCCAGGCTCATCGCCAATCGGTTTGGCCATGAACGTCGCGGTGACGTTGTGCTTGAGCGCGGCTTCACGCAGGGTGCGCTTGAACACGGTGATCTGGTCGGCCAGATCCAGGGCGTCGCCGTGACGGAAGTTGATCTCCATCTGCGCCGGGCCGTCTTCGTGGATCAGCGTGTCCAGGTCCAGGCCTTGCAGTTCGCACCAGTCGTAGACGTCTTCGAACAGCGGATCGAATTCGTTGGCCGCATCGATGGAGAACGACTGACGTCCGCTCTCGGCGCGACCGGAACGTCCCAGCGGCGCCTTCAACGGCAAATCCGGGTCTTCGCAACGCTGGGTCAGGTAGAACTCCATTTCCGGCGCGACAATCGGCTTCCAGCCCTTGTCGGTGTACAGCTGCAAGACTTTCTTCAGCACGTTGCGCGGCGACAGCTCGATCGGGTTGCCGAACTTGTCGAAGGTGTCGTGGATCACGATGGCCGTCGGTTCGATGGCCCATGGCACCACGTACACCGCGTCGCTCACCGGTTTGCAGACCATGTCGATGTCGGCCGGGTCGAGCAGGTCGTAGTAGATGTCGTCGTCGACAAAATCCCCGGTTACCGTTTGCAGCAGCACACTTTCCGGCAGGCGCATGCCTCGCTCATGCAGGAACTTGTTGGTCGGTGCAATTTTGCCGCGGGCGATGCCGGTCAGGTCGCTGACCACGCATTCCACTTCGGTAATCTTGTGATCTTTCAGCCACGTGAACAGCTGATCGAAAGGGGCATTCATAAAGACCTCGTCGTTGGTTTTATTGACGCGGGGGAAGTGCGATTTCATCTTTCGCAGGCTTCCCCTGTGGCGCGTTGACGACTATCTTGGGCGGGCCTTGCCGTTCCATCTATCCACTTTAAGCAGCACCAAAGCGCACCAAAAGAGTGCGCAAGGTCTCCCATGACAACGTGTAATCCGCTACAGGTTCAAGCTTTCAACACCGCCGATGTCGCCGAACAGGTTCGCGCCACACCGGGCTGGGTCCAGCATTACCAACAGATGTCGCCGGGGCATTTCGCCGGGCGAATCCGCTATCTGGACTTGCAAGGTGTAGAGGTCTACGAAGAACAGATGAACACCCGGGTCGAGCAGAATTTCAGTGCACCCTCGGGGTCTCTGGCGTTCTGTTTCGATCGCAGTGACAACGCGCTGTACCTGCTGAACGAAGAGAGCCGCAACATCTGGATCACCCCGGAGAACTATCAGGAAATCGCCGTGGTGTTCGGCCCCGAGTTCGTGCGCCGCAACGGCCTGGACGTGGCCCGGCTGGAAGGTTTGTTCATGGCGCCGCTCAACGGCGCACAGAACGCGCTGTTCAGTCGCTGGTTAAGCTCGACTCTCACGAAGCTGTCGCAAACCCTTGATCAGCCAAGCAAAGAAGCACTGACCCAACAGTTGCTGGAGGACTGTCTGTTCATCCTCGACAACGCTTGCGTGTGCCTCGACAGCGGCGGTCTGCAGCGCCGCGCGGAAGAGCGCACGACCATGAAACGGGTGGGGGAATGGGCGGCGGACTCGCCGGAGGAAACCCTCAATCTGCTGGAATTGTCCCAAGTGGCCGGGGTATCGCTGCGGCAATTGCAGCAGACCTTCAAGGCCTACACGGGGATGTCACCGACCCAGTGGTTGCGCCTGCGCCGGCTCAATGGGGCGCGCCGGGAATTGCTCAGAAGCGCCGCTTCAGGCACCACGGTGGCCGAAGTGGCGATGAATTGGTCGTTCTGGCATCTGGGGCGGTTTTCCAATAGCTATCGGGCGCTGTTCGATGAGTTGCCGAGTGAGACATTGAAGCGATCGTGCCGCTAACGGACGGGATACATTCTTTCAAGCGCCGTTCCTGAGCAACTGACCGAGCGCCTCCAACTCACCTTTCTCCACATCGGAAACCAGCACGAAACGCATGTGACCGGCCTGCCAGGAAATCACGTTGAAGCCGCGAATCGTCTGGCTCTGCGACGGTTTGTCGGCGTCCGTTGTCGGCAGGATAAACACATTGATGATGTGCTTGGCGCGGCCGTAACTCAGGGCAGCGGTGGTCTGGTGTTGCAGGTAATCCAGTCGCCCGCCGAGCAGTGGAAAGCCCTGCGCCGAGTAGTCGACGACGGGGGGCGAGAAGTCGAGTTTGCCGGTGAACCAGGGTTTTACGGTGTGGCGGTCGGACGACACCACATCGTTCAAGTGAGCGCCCATCAATGAGCGCACGTGGCTGGAGACGGCTTCGTCCATCAACGGCTGTTCGCTGCCCGGTGTTGCCACGTAAAGCACCATCGCCAGGGCCAGGGCCGCTGCTGAAATTGCCGGGGCGAACCATTTTCGCCAGCGTTCGAACGGGCTCGACGAAGCCGGCGCAACGGCGGCAAGCACGCTGGCCGTCAGTGATGCCGGCGCGGAGTAATACTGCGCATGGCGCTTCACACTGACCTTCAACAGTTTTGCCTCATCATGCAGCCGCGCGCAGTCAGCGCAGGTGGCCAGATGCGCAGCGACATCCGCCGCCATCGCCGGATCAAGTTCCTGATCCAGATAGCCCTGCAGTTGTGTCTGGCAAACCGTGCAGTGGAGTTCATTCATGATCGTGCAACTTCAGTAGTTCGAGCTTGAGCATGGCGCGGGCCCGGGCCAGCCTCGACATGACGGTGCCGATGGGAATATCCACCACCAGCGCGATGTCCTTGTAGGGCATGTCTTCGAGTTCCTTGAGCACAATGACCTCGCGAAACGCCGGCGGCAAGGCGCTCAGTGCCTGCTGGAGCAACGCCGCGTTTTCCGTGTGAATGGCCAGCAGTTCCGGACTCTGGCTGTGGCTCAGTGCGCCGCCGCTATCGCTGCTATCGCTGCTATCGCCGGTTTCGTCATCGATAGCGACCCAGTGGCGTCCGGCCGAGGCTTTGAGCCAGGTGTAGCTTTCGTTGCGCACGATGGTCAGGAACCAGGCCTTGGCGTTGCCATCGGCAAAACGCTGCAAAAACCTGAAGGCGCGCAGGGCGCTTTCCTGCACGACGTCCCGTGCAGCGCTGTCGTTGCCTGTGATCCAGCGCGCGAGGTTGTAAGCCGCGTCCAGGTGCGGCGCAATCAGTTCCTCAAATCGATTCATAATGGTTTCCGCACCGTCACACCCCTATAACCGTGATGCGTCGTGTTTTATTCCCTGAAAAGAATTTGTTTTGCAGCGTGGAATAAACGTTCGCCCCGCGTGGTTCTACCTGGTGTCAGCTACATCACTGTAGTCCGCCAGCGAGGACATCCCCATGGACAATCAAGCAAAACATCCACTGCGCACCGACGGCCTGCTGCACAACCCTGACCGGCGAACGCTGCTCAAATGCTCGGCGTGGGCCGGGGCCGGCGTCCTCTGGGCATTGAGCGGCGGCATTCCCAGAGCGTTTGCGATGGATGAGGCGGGTAACGTCACCGACCCCAAGGCGTTGGCCAGCACCTTTCATTTCGTGCAGATCAGCGATTCGCACATCGGCTTCAACAAGGAAGCCAATCCGGAGCCGGTGAAAACGCTGCAAGTGGCGATCGACAAGGTCATCGCACTGCCGAAACGGCCGTCGCTGATCCTGCACACCGGCGACATCACGCACCTGTCCAAGGCCGAGGAGTTCGATACGGCGGCGCAGGTGCTCAAAGGCCTGCCGTCCACCGTGCATTACATCCCCGGTGAACACGACACCCTCGACGAGGGCGGCGGCAAGCTCTATCTGGAACGTTACGGCAAAGGCACCAAAGGCAACGGCTGGTACAGCTTCGATGACCATGGCGTGCATTTCATCGCGCTGGTCAATGTCTTCAACTTCCAGGCCGGCCATGAAGCCACGCTCGGCGCCGATCAACTGGCGTGGCTGGCTGATGATCTGCGCGCGGTTTCGACCAGTACGCCCGTCGTCGTGTTCACCCACATTCCGCTGTGGACGATCTATCAGCCATGGGGCTGGGGCACCGAGGATGGCGATCAGGCGATTGCGATGTTGCGCAAATACGGCTCGGTGACGGTGTTGAACGGCCACATCCATCAGGTCATCCAGAAGGTCGAAGGCAACATCACCTTCCACACCGCCCGTGGCACGGCGTATCCGCAACCGGCACCGGGCGCAGCGCCGTCTCCGGGGCCGATGACCGTGGCAGCCGATCAGTTGCGCAACTATCTGGGGATCACCGATGTGCGTGCGACACAAGGCGATCATCCGCTGGCACTGATCGATTCGACACTGGTCTAGGGGAGGGCAGCCAGATGAAAACGCGATTTTTGGCGGTGGTGTGCCTGATGCTGTCGATGTCGGCGTGGGCGCAGGAGGTGAAAGTCGATATCAAGGAGTTCATGTTCGGCCCCAAGGATCTGACCGTGGCCGTGGGCACCAAGGTGACGTGGGTGAATGACGATCAGATCCCGCATACGGTGGCAGAGACCCACAAGGTGTTTCGCTCGGGGGCGCTGGACACCAATGACAGCTTTTCCTGGGTGTTCAACACGCCGGGCGAGTTCGAGTATTTCTGCGTACTGCATCCGCAGATGATCGGGAAGATTGTGGTGACTCAATAAACAGAGGGCGCGGCTTCAATGAGGCCGCGCCCTTTTTTCTGTTTTCAGAGCTGCACCCGACGCAGCCTGCCGCTCAACGCAACCACCTTGTTATCCGGCGTGGGCAGCGGGCGCCCCGTCAAACCCATGCCTTCGCTCACCAGTACCGCATCCTGCACCAGGCACAGGTTGGACGGGGTATCCAGGTCCCGGGCGAGCACGGTCACTTCGCTCGTTTGCAGGTTGCAGCTCAACAGTCGCCCGCTGAATCGAGTGAAGCCGCCATGCAGCGGTTCGCCGTTCCAGTCAGGCGGCAAAGGTTGTTGAAAACGACTGCAAAGCTCCAGCACCAAGACGTTTCCTTGCGGACACAGCGCGAGTCCGGTAGGCAGTTGCAGGCCGCGAATCAGCACTTCGATCCGGCCGGTGTCGGGCCAGACCCGGATCACCTGGCCGGCCTGATCATCAAAGTCGATGCCTTTGCGGCTCGGATCGCTTTGCAGCTCTCCGGAGAACAGGCTGATCAGCACGGCGTCCGTCGCCGGTTCGTGCACCAGCGTGACGGGGACGGCTTCCTGGCCCATGTCCAGATCGGGCAACTGGACCAATACCTGTTCCTCCTCGCCGGTGCTGAATTCCACCAGTTGATTGGTATCGGGTTTGACCGCCAGCCAACTGCGGCGGGTCGGGTGATAACACAGCGCATTCAGATTGCCCCGGCTGTGAAACAGCGGCTCGGGCGGGGTGTATTGCAGGTCCAGCAGTTTCGAACCCTCGACATAGTCGGTCTGGCTGACCAGGCAGCGCCCGTCACCGCAGGCGATGTCCGACAGCCCCATGATTTCATCGCGCAGCATGCGGGCCTGCATGTTCATGGCGCGGAAACCTTGCGCCAGTGTTTCAGGGGCGAGATACGCGCCGGGCTTGAGCGGGTCCGGTCGCAGTCGGCTGATGCGGCCGCTGAATGTCTGGTCCGGCAGGCCTGAACCGGCTTCGACCAGCAGCAGACTGCCATCGGCTTGCACGCAGGCGCCGCGTGGGTTCAGCAGACCCTCGGCAATGATCGTGCTGGGGCGCAGCGTCTCGCGGGGGCGCGCAGGAATATGAACAGTCATAGGTTTCTCTCCATGGGCTGATGGACGCGATTACTGCGGCGGTTGCCACGGTTCACCCGTGAGATAGGCTCGCAGCAGTGCCCGCTGACAGGGCGACATCGACCGCACCACCGGCATGAACAGCGTGGTGCCTTTGTAGGCATCCGAGGTCCGCACGAGGATCGGGTTCTTCGCGCCCATGATCGCGTCGGGCTGGTTCAGCGGGATGTAGCGAGACATGGCCGGGAATGCCAGGTAGTGAAAGCGCAGGACGTTCGGATACATCAGTTGCCAGGTGATGGTGGTACCCCTGGGGATGCCGAAGTCGGTCTGGGCGTATTTGCGGAAGTTGGTGAAATACGTGCCGCTTTCCTGACCGTTGACGGTGTAGGTCAGGGCGACGAAACCGGCGAAGGGAGCTGCTGCGGGTTTAACGTTGACGGAGAAAGTGACGGCCAATTGACCGGGGCTCACCGTCAACGCCGGGGGGAAATAAAGGAAGTCGCAGTACCGCTGTTGCGTGTAATACGGTCCCGAGGGCGCGGCTGTGAGATCGATTTCAGTTGTCCTGGTCACCGCAGCACCCAGATACCGGACCTGCAGCGTAATCGACAGGCCCTGTGGGTAGTCCTCGGTATAAACGCTGCGTTGATCGGCATAGATCCGATAGACAGACTCCGTGGCCTGCAACGTAGTCCCGGCGACCGTGCCGGGGGCGTTGATGGCCAGCGCTGAGGATCTGACCGCAGACTGCTGAGTTGTATTGAGAGGCACATCGACAATGCCGCCATACACGTAATAGTCGAACAGGGGACTGCTGGTCGGATCGAGTGTAGTCAGAGTGGTATCGCCGGCTGCCAGAGTGACAGGACCGTAATTCCCGTTAGGTCCGATAGGGCTGGTGATGTCATCCCTGACGACTCTGAACGTCTCTTTCGGAATGATGTTGACCATGTCGACGCTCAGCATTGCCGGGCTGCTCAGGTCTGCGTAGCCGGTGCCGCCAGTGTCCTGATTGACAATCTGACGGCCCGCCTGACAGTTCAGCGGCTCATTGGCGAACGCCGGAGCCAATGTGCCGATGACCCGGCCAATGCTCGGGTTCGGGGTGTCTCTGCCGGCGGCATAATCGGCTTGCAGCTGAGGCGTGGTCATCGTCGGGCACATTTCGAACATCACGAAGCGCAGGACGATACCGGTGGCACCCGGTGCCTGGATGATCGATCGCAAACCGCTGCTGTTCTGGTTCCAGCTGACAATACTGCTCAGAGGAAAGGTCAGCTGGAAGGTGCCACTGATACGGCAAGAGCCGGGTGAATCCATCTCACTCGGCCGTGGCTGCAGCACCCGCATGCCGAGATCCAGACTGCTGCAAACCGTATTGGCGCGAATCAGCAATTGGATGTTGTTACTGCCACCGATTTGCAGACCACCGACAAATATCTGGGTGGTGGTGGTCGAGGTGGGGTCGAGATCCACCATCATCGGGCCCGATACCGGCCCTTGTCCGGTCACCGGGTCCACAGAACCCAGCAGATAGACCGGCTGGCCCACCATATCCCCGGTGGTACTGACGCTGCCGGGGCTGCCCTGGGAACTGATCAGCGCGTTTTGCATGTCGACGACATGCTGCCCGTAATGATTCCAGCCGCCGGCGGTGTAGTAGTCGCCCGTGGGCGCATTGATCATGTTGTTCAACTGATCGTCGGTGTAAGACTGGGCCCCCGCTGCGAGGGTCGAGGTGGTCAGGTCGAAGATCGGCCAGTTGTCATCGCCGTTATAAGGAATGGTGGGTGAATTGTTTGGCAGGCTGACATCCGTGCGGATACCACCCCAGAAATTCAGTCGCGGGCCATTGAGGATGCTCATGATTTATTTCCCGTCCTTGATGGTTTTGCCGAGCGGCGAATTGGCGAATTTGAACAGATAGGAGTAATCGGACTTGTAAGGACTCTTGACTGGTGTCGCCATGGAGTGACAGTTCATGCAGCTGCTGTTGGGCTGGATGTAGCTTTCCATGGTCACGTTGGCCGACAGTGCCGGCGTCGGCTGACCCAGCGGGTTGCCGGGGTTGTCAGGCATCAGCGGGCGCTGGGTGGTGATGAGCTGGTAGTACTTCAACACGCTTTTTTGCAACCCCGGGTCGGCCTGGTAACTGGCGTTGATCTGGTTGGTGATGTCGGCGATCGGGGTGACCCGGTTCAGCGGATTCGGGGTCTGGAACGTGGTGCCGGGTTTGGGCACGCAGACCTGGTGCGGGCCCTGAGTCTGCCAGTCGCACGGCGACTGGTTGAGCGTCGCGGCGGGCGCAGCAGCGTTGAAGTAGGAATAGGCCGTGCCAGACGCGGGCTGATCGACCCACTGACCGTTCACCTGCACCTTCGGCGGAACGTTATCGACCTGTTCGAAGGTCGACCAGATCCACTGCGGATAACCGTTCGCCTTGGTGATGATGTGCAGACCCACCAACCCCAGAAACGCCTCGCTGACCCCGATCTTCTCGCCTTGGTCATTGAACCTGGCCACGCGCGCGATCATGGTCAGGTAACGGCGGGCGTTGTCACGAGGCGTGAGAATGCGCCAGCTCGATTTGATCTCGATGACGCCCCAGGGGAATTGGATGTTGTTGGCTTTGGAAACGACGTCGGCGTTATAGAAGTTGTTGCCCACGATGTAGTTGTACGAAGTCTCGTTGGCCGAGATGTCGTAGTAGGTCGGGTTCCGGGCCTGATCGATCAACCAGCCGCCGACCGCCTGATCGACGGCGTTCACCTGAGCGCTGTTTTTCAACGAGGCGATGTTGATGATGTTGAAGCTTTTTGCGATTTGCGGGGAATTCCACGGCCCCGGATTGCGGGCGTTCGGCAGAAAGATTTCACCAACGGTCTTGTAGGTCTGCCAGACGGTGTAGCCGGCCGCACCGGGCTGTTTGGTGCAGTCGGGATTGCCGCGCTGCCCGTTCTTTGCCGGCCAGCTCAAGGCGATGAACATCTGCCAGCTGTACTGATCGAACTGATCCTGTCCGGCCGTAGCGGCCGGTGCAGTACTGGGCGGCTGGCAGTTCAACTGGCTGGCCTGCGTCGATGTCATGGCTTGTTCCCTGGCCAGCACCGGCAGGCTGGCCAGACCCAGCAATATCACGGAATAACGGAATGTGGTTTTCATGGCGATCCTTCGTCGTTGATCACGGTTTACGCTGCATGAGTTTGTTCCACTGCGCCTTGTGGCCATTGCTCTGCGATTCCGGTGGCTCGAACAACTGGCAGGGCGGCGGGTTCGACGGGCACATGGCGGCGACCTGCGCCCAGGTTTTTGCCGGGTCCGGTTTGGCGATGTGAAAGTCGGTGTAGTTCTGGCTGACGATCGGCGCGTTGGCGACGCTGCTATCGCCGGAAAAGAAGAACGATTGCGGTGGCCGATAGGGCGGTTGTCCCGACATTTTTTTGTAGAAGGCATAGCCGAACAGGATCGGACCTTGTGGCGAATCGAGATCCAGGGCGTAAGCCTGCACGCTGCCGTTGAGGTTTTTGCTGCGCTCGGCGCTGTAAGGCAGGTGTTCGATGAAGTCCTGCCGTGGCGGATGATTCATCGGAGAGAACATGCAGCAGGCCGGCATGTCTTTCGGGCGGTCTTGCGGGTAGGTCAGGAAGTACGCCTTGTTGCCCAGGGACACGAACGAGCAGGTGTAGTTGTTGTTCTTGATCGGGAAGATCGGCAAACAGTATTTCTCGTAGTGCTCCATCATCGCGCCGAAGCCGTCGCCATCCGGCGGGATGTACGTTGTGTCGTAGTAGCTGGTTCCGCGAGAGACGGTGTAGTCCGCAGGCGTCAGGGTCGAAGGTGGGTTGCTGTAGGGTGGCGGGTTCTTTTCGTAGTTGTGCATCACCCGGTACATGGTCCAGTTGCTGATCCAGAACGCCGGGAAGAACGGATCGGAGGGCTCGCCGGGAAGACGCGTGGCGATGCAGTTGCCATTCTGCTCATTACACCCTTCGGTGTTGTGCACCCCCATGGTGAAGTACACGGCGCCGGTGTCCTGGGCAAATACAGGCGGACTGAACAGCAGGATCAGCAGCAACAGACGATTCAAGAGGCTGACTTTCATGGGTCACTCCTTGGCAAAGCGCACGGCGGGAGCGAACTCCCGCAGTGGCTCATCTTTCCTGATTGAGCAGCGTGGGTCAGAGGTTGTCGTAATCACTCATATGGAGTGGCATGGGCGGGAAGTTGCGCTTGACCAGTTTCTGCGCCCACAACTCCAGCACGGCGCGCCGGCTTTGCGACAGGTCGCGGGTGATGGGCATCGCGAGGGTGCTTTCTTCCTGGTACTCCTTGCTGATCAGCCGGATCAACTGATCGACAGCGCCTTCCACCCGCGTGCGGGAGTTGAGCGGCATGAACTTGTTCATGATCGGGTACAGGTAGTAGAAGGTCTTGAGCACCCTTGGGTAGATGAAGTCATCCCAGATCGCTTCGGGCGCATTCTTGTCCTTGTAGATGTCGTTCCAGTAATTGACGAAGTCCTGTTGCAACTGCATGTCCAGAGGCAGGACACGTAGTGGGGTGAGGAAGTCGATCTGAGCCTTGTTGAGCGCGAAGCTGAACGGGATGACCGGGTCGCTTGTGCCTTCCTTGACGATGAAGCGCAGCGTAGGGAAACCCGGAGCCAGAGCCTTGAAACTCACCTGGGCGATGCCGTTGGCGTCGGTGGTGGTGGCGACGTAGGAGTACTCCACCGTCTGATCGTTATCCAGCGTTCCACTGACGTAGACGCCGGCGTCGAACTCCAGGCAAGGGGTCAGGGGGACCGTGATCGGTTTGCTCGGTCCATTCATGAATGACTGATAACTGACCGGAACGCCCACCGGTTTGTCTTTGGTTTCCAGATTGACCAGTCGACGACCGCTGCCGGTGGCCAGGTAGTTCGCTACAGGCGCCGCGCCCTTGAACTGTGGCAGGTGGGCGGTGTTTTTGTTGCGGTCTGCGTTGTCGTAGAACAGCGTGAAGTCGGGGTTGTTTCTGAACGTCAGGTAATAGTCGCTGGTGGTCACGTTGTAAGGGTTGCCGTATTCCACCACCCAGAGCGTGGTGTTGGCGGCCGGTTGACCATTTTTCTGCACCATGATGTTCAGCGTCTTGCGATCGTTCACGTCGACGAAGGTGCCGCTTTCTACCACCTCGGCGGTCCAGACTTGCTGAACGGCGGCCTTCACGGATCCTGTCGAGTTCTGTTGCTGCAACTCCAGCGGACCGGATTGCAAGGTGGCCGTTTGCGTGGCGTTGAGAGGGATATCCAGCAGGCCCGAGCGCTTGTCGAATGCCGACTGTTGGTACTGATCGAAACCGATGTCGACCACCGGCACGAAATTCCCGTTCTGCGATACGCCCAGCTTATAGTCGCCGGCCTGGAACTTCTCGGCAGTCAGGACATCGGCGTTCTTGTCCAGCGGATAGAACGGAAACGTGTTCGCCAGATCCAGCGACAGCGTGTTGTTGGTGATCTGCGCCGATGTCACACCCAGATTGGTGCTTGTCGGCTGAGACATGCCGGGGCGAGTGACCATGATCTTCTGGTCGGTGACCAGGCGCGGGCCGGCGGGCGCCGTGGGGTATTCGTGGTCGAACCACAGACCCAGGGTCGCTACGGTACGGTTGTAGGCGGGGTTGAAGAAAATATCGGAAACGTTGTCCAGCCCCTTTTGATACATCGCTGTCATACGGGCCAGCGCCGATGGGTCATTGTTGCGGGTGTTGATGTACGGGAAGTCGTTGAACACACCGTTCCTGTCATAACAGGTGAGGTACGTGGCGAACCTGAACATCAGGCCCTGAGCGTTTTGAGCCTCCATCTGTTGCTGGAGATTGCTCAGCAGGACGGAATCGCCAATGACCCATTCCAGATTGTCCCGGGGAAAACAGGTCTGCCAGGTGGTGGTGACATACGCCAGACCGCCAAAGTCACCGGCCCAATTGAACGTCAGGAAGCGGTCGAGCATCCGGTATTGACGGTTCAGGGTCAGGCCACAGGTGGCATCCCCCAGCTGCAGCTTGTCGAAGTACAGCGCCGTGAAGGTGTTCTGCCACGGGCTGATATCGACGAAGCGGGCGGCCGTCGGGCTCTGACTGCCAAAGGGATTGCCGAGCAGCTGGAAGTCCCTGCCGACCAGCGCGTCCTGAGCAATGTAGGTGTTGGCCTGCAACTCGCCGCCAATAATGGTCGAGCGGGTACTCTGGTAACTCACCGTCCCGCAGGCGTTGTCGCCAAACAGGTCCCATTCGGCGGGTATGAACGGGAAGGTGTTTGGGCTTCCGTTGGTCGGAACCTGCTGCACATAGGGCGGCAGATCATTCTGCTGCACGGGTGAAATGATCCAGGGCATCAGGGTGGTGGGCGCGTTCTCCTGCGTGATGTCGTAGTAGCTGGTAAACGGCCAGTTGATATCCATCTTCACCGCGTCATAGAGCGGCAGCACATCGTTGTTGTTGGCCGTCGGCGGGTTCCAGAACATATGGCCGTTGAGGTAGATGCGGGGGAAGTTCAATACGCTCATGTCATGCTCCTTAGCGTTGCCACTGGGCGCGTTTCAGCGACCAGACAAAGTCCAGTTTTTTGTAGCCTGCGAAGTCGGAGGCCGGCAGCGGAGTGGTCGGGTAGACGATGCCGCCACCTTGCTTGAGGGCGAAATTGAAGTAGCCCTTGTCGTTCGAGTAGGCGGCGGTGCCATGGCAAGCCAGGCAGGACGAGGTGTTCTGGAACGCTGACTCCAGCTGCGAGTTGGCCAGCACTTGAGTGACGGGCTGGTACTCGACCCCGATCAATTCGTACTTCGACAGCGTCGGGTTGCTGGCCTGGAAGCTGACGTTCACCGGTTTGGCGGCCGGGGTCGGCCCGGTGGTGTTGGTCATCGGCGTCGGTGTCGGCGCGTTGGTCACGGTGTATTTGCTGTTGTTGATGTTTTCGAAGGTGGTCCAGACCCAGTTGTCATCCAGTTTGTTGACCACGTGCAGCCCGCTCAACGCCGCATAACCGACCTGATAGGTGCCGTCGTCCTTCTGGAAGTAGGCCTGGCCAATGTAGTAACCGTCGTTGGCCAGGGTTTGGCGATAGGTCGTGTCCGAACCGATCCAGAGCCACGCCGCCTTCAACTCCCACGAGGTGGCCGGGAAGTCCAGGTTATCCGGCAGCGCGGCCTGACCGTTCATGTTGTAGACCTGACGCTGCACGATGTAATCGAAGGTGTCCTGACCCATCAGCAGTTGAAAACGCACCGGGTTGCCTTTCTGAGACGCGGGTACGGCACCGCCCATGTGCAGCGCCAGGCCATCGACCTGTTGCGTGGCATTGATGTTGTGGAAGGTCCGGTTCAGGTCCATCCCCAGCGTTCGGGCCTGTGTTATCACCTCGGTCGGAGGCGGCACGGGACTGGCGTAGGCGCCGGGCGCAGCGCCATCGGGCAGGTAAACCTGGTCCGAAGGCTTCATGGTTTCCCACACCCGGTTGCTGGCCTGGGTGGGGCTGAATTGGTTCAGACAGACGAACCAGTTCCAGGCCATGGTCTCGGGGTTCTTTTCGAACGCTGCTTTGGTCGTGGGGATGTCATTCCCAAACTTCAGGAACTGGCTGCAATCGAAAGGGGTGGTGTCCTGTGCCTGAGCCAAACCGGCCAGTGCACTGAGAACAGTTATAGAAATGGCTCGCCGCATGGAAGCTCCTTGGCATTGGCCGAGTGGGTGTATGAGTGCCCCAGAAAATGCTGAAGGAGCAGTTGTTTCACTGCCGTTGCCGCAAGGGTTTGCGGCAATGGCAGATCGCAATTGGTGATGAGCAGCGGGCCGGTTTCCTCGCGCTCGGGCAGGCGACCGTGACTGCCACGGACCAGTCCGGTGTCCAGTGGAATCAGGTCCATGTAGTAGCGAAAGCCGAGCTTCTTCTGCAGCAGGCGCCGCGCCACTTTCAATTTCGGGAAACGAATGGCCGGGTCGATGAACAGTTCCAGCGGGTCGTAGCCCGGCTTGCGGTGGATGTCGACGGTGCGGGCAAAGTCGGGCGCCTTGCGATCATCGAACCAGTAGTAGTAATCGAACCAGTAACCGGCTGCGGCCACGGCCACCAGCTCGCCGCTGCGCGGGTGATCCAGCTGAAACGCCCGCTGTTCGGCCTTGTCCAGCACCTGCTCGATACCGGGCTGGCGCTGCAACAGCGCTTTGACGCGGGGGATGTCCTGGGCCCGTTTCACGTAGACATGCGCGATTTGATGATCGGCCACGGCAAAGGCTGCGCTGGCGCCGGGGTCGAGCAATTCCCAGGTCAGCGATTGGCGCACCTCCAGCAAACCTTCCGAACGCAACAGGCGGTTGATCGAAACCGATTGATTGACCGCTTCGATCCCGTATTCCGACAGCAGCATCACCGCCGCGCCCTGTTCCTCGGCGAAGGTCAGTAGACGACCGACTTCCTGGTCGATGGCCCGAACCTCGTCGGCAATCGACGGATGATCGGGCCCGACACGCTGAAGGCTGTAATCGAGGTGCGGCAGGTAGATCAATTGCAGGTCGGGCTGATCAATCTGAAATTCGGCAATGGCGCAATCGACGATCCAGCGGCTCGATGCAATGCCCGCCGCCGGGCCCCAGAAACCCGGAAAGGGAAACTCGCCAATCTGCCGTTCGATCGTTTCGTGCAACGAAGCCGGTGACGAATACAGACCGAACATCTTGCGGCCATCGGCCGGGTAGTGAGGGCGCGGGGTGATAGCGGCATCCACGTCCGCGTACATGTTGAACCACCAGAACAACTGGCTGCAGCGAAACCCTGGCAACTCGCGCTTGAGCGTCTCCCAGACCTTTTCACCCTGGATCAGCGCGTTGGGTTGCAGCCAGAAACGCACTTCGGCCTGATCGCGAAAATACCAGCCATTGCCGACGATGCCGTGCTCGGACGGTGGACGCCCGGTAAGGATCGAAGCCTGCACCGACGACGTGACGGCCGGAAACACCGGTTGCAGGCTGGCCATTTTGGCGGTTTTCAGCAGGGCATTGATGTGCGGCGTCGCGTCACCCAGCAGCGATGGCGTCAGCCCGACCACATTGATCAGCAGCAGCGGTTGACGTGCATGATCAGAGCGCATCGGCGTACGCCTCCTGCGCTTGTGGTTGCAGCAATTGCCGTTGCCGCAACTGGTCCTCGACCCATTTCAGCTCTGCGGCAATTCCTTGAAGCTGGGCGGACTCTGTCGTCGGCCGCAGTTGCGCGGGCAGGACGCCCCAACTGTAGGTTTCCACTTCCAGCACCGGCCTGAAATCCTCATGGCTGGCGAGAAAATCGAAGGTCTGCGACAGGGCGATCTGGCTGCCGCTCAGTTCGGGCAACAACAGCTGTTCGCTGAACAACGGGATATGGAAATGAATCCTCAGCTCGGGGTATCGCTGCGGGTGTTTGGCGCATTCGACGAGGGCCGCGGGCAGATCCGCCCAGGCCTGCAGCTGACCCAGTGCATCGCGCGCCTTCACTTGATGCAGGTAGGTGGTTTCGCAGAAGTCGCTCAAGGTCTTGAGGATCTGTTCGCGGCGTTTGTCGTCATCGCAAGGCAGACGACAGATCAAGGCGTTGGACAGCTGGATCTTGCCAATGGGCACCCGCGCCTGACGCAGCTTTTCCAGCGACTGATAGCAGTCTTCGAACATCACCGCCTGGTGGCAGACATCAAAACACAGCGCCAGATAGGCATGGTTCGGGTCCGTGGTTTGCCAGCGGCGGAAGAAGGCGATGGCCTGGTCAGTGGTTTCCAGCACGCAGTCCGGTTCCATTTCCAGGCAGAACACGATCTTCTTGCCGGTCTCCCGATGCAGCTGGGCCAGTGAAGCCGTGAGTTCGCGAAGTTGATACTCGGCCCGTTGTTGCAGCGTCGGGCTCCAACTGGCGGCATAGCCCAGCGGCACGCTGGAAATCACGCCCTGATGACAATCCGGCGGCAAGGCCTGCGCGAGGATGTGCGCCAGATTGAGGCTGTACGCCAGGCGTTTCGGCTCGGCCCAGCTCGGCAGGTAGACCTCGGCTTTCACTGCACGGTCATGAAACTGACCGTAGGGAAACCCGTTCAGCGACGTCAGCCGCAGCCCGCTGTGTTGCAGCAGGCTGAGGAACGCCGAACGCGCCGCTTTCTGCTGCAACTTGGACTCGGCGAGGGCGCTGATCCACAGCCCGCTGTCCTGCGTCGGCAGCCCGCGCAGGGTCCGCACGCCCTGAAAGTGCTGCTCGATCGAAGACTGCAACCCGGCCAAGTCGCGGGTCGGGTGCACATTGCTGCAATAGCCGATCTGCCCGGGCGTCCAGCCCATGCCGGCATTCATTTGATCACCGGTTCCTGGCCCCGCAGGGCGGAGTTTTCCTGCCACTGCCGACGCTGATCGATGGGCAGCGGGGTGCTGATCAGGGTTTTGTCCAGTTGACCGCTCTGGGCGAAAAAATCCACCGGGTTGTGGAACAGCACTTGCTCGACCTGAGCCTCGCTGAAGCCGGCCGCCAACATCGCCTGACCGGTTTTCGGCACTTTGAGCGGGTCGCTGATGCCCCAGTCGGCGGCGCTGTTGACCACCATTTTTTCGGTGCCGTACTGCTGGAGCAGGGCGACCATGCGCTGTTCCGACATTTTGGTGTTGGGGTAGATCGAGTGGCCGCGCCAGCAGTCGCTGTCCAGTACCAACGGCAGGGTCAGTTCATTGAGGTGGTCGATGATCACCAGGTTCTCATTGATCCCCACCTCGCGAATCACTGCCAACGTCCGTTTGGTGCCGCCGATCTTGTCGCGGTGCGGCGTGTGCACCAGCACCGGCAGGTTGAACTGTCTGGCCAGTTCCAGTTGCGCGGCGAGAAAGCGGTCTTCCTCGGGCGTGATGTCGTCGTAGCCGATTTCGCCTACCGCCACCACGCCGTCCTTCACCAGATACCGCGGCAGAATCTCCAGCACCTCATTGGCCACCGACAAGTCATTGGCCTCCTTGGGATTGAGGCCGATGGTGCAGAAATGATGGATGCCGAACATGCTGGCGCGAAAGCGCTCCCAGCCCAACAGGGTGTCGAAGTAATCGATGAAGCTGCCGACGCTGGTCCTGGCCTGGCCCTGCCAGAAGGCCGGTTCGATCACTCCGGTGATGCCGGCCGCGGCCATGTTCTGGTAGTCGTCGGTGGTGCGGCTGACCATATGAATATGCGGATCAAAGTACTTGGGCATGGTGAATCCTCGTCAAGGGAAAGGAATCGTTGGGCATCAGTTCAGATGGCTGCGCCATTCCGGCGGCAAGCGTTGCTGTTGGTTCAGGTCGGCCAGTCGCTGGTGTTGCGCCTGGCTGAGCTGGTCGAAGGCAATCGCCAGGGGCAATCCGGTGGACACGGTTCGATCAGCGGCGAGCTGTTCTTCCAGCAGGTCGAGGGCCAATTGATTGAGGGTGACGCTGCGTCGCTGCGGCAGGCCGATCAGGCGTCGGACATCGAGCCCCATGCCCAGCGCTTTCAGCACCAGTTGGTGGAAGGCCCGTTCCGGGTAATGACGCGACGGGTAAAGGGTGTCGAGGGCGAGGGCGGCAAACACCTGGCTGTTGCTGGTACGTCCGGCCTGCAACGCCAGTTCGACGCACACCCCGTGGCTGTCGAGCCAGTCGAAGGCTTTGAGGGTGGCGATCTTTTCCTGATCGTCGCCCCAGAGAAAAAGCTGGCGCAGCAAGGACAATTGTCCGCCCTCAGAGGACAGTTCAAGGACCTGCGCCAGCAACAACGCGCGAGCCAGTTGGATCAGGCTCCAGTGGTTGTCGGGCAGTGCACGGTCACGCAGATGCCGCTTGCACTGGCCGCTCAAGAGCGCCGCAGTATTGGCGTCCGGCTGCCGGGCCAGTTGCGCCTGTGCCTGACGCCACCAGTGCAGCTCGGTGTCATCGAGTTGCCGGGTCAAGACCTGAAGGTGTTCGGCGAGGCAATCGTGGCGCATGCCGAGGGCCGCCGTTGGCGGCGCAGTGACGTCCATGTTCATGTCGGTTTGATCCAGCGCTGAAAGTGTGGGAGCAGGAAAAACACCAGGACACACAGCAGGCTGCCCAACGGCTGGTTGGCCACGGCCATCACCAACGCATCGAACAGTGGCAGCGCTGCCAGGCCGGCGCCGATAAAAGCGCGGACCTTTCGATGCTGCGGGTTGGCCAAGTTTCGCCAGTAGTGCCAGCCCAGCCAGCCGAGCCAGAGCAGCAGCACCGGCCAGAACCACAGGTTGTCGGAGTAGATCGCCAACGCGAGCGGGCTCAGCATCAGGATCAGGGGCAAGCGACTGAGCAACTCATTGTTGTGCTCATTGCGGGCCAGATAGGTCAGCCCGGTGATGTAGACACCCAGCAAGATCGCACAGAGCCAGATCGGCTCCGGTGGCACCGCCAGACTGGCCGCCGCCGTGAGGTACAGCGCCGAGCGGCAGGCGCCCATCAACCAGACGCTGTGGGCGTATTTTTTGTGCAGCACGTTGTAGCCGATGATGCAGCCCACCAAGAGGGTGATGCTGGCCAGCAACCAATGCGGCTGATCGATCAATTGGCTCAGGCCCAGCACCGAGGCGGCCGCCAGTGTCAGCAACAACACGGTGGCGAGGCGCACTTGCTGGCGGCTCACCAGACCCAGGGTGATGGGCCGGGGATTGTGGTGTTGCTGGTCCCAGTCGGCGTCCAGCAGATCGTTGAGCAACATGCCGGCCAGATACAGCAGCGACAGGGTGAACAGCAGCAGAATCCACACCAGCCACGAGGGCGGCGCCAGGGCACCGGCGCTGCTGGCCAACAGGGCGGCGGCCAGGGTGTTGGTCCACACCGTGGGCAGGTTGGAGACACGGCCAAGCGTCAACCAGGTTTTGAGGCTTTGCGGGGTCTGGCTCATTTCGCAAAGCCCTCGCTCAGGTCGAGAGCCGGAGCGATGCGGGCGGACAACTTCTGCAGCGCCTGTTCCATTTGCGCGTCGTCGATTTCATGCAGGTCCACCGACTGGCCGATTCCGCTGAGCATCGGGATCGAGAGTTGTCCGCCGAGGTGTTGGCGGAACTCCTCCAGCCCGAGCAACACGGGTGAGCGACCTTGCGCATCTTTGAGGGTCAGTTCCGGCGGGCACAGGTTGAAACCGAGCTTGGTCAACAGACTCATCACCCGCTCACTGTCGACATCGCTCAACAGCCCGAGGGCATTGGCGTAGAGCCCGTCGAGGGCCATGCCCACCGCGACCGCTTCGCCATGGCGCAACCGGTGATGGCTGAGGTTTTCCAGTTTGTGCGCGGCCCAGTGCCCGTAATCCAGAGGCCGCCCGTTGCCGCGCTCAAAGGGATCGCCGGCGCCGGTGATGTGCGCCAGGTGCAGTTCGGCGCAGCGGCGAATCGCATAACGGCTGGCCGGGTGATCGAAGCGGGCGAGGGCGTCGGCCTGTTGCTCCATCCATTCGAAGAACGCCTGGTCCTTGATCAGCGCGACTTTTACCGCCTCGGCCAGCCCGGCGATCTGGTCGCGGCGGGTCAGGCTGGTCAACAACTGGAAGTCATTGATCACGGCCGTGGCAGGGTAGAAGGCCCCGAGCAGATTTTTCTGGCCGAAGGCATTGATGCCGTTTTTCACCCCGATGCCGGCGTCGTTCTGGGCCAGCACGGTGCTTGGCACGCGGATCAGCCGGATGCCACGGTGGAAGGTAGCGCAGGCGTAGCCCACGGAATCCAGTACCGCACCGCCGCCAAGGGCCAGGACATAACAATGCCGGTCCAGTCCATGTTTCAGCATGTCAGTGTAGAGCTGCTGCAACACCTGTGAATCCTTGCTCAGCTCCCCGGCTGGAACGGCAATCGGCGGCGCCTGCAAATGCAGGTCCGCGGCATGCGCGGCAAAGTAACTATCGATCTGTTCCAGCAGTTGCGGAGCGCTTTTCAGCAGTTGTTCATCGGCGAACACCATCACCGTCACCCGGCCGTTTTGCCGGGCGGTGAGTTGTTGATGCAGACAAGGGTTGAGCGGATCGAACAGGTGATCGGTGAACACCACCGGGTAGTCGTAACTGACCTCGAAACGCCCGCGCAGTGCTTGCTCGGCGCCGCGTTTGCGCAAGGTCTTGAACAGGCTGTAGCCGGCGATGAAAAGCCCCGGCAACACCATGCTGGCGAGGATGGTCACCAGCAGCGCGTTCTCTTCGACGAGGAACGTGCCGATGGCGCTGTAGGCCAGTGCCAGACCGGCGTTGGCCAGGGTAGTCACCAGCAGAAACGCCCGTAGCGGATAGCGTTGCATGCCGGCCGCCACCACAGAGGTTTCAGCCAATACCGGCACGCCGCGCAGGCAGATCAACGACAGCGTACCCAGCCGATACGCCAGTTGCCCAGGCTTGCGCTGATGCAGACCGAGGCGGCTGGACAGCATACGGAAATAACCGGCCCCCAATGCATAACCCAACCCGGCACCCAGACACAGGCCAATGAAAATCACCAGATAACCGCCGACACTGCCCAGCATGGCCACGGCCAGAAGCGCGACCACGCTGGAAGGTACGGGCAGCACAACGTCCAGCGCCAACAGGGCGATCAGCAAAAGCGCCAGGTTGAGTTGCTGGGTGGGGGAAGACGGAAGGTACAGGTCGAGATGAGTGAGGAAGTCCTGGATCTGCTGTTCGAACAACACGAAGCTGGCGATCACAAGACCCGCAAAGCAAAACAGTGACAGCCAAAAATGTTCGGCTGGCGCCTTTTTCGAGAGCGCACGATACCAACGGCTGTGCTTCATCAAGCATCCCTCTTGAATGGTTATGACTGAGTTCCGTTCAGCAACTAAAGCAGAGTCTGAATTATTTCAGGGGAATGAAATCTCCGGCCAGGTAGGCTGTTTTTATTGTTCAGTTGATCGTGCCTTTGAAGATATTCATGAACCTAGACGGTTGTTGTGGTTTTGCAAGTCGATTGAGAGAGGGGCTTTTTCAGGAGGTGTTTAGTGGGTGTTGGCGTGTGGCAGGGTGTCAGCCGTTATTCGAAAAGTTCTCCAATCTATTCAAGGCGATGAGAAATTTTATTGATGTAGTTTAAATATTGTTTTTTCAGCGTAATGAGAAACTGTTTCAACTGGTTTGATTAGCAAGCTACTTAGGTGATGGCTATGTGGCATTATTTTTTGTTATTTGAGTTATTGCGGCCGGCTATAAGTGTTCTCGATAGTTGAGCGATTTGCTGGGTTAGTTATCTTTAAGCTTGTAAGTACACACTGAAAGAAAGATCCGAATGAAAGCCGATTTGTTCAAATCTTTCGACAACCTCCATTCGGACTAGGCAAGCCTGACGATTCTGTCGCGCATCGCCCGGACCAGACTCGCTACTCAAAGGAGCACCACTTCACGGGTGCTCCGCCAGACGAGTAGAAGGCGCCGCGATGGAGTTTGCATTCAGCGACGAACAGGAAATGATCCGTGAATCGGCCGAAAGTTTTCTGGCAGATGTCTCGGATTCTGCCGCCGTGCGCGCGGCGATGGTCAGTGAACGGGGTTTCGACGAGGCGCTGTGGCAGCGTCTGTGCAGCGAGATGTACTGGCCCGCGATTCATATTCCCGAAGCCTATGGCGGTCTGGGGCTCGGTTTTGTTGAGTTGGGGATTCTGCTGGAACAGATGGGCCGGCGCTTGCTGTGTTCCCCTTTCTTTGCAACTGCCTGCATGGCTACTCCGGCGCTGATGCTGGCCGCTGACGATCAACAAAAGCAGCGCTGGCTGCCGTTGATTGCCGATGGCAGCGTCACTGCCGCATTGGCATTCAGCAGTGCCAACGGCCGGGCCGCCGAAGACGTGCAGGCCACGGTGGTGAAGGAGGGCGACGGTTTTGTGCTCAACGGCACCTTCAATCACGTGCTCGACGGGCATGGCGCTGACCTGCTGATCATCGCTGCGCGGCTGCCCGGATCTGTTGGCGAGGAAGGCATCAGCCTGTTCGCTGTAGACGCCGATCAACCCGGGATCGACCGGCAGATGTTGCCGACCATGGACCAGACCCGCCGTCAGGCACGGATTCGACTCAACGGCGTGTACTTCGACGCTCAATGCCTGCTCGGCGAATTCGGCAAGGGCTGGCCGCACCTTGAGTGCGCACTGCAACTGGCCTGCATCGCCCTGGCCTGCGAACAGACCGGTGGCGCGCAACAGGTGCTGGATCTGAGCGTTGCCTACATGCAGGAGCGCCAGCAGTTCGGCCGACCGATCGCCAGTTTCCAAGCGCTCAAACACCGTGCCGCCGACATGATGCTGCAAGTGGAATGTGCGCGTTCGGCCAGTTATTACGCGGCCTGCGTCGCCCAGGAAGTGCTCGATCCCGAAGGCGATTCGCAGGTAGCCGGCGAGTTGCCGACGGCGGCTGCGCTGGCCAAGGCGCAGTGTTCGGACACCTTCTTTCACTGCGCCTCGGAAGCCATTCAATTACACGGCGGGGTCGGGTTCACCTGGGAATACGACGTGCACCTCTATTTCAAACGCGCCCGCGCCAGCGAGAGTTTTCTCGGGCTGCCGGCCTGGCATCTGGAGCGTATCGCCGAGGCGATTCTGGGGGAGCAGCTATGAAAATCAGTTTCAGCGAACACGATGAACACTTCCGTCAGGAAGTGGCCGACTGGTTGCGCGTCAACCTCAGCGGTGAGTTCGAAGCCCTGCGTTTTCGTGGCGGCCCCGGCGATGAACACATGTTCCCCGAGGAGCGCAAAGCCTGGGAACGCAAACTCGCCGAGGGCGGCTGGACCTGCGTGGGCTGGGCCCCGGAGCACGGTGGCCGTGGCCTGTCGATCAGCCAGCAAGTGATTTTCCACGAAGAGTACGCCCGCGCTGGCGGCCCGGGACGCATGGGCCATATCGGCGAAGGCTTGGCCGGCCCGACCATCGCCGCTTTCGGCAGCGCCGAACAGCAACAGCGCTTTTTGCCGGGCATCGTCAGCGGCACGGCGTTCTGGTGCCAGGGTTATTCGGAACCGGGCGCCGGGTCGGACCTCGCCAACGTCAAGACCCGGGCCACGCTGGATCAGGACGGCAGCAGCTGGATCATCAACGGGCAGAAAGTCTGGACTTCGCTGGCCCATGAATCGGACTGGTGCTTCGTGCTGGCCCGCACCGAGCCCGGCAGTGTCGGCCATCGCGGCCTGTCGTTCCTGCTGGTGCCGATGGCGCAGGCCGAAATCACGGTACGACCGATCGAGCAACTGACCGGCACCTCGGAATTCAATGAAGTGTTCTTCGACGACGCTCGTACTGATGCAGCGAACATCGTCGGCTTGCCCGGCGAGGGCTGGAAGATCGCCATGGCGCTGCTCGGTTTCGAGCGCGGGGTGTCGACACTCGGCCAGCAGATGCAGTTTCACAATGAGTTGAACGAGATCATCGGCATCGCCCGGGCCAATGGCGCCGCGCGCGATCCGGTCCTGCGCCAGCGTCTGGCCCAGGCCTGGAGCGGTCTGCGGATCATGCGCTACAACTCGCTGCGCATGCTGTCGGGGGCGCAGGACGGTTCGCTGCGCAAGGAAGCCACCATCTACAAGCTGTTCTGGTCTACGTGGCACGCCAGCCTCGGCAAGCTGGCGATGGACGTCCTCGGCGCCGACGCCGAACTGCTCGAAGCCGCGCCTTACCAGCTCACGCGTCTGCAATCGCTTTACCTGTTCAGCCGCGCCGACACCCTCTACGGCGGCAGCAACGAGATCCAGCGCAACATCATCGCCGAGCGTGCCCTGGGCATGCCCAAAGAGCCACGCCTTTCTGTGTGATCAAGGAGTTTTCCATGTCTGTTCCTCACTATGTTGCAGGCCACGGCCTGCTGCGTGGCAAGTCTGTACTGATCACCGCAGCGGCCGGCGCCGGTATCGGTTTTTCCGCCGCGCAGCGGGCTGCCGAGGAAGGCTGTCGCGCCTTGATGATCAGCGATATCCATGAAGGGCGTTTGACCGAGGCGGTGATGAAAATCCGCGAAGCCACCGGTCTGCAGCAGGTTTTCGGGCAAGTCTGCAACGTTGCCGATGAAGCCCAGGTGCAACAGTTGATTGCCTGCGCCGAGCGTGACCTTGAAGGCGTCGATGTGCTGATCAACAACGCCGGTCTCGGCGGTTCGGCGTTGCTGGTGGAGATGACCGATGAGCAGTGGAGCCGAGTCCTCGATGTGACGCTGACCGGCACCATGCGCATGACCCGCGCCATGCTGCCGAAGATGATGGAGCGCCGCGCCGGGGTCATCGTCAACAACGCGTCGGTGCTCGGCTGGCGAGCGCAGAAAGAGCAGGCGCACTACGCCGCTGCCAAGGCCGGAGTCATGGCGTTGACCCGCTGCGCAGCGGTCGAGGCCGCCGACTACGGGATCCGCATCAACGCGGTGAGCCCGAGCATTGCCTTGCACGATTTCCTGCGCAAATCCGCGCCGCAGGCCGTACTCGATCAACTGGCGGCCAACGAAGCCTTCGGCCGCGCCGCCGAAGTCTGGGAAGTGGCCAATGTGATGATGTTCCTGGCCAGCGACTACAGCTCCTACATGACCGGCGAAGTGTTGTCGGTCTCCAGCCAGAGGGCGTGACATGCCGCGTATTTTCGACACGCCTTTCGCCCTGCGCGATGCAGTGGGAGAAGAGTTGGGCGTCAGCGACTGGCTGTTGCTGGCGCAAGACCGGATCAATCAGTTCGCGGATGCCACGGGCGATCATCAGTGGATTCACGTCGATCCGCTCAAGGCCGCCAGCGGACCCTTTGGCGGCTGCATCGCCCACGGTTACCTGAGCCTGTCGCTGGTCAACCTGTTTCTGCCGCAGATCGTCGAGGTTCGCGGCATCGCCATGGGCGTCAACTATGGCTGCGAGCGCGTGCGTTTCCCCACGGTGGTGCCGGTGGGCGCCCGTGTGCGCGGTCGTGCGCAGTTGATGGCCGTCGACGAGGTCAAGGGCGGCATCCAGGCGACCATCCGCGTCAGCGTCGAGATCGACGGCGAAGAGCGCCCCGGCTGTGTGGTCGACACCATCAGCCGCTACTACCCGCAAGATTCAGCAGCACTTTCGAGGAGTCCCGCATGAAAGAAGCCGTCATCGTTTCGACCGCCCGTACCCCGATCGGCAAAGCCTTTCGCGGTGCATTCAACGACACCGAAGCGCCGCTGCTCGGTGGCCATGTGGTGCGCGAAGCCGTGCGCCGGGCCGGCATCGAGCCCGGTGAAGTGGACGACGTGATCATCGGCGCGGCGGCGCAGCAGGGCACGCAGTCCTATAACCTCGGCCGACAGTGCGCGATTGCCGCCGGTTTACCGTTTTCCGTGTCGGGCATGGCCGTCGAACGCCAATGTTCCTCGGGGCTGATGAGCATCGCCATGGCCGCCAAAAGCATCATGTGCGACGAAATCGACATCGCGGTGGCCGGTGGCCTGGAATCGATTTCGCTGGTGCAGAACAAGCACAAGAACCTCTATCGCAACCAGTCCGGGGCGGTGCTCGAACGCGATCCGCACGCTTACATTCCGATGATTGAAACCGCCGAGATCGTCGCCGCCCGCTACGGCATCAGCCGCGAGGAACAGGACGAGTACAGCTACCAGAGTCAGGTACGTACCGCGCTGGCCCAGAGTGCCGGGTTGTTCGACCGGGAACTGGCGCCGATGACCAGCCGCAAGGCAATTTTTGACAAGGCCACGGGCGAAACCCGCTTCGAAACCCTCAGCCTGCAACGCGACGAGTGCAACCGCGTCGACACCACCCGCGAAAATCTCGCCGCACTGGAACCGGTCTGGGCCGGCGGCGAATGGACCGAGAAGGGCCGTTTCATCACCGCCGGTAACGCCTCGCAGCTGTCCGACGGCGCGTCGGCCTCGGTGTTGATGAGCGCCAAACTGGCCGAGAAACGCGGGCTGGAGCCCTTGGGGATTTATCGTGGGATGGCCGTCGCGGGTTGCAACTCCGATGAAATGGGCATTGGCCCGATCTACGCCATTCCGAAGCTGCTCAAGCGTCAGGGCCTGACCATGGACCACATCGGTCTGTGGGAGCTGAACGAAGCGTTTGCCTGTCAGGTGCTGTATTGCCGCGACACGCTGGGCATTCCTCAGGAGCGGTTGAACGTCAACGGCGGGGCGATTGCGCTGGGGCATCCGTTCGGCATGTCCGGTGCGCGGATGGTCGGCCACGCCTTGATCGAAGGTCAGCGCCGTGGTTTGCGTTACGTCGTGGTGAGCATGTGCATCGGCGGCGGCATGGGCGCTGCAGCACTGTTCGAGGTGCTCTGAATGATCAGTGCACAGCAGATTCAAACCACCATGGCCCGCTACGTAGAATTGGTGGACGCCGGCGACATCGACGGGATTCTTGCGCTGTACGGTGAGGATGCGACGGTTGAGGACCCGGTCGGTCAGCCGCCCATTCAGGGCCTCGCGGATATCGAGCGTTTCTACCGCCAGGGCCTGGGCGCGAGCAAGGTGTCGGCCACGTTGACCGGCCCGGTGCGTGCGACGTTGAACGGTTGTGGGGCGATGCCGTTCCGGGTCGACATGCAGTGGGCGGGACAACCTTGCTCGCTGCATGTGATCGACGTGATGGCGTTCGATGACGACGGCAAGATCCGCTCGATGAAAGCCTATTGGAGCGAAGCCAATATCGGCCCGCAGTCCTGATTTGGGTTGCAGGCTGCGGAACATCGCAGCCTGCAACCGGATTTATCGCGCGACGCCGTTTTCGTAATAGACCTTGAGATTCTCGGCAATCTGCTGCACGACCTTGTCGAACGCCTTGCCCAGCAGTTTTTCCATCAGCCTGCCACCGCGCAGGCTGTAGTGCATCTGGGTGGTCATGCGGCTGAATTCACCCTCGCGCTGCAAGGCATAACTGAAGCTGGCTTCGCGAAACGGGAAGGGCGCGCCGGCGCTCGCCTTGTGCAGCACCAGGACAAAACCGACCCCGTCCTGCCATTGCACCACGCTTTCATCCAGCCACTGACCACCCTTGCGAAACACCCGGCGACTGGCGCCAAGGCCTTCGACGGGCCCGGGGTGGAGCTGGCAGCCGGTGAGCCCCGGCACGTAATGGGGTGCAAGGCACAGATCCCGCAGTTTGGCCCAGGCGGCGGGCGGGGTCAGTTCGAGCAGAACGCTGTGGCAGGCAATCGCCGGCATGCTGGATTTCCTTCTTTTTAAGATTTAGTGGGGCTGGGCAGCGTCGAGAAACGCCGGGCGTTCGCCACCGCCGTGCACGGTGATGTCCGCGCCGCTGACATAGCGCGCCAGAGGGGAAGCGAGGTACAGACAGGTGTCGCCGATGTCTTCCGGCGCCGCCAGGCGTTGTAGCGGAATGGTAGCGGCAACACGGGCAATACCTGCGTCATCGCCGTAATGCAGGGCGGCCTGTTCGGTAAGGATCAGCCCGGCCGTGACCGCGTTGACCCGCACTTTCGGCGCCCATTCCACGGCCAGCGAGCGGGTCAGGTTCAACAATCCGGCCTTGGCCGCACCATAAGCTGCCGTGCCCGGGGACGGACGAACCGCGCTGACGCTACAGATATTGATGATCGCACCGCCGCCGTCCTGCGCCTGCATCACCCGATTGGCCTGCTGACAAAGATTCAGCGGCGCCAGCAGGTTCAGGCGAATGATCGCTTCGCTGAAACGCGGCGAGGCGCTGGCCGCGTCGGCATTGGGCGAGCCGCCGGCATTGTTGACCAGCACATCGAGCCGGCCAAAACGCTCGACGATAGTTTCGATCAGCCGACCCGACTGCTCGACATCACGCAGATCACACGGCAGGAAAACCGCTTCGCGTCCTGCGCCAGAAGGCAGTGATTCCGGAGCCTCGCGACCACAGATCACCACTTCGGCGCCGCCGTCGAGAAAACGCTGGCTTATGCCCCGACCAGCCCCTTTGCCGCCCCCGGTGACCAGCACCACTTTGCCGCGAAAATCCAGCGCATCCATCATGGAAAAGCCTCGTTCTGTCAAAGATCAATGCCCTCGATGCTAGGTGTGCGGCCCCCGGCGGCCAACGTCCGAAAAGACTAGGGCAGCTAGTCCTGTCGGACGATGTTGCCTGCCTGGCCTGCGCAAATAATCCGGGCACAACAATAGCCGGGAGCACACCTTATGAGCGCAATGGCGCAAGGGCACTTCGTTACGCTGCCGCAGGGGTTGCGGCTGCATTACTTGGACGTCGGCGGGCAGGGCGCCGGCAGCGGCGAGACGGTGGTGTTCATCCACGGCAGCGGGCCCGGGGCCAGTGGCCACAGCAATTTCAAACAGAACTACCCGCTGTTCGTCACTGCCGGTTATCGCGTCATCGTGCCTGACCTGCCGGGTTATGGCGCGTCCGACAAGCCGGACACCCTCTACACCCTGGACTTTTTCGTCACCGCCCTGAGCGGTCTGCTCGATGCCCTGGATATCCAGCGCTGCGTGTTGGTGGGCAACTCATTGGGCGGTGCCATCGCCATCAAACTGGCCCTGGACCAGCCGCAGCGGGTCAGCCGACTGGTATTGATGGCGCCGGGCGGGCTGATGGAAAAGGAGCAGTATTACCTGCAGATGGAAGGCATCCAGAAAATGGGCGCGGCATTTGCCCGAGGCGAACTGCACGACGCGGACGGCATGCGCCGTTTGTTGACCCTGCAATTGTTCGACGAATCGTTGATCAGCGCCGAAACGGTCAATGAGCGGGTCGCCGTGGTACGCGAGCAACCGGTCTGCGTGCTGTCGACCATGCAAGTGCCGAACATGACCGAGCGCCTGAAGGAGTTGCAGTGCCCGATCCTTGGGTTCTGGGGCATGGACGATAAATTCTGCCCGGTGTCGGGTGCGCAAACGATGATGCAGCACTGCCAGAACATCCGGTTTGTGCTGCTCAGCGAGTGCGGGCATTGGGTGATGGTCGAGTACCGCGAGCTGTTCAATCGCGAATGCCTGTTCTTCTTTCAGGAAGGTCAGCGATGAGCGCGGCATTGCGTCGCCAGTTCGGCGAAGAGTTGTATCAGGCACTGTTGCAGGGCAACACCGTGGCCCCGCTGACCGAGCGCTGGCCGTCGATCAGTATCGAAGACGCCTACCACGTTTCGCTCTATTGCATCGAGCGTCGGATCGCGGCCGGTGACCAAATCGTCGGCAAGAAGATCGGCGTGACGTCGGCAGCGGTCCAGCGAATGCTCAACGTGCATCAGCCGGATTTCGGCTTCATCACCCGGCAGATGTCGTTTGCCAATGACGCGCAGATCTCCCTGTCGGCCAACCGGCTGATCCAGCCCCGTGCCGAGGGCGAGATCGCGTTCAGGCTCAAGCACGACCTGATCGGCCCCGGCGTGACCGAAGCCGACGTGATGGCGGCGACCGAATACGTCACGCCGTGCTTCGAGATCGTCGACTCGCGGATCCACGACTGGCGTATCCGCATTCAGGACACCGTCGCCGATAACGCCTCGTGCGGTGTGTTTGTGCTCGGCGATGTGCAAGCCGATCCTCGTGCGCTGGACCTGCCGAATCTGCACATGCGCGTATTCAAGAACGACGAACCGCTGAGCGAAGGTCTGGGCTCGGCCGTACAGGGCAACCCGTTGACGGCGGTCGCGTGGCTGGCCAACACCCTGGGTGCCTTCGGCATTCCGTTCAAGGCCGGGGAGCTCATTCTCTCAGGCTCTCTGGTTCCGCTTGAGCCTGCCCGTGCGGGCGACCGCTTTTCTCTGACCATCGATGGCCTGGGCTCTGCCCGGGTGTCTTTCTGCGCCTGACCCGTGGGGTTTAACCGGATGAACAAGAAACTCAGAGCGGCCATTATCGGCCCGGGAAACATTGGCACTGACCTGCTGATGAAAATGTGTCGGTCCGAATGGATCGAACCCGTGTGGATGGTCGGCGTCGACCCCGAGTCCGAGGGCCTCAAGCGCGCCCGTGAACTGGGAGTGAAAACAACCGCCGGCGGCGTGGACGGGCTGCTGCCCCATGTGCTCGACGATGATATTCGTATCGCTTTCGATGCGACCTCGGCCTACGTCCACGAGCAGAACAGCCGCAAGCTCAACGAGCTCGGGGTGATCATGATCGACCTCACGCCGGCGGCCATCGGCCCGTTCTGCGTGCCGCCGGTCAACCTCAAGGAACACGCGGCGTCGCTGGCAATGAACGTCAACATGGTCACCTGCGGTGGTCAGGCAACCATCCCGATGGTCGCGGCGGTGTCGCGGGTGCAATCGGTCAGTTACGGCGAGATTGTCGCCACGGTTTCGTCCGGCTCCGTCGGGCCGGGCACTCGGCAGAACATCGACGAGTTCACCCGGACCACGGCCGGCGCGGTCGAGAAGATCGGCGGCGCCCGTCGCGGCAAGGCGATTATCGTCATCAACCCGGCCGAGCCGCCGCTGATGATGCGCGACACCATTCATTGCCTGACGGACGACGAGCCGGATCAGCAGCGGATTCGCGCCTCGGTGCTGCAGATGGTCGAGGAAGTGCAGCGTTATGTGCCCGGCTACAAGTTGATCAACGGCCCGGTGTTCGATGGCCGCAAGGTGTCGATTTTCATCGAGGTGGAAGGCCTCGGGGATTTTCTGCCCAAGTCCGCCGGCAACCTCGACATCATGACCGCCGCCGGCCTGCGCACTGCCGAAATGTTCGCCGAAGAAGCCCACAAGGGCGCCCTGCAACTGCCCGCCCGTAAAGTGGAGAATGACCATGAATCTGCAAGGTAAACGCGTTCGTCTGCACGACATGAGCCTGCGCGACGGCATGCACGCCAAACAGCATCAGATCAGCCTGGACCAGATGATCGCCGTAGCCACCGGCCTTGATGCAGCCGGCGTGCCGCTGATCGAAATCACCCATGGCGACGGCCTGGGCGGTGCGTCGCTGAATTACGGGATGCCGGCCCACAGCGACGAGGAATACTTTTCGGCGGTGATTCCGCGCCTGCGCCAGGCGAAAGTCTCGGCGCTGCTGTTGCCCGGCATCGGTACCCTCGATCATCTGCGCATGGCCCATGAGCACGGGGTTTCGACCATCCGCGTCGCCACCCACTGCACCGAGGCCGACGTCTCCGGCCAGCACATCGGCATGTCCGCGAAAATGGGCCTCGACACCGTCGGTTTCCTGATGATGGCCCACATGGTCAGCGCAGAAAAACTGCTGGAACAGGCGCGGTTGATGGAGAGTTATGGCGCCAACTGCATTTACTGCACCGACTCGGCGGGCTACATGCTCCCGGACGAGGTCAGCGAGAAAATCGGCGTGTTGCGCGCAGGCTTGAACGCGGCGACCGAAGTGGGCTTTCACGGCCACCACAACCTGGGCATGTCGATTGCCAACTCCCTGGCCGCGATCGAGGCGGGCGCAGCGCGTATCGACGGTTCGGCGGCGGGTCTTGGGGCCGGTGCGGGCAACACGCCGCTGGAAGTGTTCGTTGCGGTGCTGGAGCGGATGGGCGTTGAAAGCGGCGTCAATCTGTACGGGATCATGGACGTCGCCGAAGACCTGATCGTGCCGATGATGGACCAGCCGATCCGCCTCGACCGCGATGCGCTGACGCTGGGCTATGCCGGGGTCTACAGCTCGTTCCTGCTGTTCGCCAAACGGGCCGAGAAGAAGTACCTGGTGGCCGCCCGCGAACTGCTGGTGGAGTTGGGGCGGCGTGGCACCGTTGGCGGTCAGGAAGACATGATCGAAGACCTGGCGCTGACCCTGTCCCGGGCGCGCGGCTTCCTGCCGACCTGATCCTCGGCAGATAACAAAAAACACCGGCGCTGCTTGCAGAGGCCGGTGTTTTTTTATGGGGGCAGATTTATGGGAGCAGATTGCGCACCAGCGGCGGGTAGCAGTTGACCGCCGTGCTCGAACAACCGAGGAGCGCAGTGCTCGGTCGATAGGCTTCGTTTCTGAACAACTGACACAGGCTGACGGAACTGCCGACGCAGACGATCAGGAGCAGGGCGCAGGTGGAATTACGCATCGCGGGCCTCATACGGTTTTTTATTGTTGTAGAGGCAAGGTAGGGCGGCGCGAGATATTCGGCTTCGTCTGAATGGACTAGTCAGGCAAATAAGCCATCGCCCGGGCGGACGATGGCGCGGGAAGGGTGTCAGCCGAGGGTGGCCACACTGCGCAGGATCAGGCGCACGAGCATGGTCTGGCGGGTTACGCCGGTCTTGGAGAAGGTCGAGCGCAGGTGGGCGCGCGCCGTGTTGCGGCTGATGCCCAGTTCTTCCGAGGCTTCGTCGAGGGTCAGCCCGTTGGCCAGCAACATGGCCAGTTGGGTCTCGGCCGGTGTGAAGTCAAACAGGGCGCGGACGATTTCCTGGGGCGCGGTGGACTGTTGCTCCGGGTCGCTGATGAAAATCACCACGGTCGGGCACTGTTTGCCTTCGCTCCACTCCGACAGCGGCACCGAGCGCACGATGATGCCCAAGTCAGCCCGCCCGGACGGCCGTTGCACGCGCAGCGCCTCGACCATCGACGGGTTGCTGCTTTTCTGCGAGAGCAGCGACTGTTTGACCAAGCGGCGAAACTCTTGCGTGTCGCGGTCCGTACCGACCTGCAGGCCATCGTTGACCAGTTTGATGCCGTCCTTTTCCTGGATCAGCCGGTCGGCCACCTGGTTGGTCTGCAGCACTTTGCCGGCTTCGTCGAGGATGATCGTGCCGACCGCCATCTGATTCACCGCGCCGGCGTAGAGGTTGCGTTCGACCTCGATGCGATTGAGCTGCATGTGAACCTTGATCGAGCGCTCGAGGTGCGGAATGAAATGCGCCAGCAGGGTTTTCTCTTCGTCGCCAAAAGGCTTGTCATCCCGGCCGCGACTGATGCGGATCCGGCACTGGGCGCCGTCGCAGGTGTTGATGTCGGCGCCGAGGATATGGAACACGTCCACCGCTTCGAGGAAGTTCTTGTAGAACTCCGATTTCTGCCAGTCATCGCTGGAGACGAATTCGGCGAGGGTCACCACCTGGCGGTTGGGCAGGCCGACGAAGGGGTCGAGGGTGAAAAAGTGCGTGTTGTACGAAGCGACCGCCTCGGTCGAGGTGCCGGTGGTGTTGACCATCAGTCCGTCCACATGGGTGCTGGGCGGCCGCAGGATGAAGGTCACGTATTTGCTTTTCAGGTAGACGTTGAGCTGGTTGAGAAAGGTCGCCCAGGGAATGGTTTCCAGCGGCCCCTGATACAGGTTGCCGATGAGATCGCTGAACGTGTCGAGGCTGAGGCTCTGCTGCATGGGAAACCCGTTCTTATTATTAGTGGTTTGCGGTGCCCGAGAATAAGCGCCTGTATCGACCACTTGCAACGCCCGGGCACGAGGCCTGACCGGCGGCGGCCGGCCAGGCGCAAAATTGCGACAGCCCCGTGATCAGGCCTGTTCGCGGGCCCGCACGATGAACTCTTTCTGGTCCTGCACATCCGCTGAAAGCAGACCGACGTCGGTGTAGAACTGCTCGTACCAGCGCCGCAATTGATAGACCGGGCCATCGCCATCGCAGAGCAACGGGTTATCGACGCGGGTCTTGCTGTGCCAGATCGACACGTCTTCGTAAAAGGCTTCCTGGGCCTGTTGCACATAGGCCTTGGCCATTGCCTGATTCTGTTCTTCGCTCAAGCCCGGGATCTTTTTCACCAGCACGCCGTAGCGCAGGGTGAAGCTGTCGAGGTCGATCGGCACATGGCAGTTGAGCAGGATCGAGTGGATCGGCTGACCGTTCATGGCACCGGTCATTTCGGTGATCTGGTAGGCCGGCCCGTAATAAGTCGCCACGGTGCTCAACGCGCTGTCGCCGGACAGCCGCTCGCTGCGGGCGCTCATGATCTGCGTGGCGAGGTGGCCTTCGAACACGTTGCTGAAGGCCTCGACCGGCGCGCCGTGTACCGTGCCGAAGTGCGCCATGTCGGCGACGTTGTCGATCAGTTCGCGGCAGTTGGTGTCGATCTGCAATTCAGCGACCTCCCACTCGGCCCATTCGTCGCTGAAGCAGGCGTCAATGCGCGGGATGCGTTGCTCGGGCAGCGGCGGGTTGCCTTCGGGGTCGTTCCAGACGAACAGCAGATGGTTTTCCTCCATCAGCGGCCAGCTCTTGAGCTTGGCCCGTGGCGGAATGCGCTTGGCGTAGGGAATGTCATCGCAAACGCCGTCGGAGCCCCAGCGCCAGGCGTGGAAAGGGCAGCGAATCGAATTGCCTTCGATGCAACCGGTGCTGAGGTCGGCGCCCATGTGCGGGCAATAACCGTCGAGAATGTGCAGCTCGCCGTCCTCGCCCTGAAACGCCACCAGCCGGGTGCCGAACACGTCCAGACGGTGGGCCTTGCCGTCGCGGTAGCGGGCGGCCAGGCCCAGGCAGTGCCAGCCGCGTGCGTAGCGGTCTTCCAGCAGTTTGGCTTCGATACGGTGCAGGGTACTCATCTTGTTATTCTCCCAGGTTCACGGGTTTGAGCTTGCTAGAGATTCTGCCGCCCCTGTAGAAGCGGGCATCGTCTGAATGGACGATGGCCGGCCGACCGGCGCCCGCTCTACTGACGCCATCGGACTTTTTGTCAGGAGCAGGCAATGAAAGAGCAATCAGGGCCGGTCGCGGTCATTACCGGTGCCGGCAGTGGCATCGGCCGGGGGCTGGCCGAGCATGCGGCCAAGTTGGGGATGCGCCTGGTGCTGGCCGATCTCGATGCGGCGCGGCTGGAAACCCTCTGCGCTGAACTGCGAAGCGGCGGAGCGCAGGCCGTCGCCTGTGTCACCGATGTCGGCGATCTGGAACAGGTGGAGCGCTTGCGCGATGTCGCCCTCGATCAGTTTGGCGGGGTCGATCTGTTGTTCAACAATGCCGGGGTGATGCAGACCGGCCACAGCTGGGAAATCACCGCGCAGCAGTGGCAGCGCATGCTCGACGTCAATCTTTGCGGGGTCATCAACGGCATTCGCTGTTTCGTGCCGTTGTTTCTGCGTCAGGGCCGCGCGGCCCATGTGATCAACACCGCGTCACTGGCCGGTCTGCTCAGCAGCCCGTTGATGGCGCCTTACAACGTGACCAAGCAGGCGGTGGTCGCGCTGTCTGAAACCCTGCACTACGAATTGACCCTGCTCGGTGCACCTGTGTCGGTTTCTGTCGTGTGTCCGGGGCCGGTGGTCAGTGAAATCATGGCGTCCAACCAAGTGGTCGACGGCGCCGGTTCGTCCTTCAGCCAATTGCTCGACAGCAGCATCCGTCAAGGCATGACGCCTGCGGTACTCGCAGAACAGGTGTTCGCCGCCATCGCCGAAAAGCGCTTCTGGGTCTTTCCCCACAAAGGCTTCAAAGTGGCCCTGCAGCAACGGGTGCAGAGCATCCTGGAAGAGTCCAACCCACAATTCAAAATGTCCGATGTAGAGGAAGATGCCCATGCCGCTCGATAAACAGATCGCGCTGATACTCCAGCAATTCAGCGACCTGCCGGCACCCGATTACAGTCAGCTCGATGCCGCGCACTATCGGCAGTTCTGCGACAACATGCAGCCGGCGATACCGGGCGTGCCGATGATCGAAGTGCGCAACTTGCGGGTCGAGGGTGCGATTGGCGAACTGGATGCGCGTCTGTATCGGCCGTCGAAAGAGGGCAATCTGCCGTTGCTGGTGTATTTCCATGGCGGCGGTTTTGTCGTCGGTAACCTCGACACTCACGACAACCTGTGCCGCTCGCTGGCCCACCTGACCGACGCCGTGGTGGTGTCGGTGGCTTATCGCCTGGCGCCGGAACACCCGTTCCCGGCGGCGCCGCTGGATTGCTACCGAGCGACCTGCTGGCTGGTGGAACACGCGGCGCAACTGGGCGTCGATGACAGCCGGCTCGCGGTGGCGGGGGACAGCGCCGGGGGCAATCTGGCATTGGCGGTCAGTCAGTTGGCGGTGCAACGGCAGGGGCCGAAGATCCGCTATCAATGCCTGTTCTATCCCGTCACCGACGCCCGTTGCGACAGCCATTCCTACCGGGAATTTGCCGATGGTTTCTTCCTTACCGGCGCCATGATGAACTGGTTCTGGCAGCAGTATTTGCAGGAAGACGGGCAGGGTGATGATCCGCTGGCTTCGCCATTGCGTGCCGGAAGCGTGGCGCATTTGCCGCCGACGACCCTGATCACCGCCGAATTCGATCCGCTGCGTGACGAAGGCGAGGCGTTCGCCGAGCGCTTGCGTGCAGCCGAAGTGCCCGTGCGCGTGCAGCGCTGTGAAGGGATGATTCACGGTTTCATCAGCATGGCGCCGTTTGTCGAAGGTGCCGCCCAGGTGTTGTCCGAAGCGGCCGCCGACCTGCGCGAGGCGCTGCAATGAGTCTGGCGTTCGACAGTGTGCCGCAACTGCTCGAAGCCATCGCGGCGGGACAGATGGTGGTCATCACCGATGACGAAAACAACGCTGAAGGCTCACTGCTGATGGCCGCCGAACGGGTCGGGGCCGAGGCGGTAACCTTCATGGCAGTACAGGCGCGCGGCTTGATCTGCCTGGCACTGACCGAGCAGCGCTGCCGCGAGCTGGGGCTGGACCTGATGGTGCCCCATTCGCGGGCGCAGCATGGCGTGGGGTTTACCCGTTCGATCGAGGCCGCAACCGGTGTGTCCACGGGGATCAGTGCTGCCGATCGGGCGCGCTCGATTCAGGTGGCAGTCGACCCGGCCAGTGTCCCGGCGGATCTGGTGCAACCGGGACATATCTTTCCGGTGCAGGCTTTGCCAGGTGGCGTCATGCAGCGGGCCGGGCATGTCGAGGCGGCATGCGACCTGACCCGCCTCGCGGGCCTGCAACCGGCGGCGACACTGGTGGGCATTCTCGACGAGGACGGCGAACTGGCCCGTGGCGAGCAGTTGCACGAATTCGCCCGCCGCCATGGCCTGCGCATCGGCAGCATCGCCGAGCTGATTCACTACCGCATCCTTCACGAAGGCACGATCGAACGCGGCGAGGCGTATCCCTTGCTGACCCGCCACGGCGAGTTCCAGGTGACGGCGTATCAGGACACTTATCAAGGCGCGCTGCATCTGGCGCTGGTCAAAGGCCGTATCGACAGCGCTCAACCGGTGCTGGTGCGGGTGCAAGGCATCGAAACCCTGCGCGATGCCCTGGGCTGTGAAAGCGAAGGTGGTCCGCAGCAATGGACCCTTGAACGTTCGCTGGCGTGCATCGCGGCGGCCGAATGCGGTGTGCTGGTGTTATTGGCGCAGAAAGAAACTGCTGAAGGTGTGCTCGAGCAATTGCGTCAGCGCAGCGGCGGCAAATCCCGCCCGCCGCATTTTCCGCACCGTACGCTGGGCATCGGCGCGCAGATACTGCGTGATCAGAACGTGCGCAAGATGCGCCTGATGAGTTCTCCAGTGCCCTACAAAGCGGTGTCGGGGTTCGATCTCGAAGTCACTGAGTTCATCCCGTTCCAATCCGCCGTCTGAAAACCGTTCAACCCCTGCGGGTGATGACCTGCAGGGGTTGTGTCGTTTCAAGGCTGGACGCTTTTGAGCATTTTCTTCGCCTGATCCTGCACCGCCTGCGGCGCGCTCATATTGCCGGCGATCACCGTAATCACTGCATGCCCTTGCCATAGCTGATACGCATCGGCCTGTTGCTGAGTGGCCGTGGGGGGCGGTGGCGCGACCAGGTTGACGTGAACCGTACCGTCGGCGCCGCGCTGTGAGGTGAAGTTCACCCGGTCCCAATTGCCGATCGGGGCAAAACTCACGCCTTTGACTTGATTGGCAGGCAACGCCGGGTAGTTGAGGTTCAGCCCGTTAACGCCCGGCAACCCGAGCACATTCAGTTTGCAGCTGTGTTTAGCGCAGTTCTGATGGGCCTGTTCGATGACCTTCACCGCAAACTTCGCGGTGTCGTCCATGGCGCCCAGGGTCTTGCGGTAGCCGGCCTGTTGGTCGCGCATGATCAGGTCCATGTCGATGGCCGTCGACACTGCCACGGCCGGAACGCCTTTGAACATGGCCCGAACCGCCGCATTCAACGTCCCGGACATCTGCGTCAGCGGGCCGACGTTCTCACCGAAGTTGATGCCGGACACCACCAGATCCGGTGGCGTGTCCTTGAGCAGCACATCCAGCCCCACGTTGACCGCATCCACCGGCGTGCCGATGGCCGAGGTCTTGCCGGTCGGCGGGGTGTAGCCATCGGGCGGGCCGACGCAGAATCTGCCGGGCGCAAGCTCGGTCACCGCCAAGGCCTCGCCTGGCACCACGACGCTGGCGGCGCTGATGCCGCTGCTGTCGTTCAACGGGCCGACCAGGGTGACGGTGTGCCCGGCGGCGGTCAGTGCGCGATACATCGCGTCGATGCCGGGGGCGCGGCAGCCGTCGTCGTTGGTCAGCAAAATGTTCAGGGCGCTGGCCTGCGTCGACAAACCGAGGCCGGCCACGGCGAGGGCCGCAGTGAGCAGTTTATTCATGGGCAGTTTCCGTAAAGGTGCAGATTGAAAAAAGCACAACGCCCCGACCGAATGAATCGGTCAGGGCGTCATGGGTTCAGCGGGTACCGAGTTTGCGCAGGTTGCCAGGGGTGAATTCGTCTTCGGAGAAGGCGGTGGCATTGAGCTTCGCAGGCTTTTGATCGACCAGCAGACGGTCAACCAGATAAGAGCCGGCGATCAGGTCATGGTAGATGCCGAGGCGTGCGTGGTAGCGCTCAATGTCGTAGGCATAGACCGAGGTCTGCATGTTGGTACGCCACAACTGGCCACGGGCATCGTAGTTGTCGGCCATGGTCGCGGACCAGGTGTCTTCGTCGAGGTACAACACACGTTTGGCGTAGACGTGGCGGGCGCCTTCCTTGAGCGTTGCCTGCAACACCCAGACTCGGTGTTTTTCGTAGCGCATGTACTGCGGATCGACGTGACCGGTGGTCGACAGGATCTGGTCGGCCGTCACGCTCGGGTCGTCGATCTTGTAGTTGTGGTACGGAATGTAGAGTTCCTTTTTGCCGACGATGGTCCAGTTGTAGCGGTCCGGCGCACCGTTGAACAAGCGGTCTTCGTCGTACACCCGGAAGCCGCCGGCGCCGGTCGGCGAGTCATAGCCGACGGTGGGGGCGCGACGAACGCGGCGCTGGCCGGGGCTGTACTGCCAGGCCTGACGCGGCGAGGCTGTCGGGTTGATGAACTCGTGACCGACGACGATCTCGCCTTTCTTGCGCACCGGTTCCAGGGTGGTGATCAGGAAGTTGGTCAGGATGCCGTTGGCGCTGTCGAGGTTCTTGTCCGGGCTGGACCAGATCGAGAAGATCTTGTAGTTGACCTCTTCAAGCACTTTTTCCTTGTTGGCGTACACCACCGCCTGGCCATAGTTGGCCTCTTCGGTGTTGGCGCGTCCTTGCAGGGTGTGGTTGAACATCAACTCGCTGCCGTTTTTCGGAATCGGAAACGGCGAGGCGCCCCAGGCGTTCTTGGTGTCGTTGTTGTCGTTGTCGAGTTCGGCGGTCACCGCGTTTTTCTTGATCAGGTCTTCCAGACGCTGATCGGCGCGGAAGTCGCGATGGCTCGGGTACACCGGGATCTTGAATGTTTCCGGGTAGCGCTTGAGCAGCGCTTTCTCACCGTCGGACAGGTTCTCGGCGTACTTGTCCATGTTCTTCGAATCGATGATGAACAGCGGTTTTTCCGCCGCGTACGGGTCCGGGTACGGCGTGCCGGGCCCCGAAAACTTCAGACCCGGTGGCAGACCACGCCACTTGCCGCTCCAGGCCGGAATGCTGCCGTCGGCGTTGCCAGCCTTTTCGGCGCCCATCGGGGTCAGGTCCTGGCCCAGTCGCGCGGCCTCTTCGGGGCTGACCTTGGCGTAGGTCAGGCCACTGCCGAGCAGGCCGACAGTCAGCGCCGTGCTCAATAACGTTTGGGTGAATCGAGACATGCTGTGCTCCTCCGACAGGGGAATCAGAACCGGTATTTGAAGTTGAGGGCGACGTTGTCGCGGTCGGCCAACGGGCTGTTGTTGGCATTGCCCAGGTAGGCGTTGTAACGGGCTTCGACGGTGAAGTTGCCCAGGTAGCGCCACGAGCTGCCGATGCTGGCGCGGTCGTCGCCTTCGCCCTGGTTGATCGAGCCGACAATCGAGCTGTCGCCGTGGGCAGCGGTGCTGTAGGTGATCGGCACTGACATGTCCCAGCCGCTGAACACGTCGTTGTAATCGAAGCTGACCTGCGCGGTGTAACCCCAGGCTTCGCGGTCGTAGACCAGGCTTTCGGTGCCCGGCAGCGTGAAGCCAGGCGCCAGTGTTACGGGCTGCGACTTGTCGTTGCTGATCACGGTGTTGTAGACGACTTCGCCGGTCAGGGTGGTGTTGTCGGCGAACGAGGTCGGGCCGAGCACGTAGATCATCGACGACTGCGCTTGCATGGTCTTGCCGCGTACCGCGCTGGAGAAGCCGTTGTTGACCATCACCGGCGCACCGTCGCGGTAGCTGACTTCACCGGCCCAGCTGACATCGCCGATCACCGTGGAGAAACTGGCGCCGAACAGGTCGATGTTGTCGAAGTACACCGCACGGTAGCGACCGAGTTCGGACTGGAAGTCCAGCGACGGCGTCTTGTCGTGATAACGCGAGTAGTAAATGCCGAACTCGGTGTTGTTCAGCGACTCGGCGGCGTAGGTGAAGGCCACACCGTACTGGCCCTGATTGCTCGGTTTGTCGTTGGCCAGACGCGTCACGAAACCGCTGGCGTCGTTGTAGCCGCCCTCGTCGATGTAGTCGGTGGTGGAGAAGTAGCTGCCGACCCCGAACAACTGGGTCTTTTCCCATTTGTATTGGTAGTAGGCCTGGATATCGAGGCTGTCGGTCAGGCTGAACTGGGTGAACAGTTGCCCGACCGGCAGGAGGATTTCCTTGACCTCGACCCCCGGCGTGGTCGACTTGGTCGCGTCCACCGGGCTCTGCGCCGCCGAAATGCCGGGATAGAACAGGCTTTCACCCCAGCTGACCACCTGATTACCCAGCCGCGCATTGAGGTTGTGCCCGCCCAGATCCCAGGTGCCGTAGGCGTAGTAATCGAGCATGCGCAGTTCGTTGCGGTGCTGATCGATGGTGTCCTGGGAGAAACGGTCCGGCCGGTTGCAATGACCACCGGCAAAACAGTTCGAGGTGCCGGTGTTGTTGTCGTTGTCCTGATCGTAGACGTTGTCGTAGAAGCCCGTGGCTCGTACGAACACGCCGTAATCGTCCTGCCATTTGATGTTGGCTTCGGTGAGGAAACCGGCGCGGTTGTTGATCAGGCTGCCTTTGGAAAACGCATTGTCGCCGTCATTGGCGTCGGCGTTGGCCGTCAGTTTGTGATCGCGTGCCTCGGTCCGCCAGGCGAGGCTGTAGGTCAGCGTGGTGTCCCAGTCGACGCTCAGATTCTCGCTCGGCTGGAAGGTCATCGCGCTGGCCTGGCTGCCCAGTCCACCGGCCAGCAACAACACGGCCAGCTGTACGCGAGGGTGTAGCGATTGTGGGGCGATTATTGTTTTTATCATGTCGTCCTCATGCCCAGGTCAGACCTGCCCGACCTGCATTTCAGGGGGGGAGTGGTGCCGTGGGCGACTATGCGGTCACGCACCGGGCGCAACATCGTCCAAGCGGACTAAGCGATTTGCACGGGAGCGGGGTGCGTGACCCTTAGTCCCATCGGACGATGACCACCCGGCACACGCGCCCAACAATCCCGAGACCGACCGCGCCGGACGAAGATCCGGCCGGCGGTTTTTGCCTTGAGGGCGCTGAGCAAGGGTGATCGCATGAAAGCTGCCGAGATCAAATGGGATGAGTGCTGCGATGTGCTGGTGGTGGGTTCCGGAGCGGGCGGGATGACCGCGGCGCTGCGCGCTCACGACCTGGGACTGAACGTGTTGCTGATCGAAAAGAGCAACGAGTACGGCGGCACCTCGGCGGTGTCCGGCGGCGGGATCTGGATCCCCGGCAATCACCGGATCGAGGCCCTGGGGGGCAGCGACAGCGCCGCCGAAGCGATTGCCTATATTCGCGCGGTGACCCACGGCGAGATCGACGACGGGCGCATCGAAGCCTATGTCGAGCAAGGCAAGGCGATGGTCGAATACCTCGAACAAAAGACCCGCGTGCGCTTCGAGGCACAAGCGCGCTACGCCGATTACTACCCGGAAGTCGAAGGCGGCAAACCCGGCTATCGCTCGATGGACCCGCAACCGTTTGACGCCGCCGAGCTGGGTGAGGAGTTTCTGCGCATGCGTGCGCCATCCCCCGGCACGTTGATGATGGGACGCATGGCGATGACCATGAAAGAGGCGCAGGTGCTGCTGTGCCGTGGCCCCGGCTGGTTGCGCCTGACGCTGAAGGTCATGTGGCGTTACTGGCGCGACCGCGAGGGGCGGCGGCTGTCGAAGCGGGATCGTTACCTGACCTTGGGCAATGCCTTGATCGGGGCCTTGCGCTGTTCCTTACTGGATCGCGGCAAATCGCTGTGGCTCAACTGTGGGCTGGAAGAACTGCTGATTGTCGGCGACCGGGTCGGCGGTGCGCGGGTCTGCCGCGAGGGGCAACGTCTGAACGTCAAGGCGCGCTACGGCGTGATCATCGCCGCTGGTGGTTTTGAACGGAATCAGACGATGCGCACCCAGTATCTGCCGCAACCCTCGCTGACTACCTGGAGTGCCACGCCGCCGCATAATACCGGCGACGGCATTCGTGCAGGCCAGGCCATCGGCGCACGCACGGCGCTGATGGAGCACAGCTGGTGGGCGCCGACAACCAACGTTCGCGGCGAGGAAAAACAACGGGCGATGTTCGTCGAGCGGACGTTGCCCGGTTGCGTACTGGTCAACTCGGCGGGCGAACGTTTCGTCAACGAAGCCGCGCCGTACACCGACATCGTTTACGCGATGTACGCCAACAACCGCGAAGGCGCCGTCAGTGTGCCGTGCTGGATGGTGTTCGATGCCGAGTTTCGCCGCAAATACCCCTGCGGCGCGCTGTTGCCAGGGTATGCCCAGCGCGACTGGCAACTGCCCGAGCACTTGCGTGATTACTTTTTCAAGGCACCGGATCTGCAGGCCCTGGCGGAGAACATCGGCGTCGATGCGGCCGGGCTGCTGCGCACGGTGCAGCGCTTCAACGGCATGGCGGTGCGCGGCTACGACGAAGACTTTCACAAGGGTGAATCGCTGTTCGATCGCTACTACGGTGACCCGAACGTGCAGCCCAATCCGTGTCTGGCGCCGTTGTTCAAAGGGCCGTTCTACGCCGTGCGCATTGATGCCGGCGACATCGGCACCAAGGGCGGTTTGCTCACCGACGTTCACGCCCGGGTCTTGCACGAGGACGGCAAACCGATCAAGGGCCTGTACGCCATCGGCAACAGCGCGGCGTCGATGATGGGCCGCACCTACCCGGGGGCCGGTTCCACCATCGGTCCGGCGATGACCTTCGGTTATCTGGCGGCCAACCACATCCATCGTCAGAGCCAGAAAAGCGGCTCGGTGATCAGTCAGTTCGGGAGCGTCAAATGAATCGGCAAGTGGCGGTAGTGACCGGCGCCAGTCGCGGCGTCGGCCAGGGCATAGCCCTGGCACTCGGTGCGGCAGGCATGCGGGTTTACGTCACCGGGCGTGCGCCGGAATCTGCAGGCGCGCATCTATATGGACAGGCCTTGAACAGCTCGCTGGACGACACGGCCGCCGCAATTACAGCGGCGGGCGGAGAGGGCGTCGCGGTGGTTTGCGATCATGCCGACGATGGGCAGGTGGCGGCGCTGTTCGCCCAGATAGAACGTGAATGCGGACGGCTGGATCTGCTGGTAAACAATGCCGCGTTCATTCATGACCAGTTGATCGAATCGGGGCCGTTCTGGGAAAAGCCGCTGGACCTGGTGCGCATCCTCGACGTCGGCCTGCGCTCGGCGTACATCGCCAGCTACCACGCCGCACCGCTGTTGTTGAACAGCGCGCAGGGACTTATCTGCTTTACTTCGTCGTTTGGCGGCGGCTGCTACATGCACGGCCCGGCGTACGGTGCGCAAAAGGCCGGTTGCGACAAACTGGCGGCGGACATGGCCATCGATTTCGAGGGCCGTGGCGTGGCGGCGTTATCGCTGTGGCTCGGGCCGCAGTTGACCGAGCGCACGCGGATTGCCGGCGAACAGCATGGCGAGCAGTACAAGGCTTTTCTGGCGCACGCCGAAACCCCGCAATTCAATGGCCGGGTGATTCATGCCTTGCTCAATGATCCGCAGTTGATGGCGCTCTCGGGGCAGACGCTGATCACTGCCGAAATCGCTGCCGGTTACGGCATCAGCGAAGACGGCGGCCGTCAGCCGCCATCCCATCGCGCCCTGCTGGGCGACCCGCGCCAACAGCATCCGGCCCGGGTGATTTGAAGGTCATTCCTCCAGTGGGCTCCCACTGGAGGAAAGAGCTCAGCTCAACGCCCACTCCCGCAACACATTCTTGGTCACTTTCCCCGCCGCGTTCAGCGGCATGCTCTCCAGCACCTGCACCCGGCGCGGCACCTTGTAGTTGGCCATCTGCTCACGGCACCAGGCGAGGAATCGGGCCTGCTCGATCTCGACCCCCGGCGCCGGCAGCAGAAAGGCCATGGCCACTTCGCCCAGACGCTCGTCCGGAATGCCGATCACCGCCACCTGCGCCACGCCGGGATAACCCAGCAGGCAGTGTTCGATTTCCGCCGGATAGACGTTGAAACCGCCGGTGATGAACATGTCCTTCAGGCGATCGGTGATGCGCAGGTAACCCTGTTCGTCGAGCACGCCGATATCACCGGTGTGCAGCCAGCCGTCGGCATCGAGGACTTCCTGACTGGCTTGCGGATCATTGAAATAACCCTGCATCAGGTTGTAGCCCCGTACCTGGATTTCGCCGGGGACGTTCACCGGCTGGCTGCGACCGTTGGCGCCAATGCAGCGCACTTCCATCCCCGGCATGGCCCGGCCGCTGGTGGACGAGAGCAATTCCAGTGAGTCCCCCGGCCGACAGATCGTGGCAAAACCGCAGGTTTCGGTCAGGCCGTACGCAGTGACGATGGTGGCGAAACCCAGTTCATCACGCATGCGGCGGATCATCTCCACCGGAATCGTCGCAGCCCCGGTGACCGCAATGCGCAAGGACGTCAAGTCGAATGCATCGCGCTGCGGATGGGCGAGCAAGGATTGATAGAGGGTCGGCGGGCCGGGCAGCACGGTAATTCGCTCGCGCTGCACGCATTCGAGCACCGCCTGCACGTCGAAGACCTGCTGCGGCACGATGGTGCAGCCGCGCATCAGCGCCGCCAGCCAGCCGGCCTTGTAACCGAACGAATGGAAGAACGGATTGACGATCAGGTAGCGATCGCCCTCGTGCAAACCGACCACCTCACTCCAGTCGCGCACCACCCGCAGGGTTTGCCCGTGATTGCTCATCACGCCTTTGGGTTTGCCTGTGGTGCCCGAGGTGAACAGCAGGTCGGAGAGATCTTGCGGGCCGAGCGCCAGTTCGCGTGATTGAAGAGCTTCCGGCGACACGTCGCTGGCCAGCGCCAGGAACGCGTCCCAGCCCAGCGTGCCCGGTTCGCTGCTGCGCAACGAGACGATGTGGCGCAGCGCCGGCAGGTCTTCGGCGGCGAGCATGCGCGGATAGTCGGCGCCCAGGAACTCGCCGATGGCAAACAGCACGCAGGCGCCGCTCTGACGCAGGATGAAACCCGCCTCGCTGCCTTTCATGCGCGTATTGAGCGGCACCAGCGCGGCGCCGACGCTTTGCAGTGCACCGGCGGCGACAATCCATTCCCAGATATTCGGTGCCCAGATCGCCACGCGGTCGCCAGGCTGGACGTTCAACGCCAATAGTGCCCGGGCAGCCTGGCCGCGCAGTTGATCGAGTTGCCGGTAGCTGATCGAGCGTCCGTCATCCTCAATGGCCGGGCGGTCGCCATAATTGCGGGCAGCGTTGGCGAACAGTTGGACGATGGTCAGTGCGTTTTCGACAGGCAGCATGGGGCCTCCTCGGCCAGAGGACAGGTGCGGAAGAAAGGGGTGTGCCGGGCAGGCGCCCGGCAAGGAAAATCAGACGGCGGGCGGGGCGAAGCGGCGGCCGGCGGAGAAACCGCCGTCCACGGCAATCATCTGGCCACTGACAAAGGACGCTTCGTCTGAGGCCAGGAACAGGGCGACGTTGGCCACTTCTTCCGGCTGCCCGGAGCGATTGAGCATGTGTTGCGAGGCGAAGAAGGCGTGGAAGGCTTCGTGCTCGCGGACCATGCTGGTCATCGGGGTTTCGATCAGGCCGGGACACAAACCGTTGACGCGAATATTGGCGTAACCGAAGTCGATCGCCATCGAGCGCGTCAGTTGGTTGATGCCGCCCTTGGACACGTTGTACGCAACGTTGCCGTCGCAACCCTGGAGGCCGAAGATCGAGCCGATATTAATGATCGAACCGCTGCGCCGGGGTTCCATCGATGCCAGCGCGTACTTGCTGGTGAGCATGCTGCCGGTCAGGTTGATGTCCAGCACCCGCTGCCAGTTGGCGGTGCTGGTCTGGGTGACGCTGCCCTGGTCGGCCACACCCGCCGCGTTGACCAGCACGTCGATGTGACCGAAATGGTTGATGACTTCCTGCATGACCTGTTGCACCTGCGCTTCATCGCGCACATCCAGCGTCATGAACAGGCCCGGAAAATCCTCCGGGGCATTGCCGATGTCCAGGCCGACAACCTGCGCGCCTTCGGCGGCAAAGCGCCGCACGCAGGCCAGACCGATCCCCGATGCGCCGCCGGTAACCACCGCGACCTTGTTTTGCAAACGAGCCATAACTGCACCTCTTTTATTGTTTTCGGGCCAATGGGCTGGCCGAGTCTAACTGCAGATCGCGCCCGGGAGATCGTCCGTTGAGACTATTCTCGACCGGCGCTCAATCCGGGAACTTCAAGCGCACCCGTGCGCCGTTCGGGCGGCTTTGGCAGGCCAGGGTCCAGCCTTCGGCCAGTTCTCTGGGGCTGAGCACGTCGTTGCGGGCCATGTGCGTTTCGCCTTCCTCGACGACGCACATGCAGGCGCCGCAAAAACCTTCTTCGCAAGACGAAGGAACGTCGAGGCCGGCGGCCTTGCAGCTTTGCAGCAGTGTGTCGCCGGGCTGACAGGCAATTTCGTGCTGTTGACCGTCAAGCACGATCACCAGCGATTCGCAGCGCGAGCCAAGAGAGGCTTGCCGGGCGGCGGCTTCTTCAGCCAGCAGTTCGTCGGGATCGGGCGGGGAGACGAAGCGTTCGACGTGGATGCGTTCAGCCGCTTCTCCGAGTTCCAGCAAGGTCCGTTCGACGGTGTCCATGAACGGGCCCGGGCCGCAGATGAAGTAATCGCCGCCGGCAGAACCTTTCAGCAAATGGCGCACTTGGGCGGTGGTCAGGAAGCCTTGCACCGAGTCGAGCGCGTGTACCACTTGCAGTTGTTCCGGATGGGACTGCGCCAGTTGCCGCAGCTCATCCTTGAAAATCACCGATGCCTCATCGCGATTGGCGTAGATCAACTTGATCGGCCGCCGGCTGCGTTGCAGCGTCGATTTCAGAATGGAAAACACCGGGGTGATGCCAGACCCGCCGCCGAACAGCACCAGGGGTTTGTCGTCATCCGGTTGATGCTCATCAAGGCAAAAATGCCCGGCCGGCGGCAGTACGTCCAGCCAGTCACCGACCTGCACCTCGTTCATTCGGTTCGACACCCGGCCGCCCTCGACCCGTTTCACCGTGACTTTGGGTTGCTCATCGGTCAACGGCGAACTGGCCATGGAATAGCAGCGGGTCAGCAGCTTGCCGGCACAGGGCACACGAAACGTCAGGAACTGCCCCGGTCTGTAGCCAAAGCGCTCACGCAGGTCTGACGGTATGTCCAGCACCAGCGAGCGCGCATCGGCGGTTTCGTCGATCACCGCGCACACTTGCAAGGCGTAGCTGGCCGCTGTGGCCTGGGCCGGTGTCAGGTTCTGTTGTTGCGTGCCCATGCTCACCTCGGCCTCAGAGCCCGCTGATCAGTTGGGCGTTGTCGACGCGGATCTCGGCACCGTTGACGAAACGCGACTCGTCGGTGGCGAGGAACAGCACCACATTGGCAATGTCGGCCGGCGCGCACATGCGGTTCATCGGGTCTTGGTCGAGATCTTGCTGATTGATCGCCACACCACCGGTGAGGGCCTGGGTCATCGGCGTGTTGACGCCGTCCGGGTGCACGCTGTTGCAGCGAATGCGGTAACCCTGTTGCTTGCAGTGCAAGGCAATCGAGCGAGTCATCGCCGCCACCGCGCCTTTGGATGCCGAGTAGGCACAGAACATCGGCATCGCGCCCAGCGCCGCCACCGACGACATGTTGATGATCGAACCACCGCCGGTTTCCTTCATGGCCTGGATCGCGTACTTGCAGCCGAGGAAGTAGCCGTCGCCGTTGATTTTCTGCACCTTCTGCCACAGCTCCAGTGTGGTGTCTTCGATGCTGCCCAACGCCAGAATCGCAGCGTTGTTGACCAGCACGTCGAGGCGGCCGAAATGTTCCAGGGTGGTTTTGATAACGTTCTGCCAGTCGCTTTCGCTGGCGATGTCGTGACGGATGAACAGTGCGTTGCTACCGATTTGCGCGGCCACTTCCCGGCCGGCGCTGTCGTTGAGATCGGTCAGCACGACCTTGGCGCCTTCGCGGGCCAGCAGCAGAGCGTCTTCGCGACCGATGCCGCTGGCGGCGCCGGTGATGATGCAGACTTTGCCTTCTACACGTTGCATTGTTGTTCTCCTGAGCGTGTGGTTTGAGCAGCAAGTTGTTCGGCCACATGGGTGGCGGCACGGCGGCCGGAATAAATGCAATCGGCCAGGGACAGGCCCGAGACATACAGATTTGAAGCGACCCCGACCGCGTTGCGCCCGGCGCTGTACAGGCCGGCAATCGGCTGGTCGGCGTGGTTCAGCACCTGACCGCTGGTTTCGCAGACCTTCAGCCCGCCGAGGGTGATGACGGGGCAGGGGAAGAGGCGGCTGGCGAAGGACAGGTCGAGGGCGTACCACGGGCCCTGATCCATGTCGGCGAGCATGGCGTGCGACTTGCCGAACGGATCGACAGTGTCTCCGCGAGCGGCGCGACTGTAAGTATTTACGGTGCGTTGCAGGTTTTCGGGCGGTAATCCGCAGCGCTTTGCCAGATCGGCAAGGTTGCGACTGCGTTTGGCGTTGAACAGCAGATTGAGTAGCACCGGCAACCGCTGGAAGGCCCAGACTTTGCCCGGGCCGACCTGGCGCAGCGCTTCGCGTACCAATGCCCGGTCGAGAATCAGGATGGCGCGGCCGTCCTGTTCTTCCACCATCGAGTGGCCGAGGGTGGCGCCGTAGATTTCTTCGTTGGCGTAACGCTCGCCACGGGCATTGACGATCAGGCCTCGGGCCCAGGCCAGCGGCGGGTTGATGAAACGCCAGGCGCTGACTTTGTCCATGCGCGCAACGCGACCGCCGGCACTCTGGCCCAGGGCGATGCCGCTGCCGTTGCAACCGGTGGTCCCCAGCGGCAAACCGGGCAGATAACGCGGCGCATGCTGACCGACCCATTCACGGTTGAAGATAAAACCGCCGCTGCTCAGCAACACGGCTTGGTCGGCGCGAATCAACTGGCGTTCGGCACTGGCGAGTTCAATGCGCCGCAAGCGATTGCGCAACCGATCCGCCACTGCCGGCGCGTACATGTGAATCGCGGTGGCCCAGCGTGACAATCGGGCATGTTGCCGGGCTGCGCGACTGCCGGTCGGCAACTGCCAGGCTTCGACACCCACCACGCGGTCATTGGCATCGATCACCAGACGCCGGACTTCGCATTGGCTGCGCAGGCGTGCCCCAAGGCGCAAGGCGCTGGCTTTCAACGGGGCGAACAGGCTCGCGCCCGACAGGCCGGGGCCTTTGGTGCGATGGCCGCGCGGTGCCGGTTTGGCGATCGCGGCATAGGCGGGGACGGCTTCGTTGCCGGAGTAGTAAAGGTAAAACTGGTCACTCGGGTAGGACGTCTTGTGCGGCGGCACGCTGGATTCGAACGCCACGCCCTGGCGTTCGAGCCAGGCCAGTTGCTCGCAACTGCCTTCGCAGAATTCGCGCAGGGTCTGCGGGCTCACGGCCTCGCCGACTTCCTGGCGCAAGTAGTTGAACATCGCGTCGCGGCTGTCTTCGTATCCGGCCTGACGCTGATACGGCGTGCCGCCCCCGGCATACACGACGCCGCCGCTGATGGCCGTGGCACCACCGCCTGCGAACCGGTCCAGTGCCAACACCGACAAGCCGCGACTGGCCGCTTCAATCGCCGCGCAGGCTCCGGCACCGCCAAAACCGACCACCAGCAAATCACAGCGATCGTCCCAGTCCAACTGATCGGCGCTGTTCACACGCAATGGCGACAACTGTTGTTGAGCGTCCATGGCCCGGCCTCAGCCCGCAGCAGCGAAGGCAGATGCCGGGTTGGCGGTGGTGGTGTAGCTGCCGTCGAGGTAGACCAGCGGGGTGATGGTGTCGCTGGTGTGGATTTGCAGGATACGCCCGATGAACACGGTGTGGGTGCCATAGCTGAAGTGGCCGTCCTGACGGCAGAGGATCGCTGACTGAGCGTCACTCAGATACGGAATGCCGCCGGGACTGGTCAGCCAGTTGCCCTGGTCGAAGCGCGCCTCGCCTTTGATCGAACCGCTGCAGCGATGGGCCAGACCTTGTTGTTCGACGCCGAGGATGTTCACGCAGAAGTCCGCGCCGGTGGCCAGTGCCGCGTGGGAAGAGGCGGTCTTGTTCACACAGATCAGCAGCGACGGCGGCTCGGTGCTGAGGGAATCCACCGCCGTGGCGGCCATGGCGAAACGCTCGGAGCCGTTGCTGGTACTGATGATGGTGACTGACTTGGCCAGACGGCGCATGGCCTGGAGCATGTCGGCTTTCAGATTGACGTCGTTCATCGCACTCGTCCTGTGGTTGTACTGGAGTGCGATGGATTTTTGCGCTGGCGTGCCTGCGCAGCATCGTCCGAGGGGACTAGGCCTTTGGGCGGTCTGCGTACGTGCTTCGGATCATTGCCGACATGGTCCGTTTGAGGGATGCCCGGCACTTTTCACATTGTTTGAATGCCGCACAGGAGGCAGGCACCGCAAGTGCGGCACGTGCCTCGCTGCACGCGCGCCCCGGCGGACGGGGTGAACAATGGAGAACAATAAAAATGCTCAACCAAGACCTGATTCGCCAGCGTCTGAGCCAGCGTGCCCGCGAGCTGGTACCGATTCTGCGTGAGCGCGCCCTGAACGCCGCGCAAACCGGCCAGTTGCCGGAAGAGACCCTGAAGGATTTTCAGGAAGCGGGGTTCTTTCGCATCCTGCAGCCGGCACGCTGGGAAGGCTACGAGCTGGAACCCAAGGACTTCTTCGAAGTGCAGATGACCCTCGCCGAGGGCTGCATGTCTTCGGCCTGGGTGCTTGGCGTTGTGGCGATTCATAACTGGCAGATGGCGCTGTTCGATGACCGTGCGGCGCAGGATGTCTGGGGCGACGACTCCAGCGTGCTGATCTCTTCTTCCTATATGCCGGTGGGCAAGGTCGAACGGGTGGAGGGCGGTTTCAGGCTCAGCGGGCGCTGGGGCTTTTCGTCCGGCAGCAAGCATTGCGAATGGGCATTTCTCGGGGCCTTGGTGCCGGCGGAAGAGGCCGGTGGTGCGCCGGATTACCGGACGTTCCTGGTGCCGCGCAGTGACTACCAAATCCTCGATAACTGGAATGTCATGGGGCTCGAAGCCACCGGCTCTCACGACATCCTGGTCGAGAACGCCTTCGTCCCCGAGTACCGCACCCATCGGGCGTTCGACGGTTTCATGCAGAACAGCCCCGGAAATGCGGTGAACACCGCACCGCTGTTTCGCCTGCCGTTCGGGCAGATTTTCGTGCGGGCGGTGTCGTCGGCGGCCATCGGTGCGCTGCAAGGCGCGGTGGATCAGTTTGTCGAACACAACCGCGCACGGGTCGGGGTCAACGACGGACGCAAGATGGTCCAGGACCCGGCCGCGCAATCGGCGCTGGCCGACGCCATGGTCTGCGTCGACGAATGCAAGACCGTGCTCTATCGCAACTTCGCCTTGATGCTGGAACGGGCGCAAAAAGCCGAGCCGCTGAGCATGCCCGAGCGGGTGAAGATGCGTTACGACTCCGCACGGGTAGCCGACAAATGCGCGAAAGCGGTGGGCGAGCTGATGTTCAACAGCGGCGCCTCGACGATCTTCCGCAGCCACCCGATCAACCGCGCGTTCCGCGACATTCACACCGGTCGCGCCCACGTTGCCAACAGCCCGGCGAAGTACGCCTGGAACCTCGGCGCCGTGAGCATGGGCCAGGACAGCAACGACTTTTTCCTCTGACCGCACTGCGCTGAATCGGCTAGTCCGTTTGCAGGATTCGAGCGCCTCGAGGATGCCCGAGCATTAGCGCGAAGGCGTGGTTCTCCGGCGCCGGCTGCGCATCCAACAAGTACAAGGATCAACCATGAAATTTTCCCTGATTTACGAAGCCCAGACGGTGGATTCCAGCCGTGAAGGCGATCGCAAGATTTTCGAAGACACCGTCGAACAGGCCGTGCTGGCCGACAAACTGGGCTTCGATACGTTCTGGTGCGTGGAGCACACGGCACTGAGCAACTACTCGCACATGTCCGCGCCGGAAACCATGCTGGCGTTCGTCGCCGGCAAGACCGAGCGGATCGGCATCGGCCACGGCGTGGTCTGCCTGCCACCGGCGATGAACCACCCGGTGAAAGTCGCCGAACGCATCGCTACTCTCGACCTGCTGTCCAAGGGCCGGGTGCATTTCGGTGTCGGCAAGGGCGGCACCCAGCAGGAGGCCGGCACCTTCGGCTATGACCTGACGACGTTGCAGCCGCAGATCGACGAGATGATGTATCTGATCCCGAAAATGTTCGTGTTCGACGAAATCGAGCACCAGGGCGACTTCGTGCAGATTCCGAAACGGCCGATCCATCCCAAGCCTTACCAGGATCCGCACCCGCCGATGTACCTGGCTTGCACCAACACCGACTCGCTGAAAAAGGCCGGCAGCCGTGGCATGGGCGCGCTGGTGCTGGGTTTTGGCGGGCCGGAAGAAATCGCCAAGAAGGTCGAGGTCTATCACCAGGCCTGGGACAACCGTGACGTGAAACACCAGGTGGGCTTCCGTCCCAACCGTCATATCGCGGCGCTGTGCCCGGCGATCGTGCTGGAAAACAACGAAGAAGCGCGGCGTATCGGCATCCGTGGCCAGCGCTATTTCATGGAGTCTCTGGGTTACTGGTACGGCGGCGGCGAGCGTCCGGACCCGGAAAAGTGGAAGGACGACACTTTCGTCGATGGCAACGGGCAGAGCGTGATCAAGTCGCGTTTTGCCTCGGAAGAGGTCAGCGTCGATTTCTCCGACCCGACCATGGCCATGATGAACCCCAACCATGCCTACGGCACCGTCGAGGATTGCATCGGCTACGTGCAGCGACTGATCGACGCCGGCGCCGACGAAATCCTGTTCATCTGCCAGATGGGCACCGTACCGCAGTGGGCGCAGCTGGAGACGTTGAAGAACATTGGCGAGAAGGTGATTCCGCATTTCCGCAAAAAGTAAGTGGGCTGATACCTGCTGTTGATCGCACTTAAGGCCTGGAACGGAATCCAGTCCCCATTTCCAACGGGTCCCCAAGGCCCGTTTTTTTATGCCTGTATTCCGGGTCTGCGCTAGTCCCATTGGACGATGTTTCCCCCCGGCGAACCCGTTTGAATAGGCCCCAATACAGTCTTCCCGGCCATCGCCGCCGGGCGGCTCGGCCTGAGAACAACGAGGAGTGCATCCATGGATATCCGTGGTCTGGGTTACGTCACCCTGTTATCCAGCGATCTGGCGCAGTGGCGGCAGTACGCAAGTCAGGTGCTCGGCATGATGGTCGCCGGCAGCGATGACGATGAGCGCCTGTACCTGAAAATGGACGAGCGCCACCACCGGATTCTGGTGGAGAAAAGCACCGAAAACGGCTTCGGCGCCTGTGGTTGGGAAGTGTCAGGCAAAGCGGCGCTCGAGCAGGCTGTCAGCGAGCTGGAGCGCGCCGATGTGCAAGTCACCCGTGGCACAGAGGCTCAGGCTCGGGACCGCAAAGTCCAGGAACTGGTGCACTTCAGCGATCCGGATGGCAACCGCCACGAATTGTTCTGGGGCCCGTTGCAGGACTTCGCGCGCTTCGTTTCGCCGGTCGGCGTAAAGGGCTTCGTCACCAACGAACTGGGCATGGGCCATGTAGTACTGCCGGCGCCGAGCTTCGACCGTTGCCGGGATTTCTATGAGCAGGTGCTCGGCTTCGGCCTGTCGGACCTGATGAAAGTCCGCTTCACACCGGACCCGGCCGAACCGCAAAAACGCATTCACTTCCTGCATTGCAATAACGGTCGCCACCATTCACTGGCGATTTTCGAGTGCCCGATGCCCCACGGCTGCGTGCACATGATGGTCGAGGTCAACGCCCTGGATGAAGTCGGCCGGGCCCTCGACCGAGTGCAGGCCAACGGCGTGAAGATGTCCGCCACCCTCGGTCAGCACACCAACGACCAGATGATCTCGTTCTATATCAAGACCCCGTCCGGGTTTGACCTGGAGTACGGCTGCGATGGCCTGGTGGTCGACTGGGAGCTGCACACCCCGTTCGAAAGCACCGTGGTCAGCCACTGGGGCCATGACTTCAGTGTCGGTCGCCAATGAGGACTATGACGATGGACAAGCGAATGACCACGGCCGAAATGGTCGGCCAACTGCGTGACGGCATGACCATAGGCATCGGCGGCTGGGGCCCCCGGCGCAAACCCATGGCGCTGGTGCGCGAGATCCTGCGCTCCGACCTCAAAGACCTGACCGTGGTCGCCTACGGCGGCGCGGATGTCGGCATGCTCTGCGCGACCGGCAAGGTCCGCAAACTGGTGTTTGCCTTCGTGTCGCTGGATTTCATTCCACTCGAACCGTACTTCCGCAAGGCGCGTCAGGACGCGGCGCTGCAAGTGATGGAAATCGACGAAGGCATGCTGTTGCTCGGCCTGCGTGCTGCCGCCATGAAAGTGCCGTTCATTCCCACGGCCGTGGGGCTGGGCACCGACGTGCTGCGGCACAACCCGCAGATCAAGTTGATCGACTCGCCCTATGCCGACAACAAGCAATGGGTCGCCATGCCGGCACTCAAGCTCGATGCGGCGCTGATTCACGTCGACCGCGCCGATGTACGCGGTGTCTGCCAGATCAGCGGCCCCGATCACTACATGGACGACTTGCTCGTCCGGGCGGCGACCCACAGCTATGTGACGTGCGACGAACTGGTCGACAGCGACTACTTCCATGCCGATCCGGCGCGGGCGCATCAAGTGTTCTGGGAACGCAACCTGACCACTGCCGTGGCGCACGTGCCGGGCGGTGCGCACCCGTCTTCCTGTGCGCCGCTGTACGGCTTCGATGTCGCGCATTTCAAGGCCTACAACGCTTCGGCCCAGGCCGGCGAAGGTTGGCAGGACTACGTCCGCGACTATGTCGACTGCACCCACGAACAGTATCTGGACAAGGTCGGCGGCCTGGACGCCATCCGCCAGCTCCCTCTGCCGGTCTACTAAGCGAGCCTTGATATGACGACTTCTGCAACGACTTACAGCCTCGCCGAGCTGATGATCTGCGCGGCTTCCGAAGCCTGGCGCGATGACGGCGAAGTGCTCGCCACCGGGATCGGGGTGATTCCGCGCCTGGCCGCTTCATTGAGCATGCTGACCAGCAATCCTCAGCTGCTGATGACCGATTCCGAGGCGTACATGGTCGCCGAGCCAGTGCCGTTGGGTGCACGCAACGGCTACGAACCAAAGCGCGACAGCTGGATGGGCTTCTCGCGGATTTTCGACAACGTCTGGAGCGGCAAGCGCCATGCCCTGGTGGGCCCGACGCAAATCGATCGCTTCGGTCAGGCCAACATTTCCTGCATCGGTGACTACGCCAAACCCAAGGCGCAAATGCTCGGTGTGCGGGGCTTTCCCGGCAACTCGATCAGCCATGCCAACTCCTTTTGCGTGCCCAGCCATAACCGTCGGGTGTTCGTCGAAGGCGAGGTCGATATGGTCGCCTCGGTCGGCTACAACCCGGCGCGCCTGGCCCGGGGCTGGTCGCTGGATGAAATCGATATCCGCCTGATCGTCACGGATCTGTGCGTGCTGGATTTTCTCGGCCCGCAACGACAAGTGCGGATTCGTTCGCTGCACCCCGGCGTGACCGTGGAACAGGTACAGGACAACACCGGATTCGAGCTGCATGTGCCACAGGATTGCCCGACCACAACGTCGCCCACCGCCGCGCAGTTGCAACTGATCGAGCGTCTGGACCCGCACAACCTGCGCGCCAGCCAGCTCAAAGACAACCCGCCGGGCCAGCGCTGAGTCGCACCGTTTCGGAGAAAAGTGATGGCTGAACATAACGATAATAATGCCGCCGACGTGGTGCTCTACGAAGTGCGCGGGGCGGTGGCGCTGGTCACCATGAATCGCCCCGAGTATCACAATGCCCAGAACTCGCAGATGACCTACGCGCTGGACGCGGCGTTTCGCCGTGCCTGCGATGATGACGAGGTGAAAGTCATCGTGCTGCGCGGGGCCGGCAAGCACTTTTCCGCCGGGCATGACATCGGCACGCCGGGGCGGGACGTCGATAAGACGTTCGACCGCGCGAGCCTCTGGTATGACCACACCAACAAGCCCGGTGGCGAGTTTCTCTACGCCCGGGAGCAGGAAGTCTATCTGGGCATGTGCCGGCGCTGGCGCGAAATGCCCAAGCCGACCATCGCCATGGTGCAGGGCGCGTGCATTGCCGGCGGACTGATGCTGGCCTGGGTCTGCGACCTGATTGTCGCCAGTGAGGATGCGTACTTTGCCGATCCGGTGGTGCGCATGGGCATTCCCGGGGTCGAGTATTTTGCCCACGCGCATGAACTCAACCCGCGCATCGCCAAGGAGTTTCTGTTCCTCGGCGAACGCATGCCGGCGCCGCGCGCCTATCAGATGGGCATGCTCAACCGGGTGGTGGCTCGCGAATCCCTGGAACAGGAAACCCTCGATATCGCCGGGCGCATCGCCCAGATGCCGCGCCTGGGCCTGCAATTGAGCAAGCAGGCGGTCAACAACGCCGAAGACCTGATGGGCAAGCGCGCGACCATGGACATGGTCTTCGGCCTGCACCACTTCGCCCATGCCCACAATGAACTGGTGTCCGGCGACCGGCTCGGCGGCTACGACGCCAAGGCCATGGCCAGTTCGCAACGCTCGACGGGTGGGGCGTGAACATGGCGATCTCATTGAATACCCGGCTGACCGAGTTGCTCGGTTGCCGTTATCCGATCATCCAGACCGCGATGGGCTGGGTGGCTGACCCGAAACTGGTCGCGGCCACGAGCAACGCCGGCGCCTTCGGTTTTCTGGCCGGCGCCACCATCGAACCGCAGCACATGGAGGCCGCGATCCTCGAAACCCGGCGCCTGACGGACCAGCCGTTCGGGGTCAATTTCCATATGTACCAGCCCAACGCCGACGACATCGTCGAGTTGGTGCTGCGCCATAAGGTGCGAGCGGTCAGTTACAGCCGTTCCCCGGGCAAACAGATGATCCAGCGCCTGAAGAATGCCGGTGTCGTGTGCATTCCCACGGTTGGCGCCTTGAAACACGCGCAGAAAGCCGTGGAAATGGGCGCGGATGCCGTCACCGTACAGGGCGGCGAGGGCGGGGGGCATACCGGCTCGGTGCCGACGGCGTTGCTGCTCGATCAAGTGGTCAATGCAGTGTCGGTCCCGGTGGTGGCGGCCGGTGGATTCAAGGACGGCAGAGGACTGGTGTCGGCCCTGGCCTACGGCGCCGAAGGCATCGCCATGGGGACGCGGTTTCTGATGTGTGCCGAAAGCCCGGTGCCGGCGCAGACCCTGGCGCGTTACCTGGCGATCAAAGACCCGGCGGCGATCATCGTCAGCCGCGCCATCGACGGCATGCCGCAACGCATGATCCGCAACGAATTGCTCGACCAACTGGAAACCAGCGGCGTGTTCAAGCGCTGGTGGCTGGCGGTGCGCAGCGGTCTGGCTTACCGCCGCCTCAGCGGCATGAGCTTGAGTCAGTTGTTCTCCAGTGCACTGAAGATGCGCAGCAGCGGAGACCTGACCGCTGCGCAAAGCATCATGGCCGCCAACGCGCCGATGGTCATCCAGAAAGCCATGGTCGACGGGCTGCCGGCCGAAGGCGTGTTGCCTTCGGGTCAGGTCGCGGCCTCCATCGACAGCCTGCCCAGCTGTGCCCAATTGATCGAGCAGATCGTTCGTGACGCGGAATTGCGTCTGGACGAACTCTGTCGTCGCGTGTCGTGAAAGGAAAAAACATGCATCCATTCAGCGTCAATATCGATAACGGCATTGCCGAACTGGTGTTCAACCAGCCGCCGGTCAACGCCTTCAATTGCAGTACCTGGGCCGAAATCGCCCGAGAAATCGAAGGGCTTGGGAGCGACAAGCGCGTGCGGGTCATCGTGATTCGCGCCGAAGGTCGCGGCTTCTGCGCCGGGGTCGACATCAAGGAACTGGCTGCCAACGGCAACCTGATCGTGGCGGTCAACAAGGGCAACTACGACAGCTTCAAGGCCATTCACCGCAACCCGAAACCGGTGATCGTGGCGGTGCACGGCTTTGTACTTGGCGGGGGCATCGGTCTGTGCGGCGCCGCCGACATTGTCCTGGCCTCCGAATGCGCCACTTTCGGCGTGCCCGAAGTCGATCGCGGCGCCATGGGTGGTGGTGCGCATTTGCAGCGCCTGTTCCCGGTGCAGAAGGTTCGGCACATGTATTTCACCGGCGAAGCCATCAATGCGGCGGAAGCCTGGCGTCTCGGAGCGGTGGAGCGCGTGGTCAAGCGCGAAGACTTGCGCGAAGCCGCGTTGCAGATCGCCCGCACCATCGCCGCCAAGAGCCCGGCCATGATCAGCCTCGCCAAGGAAGCGCTGAACGGCATCGAGGACGGCAATCTGGAAGACAAGTATCGCTGGGAGCAGGGCTTCACGCTTGAGGCCTATCGCTCACTGGACTCACAGGAAGCACGCGACTCGTTCATCGAGAAACGTGATGCTCACTTCAACGGCTGAAGGCTCTCTCATGGATCTGACCTATACCCTGGCCCAACAGGCCTTTCGCGCCGAAGCGCGGGCGTGGCTGACGGCCAACGTGCCTCGCGAGCCGCTGCAATCATTCGACACCGAACAAGGTTTTGCTCAACACCGGGCCTGGGAAAACCGCCTCAACGACGGGCGCTGGGGCATGGTCACCTGGCCGGTCGAGTTGGGCGGTCGCGGTTGCGACTTGATCGAGTGGTTGATTTTCGAGGAGGAGTATTACCGCGCCGAAGCGCCTGCACGGGTCAACCAGAACGGCATCTTCCTGCTCGGCCCGACGCTGATGGAGTACGGCAGCGACGTACAGAAAGCGCGCTTTCTGCCGCGCATGGCCACCGGTGAAGATATCTGGGCCCAGGCGTGGTCCGAGCCGGGGGCGGGCTCCGACATGGCGGCGATCCGCTCACGGGCCGAACGGGTTGGCGACCACTACGTCATCAACGGCCAGAAGACCTGGTCGACCCGCGCCGTGTGGGCCGATTGGGTGTTCGGGATCTTCCGCACTGACCCGAACTCGCAACGTCATCAGGGCCTGACGTTCATTCTTCTGCCGCTGGACATGCCGGGAATCACGGTGCGGCCGATTCCTCAGCTCAACGGCTTGCCCGGGTTCGCCGAAATCTTCTTCGACGACGTCAGGGTACCGGTGGAAAACGCACTGGGCGGCGAGGGCATGGGCTGGCACGTGGCGATGTCCACCGCCGGTTTCGAGCGCGGTTTGCTGCTGCGCTCGCCCGCACGCTTTCAGGAAACCGCCCGGCGTCTGGTGCAGTTGTATCAGGCCAATCGCGAGCAGGCCGACCGCGACCCGGCGATTGGCGAGGCGGTGATGCGCGCCTGGCTGGACGCCGAGGCCTACACCCTCAACACCTATCGGACCGCGTCGCAACTGGTACAGGGCAGCAAGATCGGGCCGGAATCCTCGACCAACAAAATCTTCTGGTCGGAACTCGATCAGCGCATGCATGACACCGCCATGAGCATTCTCGGCCTGCGTGGCGAGCTGTTGCCCGAAGCCCCGGCGGCGGGCGATGCCGGCCACTGGCTGGAAGGTTTTCTGTTTGCCCAGGCCGGGCCGATCTACGCCGGCACCAACGAGATCCAGCGCAACATCATTGCCGAACGCATGCTCGGCATGCCGCGTGCTTGAGGAAGAGACCATGGACTTTAATTTCAGCCGCGACCAACTGCTGTTCCAGGACAACGTCAGGCATTTTCTGATCAACGAGGTGACACCGGAATGCATTCGCGAACTCTGGCAGACCGAGAGCGGGCGCAGCGATGAGCTGTGGGCGCAATTGGTCGAGCTGGGGCTGACTGCACTGACCGTTCCCGAAGCAAATGGCGGAATGGGCATGAACGAGCTGGACTTCGTGCTGCTCGCCCAGGAATGCGGGTATGCCGGACTGCCCGAGCCGCTGGTGGAGACGATGCTGATCGGTGTGCCATTGCTTGCCGCTCTGGATGAGCACCACGCGGCGCTCAAGCAGGACTGGCTCGGACGTATCGCAGAAGGCCGCGCACGACTGGCAGTCGCCGAACCGGGCAACCCGCTGGTCAGCGATGCCCATGTCGCCGATCTGCTGTTGCTGGCCCATGGCGATGAGGTGCATGCGGTCGAACCGGGCGCGGTGCAGTTGACCCGCAATGTGTCGGTCGACCCGGCTCGCCAGTTATTTCAGGTCTCTTGGAGTCCGTCACCTGCGACCTGCGTGGCCTCCGGAGAACAGGGGCAGCGACTGTGGGCGGAGGCGGTTGATCGCGGCGCGCTGGGCAGTGCCGCACAGCTGTTGGGGCTGGCCAAACGCATGGTCGATCTTGCGGTGGACTACACCTTCGAGCGCAAACAGTTCGGCAAACCGGTGGGCTCGTTTCAGGCGGTCAAGCATCTGATGGCGAATGTCGCGGTGCAGATTGAATTCGCCAAGGGGCCGTTGTATCGCGCTGCCTATGCCGTCGCCGAGCAACAGCCGAACCGCTCGGTGCTGGTTTCCCACGCCAAACTGGCGACCTCGGAAGCCGCCATGCTGGCGGCGAAAAACACCATTCAGGCCCACGGCGCCATGGGTTACACGTGGGAAGTCGATCTGCACCTGTTCATGAAACGCGCCTGGGCGCTGGACAAGGTCTGGGGCGATCGCGGTTTCCACAAAGAACGCATCCGCGCAGCCTTGTTCAACGGTCGTTGCGCACTGGGTGCCGGCCAGACGTTCTGACGGCAACACTTACCGAGAAAAATCATGCCTGAAGCTTATATTGTCGACGCCCTGCGTACGCCTACGGGCCGGCGCAAGGGTGGTTTGAGTCATATTCATGCGGCCGATCTGGGCGCCCACGTGTTGCGTACGCTGGTCGAACGCAACGGCATCCCCGATGAGGATTACGACGACGTGATCTTTGGCTGCGTTGATACGATCGGCCCGTTGGCCGGGGACATTGCGCGGACCAGTTGGCTGGCTGCCGGGTTGTCGCAGTCCGTCCCCGGCACCACGATTGATCGCCAGTGCGGCTCGTCCCAGCAAGCGGTGCACTTTGCCGCGCAAGCGGTGATGAGCGGCACCCAGGACGTGGTTATCGCCGGCGGCGTGCAGACCATGACGCAGATCCCGATTTCTTCGGCCATGATCGCGGCTGAGCCTTTGGGTTTCAGTGACCCGTTCAGCGGCTCTGAAGGCTGGGTACGGCGCTACGGTGCGCAACCGCCGACGCAATTTCGTTCGGCGCAGATGATTGCCGAAAAGTGGGGATTGTCCCGCGAGCAGCTGGAAGCGTATTCACTGGAGTCTCATCAGCGGGCATTGCGCGCCATCGAGCAGGGGCGATTCCTGCGGGAAATCGTACCCCTGGCCGACGTTGTTCACGACGAAACGCCGCGCCACACCAGTCTCGAGAAAATGGCCGAGCTGGAGTTTCTGTTTGGCTGCGACCGGGTGACGGCTGCGGTGTCCAGCCAGACCTGTGATGCGGCGAGCGCGATGCTGATCGTTTCCGAAGCGGCGCTCAAGCGCTACGGGCTAACACCGCGCGCGCGTATCCATCACCTCAGCGTACGCGCCGAGGACCCGATCTGGATGCTGACGGCGCCGATTCCGGCCACTGCTTATGCGTTGAAGCGAGCGGGCATGAAGCTGGAGGACATCGATCGAGTCGAGATCAACGAAGCCTTTGCCTCCGTCGCCATGGCCTGGCTGAAAGAGACCGGCTATCCCCACGAACAGACCAACGTCAACGGCGGCGCGATTGCCCTCGGCCATCCATTGGGCGCCACCGGCACTCGCTTGATGTGCAGCCTGTTGCATGAGCTGGAACGCAGCGGTGGTCGCTTCGGTTTGCAGACCATGTGCGAAGGCGGCGGGCAGGCCAACGTGACGATCATCGAACGGTTGTGAATGAAGTTTTGACGGGAGCAGGACCATGCAGATCTGTAAAAACCGCGTCGTGATCATCAGCGGTGCCGGGGGCGGGCTGGGAAGGGCGTATGCGCTGGCGTTCGCCGCCGAGGGCGCGAAAGTGGTGGTCAACGACATCAATCGTGAGGCCGCACTGGCGGTGGTGAATGCCATCGAGTCGCAGGGCGGCATGGCGGTGGCCAACAGCAACGACATCACCCGCTATGACGATGCGGCGCTGATCGTGCGCCAGGCGATCGAGACTTTTGGTGGGCTGGATGTGGTGGTCAACAACGCCGGCATCTGTCGTGATCGTATGTTCACCAGCCTGACTGAAGCCGATTGGGATGCCGTGATGGCCGTGCACCTCAAAGGGCATTTTTGCATCTCAAGCCACGCGGCGCGTTACTGGCGTGAGCAGGTAAAGGGTGGCCAGACCGTGAGTGCGCGGATCATCAATACCAGCTCTGGTGCCGGGTTGCAGGGGTCTATCGGCCAGTCCAACTACGCGGCAGCCAAGGCCGGGATTGCCGCGCTGACGCTGGTGCAAGCAGCAGAGCTCGGGCGCTATGGCATTACCGTCAACGCCCTGGCCCCGGCGGCGCGCACCGGCATGACCGAGGGAGTGTTTGCCGACGTCATGAAGAAACCGGAGGAGGGGTTCGACTACTTTGCGCCGGAGAACGTAGCGCCATTGGTGGTCTGGCTGGGTTCACAGGAATCCACAGCGGTGAATGGGCAGATGTTTGAAGTGGAGGGTGGCAAGTTGTCGATTGCCGATGGCTGGCGTCGGGGGCCGGAGCTGGACAGACAAGGTCGTTGGGCGGTAGACGAGGTCGGCGGGGCTGTCGAGCAATTGCTGAATCGGGCGGTGCCTGCCGCGAAGGTATATGGCAGCTGAGATTCGGGCGGCAGGAAGGCTAAGTGTGGGGCACTTTTCAGCTGCTATCGTTGTGCATGCAGCAGGGTCGTATCCCTGCGAGGTTCTTGATGCCGCCGGTTGTTCAATGGAGACCCAGCAGAAAGGAATTGGCATGCGGACTATCGCCTATCTGGTTTTGTATCTCGCAGGAGGGCTTGCGCTGTATCCCTACCTCGATGTTTTGCACGGGGTGGGTGTTTCGTTCGATCGCTTCTATTCCTGGGCCTCGATCAACTTGGGCGCCGATTTGTGGGGGCGTCTGGGTGTGTGCTTTATCTACGCGAGCTTGTTCGATCTGGTCTGGGCAGCTTTCTTTTCCGAATCTTCCGACAGTTGGACGCCCACGGTAAGAACCAAAGACGTTTGGTATCTATTTTTCAGTTGCATCGGCTATTTTGCGATGGCCGTAGTGACGGCGGGATTGGTAGGACTGACCACCAAAAAAGCGCCGTATACCGATTTTCATCAGTACTTCACTTTTTTGGTGCTCAGCGCGCTTTTGGGCGTGTGGACGTTGGCGCTGAAGGATTTCTCCGTGGCGATCTTTCATTACGCTGGAAGAAAGCTGAAATAAGAAGGTTACGACTTCTGTGCGTCAGTGGGGGCCAACAATTCAAGCCATTGCTGTGCCGCGACCGACAGCTGCGCGTTCTTGCGCCAGATGGCGACGAGTTGCCATTCCAGTTCCGCGCATTCGAGCGGAACGATTTCCACACCGGGCGGGATGTGGTGTTGCGCCAATAGTCGGGGCAATACCAGCAGGCCTGCGTTCGCGGCCACCAATGACAAGCAAAAAGCCAGGTTGTCGCTTTTGGCTGCCTGTAGGCAACTGACGTCTACAGCAGGGCAGCAGAGCTTGATGCGGTGATTGAGAATCGAGGCGCCCTGCAACTGCACCCATGGGTGATGCGCCAAATCCGGCAGTGTCAGTCGATGGCGGTTGGCGAGTGGGTGGCGAGGTGGCAGGACGACAACCAGTGGTTCCTCACAAATCGGCAGCCAGGCCAGGTCGTCTCCGTCGGGTCGCAGACTGATCGCCAGTTCTATCTCGCCCTTGCGAACGGCCTCTTCCAGAGCCTGGCCTCCTTGCTCACGCAATTGCAGTTCCACTTGGGGAAAGCGCCGCCGAAATTCGGTCAACACGGCCGCTACTTGATCGGTACTGCCCAAGGGTGGCAGCCCCAGCTGAAGGACACCGGTGACGAGGCTGTTGAGCAAGTTCACGTCCGTCAGCATTTGCTTGCTGCGACTCAGCAATCCCTTGGCGTGGTGAAAGACCACTTCGCCCGACGGGGTCAAGCGTGACGGCACGCCCGGACGGCTGCGAACCAATAGCGTCGCGCCCAGTTCCTCTTCGAGTAATTGAACGGCTTTGCTCAGTGCCGACTGGGTGACGTGAAGGGTGCGGGATGCCTTCGAGAAACTTCCATGCTCTGTCACTTCCACGAAATAGCGCAAGTTCTTCAGGTCCATCTTGTATTCCATTTCCGCATACGGTTCAGAAAAATTGTTCGCTCACTCCGGCTGGAGAAATGCTTCTACCATCGCCCCCGAAAAACGTCCGGATACAAGGACGGGGAACATTAAATCAGAAGTGGAGGCCAGCCTTGTTCGGAGATCGTATTTGGCGTCTGCGTCGATTCAAGAGGTCCTTCCTTTAACGCTGTTTTCGCGAGGAGTTCACGTCATGAGTACCGCAGTCAATGAAACCCGCCGTCTGACCGTACCCGACATCAGGGCTTGCAAGGGCAAACGCAAGATCGTGTCGTTGACCGCGCACAATCGATCGCTTGCCGAGATCGTTGACGAATTTGTCGACGTTATCCTGATGGGGGATTCGACCGCGATGGTTGCCTACGGGCAGCCCAACACGCTGGATTTCACACTGGATCAGACGATTCAGCACAGTCGTGCGGTGGTGCGTGCCACACAGCGCGCGTGCGTGGTGGCTGATCTGCCATTCGCCTCTTATCAGGAGTCACCGGCTCAGGCTTTTCGCAGTGCCGCGCGGTTGATGATGGAGGCCAATATTGCTGCCGTGAAGCTGGAAGGCAGTGCGGTCATGGCGCCCACCGTGCAGTTTCTGGTGGAGCGGGGCATTCCCGTGATGGCGCATATCGGGTTGATGCCCCAGTTCGTCAACACCATGGGTGGCTTCAAGGCCCAGGGCATGGACGAACGATCGGCAGACGCTATCCGTGAGGCCGCCCTGGCGATGGAAGCGGCCGGTGCGTTTTGCATTGTGCTGGAGGGCGTAGCGGAGCCGCTGGCCCGCGAGTTGACCGAAGTCTTGCGCGTGCCAACCATCGGAATCGGCGCCTCGCCCGCATGCGACGGTCAGGTGCTGGTGATCGAAGATATCCTGGGGCTGGGGGGAGAGTTCGTACCGCGTTTCGCTAAACGTTATGCCGATGTGCATGCGGTGATCCGCGATGCGGTGGGGCAGTACGCATCGGATGTGCGTGAGGGCAGTTTCCCTGAGCTTTCGCACTGCTTTGGCGTGAAGCGCTGACATCAACCCCGCCTAAAAAGCTTTATGGCACAAGCCAGCGAGACCACCGCCGCATCGTTTTTCGCGAGTTTGTCGAAGCGCGTGACGATGCGGCGGTTCTCTTTCAACCCGCCAAACCTGATGTACGTTGATCCGGTGCTGATCGATCAGCTTCTGACTCTTTTGCGCCATCGAAACGGGTCGGGCAGGATAGGTTGTCGCAGAGCTATGACAATGCAGAGTCTATAACTGGTGATCGTATCGAGCTCTTTTGAGCATGTGATAGACGTAGTCCAGCTTTTCTTCTGTCGGTTCATCGTCGCGTAGCCAGCGGACCTTTATGTTCATGTATTGAGCCCATTCGATACCTTTTTTGAACCTGCGCCGACTGTCATTTTTCGCGGCCACCTCGATGAATTGGTTTACCAGGTCGTATTGCTGCTTGCCCGCTCTGTACTTGGCAAGCTCGAAAGCCGTCTGGTAATACGCCATAGCCGGTTTGAAGTCTTCCTTGCGGTAGTGGTAGACCGCACGCAACCAGGGCTCCATCCAGCAAAGATGCTCTTCAAGTCCATGGAGTTTGATCCGCTCGGCGTATTCGTCTATCTGCGACCACTGCGTACTTGAATCACGCTTTAGAGTGAATCCCTGTATCACCATGTCGACGAAACCTTCCGGGGGGGCCAACGGCACCTTTCGTTGGTAAAGGTTCATGCAGGTATATACGGCAAATCGACCATATTCGGTTGCCAGTGTGGTTATGCGGTTTTCACGTATTGGCTGATCAGACCGTGCATTTTCAATCCGCTGCAGCATGTCTGCTGCAAAGTCGACCTTTGCATGGAAGAACCCCCAGAAGTCGATCAACGCATGCTGCCAGGTTAACCACGCGCTTTCAGGAGATACTTGTTTTTGCATCACTGGTTGAAGCTCGGTTTTGAATTCATTGATGTCGTCCGCGATCCACTGCGCGTAGTCACGCCATTGAGTACAAACATCCTCTAGGTAGTCGGCATCATAAAACCGTACTACCTGCTCCGCGATGTAACTGGTCACCCTGGCAAACACAAGTGTCGTCAGGATGCTCGCCTGTAAGGTGTCAGGGATCGCTCGGCCGCTGTCTGCCAGCGCCTTGAACGAGTCTCTGAAATTTTTCATCAAAGCCGGCAGGGAAGGGAGCGAGGAACCTGCAATCCAGTTGAAGGCGTTGTCGAGATTGTGTTGAAGCTTATTGTTATCTGTGTCTGCGTTTTTTCCAGGGTAATGGAACTGCGTCTGAGAGATACCACAGCGTTCATAAGTCCAGCGCATGACCTTGGCCAAAGGCGTTATCAGCTTGCCGGCGCTTGTGTTCGAAGGCAGGTACCAGAATTCATCATCAGGAGTTTCCAGTTCAAAATCTGCGATTTTGTATCGAAGCAAGCTCCAGTTCAGCGACATCACCAGTTGAGGGACAGCCTTGATTGAGATGAAATATCGAAGGGTCTGAGCCTTATCCAGAAATGTGCCTTCACTGCGGACTACTTCGTTGTAGGTGTCGTGCAAGTCAGCCAAGGGTGCACCGATGGCTTGCATTAACCGAGTACTGGGCAAGTAACCTAAAAGAATGCTCCCGAGTTGCTCGACAGCTTCGCCAAAGTTTTTGGTCAAGTGACCTTCTTCTTTAGCGAGTCTCTGCAACTGTTTTTGTATGTTTTTCTTGGCTGCTTCATCGAAGTCATCACGACTCACCTCCTTGCGAGGGAGGACGCCAAATGCGTCGAAAGTCAGTCTGATCAACTCGCCTTGGCTTGCGAAACAAACCTTCGTTTTCATATCGAGTCCTCGATCCCCCCGGCCACAGGCCGGGGGGCGCTGTCCTAGCGCTGGTTGGGGTTCAATTGTTTGCCACGGTTGCCATGAACGTGGGCATTCGTCGAGTTGGAGCCAGTGGTGCCTCGGTTGTTATTGAGGGCTTTGGCTCTATCGTTCTGCTGCTGGTGATTCAGATTGGAAGGGGTGCTTTTGGACATGTCTGTCTCCGAGTGAATGGGTGGTGCAGTTGAATGCTATTTACTCTGCTCGGAAGAGGATCCAGGAAAGTTGGAGACGTACTTTTTGTGGGTGCCAGAGATTGGTGCCAGAAGCTTAGCTGCGCCTGGGTGTTACTCAGCTACCGTTCTGCACCTTTCCGGGCTCCGCAATGAGCCATTAGGTAGCAAATCCCGATCTTCGTGTCGGCACACCTGATGGTTGTGCATGGCGCATTTTCTCCTTAATTCATTCGAATCAGATGCTTGGCGGGTTGCTGCAGGTATTGGCATGCATTCTGCTTTTATGTATCCGTGGATAATTGGATACAAAAAGACAAAAGGTGCCGCCATGCAATTCGCTCCCGCCTACGACCAGCGCCAACCGATGACCGCCGAGGAGGAGGCCTACAACTTTCTTCTGGAAGGCATCTGCGGCGGCCGTTATCGCAAAGGTGACCGGCTGATCGCCGAGGACATTGCCAGTGAAATCGGCATGAGCCGGATGCCCGTGCGTGAAGCCTTTCGCCGTCTCGATGCTCAGGGGCTGGTGACGCTCAGGCCCAATCGCGGCGCGATTGTCAGCGGTCTGGATGTCGAGGAAATGCACGAAGTCTTCGAGATGCGCAGCGCCCTTGAGGGGCTGGCGATTCGAGTCGCGGTGCCGAAGATCAGTGAGCGTCAGTTGACTGCACTGGAACGCCTGCTCGATGAAATGGATGACTACCGCGACGAGAGTGCGGCCTGGGTCAGTCGCCACCGCAAGTTCCATGAGTACCTGTGCAGCCTCAGCGGACGACCTCGTCTGGTGAAACAGATCAGCGCGCTCTACTCGCTGATCGAAGCCCCCATGCGTCTTTGGCTGCAGCACGTTGAAAAGCCACTGAGTGCACGCCAGGAACACGTGGTGATCCTCGACGCAATTCGTGCCGGTGATGCCGCGAAGGCAGAAGCGGTGGTGCGCGAGCACATCGAAGGCACAGTCCCCGAGCTCATCAAGTTTCTGCAATCGGAACGATAACCACAGAGCGGGCACCAAGCCCGCCGATGTTTTGACTTTGAGAACTGCCCCGTTACTAACCGAACTGGAGTGTCTGGTCATGCATACGTCTCGCCTGCTGTTGGCTGCAATTTCCCTGGGGCTCTGTACGCAGTGGGCGGTTGCCGCACCCACCGTGCCGGAGCGTTTGCTCAAGGTCGACAAACTCACCTATTGCTCGGGCATGGACTCGCCGCCCCTGGTGTCCTTCGATGAGGCGCAAAAGCCCAAAGGCCTGACCGTCGACCTGGGTCTGGAAATCGCCAAGCGTCTGGGAGACAAGAAGGTTGAGTGGCGGGTGATCCCGTTTTCCGGCTTGCTGCCGGCCTTGCTGGCCAAACAGTGCGACATGATCGTCGATCAGTTGTTCGACAAACCCGAGCGCCGCGAGGTGATCGACATCGTCAACTACATGTATTCCAGCCAGGCGGTGGTGGTGCCCAAGGGCAACCCGAAGGGGCTCAAGACGCTGGCTGATCTCAGCGCGCACAAGATCGCGGTACTCAACGGTTCGACCATCAAGACCTTGCTCGATACCGAGAATGAAAGCCTGGCCAAGGCCGGCAAGCCACCGATGAAACTGGTGGTCTACAACACCGACACCGATGCATTCCAGGCGCTGCGCATCAGTCAGGTCGATGCTTACGGCACCACGGTGGAAACCGCCGGGTATTACGCCGCCATGGCGCCGGACCTGTTCGAGGAAGGCGTTCCAGCCTTCAGCCGGATCCTCACCGGTCTGGGTATTCGCAAGGATGATCCGCAGCTGAGTGCTGCGGTGCAGCAGGTGATCACCGACATGCGCAGCGATGGCAGCTACGGCCAGCTCCTGAGTAAGTGGCACGTCTCCAGCGACACTCTTGATTGAGGTAGGCGTTGATGAACTTCAATTGGGATGTGTTCTGGCAGTACCTGTTGCAGCCCAGCGGGGTCTACCTCACCGGGCTCTGGCTGACGTGCCTGATCAGCGTGCTGGCCATGTTGCTGGGTTGTGTCCTGGGGTTGGCGGCGGCGTTGCTGCGATTGTCGAAGAACCCTTTGCTGCATTTGCCGGTGCGTTTTTATGTGTGGCTGATGCGCGGGACGCCCTTGCTGGTGCAGATCGTCTTCCTTTACACGGCATTGGCGGCGGGCGGGATTTTCCGCTTTGAAGACATTGAACTGTTCGGGCTGATGATCCCCGGCAACATCCAGGCCGCGATCATTGCGTTGGGTCTTAACGAAGGCGCGTACATGGCCGAGATCATTCGCGCCGGTATCGGTGCCGTCGACAAGGGGCAATACGAGGCGGGGCGCTCCCTGGGCATGACCTTCGCCAAGTTGATGCGCCGTATCGTCTTGCCACAGGCGTTTCGGGTCATCGTGCCGCCGCTGGGTAACGAGTTCAACGTGATGCTTAAAAACACCACGCTGGTCAGTGTGATCGGTGTGCAGGAGTTGCTGCTCAGCACGCAGATGGTGACTTCGGCAACCTTTCGAGTGTTCGAGTTGTACCTCGTGGTGGCGATCTATTTCCTGTTGCTCACGACGCTGTGGGGTTTCTTCCAGCGCTGGCTGGAGACGCGTTTCGGTCAGTCGGATCGGCCTTCGTCGCCGCCGCCGGCATCCAGTCGGATGTTCGGTCGCAGCACGCTGAAACTGCTGAGGGGACGTTAATCATGGCGCACCAAAGTGACGAACTGATCATCGAAGCGCTGGACATTCACAAGTCGTTCGGCAACCTCGAAATTCTCAAAGGGATTTCCCTGCAAGTCCGGCGCGGTGAAGTGGTGGTGCTGATCGGCGCCTCGGGGTCCGGTAAAACCACGTTTATCCGCTGCATCAATTTGCTGGAAGACATTCAGTCCGGGCAGATCCGCGTCAACGGTCAGTCCATGGGCTATCGCACGAAGGCCGATGGCAGCCTGGTGCGGGATTCTGAGCGCAACATTGCCCGTCAGCGGCGGGACATCGGCATGGTGTTTCAACGCTTCAATCTCTTCCCGCACATGACCGCGCTGGAAAACATCATCGAAGCACCGATTCAGGTGTTGGGTGTACCGCGCAAAGCAGCGGAGGAACAAGCGCGGGCACTGCTCAAACGTGTCGGGCTGGCGGAGAAGGCCAACCATTACCCCTCGATGCTTTCCGGTGGCCAACAACAACGGGTGGCGATTGCCCGGGCCTTGGCGATGAAACCGCAGGCGATGCTGTTCGACGAACCCACCAGTGCCCTGGACCCGGAAACCGTCGGCGAGGTTCTGCAGGTGATGAAGGAACTGGCGGAGGAGGGCATGACGATGGTGGTGGTCACCCATGAAATGGGTTTTGCCCGAGAGGTCGCCGACCGAGTAGTGGTGCTCGATCAGGGTGAACTGATCGAACAGGGACCGCCGGAACAGATATTCAGTCGCCCCTCTCATCCCCGTACCCAAGCCTTTCTCAGCCGCGTGCTGTGAGACTCACAAGGATAATGACGATGCGTTTATCGAGCGTGTTTGCGGCCCTGTGCTGCGCTGCCGTGGTGCCCATGATCCAGGCCGCCGACGCGGTGGTGAAGGTCTACAACTGGTCCGACTACATTGGTCCCGACACCCTGAAGAACTTCGAAAAAGACAGTGCCATCAAGGTTCAGTACGACATCTTCGACACCAATGAAATGCTCGAGGCCAAGTTACTTTCCGGACACTCGGGGTATGACGTGGTGGTGCCGTCCAGCCAGTTTCTGTCGAAACAGATTCGCGCCGGTGCCTATCAACCGCTGCAACGGTCGCTGCTGGATAACTGGAAGCATCTCGACCCGCGTCTGATGCAGCGTCTGGAGGCGGCCGATCCGGGCAACCGCTATGCCGTGCCTTATATGTGGGGCACCGTGGGCATCGGCTACAACGAGGAGAAGGTGCGCGCGGTGCTGGGCAAGGACGTGCCGCTGGACTCTTGGTCGATGGTGTTCGATCCGCAAAATCTTTCCAGACTTAAAAGCTGCGGCGTGGCCTTTCTCGATGCGCCGGTGAAGATCATTCCTCAAGCGATGCTTTATCTCGGGCTCGACCCCAACAGCGTCAAACCGGACGACTACAAGCAGGCGTCGAAACTGCTGATGACCTTGCGGCCCTCGGTGACTTACTTCAACTCATCGAAGTACACCGCGGACCTGGCCAATGGCGACATTTGCGTGGCGATCGGTTATTCCGGCGATGTGATGCAGGCCCAGACCCGGGCTCGCGAGGCCGGGAAAAACATCGATATCCGCTACCTGATTCCCAAGGAAGGCGTGAACCTGTGGTTCGACATGCTGGCGATTCCCAAGGATGCCGGCAACGTGGCCAACGCCCATGCCGTGATCAACTACTTGCTGCGGCCCGAGGTCATTGCGTCGGTCAGTGACTATGTGGGGTACGCGAATCCGAACAAGGACGCCACGCCCTTGATGGATCCCAAGGTCAGCGGCAACCCGGGAATCTACCCGAGTGACGAGGTGATCAGTCACACCTTTGTCTCCGCCGATCTGCCGGAAAACATCCAGCGCCTGATGACCCGCGAATGGAACCGGATCAAGTCCGGCCAATGAATCCTTGTTTTGAAGAGCCTTTGCCATGCTGAAATTTTCTGCTCACGAGTACCCGTATCCGTCGCAACGCCAAAGTGTTTTTGCCCGTCGTGGCATGGTGGCGGCGTCCCAGCCGCTGGCCGCTCAGGCCGGCATCGAGATGATGCAAAAGGGTGGCAATGCGATCGACGCCGCCATCGCCACCGCGGCAGCGCTGACCGTAGTCGAGCCAACGGGGTGTGGCATTGGTGGTGACGCTTTTGCTCTGGTCTGGTTCAAGGATCAGTTGCATGGGCTCAACGCCAACGGCCATGCACCGGCTGCTTTGAGCATCGAAGCGGTCAAGGCGGCCGGACATGAACAGATGCCGCTGTATGGCTGGACGCCGGTGACGGTACCCGGTTGCCCTTCGGCCTGGGCCGAACTTTCTCAACGCTTTGGCGTGCTGCCGTTCGCTGATTTGTTGCAACCGGCCATCAGCCTTGCGCGAGATGGTTTTCCGCTGTCGCCCGTGGTTGCCCATCAGTGGCAGGTCGCTTTGGATGAGTTCAGTCCCCATCGCGACGAGGTGCTGGACGCCTGGTTCGATACTTTCCTGATTGAGGGGCGGGCGCCGAGGGCAGGGGAGCTGTTTCGCAATCCAGCGCAAGCGCGGACGCTTGAAGAATTGGCGCAGAGCCGCTGTGAGAGTTTGTATCGCGGCGCTTTGGCGCAGCGCCTGGATGCGCATTCACAGGCTACCGGCGGGTATCTGCGAGCTGCGGATCTGGAACATTACCGTGCGCAATGGGTGGAGCCGATCCACGTCAATTATCGCGGTGTGGATGTCTGGGAAATTCCGCCAAGCGGCCAGGGCCTGGTCGCGTTGATGGCGCTGAAGATTCTCGAGGGTTTCGACTTTGATCATCGTGACAGCCAACAGACCTGGCACCGTCAGCTGGAGGCCATGAAACTGGCGTACAGCGATGGTTTGCACTACATCACCGATCCATTGCACATGCGCGTGGCGGTGGCCGATCTGTTGAGTGATGGCTACAGCGCTCGGCGCCGTGGGCAGATCGGTGAGAAGGCTCAGCCACCCAAGCCAGGTGATCCTCATGCCAGCGGTACTGTGTATCTGGCCTCGGCCGATGGACAAGGCAATATGGTGTCGTTCATCCAGAGCAATTACCACGGCTTTGGTTCGGGTGTGGTGCTGCCTGACAGCGGCATTGCGCTGCAGAACAGAGGGCAAGAATTCAGCCTTGATCCGGAACATGCCAACTGTCTGGCGCCGGGCAAGAAGACGTTCCATACGATTATTCCGGGTTTCCTGACCAAGGATGGCCAGGCGCTTGGGCCGTTCGGTGTGATGGGCGGCTATATGCAGCCTCAGGGGCATGTGCAGATGGTCATGAACCTGGTGGATTTCGGATTGAACCCGCAGTCGGCGCTGGACGCTCCACGCTGGCAATGGCTGGGGGGGATGAAGGTGGGGATCGAGCAGGGGGCTTCGAGGGATTTGGCCAATGCGCTGGCGCGACGGGGACATGAGGTACAGATCGCTTCTGACCTTACGGATTACGGCAGAGGGCAGATTATTATTCGTGATCCGGTCAGTGGTGTGCTGTGTGGTGGGACTGAGCCCAGGGCGGATTCGCATATTGCGGTTTGGTAAGCACAAGCTAACGAAGAAGACGCTAAATGAGGCTAAAATCTTCGAATGTGTCGACATATTAGGTTAACTACACTAAATGAGCCTTTAGTTGAGCTATGCGAAAATCTACTGTGAAATCAATGGAGAAGGCTATGTTGAAACGCCAGGCGAGCGCAAAAGACGTCATTGTAGCCCTGAAACTTGAATCTCATATTGAAGGCGGCTATTTCCGCAGGACATTTCAGGCCGACCTTCAACCAGTCAGACATCCTGCATTATTTCCATCTGGGCGACGCCATCGAGTACAGCCTGATTCATCCTGACGGTTCGCTACAGACATTGGTGATGGGCAGCGACGTTCTGGCAGGACAACAACTGCAATTGCACGTACCGGGCGGAATCTGGAAAGCCTCCAGACTATTGAATGGCGAGAATGGATTTGGCTTGATCAGCGAAGCGGTTTCGCCAGGATTTGATTTCGCGGATATGGAAATGGGGAATCGGCGGAAGCTTACGGCGCAGTATCCGCAGCATCGGGCGCTGATTGAAAAGCTGACGCGTGACGAGGATTGAGAGCAGCACATTCCAAATAGAGCGATCGCCAGGCATCAAAGGCAAGGTGCTTTGAGGAGCCATGGTGGAGATTGAAATCAGGTGTGCAACCGGGCTGATCTTGTAACATCTTGTTACGTGTAATGTATATTATGTTAAATTGTATGTCATAGATGTTCACGGGCTGTCTAAGGCGCTGGTTCGACAAGCTCGCTTCTGGCGTCCACTCTCACAACGTGCCATGTCCTTCGTGTTCATGGCGAGGCATTCAATGAAGCGGCTGCCGATGAAGTTGATTCAGTGCCGTTTCTCTTCAGGTCAACGTGTACCGCTGCTCGTGCAGACCGGAGTTTCCATTTGCCTAGCAGGCTCTCAGCGATGCCGTCATCGGCCAGATGACAAAGCGGCGTGCCGGCAAGCGCCTGGTCTACCGTCTCGCGTTTGAATGATTCGGGAAAACGTCGTCTGGCCATGGGTCACGAATACTCCTTGCGGTGGATATTATCCACCTTAAGTCGTGTCCGGTATTAGTTGACCGCTGCACTTCCCAGTTTCTCCGACATATAACTCACCCTCCACTTCTTGGTTTTTAGCGTGGACCTGCAATAGGGATTGCGGTAATGTCCCCTTTTTTTTGCGGGGACAGATTCTAAAATGAACGAGCCTAAACGGACTTGGATTTACCTTGTGGAAGGGAAGCTTGTTCCTGTTAACACAGACCGGCCTTCTGGCAAGGGGCGCTGGCCAGTACCTAGTATCGATAAAAGTCTGCTGGTGATGGTTCTAGAAATGAAACAAGGCTTAGGGGACTGCAAAGTAGTGAGTCTAGGGCCATCTCATTTGGATTCTTTAAACGATGAGTGTGTAAATTTAGCCTTCGGAGTCACACCTCAGAACTTCAATCCCGACTTGTGGAAAGAGCTGCCAACAGAAGTCAAAAACTTTATTAAGAAAAGAATTCGTCAGGCGGAAAGCAATGTTGCCGATCAATTCTCACAGGTTTCCAATGAGGAAATGTTCACAGGTATTTTTTTTGGCGCAGTTAATAGCAACTACGAAGAGAATGGTTGGAAGGTGAAGCTCAATTACGTGGAGTTCTCCAAGCAGACGAAGGAATCCAATACGGGAGCTGATTTAGGAATTGTCCTGGATGTGACTGATGACATGGGGCAGAGAGCGTATAAATCGATTTGGCTTCAAGCGAAAACGTATGATTCCATACCGAGGAATTTATTAAATCTACCACGACTGGAATCACAAATCGATCTTATGCGTAGCTTTACCGATGCGTCATATGCGTTGCTTTATAATCCCGACGGAGTATTGGTCGCACATCCAGATACCCCTGATGTGTGGGTCGGACTGGATGATCTTTTAGACCGTGCCATGGCTTGTAAAGCCGGCGATCCAAGTACACGGTTACTGGGTAACACGATGAATCGTAGTCATGTCCTGCAAGTCATGATTGATAAGGTTTACTCAAAAACAAGAAGCGATGTAACACCTGGAAAACTGAAAACCGGCTCTAGAAATACAATGAAGCTTAAACGCTAAGCGCTCGATGTGTTCAACATTTAACCCTTATGTGTTTCACGATTAAACACTCATGCAGGAGTATGGCGTCTGCAAACTTGATGCCGCTATTTCAATGATTAGAGGATTTGATGAGGATCGGGGTATCGCTCATCCTGTCTCCTCGCCTGCCCCGCCAATCTCAATTTCGCTCATTGGAATTGAGGGGGCGCTACGTGCGAAGTGCATCAACACGCCCATTTGAAGTCTTGAAAAGCTCCTGCCGCCGGTAATTCAGCCACAACAGCTTGAACATATCGCCTGGCCGTTTGTAACGAGGCTGCGTAGCTGATCCCGGGGCCCAAGGCATCCACGATGGAAAAGACGTCCTCAAGGCCGCAGTCGAGGATCAAAGTGACCGGGACATAATCACTTGTCAGGTTTCGCATCCGACGGTTCAGTGGCAAGCCATCACAGGGCAAATCGATCAGCAACCAACTGCGATATTTGAAGCGCACGCTTACATCCTTGAGCATATCGTTCCACTCCATGACCCGACCTCATCGACTGGCAATCAATACTGGAATTGCGTTATTGAGAGAGAACGCCACCAGAAACACGGCCAGGCCTATGTCAATCTGCCGGGTGTATTTGAGAAACAGCGCCTTTATCGGGCCCTGGCCGAAGAGCAACGACACCAGGGAATACCAGATGACTTCGAGGGTTGAGCACAACACGACCACCAGCACTTTTTCGATGTCGGTGCGTGGCGAGGACAGGAAGCCGGCGTAGATGCTGATCATGAAGGCGATCGTCTTCATGTTGCTGATGTTGGTGATGACGCCCACCCGATAGGCCTTGCCGAAGCTGGTGACGCCAACAGCGGCGCTTTCGGTGGTGCCAGTATTTTTTGCCAGCACACTTTTGATGATGCTGTAGGCGATGTAGAGCAGGTACGTCGAACCACACAAGGTGGCCACTTTGGAAAAGGCCGGGTACTCATGCAGTAATGCTGCCAGTCCCAAGAGGGAAATGGTCGAGAAGAACACCCCTACAGTGCAGATGCCCAAGGTCGCGCCAAGTCCAGTGGAAACCGAGCCCAGTGAGGAGAATCGACTGACAATGATGAAGTTCGGCCCGGGGCTTATTACCGCCAGTATGTAAATCAACGCCGCTGTGAACATAAAACCTCCTTGTTTGAGCAGCAGTCTTTCCAGACTGCTGCCGGGTGGCATCAAGCCAATGCTTGTACCGGGGCCTCGATTTGAGCCAATTTATTCTCCAGGGCGGAAAGAATGTGTTCCACCCGCAAGGAAATCAGGCTGAACGAGCCCGCATCGCCCAAGCCGTGGGAGCTTTCGCATAACCCATTGAGAAACACCGCGGGCAAGTCATCCAGAGGCGTCAGGCTGTAATCGCGATTGACCACCAGGGCCCCGTGAGCATCGGCGCGAAACTGGCGATGATGAGGCGCGAGCAACGGGGGATACAGCTCACCGTTTTCCTTGGCCGCAATATCCTTGAAGCCCGTGGCGAGCACCAACGCATCCAGAGCAAGGGTTGAATGCGTCAGCTGATTGACCTCCCTGAGTGCCAGTTGTACCTGGCCCGATGTATCGATGTGCGCCTGCTCGATGGCGATGTTATTGAGGATCTTGATGCGCTGCTTGCCCTGCAGTTTTTCTTCATGGATGCGTACGTACAGCGCGTTGATGACATCTTCATCGGCAGAGCTGTAATTGGTGCCCCGCAATTGCTTGTCCAGCCGCGATTTGGCTTCTGGTGGAAGGTCAAAGTAGTAGTCGATGAATTCCGGGAAGTACACCTTGTCACTGAACGGGCTGGTGTCCTTGAGTCGAAAGCTGAAGCTTCGATGTAACGAATAAACCTCTTTGTCCGGGAATCTGGCAGTCAGATCGAGGACGATCTCCACCGCGCTCTGGCTGGAACCCACCACGCCGATACGCTGCACACTCGGTGGCAGCTTGTTGATGTGCTCCAGATAATGATTGAGGTGGAACACTCGGGGCCCGGTCAGACCTTCGAAAACTGCCGGGATATTCGCCGTACGCCCGGTGCCGAGTACCAGGCTGCGCCCATAAACGACTCGTTGATCGTTATAGGTGACCTTCCACACCTGCTCTCCCTTGAACAGGAGCGGTTCAACCTGCTGGACGAACGCCGAAGATTCGACATCGCCGAGAAAATGGCTGGCTACCCATTTGATGTACTCGGCATATTCCCGGCGTAACGGATACGTCAGTGGCAAGTTGAGGTAGTCGAACAGGCGACCGGTTTCTTTCAGGTAGTTGACGAAACCATAGCGGCTGCGTGGATTGCGTGGCGTAACCAGATCCCGTAAAGGGTTGTTCTGGATATCCGATCCGCTGAGCAGCATTTCATCCTGCCAGTCCGGCGTCTGCTTGGCGTCCAGGAAGCGATAAGTCAGCGCTGATGCTGACTCTTCGAGGCCGATTGCCAACGCAAGGTTGGAGGGGCCGAAGCCAATTCCCACAATATCGAAGACAGTATTTGACATGGAAAAGCTCCTATCCCTGGATTTGCTTTAATGGAAGATGATAATAGTGATACGCGGTGTTTTCGATAAAACCAAATCGAGTGTATAGGTTTCGTGCTCGTGGATTATCGTCTGCGCCTTCGATAAATAGTTGTTTGGCGCCTGTTGTCTGCGCAAATGTTTTTGCTGCATTCAATAACGCCAGCCCTACTCCCTTCTTGCGCTTTGACGATTCGACATACAAGTCATTGAGTATCCAGAGGCGCTCCAGTGTGACACTTGAGAAACTGGGGAATAGTTGGGTGAATCCAATGACTTCGTTGTTGACTTCAGCAACAACAAAAATTGTTTCGCCCAGAAAAAAGCGCTGTTTAATAAACTCCAGTGAGCGGGCCAGATCGGAGGCTTCACCATAGAACTGGCGGTATTTGTCCAGCAATGGCGCAATCGCCGCAGCGTCGTCGAGGGATGCATGCCGGGTAATGATTTGATCACTCATGATGCGGTCACCTCGGCAAAGGCTTGCTCAAGTATGTGCAAACCCTGAGTGATCTGCGCGGGGGATATTGTCAGTGCCGGCAGGAACTTGAGCACCTGGTTGTCGATGCCTGAAGTTTCAATGATCAGCCCGCCCGCGTAGGCCTGTGCCGCAACTCTCTGCGCCAGGGACTTGTCCTTGAACTCAATGCCCCGGAAGAACCCGCGCCCTTTGAGGCGATTAGGCGCCTTGCTCGCAAAGTCCCGGGATAACGCCAGCAGCCCTTGATGCAGCAGGTCTGCCTTGCCGCTGAGCTCCTGGGTAAAACGGTTATCGCTCCAATAGTGATCGATAACCGCCTTGCCCGTGACAAATGCCAGGTTGTTGCCGCGAAATGTGCCGTTGTGTTCCCCCGGCTCCCATACATCCAGATGGGGCGCCAATAAAACAAGGGACATGGGCAAGCCATAGCCGCTGATGGATTTGGACAAGGTCACGATATCCGGGGTGACACCCAGGGCCTCAAAGCTGAAGAAGTCCCCTGTGCGGCCGCAGCCTGCCTGTATATCGTCGATGATCAACAGAATGTCATGGTCATGGGCGATACGTTGCACCGCTTGTACCCAGGCGGCCGAAGCGCTGTTCACACCGCCCTCACCCTGCACTGTCTCGAGTACGATGGCCGCTGGCTTATCGATGCCGCTTCCGCTGCGCAACATCTTGGACAGGTACAACGAGGTGTCGAGGTCGTCGCCAAAATACTGGTCATACGGCATGAACGTCACGTTGTTCAAGGTGACCCCGGCCCCTGCTCGCTTACGCGGGTTACTGGTCAAGGCGAGGCTGCCCAGGGACATGCCGTGGAACGCATTGGTGAATGCCACGATATTCTGGCGGCCGGTGTACTTGCGGGCCAGTTTGATGGCGGCCTCCACCGCATTGGTACCGGTAGGGCCGGGAAACTGTACTTTGTAGCGCAAGTTGCGACGGGCCAGGATCTGCTCATCGAACGCCGTCAGGAAGTTCTTCTTGGCCGTAGTTTTGAAATCCAGGCCATGGGTAATGCCATTGCTCTCGATATAGTCGAGCAGCGCAGCTTTCAAAACCGGGTTGTTATGTCCGTAGTTCAGAGCCCCCGCGCCGCTGAAGAAATCAATGAACACCTGACCTTGTTCACTGGTCAAGGTCGACCCTTCAGCGGTGTGAAAGGTGGCAGTGAAGTCACGACAGTAAGAGCGAACGTTAGACTCTTTAAGCTCGAATATATCCAGGGACTGTGGCGTGGCAGGTGCAAGGTGGGGAAGTGAGTAGTTCAGCGTAGCCGTCATGTCAGGTACCGTTTATCAATCCAATTGAATGGACTTCCAACAGGCATAGCGATTTCCCAGTGGCCATGTAGCGAATGCTGAGAGGTCTATCATCCGTGAAGTCCGTGTACAACTTTCATCCGTTGAAACATGACCCGCTCTGTTGGCCAGCAGGAACAATGACGTCTTTCGCTTATTAAACTATCAGTAATCCGTGAACAAACGACCAACTATAAATTCATATGCTTATTACTGGTTCTGTGAAATGCCCAAACATACAAATCAGTAACCGTGATGAGGCGTTTTTGGTCGGCAGAATCACCCGTCGCTCGTTTCAGGCTTGGGATTGGCGGGAGGCAAGAGCGTTGCGCGGCGTGCCGGGGGCGTTGAGTAAAAATTGTCTCAGATGAAGTAAATTTCTCGATTTTTTTGGTTTTCGTTGCAGTAAAGAGCTTTTCCTGCACAATTCCCGACATTGAAATTCGATCCGAGATTGACTGATGTCCCTGACTCCCCAAGACGAACGACTCATCAAGGCGCTGGCTTTGGCCATCGTTGATCGCCCCCGCGCGACGCTCAAGGAGCTGGCTGAAGCCGCTGGCGTAAGCAAGGCGACGCTGCACCGCTTTTGCGGCACCCGTGACAATCTGGTACTGATGATGGAAAGCCATGGTGAGACGGTTCTCAACCAGATCACCACCTCGACCGACCTGTTGAATGGCGATCCGGTGCAAGCCCTGCGCGGTTTGGTCAATGAGCATCTGGCACATCGTGAAATGCTGGTTTTCCTGCTCTTTCAGTATCGCCCCGACACCTTCGCGAACACCGATGAAGGCAAACGCTGGCAGTTCTATCTAGATGCCCTCGATGCCTTCTTTCTGCGCGGCCAGCAATTGGGTGCGTTCCGTATCGATATCACTGCCGCGGTCTTCACCGAGCTGTTCCTGACCATGATTTTCGCCATGGTCGATGCCGAACGCCGTGGGCGTGCCGCCAGTGCCAACTCGGCCAATGTCGTGGAACAGATGTTCCTGCATGGCGCTGCCAATCCCGCCCGTCCTCAATAACGTTCCGCCAGGCAAAAAAAGCCCCGCGACCTCTCGGTTCACGGGGCTGAATGGCTGGACGCGCCAACCCAAAGGAGCTGTTGTCAGGACTTGTCCGGCGACCAGCCTCCGCCCAGCGAGCGGAACAGATCGACCAGGGCAATCTGCCGCTGGGTGCTGACCTCGATAAATGCCGTTTCGTTGACGAAGCGGGTGCGCTGGGCATCGAGGTAACGCAGGTGACTGTCGATGCCGCCTTCATAACGCGCCTTGGCCAGTTTCAGCGTTTCGCTGCTGGTGTCGGCCAGCGCGCGTCGGGCCGCCTCTTCCCGGCGCAAGGTGTCGGTGGCGGCCAGTGCATCGGCGACCTCGCGAAACGCCGTCTGAATCGTGCCCTCATAAGCCGCCACCGCCGAGTCCTTACGGGCTTCGGCCAGGCTCAGGCCAGCGCTGTTGCGCCCGGCATCGAACAACGGCAGCGACAGGTTCGGCACAAAACTCCAGGACCGCGAACCACCGTCAAACAAACCGGACATTTGCGCACTGGATGTGCCGAAGCTGCCGGTCAGGCTGATGCGCGGAAAGAACGCCGCCCGTGCAGCGCCGATGTCGGCATTGCGCGCCTGCAATCGATGTTCGGCAGCGAGAATGTCCGGTCGGCGCTCGATCAATGTGGAGGTGGTGTCGGGCGCAATGTCCTGAACCAGCATCGGCTCCGTCGACAGCCGTTCAGGAATTGCTTTCGCTGCATCCTTGGTGCCGAGCAACAACACCAGCGCGTTAAAAGCCTGCTGTTTCTGCCGCAGATTGCTTTCCTGTTCGGCGCGCGATTGTTCCACCAGCCCCAATGCTTCCTGATAGTCCAGCGCAGTCGCCGTACCGTTTGATCGGCGCTGGCTGATCAGTGCAAACGAGTACTCGCGGCTGATCAGCGTTTGCTGAGTCAGGTCCAGGCGACGCTGGGCGCCATCGTGAATCAGATAAGCCTGACTGACTTCGGCAATCAGGGCGATCTGCGCGGCGCGGGCCGCCTCTTCAGTCGCCAGATACTCTTGCAATGCAGAGTCAGTGAGGCTCTTCACCCGGCCAAACAGATCCAGCTCGTATTCCGGCAGCGACACGCCGACCTGATAGCTGCTGGCAACCCCCGCCTGGCCATTGCTGGCCAGATCCGCCGGCAAGCGCTGACGATTGCCGGATGCACCGGCATTCAGGCCCGGCACCCGGTCCGCCCGCTGGATACGGTATTGCGCCCGCGCTTGTTCGATATCCAGAAGTGTCTGGCGTAACGAGCGGTTGTTGTCCAGCGTGATCACCACCAGGCGACGCAGTTCGGGATCGACGATAAACGTCTGCCAAGCTAGTTGGTTAATCGGACTGCCCTGCTTGGTCGACTCCCCCGCCCAGTGCTCCGCAACCGGCGCAACAGGACGCTCATAAGTCGGTGCCAGTGAACAACCGCCCAGCAGCATGGCGATCACCAGCGTAGAGAAAGCTGAAATGCGCATGGAATCACTCCTGAGCCAAAGCGGGTTGTTCGACAGGCGCGGGTTTACTGCGCAACCGCGACAGCACCCAGACAAAACAGATCGGTACGAACAGCACACCCAGCAACGTCGCGCTGAGCATCCCGCCAATCACACCGGTACCGATTGCACGCTGACTCGCGGCCCCTGCCCCGGTGGCCAATGCCAGCGGCACCACACCGAGAATGAACGCCATGGAAGTCATGACGATCGGACGGAAACGCAGGCGCGCGGCCTCAATGGCGGCGTCACGCAGGCTGTAGCCCTTCTCCCACAGCTCCTTGGCGAACTCGACGATGAGGATCGCGTTCTTCGCCGCCAGACCGATGATGGTGATCAGGCCCACCTTGAAGTACACGTCGTTAGGCATGCCGGCGACCATCACGGCGAGCACCGCACCGATGGCACCGATTGGCACGATCAGCATCACCGTCAACGGAATCGCCCAGCTTTCATACAGTGCAACCAGCAACAGGAACACCACCAGGATCGCCAGCGCGAACAATTGCGTCGCCTGACCGCTGGAGACCTTTTCCTGATAAGACAGCCCCGTCCATTCGTAGCTGAAACCCGCCGGCAATTGCGCAGCGATTCGTTCCATTTCCGCCATGGCTTCACCGGTGCTATAGCCCGGTCCGGCGTCACCGACGATGCGGATCGATGGATATCCGTTGTAACGCACCACTTGCACCGGACCTTCCTCCCAGTGAGTGGTGACGAAGGCGCTGAGCGGCACCAGATCGCCCGCGCTGTTGTGCACGTACAGCTTGAGTACGCTTTCCGGGGTCATCCGATCGCCCTGCTCGGCCTGCACCACCACACGCTGTTGGCGGCCAGCGTTGGTGAAGTCGTTGATCACTTCAGAACCGAACGCGGCGGACAACGCACTGCTGATCGACTCGAAACTCACACCGAGGGTGCGCGCCTTGTCACGGTCGATCACCACCCGCAATTGCGGCGACTCGGCCAGACCTTCCATCATGGCGTAGAGGATTTTCGGGTTGCCGTTGGCCTGACCGAGCACCTGGTCACGGGCGGCGAGCAAGGCTTCACGACCCAGGCCGGCACGATCCTGCAGGCGCAGCGCAAAACCACCGGAGTTGCCCAAACCGTCAATCGGTGGCGGCGGCACCGCCATCACGGCGCCGTCGTTGGTCACGGCAAACTGCTCGTTCAGCGCCATGACCTCGGCCATCGCCGATTGATCTTCGCCACGCTGCGACCAGTCCTTGAACACCGGGAACGCGAGTGCCGCGTTATCACCCATCCCGGAAAAGCTGAAACCCGAGACCAGGAACATCGACTGCACCGCATCACGGGACGCGAGATAGCGTTCCAGTTGTTCGCCGGTCGCTTCGGTGCGAGTCCGGGTCGCGCCCGGTGGCAACTGGACGTCAACGATCATGTAGCCCTGGTCTTCCACGGGCACAAAGGATTCCGGCAAGCGCAGGTAGAAGAAACCGAGCATCGCGATAATGCCGACGTACACCAACATCATGCGACCGGCCCGCGCGACCAGCCCGCTGTTCAGGATCGAGTAACGCTCAGTGAGTCGGGCAAAGCCACGGTTAAAGGCGCCAAAGAAACCGCGCTTTTCATGGTGTCCTTGCGGAATCGGCTTGAGCAAAGTGGCGCACAGTGCTGGTGTGAACGTCAGCGCGAGGAAACCCGAGAACAGGATCGACACCGCCAGCGAGACCGAGAACTGCTGATAGATCACCCCCACCGAACCGGACATGAACGCCAGCGGCATGAACACCGCCGACAGCACCAGGGTGATACCGATGATCGCGCCCGATACCTGCCCCATGGCCTTGATCGTGGCGTCGACCGGCGACAACCCTTCTTCCGCCATGATCCGCTCGACGTTCTCCACCACCACGATGGCGTCGTCCACCAGAATGCCGATGGCGAGCACCATGCCGAACATGGTCATCATGTTCACCGAGAAGCCCAGCAGGTACATCATCACCAGTGTGCCGAGCAGACACACCGGCACCACAATCGACGGAATCAAGGTGTAGCGGATGTTCTGCAGGAACAGGAACATCACCAGGAATACCAGCACCATCGCCTCGATCAGGGTGTGGATCACCTTCTCGATGGCGACATCGACGAAACGCGACGTGTCGTAGGGAACGGAATATTCCACGTCGTCCGGGAAGTACGCCGACAGTTTGGCCAGGCGTTCTTTTACGGCCGTTGCAGTCTGGATTGCGTTGGCGCCGGGCGACAACTGGATCGCCGCTGCCACGGCGGGTTTGCCGTTCAGACGCGAGTTGAAGTTGTAACTCTCCTGACCGATTTCCACTCGGGCGACGTCGCCCAGTTTGACCGTCGAGCCGTCCTCGTTGGCGCGCAGAACGATGCGTGCGAATTCTTGCGGATTATCCAGAGTGCCTTTCACTGCCAGCGTGGCGGTCAGTTCCTGTTGGCTGCTGGTTGGCGTGCTGCCGAAACTGCCGGCCGGCACCTGCACGTTTTGCCCGCGAATCGCGATGCTCACGTCGTCGATGGACAGCCCATAACCCACCAGCTTCTGCGGGTCGAGCCAGATGCGCATCGCGGCTTCAGAGGAGAAGAATTGCAGCTTGCCGACGCCCGGCACCCGCCGTAGTTCGTTGTTGATGTTGCGCGCGGCGTAGTCGCCCAGCGCGGTCGTGTCGGTGTGCTGGGAGCCTTCCTTATAGTTGAGCGCATAGATCAGCAGGAAACCGGCACTGGCCTGCTCCACCTCCAGACCTTGGGTGAGTACCGCTTGCGGCATGCGCGACTCAGCCTTTTTCAGGCGGTTCTGCACGTCGACCTGGGCAAGCTGCGGATCAGTACCCGGCTGGAACGTCACCGCAATTTCGGCGATGCCGTTGGAGTTGTTGGTCGACTCGAAATACAGCAGGTTCTTGGCACCGTTGAGCGACTCTTCAATCACGCTGGTGACCGAATCCACCAGCACTTTCGCCGAGGCACCGGGGTAAGTCGCTGTCACCTTGATCTGCGGCGGCGCGACGTCGGGATATTGCGCCACCGGTAGCATCGGAATGACCAGCAGGCCGGCCAGAGAGATGAACAACGCCACCACCCAGGCAAAGTTCGGGCGTTTGATGAAAAACTTGGACATCGGGAAATCCTCGCGGCGACGGCGCCCTTACTGTTTCGACTCAGACGACTGAGCCACGGCCTGGGACTGACCCGGTACGACCTTGGCCCCCGGTTGCAGACCGGCAAGGCCACCAACGATCACTTGATCGCCCGCCTTCAAGCCTTCACTGATCTGCCAGCGCGATCCCTGCATGGCACCGGTGACCACACTGCGTGATTCGACCCGGTCATCTGCGCCGACCACCATCACTTGGGCGCCGCCATCGCTGCCCCGCTGCACCGAACGTTGCGGCACGAGAATGGCCTGGCTGTCAGTGCCCTGTGGCGTACGCACACGGACATACATGCCCGGCAACAGCACGCCGTCGGTATTGGCGAACTTGCCGCGCAACGACACCTGCCCCGTGCCGCGATCCACGGCGACATCGGTAAACATCAGCGCACCCTGACGCTCGTATTGGGTGCCATCGACGCGAATCGACAGTGCCTTGTTGTCGTCGGCGGAGAGTTTTCCGTCCTTGAGCGACTCGCGCAGACGCAGTGCATCGGCGGCCGACTGAGTAAAGTCGACATACACCGGATCCAGTTGCTGAATCCGCGCCATCAACGTCGCGTCCCCCTGCCCGACCAATGCCCCTTCAGTGACCAGTGCACGGCCGACGCGGCCGGAAATTGGCGCGGTTACCGAGGCATAACCGAGATTCAACCGGGCGCTTTGCAGATCGGCCTGGGCCGAACGGGTGGCTGCCTGAGCGCTGCGCAGGTCAGCCATGGCGCTGTCAAAATCCTGTTGGCTGACCGCCTCGATCTTTACCAGCGGTTCATAGCGCTTGACTCGCGCCTGAGCCTCAAGCGCAACAGACTGAGCGCGAGCCAGCTCACCTTCGGCCCGCGACAACGCTGCCTTCAGCGGTGCAGGATCGATCTGGAACAACAGATCCCCGGCTTTGACGTCTGCGCCCTCTTCAAAACGCTTCTGCATCACGATGCCCGGCACCCGAGCGCGCACTTCCGCAACGCGCATCGGCTCCACCCTGCCCGGCAGCTCCGACGTCAGCGCCAAAGGCTCGGTTTTCACGGCCACCACTTCTACCGGGCGCGCCACTTCCGCCACCGCCGCTTGTTCACTCGCCGGTCCACACCCGGCCAACGCAATGGCGACTGCCAGCGATCCCGCCATCCCTACTGCACGCAAATTGCCCATAACTCACCCAAGGCTTGATCGAATTTGGCGCGAATGCTACGTTTCAAATCCCAATGAGTCAATAATGTCTCATGTGGGTATTTTGTGAATCTTATATGAACACCGCTCAAGGCCTCTGATGAACTCGATTTCCCATGATGAACAGATGCTCAAGTCGCTGACCCTGGCCGTGGCCAACCGGCCGAGGGCGACGATGAAGGAGTTGGCGCAACTGGCTGGCGTGAGCAAGGCCACCCTGCACCGCTACTGCGGAACACGGGAAAACCTGACCGCAAAACTGGAGGAGCACGCCGAGGGCACGCTAAAGCTGATCATCGACAACGCCGGCCTGCAGCATCTGGAGCCGCTGGAGGCGCTGCGCCGATTGATTCGTGAACACCTCGCCCACCGCGAGTTGCTGGCCTTTTTGATGGCGCAATACCGTCCTGATTTTCTCGATCTGGAACAGGGGGGCAGACGCTGGCTGTTTTATCTTGAGGCGCTGGACGGGTTCTTTTTGAAAGGCCAGCAGGCAGGGCTGTTTCGCATCGATATCACCGCGGCGATCTTTACCGAGCTGTTCATATCGCTGGTCTACGGCCTGGTGGATGCCGAACTGCGCGGGCGCGCGGCTCATGCGGATTCGGCGCGGACGCTTGAGCGGATGTTTCTGAATGGGGTGTTGGCTGCTCGTCTACCTGCGCCTTTCTTGATCAGCTAATCAATTTATAAATCTCGGAAACCACCTGCATCGTAGCGTCTTCGATCGTTCCTTCATTACGGCACAAAGCCCAGCCATGATCGGCAGCCGCTTGCTCGAACGTCTCTGTACACGCGACATGCTCAGCGTGCTTCTGGATCACAGTACCGCCCAGTCCTCTGGATCGTGCCTTTGCCCTGGCCCATGAAATATCCGGCGCGGTGACGACGCCGACATGCAGGTCAGGCACCTGCACGTTTCGTTCGATGTTCAACTGGAGAATCTCTGCAAACGGGACGGTTTGGCGAAACGCGGCGTCAGACGGATACCAGCGATCGATCAAGATAATGCTGCCCACCGGCTGTTCAGTCAGCACGTGCCGGGAGATCCAGCTACGGCTATCAGCAAAGCGCTGACACACCGCCCACTCCAGATCCCGGGAGTGATTTCTGGCAAGTTCGTTGACGAGGGCCATGTTGGCACCCCGGTAGGGATCGCTTTTTCTCTCGCAAAGTCGGATGACTTTCTTGTTGTCGGCCCTCAGTACTGCCGTAACGGCTTCCAGTAATGTGGTTTTGCCGGTTCCTTTTGGCCCATCCAGAGAAATAAACAACGGACGATTCATTCTTCACGCAACGATTGAGACATTGATGACCACTCTATCGTCATTTCTGCAATTCAATCAGCTCATCCCTGCCTTTTGCCTAGACTTGCTTCCCGATGATGTTCGCCAGACCTTTTGACTGCCAGGGAATCACTTAAGGAGTCACCCCATGTCAAAGCTATATCCCGGAATTGATCCTGAAGGGCTTGTCGAGTACTCGGTGGTCTACACCGACCGCTCGCTCAACCACATGTCGCAGTCATTTCAAGCAGTGATGAGGAACATTTCCCAGACCCTGAAACAGGTCTACAACGCCGAGGCGGTTGCGGTGGTTCCGGGCAGCGGCACATTCGGCATGGAAGCGGTGGCGCGACAGTTCGCCACCGGCCAGCAATGCCTGGTGATACGCAACGGCTGGTTCAGTTATCGCTGGAGCCAGATCCTTGAGACGGGCAACATCCCGGCGGCCACCACGGTGCTGAAAGCCCGACCGGTCGAAACGGGTCGCCAGGCGGCCTACGCCCCGCCCCCTCTGGACGAAGTGCTGGCAGCCATTGCGGCGCAGAAGCCGCAGATTGTCTTCGCCCCCCACGTTGAAACCTCATCAGGGATTATCCTGCCCGACGAGTACCTGCGGGCCGTCGGCGACGCCGTGCATGCAGTGGGTGGCCTGTTCGTCCTGGACTGCATCGCTTCCGGCACGCTTTGGGTTGATATGCACGAATGCGCAGTCGACCTGCTGATCAGCGCACCGCAGAAAGGCTGGAGCGCCTCCCCTTGCTGCGCTCTGGTGATGTTCAGTTCTTTGGCCCTCGAGCGCATCGAGCAAACGCAAAGCAGCAGCTTCGCCTGCGACCTGAAAAAGTGGCTGCAGATCATGCAGGCCTACGAACAGGGCGGACATGCCTACCACGCGACCATGCCCAGCGATTCCCTCGCGCGGTTCAACGACGTGATGAAAGAGACGCAAGCCTACGGTTTCGAAAAGGTCCGCGACGACCAGCAGGTTCTGGGCGATCGGGTGCGCGCAATGTTGACCGGCAAAGGCTTCAAAAGCGTGGCCGCAGTCGGCTTTCAGGCCCCAGGCGTCGTGGTGAGCTACACCGATGATGCCGATATCAAAAACGGTAAGAAATTTGCCAACCACGGCCTGCAGATCGCCGCCGGGGTGCCGTTGCAATGCGACGAACCGGCCGACTTCCAGACCTTCCGTATCGGTCTGTTCGGACTCGAAAAACTGCACAACATCGAGCGGACGGTCAGCATCCTCGAGCAGGCACTGGATGAGGTGATGGTTAACTAAGCCCTCTTCTCGCCCACAGCAAATACCGTTCCCGCCGATCCTGTTCGGCGGGAACCACCAAGCCGCGATCAACCTGTCATAAATTCCATATCCGCTGGCAAAAATCCGACTTTCCTGGCGTTCCAATAACCCCTGAAGATCCGCGTGGACGCGCCCGGCGTCTTTCCGACACGGCATTGAGCGCCAAATCACTCTTCATTCTGAATTAGTGATTTAACTAGGTAGTTACCTAACTATATAATGGCCGCCTCATTTCAACGGGACATTCAACGTGAAGCAGAGTCAACGCCTCTCGGGCATATCAACATTCATTCTGGTCGGGTTGGGCGTGATCATCGCCCTGCTCGGCCTGGCACTGGCCGCTGGCGGTGTGAAATTGGTCAGCCTGGGAGGCTCCTGGTACTTCCTGGTGGGTGGTCTGGTCATGGCCATTTCCGGCCTGCTGATCGCACGTCGCAAGCCTGCCGGTGCGTGGCTTTTCGCCGCGTTTCTGCTGGGAACGGCAATCTGGGCCGTGAGCGACGCAGGCCTGGTGTTCTGGCCGGTGTTCTCTCGTCTGTTCATGTTCAGCGCCGTGGGCCTGGCGGTCGCGCTGGTCTACCCGATGCTCAAACGCGCCAATGGTGGCGTTCCGGGACGTGGCGCGTACGGCGTTGCCGCTGTTCTGGCGGTCGGCCTGGCCGTAGCGGCCGGCAACATGTTCGTCGCGCACCCGACCGTCGCCCCTACCGGCACCGGCCCGGGCCTCACTCCGGTCGAACCGGAAAAGGCGCAGAAAGACTGGGCGCACTACGGTAATACCGAAGGTGGTAGCCGCTTCGCTGCGCTGGACCAGATCAACCGCACCAACGTCGACAAGTTGAAAGTCGCCTGGACCTACCACACCGGCGACATCGCCGAGAGCGACGGCAATGGCGCTGAAGACCAGCTCACCCCGCTGCAGATCGGCAACAAGGTGTTCATCTGCACCCCGCACAACAACCTGATCGCGCTGGATGCCGACACCGGTAAAGAACTCTGGAAAAACGCCATCAACGCCCAGTCGAAAGTCTGGCAGCGTTGCCGTGGCATGGCCTACTTCGACGCCAGCGCTGCGGTCGCCAAACCAGCCAGCTCGCCAGTGACCGAGACCCCGGCCGCTCCCGCCGCCAACTGCACACGCCGTCTGCTGACCAACACCATCGACGCGCGCCTGATTGCTGTCGATGCCGACACCGGCGAGTTCTGCCAGGGTTTCGGCAACAACGGCCAGGTTGATCTGAAGGCCGGTCTGGGTGATGTCCCGGACAGCTACTATCAACTGTCCTCCGCACCGCTGATGGCCGGCACCACCGTGGTTGTTGGCGGCCGAGTGGCAGACAACGTCCAGACCGACATGCCGGGCGGCGTGATCCGTGGTTTCGACGTGATGACCGGTGCGATGCGCTGGGCTTTCGATCCGGGCAACCCGCAGGATAAAAAAGCACCTGCCGATGGCAAAACCTATGTTCGCAGCACGCCGAACAGCTGGGCGCCCATGTCCTACGACCCGGCAACCAACACTGTCTTCCTGCCGATGGGCAGCTCTTCCACCGACATCTACGGCGTGGAACGCAGCAAGCTCGACCACACCTACGGCGCATCGATTCTGGCGCTGGACGCCAACAGCGGCGAAGAAAAGTGGGTCTACCAGACCGTGCACAACGATCTGTGGGACTTCGACCTGCCGATGCAACCAAGCCTGATCGATTTCACCAAGGACGGCAAAACCGTGCCGGCGCTGGTGATCGGCACCAAGGCCGGGCAGATCTACGTGCTGGATCGCGCCACCGGCAAACCACTGACCGAAGTAAAAGAAGTACCGGTCAAGGCTTCGAACATTCCGAACGAGCCCTACTCGCCAACCCAGCCAAAATCCGTGGGCATGCCGCAGATCGGTGCCCAGCACCTGACCGAATCGGACATGTGGGGCGCCACACCGTACGACCAGTTGCTGTGCCGGATCGATTTCAAGTCGATGCGTTACGACGGTCTGTACACCGCGCCGGGCACTGACAAGTCCCTGAGCTTCCCGGGTTCGCTGGGCGGCATGAACTGGGGCAGCATTTCCACTGACCCGGTGCACGGTTTCATCTTCGTCAACGACATGCGTCTGGGTCTGTGGATTCAGATGATCCCTTCGCAGAACACAGGCAAGGCAACCTCCGGTGGCGAAGCGCTGAACACCGGCATGGGCGCCGTTCCGCTGAAAGGCACGCCTTACGCGGTGAACAAGAACCGCTTCCTGTCGGTGGCCGGCATTCCATGCCAGGCGCCGCCGTTCGGCACGTTGACCGCCATCGATATGAAGACCCAGAAAGTCGCCTGGCAGGTTCCGGTCGGCACCGTTGAAGACACAGGTCCCCTGGGCATCCGCATGCACCTGCCGATCAAGATCGGTCTGCCAACCCTGGGCGGCACGCTGTCGACTCAAGGTGGCCTGATCTTCATCGCCGGCACCCAGGACTTCTACCTGCGCGCCTTCAACAGCGGCAACGGTGAAGAAATCTGGAAAGCACGTCTGCCGGTCGGCAGCCAGGGTGGCCCGATGACGTATGTGTCGCCGAAAACCGGCAAGCAATACGTGGTCATCACCGCTGGTGGCGCTCGTCAATCGACCGATCGCGGTGACTACGTAATGGCTTACGCCCTGCCGTAAACCGCTGCGCCCTCCTTCACTTCACTTGTGCGCGACACCTTCGGGTGTCGCGTCGTTTCATGTCCTTGGCTCTGGATTTCAGCAATGTCATTCGTTGTTCGCTTTTCCCACACTGGAGTACTGCTCGCTCTTGCCTGCAGCACCGCCCTACCCGCCTTCGCCGACACCGATTCAAACGTGTTCACCCGCAATACCCTGACCGGCGACTGGGGCGGTCTGCGCCACCAGCTCGACGAAGACGGCATCAAGTTCACCGGTGATTACACTGGCGAAACCGCCTACAACGCTGATGGCGGCCTGCATCGCTCGGCCCGTTACTCGCAGAACATCAAGCTCGGCGCACAGTTCGACCTGAGCAAAATCTATGGTGTGGACAACGCCGGCAAGGTCCAACTGACCATCAACGACCGTCGCGGCAACAGCGCCTCGGAAGACCTGGTCGGCAACCGTCTGCCCATCCAGGAAAACTACGGCGGCCTCTACACGCGTCTGACCGAACTGAGTTACGAGCGCACGCTGTTCACCCCGGCACTGAACGTCAAACTCGGCTACATGGCCATGGGCAACGACCTCGGCGGCCTCGACAGCGGCATCCTCTGCAACTTCATGAACGCCGGTTTCTGCGGGCACCCGCTGAACATGTCCGGCGGCAGCGGCTGGACCAACTACCCCAACGCTCACCTCGGTGTGCGGGTGAAATATGACCTGTCGCCGGAATGGCAACTGCGGGTTGCAGCGTTCAACGTCGACCCCGAAAGCAACGGCAACTCCAGCCGCGCCTGGCACCTGGGGCCGAAACACACCACCGGCACCGTGGTGCCTGTCGAACTGGTCTACAAGCACGCAGGCACCCTGCCCGGCGAATACAAACTCGGCTACTACTACGACAGCTCGGATGTGAAACGCATCGGCAGCGACAAGGAAGTGTCCGGTCGCGGCGGTCATTACCTGCTGATCGATCAGGCGGTGTGGAGTTCGCAATCGTCCGAGGGCCGCAGCCTCCACGCCTTCGGTCAATACTCGGCCGCCAGTGAAGCAGCCTCACCGTTCAGCAAGTGGTACGGCACTGGTGTGGTTCTGTACAAGCCGTTCGAAGGCCGCCCGCGTGACACCGTCGCCCTGGGTTACGGTCGCGCCGTGCAGAACCCGCGCAGCCGCGACGTGCAACAAGACGCCGCGCTGGCCAACGGCACGCCGCTGTCCAACCTGGACAGCGCCGAGCAACTGATCGAACTCGGTTACGGCTACCAGGCCACCCCATGGCTGACCCTGCGACCGAACGTGCAGTACATCATCGAGCCGGGCGCGTTTTCCGGGCAGGACATCGACAATGCACTGGTGTTTGGATTGCAGGTGAAAGCAAGTCTCTGACATCGCCGTTGTCAGCGCACTGTCGCTTTCCGGGCCACGACATAAGACTGACTCAAGTCCGTGGCCCAACCATCAAGCACACCCTTGACGTTATCGGCCGTCATCACCTGCTTGTCGTTTTCCAGTGGAACGCCTGTGCCCTTGCGGACAACCTTCGCCACGACCTCGCCGGTCGAACCATCCTCGAGGGACACTTCAGTGGCGATTTCACTGTCCTGATCACGAATGCCGGCAGCCGTGCTGACGCCGGCCGCGACCAGGGTGACGGGCAGCCATTCATAAAACCGCAGGCCTTGGGTACTGGTGGCGACCTGCGTGATGGCTGGCCTCACAACCAACGTATTCGGGCCGGGCTTCGAAGCTAATGGCAGTATTTTTCCCAGTTCTTGCCTCAGGGCCGCGTCGTAGTAGCCGGTCACACCCGACAGAGTGCTCTGCGGAATCCTTCCAGTCGGCTCGACCTTCGGATAAAACTGGCTTGGCGCCAGATAGACCCGTGTGTAGCGACCACTCGCCAACGCCGGGCTGACCCAGCTCAATATCGTCTGCCCCGAGGGGGTCTGCTGCTCCTTCAGCGTGCTGTAGTCGTTCAGAAACCCGGAATACATGTCAGGCGCGACCTTTTTATTGCTGCATGCCGACAGGCTCAGGCTGGCTGCGAGCAACAGCGCCAGTGAGTGATGGTTTCTCATCAATGCGTTTCCCCTGCGGCCTGAATCTGGCTGAACGGGGTATTTTCAGAACACTCGATGCGCAACTGGCCGTGGGTCATGATCCAGTGAATGAATTCGGCGGTGGGAATGGAGTGGATGTATTCCACCCAATGGCTGTCGGCCGGGCTGAAGCGCTCGAAGTAGCGGCGCATGACGAGTTGGCTCTGGTCCTGGGCGATCCCCAGACAGGTTTCCTGGAAAAAGATCGGCGCATTGAGAGCGCCGGTATTGGTGCGCTGGGTCAGGATCAGTGGACGCACCGCGCCATGCCCCTGAGTGGAATAAGCGCTTTTCATATCCTTCATATGAGCCCCCTTGGATGGAATGCCGGCAGAGTGCCCGAGGTTTTTTGCCCGAGGATGTCTGGCTGATGTCCGCACCGAAGGAATGTTGCTCGATTGAAATATATGACCCCGACTTCGAAATGGTTTTAGATGCCCTCTTTTGATTCATGGATCCTGCAAACGTGAGCAGACTGCTGATCGTCGATGACGACGTGGAAATTCTGTCCCTGCTGAAGAAGTTCTTCGTTCAGCACGCCTACGACGTCGACGTGGCGCCCGATGGCCAGGCCATGTGGGCCGCCATCGAACAGGCGCGGCCGGACACGATCATTCTTGACCTGATGCTGCCGGGTGAAGGTGGCTTGAGCCTGTGCCAGAAAATCCGCGCGCAGATGGGGATCCCGATCATCATGCTCACGGCCATGGCTGAACTGAGTGACCGGATCGTCGGCCTGGAACTGGGTGCCGACGATTACCTGACCAAGCCCTTCGCGCCCCAGGAGTTGCTGGCCCGGGTGCGCGCATTGCAACGGCGCGCCGGCGAACAAGGCCAGCGCACCAGCGAACCGGCGCGACCGGTCATGACCTTCGCCGGTTGGCACCTGGACATCACCTGCCGGGAACTGCGCTCACCCGAGGGTGTAATGATCCCGATGTCCGGCGGTGAGTTTGATCTGCTGCTGGTCTTTCTCGAACATCCCCAGCGCATCCTGACCCGCGAGCAACTGATCGACCTGACCCACGGCCAGGGTCACGAAGCCTTTGATCGCAGTATCGATGTGCAGGTCAGCCGGCTGCGGCGCAAGATCGAACCGGACAGCAAACGCCCGGACCTGATCCGCACTGTGCGCAATGGCGGCTATATGTTCACGGCCAAGGTCAGCCGTTCATGATCGGCCGACTCTTGCGGCGCGACACCCTCAGTCGCCGGATTGCCCTGACCATCGTTGCGGCGATGATCGCCTCGCTGATTCTCAATGCCCTGTTTGTGCAGGTCGCGGGTATCTGGGCTCGTCCACCTATCGAACGAACCGGATTGCTGGAGCGGATTGCCGCGAGCACCCGCGTGATCGAGGCGGCGCCCGCCCAATTGCGCCCGCAACTGGCGAGCGCGGCCAGCAGTTCGACGCTTGAAGTGTTATGGAATGCGCAACGCAGCCAGTTCAATCTGCCCGGGGACGGCGAACCGGTCGAGACCGGCAAGGTTCCTGCGCTGCGACAATTGCTCGGTGATGACCGGGAAATCGAAGTATTCAACCCCGACGACTGGCCGCCAGGCAGTGCGCAGGCGCATTACGTCGCCCTCGTACCTTTGGCCGATGGCAGCTGGCTGACATTCACGCCACCGGAGCGAAGCTGGGGACTGAGCCTGGATGCCCGGATCGCGGTGATCATTGCTCTGGGACTCGTCGCGACGTTGCTGGTGGCCTGGATTGCCACCCGCCAACTGGCCAATCCGCTGCAACGTTTTGCCGGCGCCGCGAGGCGTTTTGGCGGTGATTTGAACGCACCGCCCATCGAAATCGAAGGGCCCCACGAAATCCGCCAGGCCATCATCGCCTTCAACACCATGCAGGCGCAGATCCAGCATTTCATTGGCGAACGCACGCACATGCTCGCTTCCATCTCCCATGACTTGCGCGCGCCATTGACCCGGATGCGCCTGCGCAGCGAGTTTATGGAAGACCTCGATCATCAGCAGAAACTGATTCGCGACATCGAAGAAATGCAATCGATGATCAACGCCGCCCTGGCGTTTTTCCGTGAAGGCACACAGCTTGAACAACCTACAGCGTTCGATCTGTCGGAGCTGCTGCAAACCGTCCTTGACGATTACCGCGATCAGAACCTGCAAATCGACTTCAGTGGCCCGGCCCACTTGGTCTATGACGGTCGGCCACTGGGCATCAAACGGGTGATCGTCAACCTGTTGGAAAACGCCGTGAAATACGGCGAGCGTCCGCGTATAGCACTGAGTCGCAATGCTCGCTCGATCTGCATCGAAGTCTGCGACGAAGGGCCGGGGATTCCCGAAGAGTCGCTGCAACGGGTGTTCGATCCATTCTTTCGCCTCGAAACCTCGCGCAACCGTGAAACCGGCGGTGTAGGGCTCGGCCTCTCGGCGGCCCGGGCGATTGTTCGTGAACAGGGCGGAGAACTGACCTTGAGCAATCGCCGGGGCTCGGGACTGGTGGCGAGGGTTGAATTGCCTGTTGTCGATTGAGGCTGTCACGTATCCGTTGGCGCTTGTGCCGGGGCCGGAAACCATTTTTCCTTCGGCACGCGTTTTTCTTCTTCGGGGTCACCCAGATAGTGCGGAGACATGATCTGCACGCCGTATTCGTTGAACACATCCTGAATATTGGCGTGCAGCATGCTCAGCAACACGGCACGCGGACGAGGCTGACTGGGAATGGCCTGCGCCACCAGACGGTATTCGGGATAGAAATCGGACAACGCAGTCTGGAACACTTGCGCTGGCGGAATCTCCAGCACGCCGGGCGTTCGTCGGGCCGCCTCCAGCAGCATCGCTTCCACCTGGCGCCACGGTGTGTCGTAGCCGATGGTCACCACCGTGTCGACCACATAACCAGGGCCCTGCACCGTGCGTGAGTAGTTCTTGGTGACCGTGCCGGTGATCATCGAATTGGGCAGCGTCAGCACCTCTCCCAACCCGGTGCGGATGCTGGTGGTGAACATGCCGAGTTCCGTCACCGTGCCTTCATGTTCACCGATTTTCACGAATTCACCTGGGCGCAAGGTTCGGGTGTACGTCAGGATCAGCCCGGCAGCCGCCTGCCCGACCACACTGGTGGCACCCAGCGAAATCATCAGGCCGATCAGCACCGACAACCCTTTGAAGGCGTCAGTGCCGGCGCCGGGCAAATACGGGTAGGCCATCGCCAGTGCAAACAGCCAGATCGCCAGAGACGTCAGGCGCTGGGTGGGTTGCAGGGTTTCCTCGTTCAGCCAGTTGAACGTTCCCGGGGTTGCCATGCGCCGCAGCACCCGACGGCTGAACGCCGTGGCGCCTCGGGCAATGAAGAAAATCGCCAGCGCCACGCCCAGCCCGGGGATGGCGCCCACGATGGCCTGCAAGAGATAGCTGGCAACCTCGATGAGGTAGTTGTTGAGGCTCTCACCCCAAGGGCGGGTGTACGGAAATCGCGACAGGACAAAACCCAGCCATTCATACGTCAACAGCAGAATGACGAACCAGCGCAGCAGCCAGAACACGCGAATGACCAGTGGATACAGATAATTGGCATCCACCACCGGAATTCGTCCGACCTTCAGCGCCTGGGTATGCCGACGCATCAGCTCGGGCAATCTCTTCAGCCATCGACGCTGCAACCAGGCGATGCCCCATAGCAGCACGAAATAAATGCCGGTGGCGAGCGCCGCAGCGCCGAGCGCACGTAGCATCCGATGCAGGCTCCTGGCTTCCTGCGTTTCCGCTACGACCTGACGCAACTTTTCCGCCGCACCCTGCGCCGCCATCAGCACGGAGGGATAGTCGAGGCTGTCGACATCCTTGGGCGAGACGATAAAGGCCCGTTTGTTGCCCAGCAGCACCAGGTAGTTGTCCTGCATCGGGTCAACAGTGACGGTACGGTCATCCGACTCATCCAGGGCTTCGGCGATGACCGCTTTGGCCCGTTTGACCCGAGATGCCGGCGCCTCCCCGAGCAGCGTGGCGCGAAACACCATGATGCTGCGGTTGGCTACCTTCAACTCGACGGGCTCGTCGGCAGGTTTTGCGCTGTCTTCAGCCCACAGAAGTGTCGAGCAGAACACGCTGAAAACAACCATCAACAACGCAGGCAACCGGCTCCGCATGTGTCAGTTCCTTACGCCACAGTTATGAGTGCGGGAATACAGAACGCAGCGTAGTTCAGCGATCAAGGGTTGTCAGATAGGCAACTCAGCACACCCGCTCAATCTTCCGGAAGCAGACCGCACGATTATCCGGCGACATTTCATCAATGCCGGTCACTGACACATGAAAGGTTTTCCGCCATCGCGTATCACGCTGGCCCTGCTGTTTGGCGGTCTGGCCAACTCAGCCTGCGCCAGTGTTTTTCTGGATGACGCCAAAGGTGAAGTGCTCAGCCGCAACTTCTTCCTGAGCAACGACTACCGCTCGCCCTCTCCCTCCGGGAAGAACTACAAACAGGAATGGGCTCAGGGGTTTATCGGCACTTTCGCATCCGGTTTCACCGACGGAACGATCGGGTTCGGTCTCGATGCCCATGCCTTTTATGGGCTGAAACTGGATGGCGGCCGAGGACATTCCGGCACCGGGCTGTTACCCGTGGACAGCGACGGTCGCAGCGAAAGCGACTATTCCAGCGCGGGCGGTGCGCTGAAACTCAAGGCCTCGAAAACCACCCTCGCCTTCGGCGAAATGACGGTAGAGACGCCCGTGTTCGACACCTCGGACAAACGTCTGCAACCGGAATACGCCACCGGTTTTCTACTCAATAGCCGCGAAATCGACAATGTGAATCTGGTGGCCGGGCATTTCACGGCGTTCAAGAATCAGGACAGTTCATCGGGCCAAGGCGATTTCCAGGGTTATGGCGCCAGTACGAAGGCCGGCGGGATCAGCTTCATCGGCGCAGACCTGTTCAGTGAAAGCCCGGTCGGTGGCGCGCTGTATGTGTCAGACCTCAGCGAAACCTGGCACCAGTACTACGCCAACCTGCATTTCAAACAGTCCGGCGTATTGATCGACGCCAACGTCTACCACACCCGCGATACCGGGCAGGCCCTTGCCGGCGAAATCGACAACACCGCGTTCAGCCTCTCGGGCAAATACACCATTGGCGCCCACGCGGTGATGCTCGGCTGGCAACGCATCAACGGTGACACACCATTCGATTTCGTCGGTGGCGACTCGATCTACCTGGCCAACTCGATCAAATACGCCGACTTCAACGGCGCCCACGAGCGCTCATGGCAAGCCCGCTACGACCTCGATCTCGGTGCATTCGGCATTCCCGGCCTGAACTTCATGACCCGCTACGTCTCCGGCAGCCACATCGACGGTACTCACGCGCCCAAGGGCGGCGCCTACAACCCGTTCGACGCAGACAGCGGCCAGTTCCAGCCGCAACAAGGCGACGGCGGCAAGCATTGGGAGCGCGACATCGATCTGCGCTACATCGTCCAGTCCGGCGCTGCCAAGGATCTTTCCGTGCAGCTGTCCCACGTCTCGCACCGGGCCAACAGCGCTCAGGCGGGGGATGATATTGACCGGATCTACGTGGTGATTCAGTACCCGTTGGGGTTCTGAAGACAGAAAAGTGGCGGAAGGCAGCCGGAGTCGAACCTGCCCGGGAACGGATGCCGTCCCCAACCGGGTTTGAAGCCCGGCCGCGCCACCGGGCGCGATTGCCTTCCTTGAACTCAGTCGGCGCCGGGGTTGGCCAGCGCATTGTCGAAGCGGATCTGCCGGCCCTCGCCGAGACGCCGGGTCAGACCGAGGCGGTCGAAGTATTCGAGGATCTGGATACTGCGTTTGCGTCCCAAGCCTAGCGCATCGCGGAACGCCGTGACTTGAATCGGCGGATTTTCTTCACCCAGGCGCAACAGCACGGCCGCCATTTGCCGCAGCGTGATGTCGGTGAAGAACAGGTCCCGCACCACCTGATGCATCACGCCCAGCCGCGCCAGTTTGCGCAGTAACAGCCGAACGGTGGCGTCGTCCTGGCCCACGGCTTTGGCCACGTCACGTATCCATGGCGGGTCGAAGCCGGCCTGTTCGAACAGCGGCTGCAAGGCTTGCCACAAGTTTTCGTCGTCGGCGCTCAGGCGAACCTGATGATCCGGCAAGTGCAACCACGGGCCGCTGGCGGTGAGTGAGCCGGCGCTGCGCAGTTCCTCCAGCAGGCTGATGAAGGTCGAATGCTCGATGTTCAGTCCGCTGAAGCGCCGCAAACGATCACGGTCGGGGCCCATCTGGTCGGGTTCCAGTTCATGGAAACGCGCCAGTTGCTCCAGCAGCGTGAACTTGAGAATGCCCCAGCGCTGGGCATTGAACAGCCTCTGCCCCTGACGGGTTTCGATCAGACGGACGTTGTCCGGCAGCGCCCAGCCTTCACGCGGACGGTTGAACTGACGCTCCAGACGCTGCGGATCAATGCCGCTTTCGCTGTATTCCAGCAACGTCGGCAACGCTTGTTCAAGATCACTGCTAATCGCCAGCGCCCGCAATTGCGCCAGACGCCCGGGGCTGCGCCGTTGCCGGGCCGGGGCGAACGGGTCGAGCAACTGACCGCCGCCGAGCGTGCGCTGGGCGCTGGGGTCGCGCAGGATCAGTCGATCGCCTTTCACGCCGTGCACCGGGGTATTGGTCAACAGTTGCGCGAACATCCTCTCGCCCGGATTCAGTCTCGGACCTTCCAGCAACGCCACACGGGCGATCACGTCTTGGGTGCCGAGGTGCAGATGCACGGGCTGAAAGTGTTCGAAGGTGCGCGTCTCATCGGGCAGCAACTGGAAGTCGAAATCCAGGCGCTGAGTCGGCGCGAACAGCGCTTCGGCGAGCAGCCATTGCCCGCGATGGATGTGCCCGAGCTCCAGGCGATCACCGCTGATGTTCAGGGCTACACGTTGGCCGGCAAACGCCAGTTCTGCGGGTTGATTCTGGGCATGCAGCCCCCTCACCCGTACCGTTTTGCCCTGCGGCCCGAGGATCAGTTTGTCGCCCACGGCAACCATTCCCGACAGCGCCGTGCCCGTCACGACAATCCCGGCACCGGCCACGCTGAATGCCCGGTCGATGGCCAGACGAAATCCACCCTCGCGACTACGTTTCAACACTTCACTTTGCACCTGCAACAAAGCCTGCCGCAGGGCATCGACACCCTCTTCCGTCACACTTGAAACCGCCAGCATTGGCGCCCCGGCAAACGGACCGGGCGCCAACAGGGCTTCGATTTGTTGGCGAACCTCCACCACCCTGCCCGCCTCGACCCGATCAACCTTGGTGATCGCCACCAGCGCCCGGGGAATCCCCAGCAACTCGACAATCGCCAGATGCTCGCGGGTCTGCGGCATCACGCCGTCATCCGCCGCCACCACCAGCAACACCAGATCAATGCCTTGGGCGCCGGCGAGCATGTTGTGAGTGAATTTCTCGTGCCCCGGCACATCGATGAAACCGGTCAGCCCCGCTCCGGGCGCCAGCTCGGCGTAGAGATAACCCAGGTCGATGGTCATGCCCCGCTCGCGCTCCTGCGGTCGGCGGTCGCCGGATTGACCGGTCAGGGCTTGAAGCAGCGAGGTCTTGCCGTGGTCGATGTGCCCGGCGGTGCCGACGATCATGTCTGCAACGGCCCGAGCTGCGCCAGCCACGCCGGTTCGTCGTCGAGTTGCCGCAGATCCAGCCACAGCGCGTCATCGTCGATCCGCCCCAGCACCGGTATCGGCAACTCGCGCAACGCGGTCTGCAGATTCAACAGAGAGCGCCCGCGCAGGCGTTTCGAAACCTGCGGCCGCACGCACAACGCGGCACTCGGCAAACGCGCCACCGGTTGGCTGCCGCTGCCGATCATGCCCAGCGCCGCCACGGCAGTGACGGTCCAGCCTTCACCGAGAACGCCGGTCAACACCGGTTGCAGGCGTTCGGCCTGAGCCAGAATGTCATCTTGCCGGCGGGTCAGCAGACGCAAGGTTGGCAAACGCTCAGCCAGGCGATCCGGATCACGATAGAGCCCGAGCACCGCTTCCAGCGCCGCCAGCGTCATCTTGTCGACCCGCAAGGCGCGTTTCAGCGGGTTTTTCTTGATTTTCGCGATCAGCTCCTTGCGCCCGACAATCACGCCGGCCTGAGGCCCGCCGAGCAGTTTGTCGCCACTGAAGGTGACGATATCCGCGCCATCGAGCAGCGCCTGACGCACCGTCGGTTCCGCCGGCAAACCCCAGCGGGTCAGGTCCAGCAGGCTGCCGCTGCCGAGGTCCTCGAGCAGTGGCAAGCCATGACGGTGGGCCAGCTCCGCCAGTTCGGCTGTCGCCACCCGTGCGGTAAACCCTTCGATGCTGTAGTTGCTCGCATGCACGCGCATGATCAAACCGCTACGCGGACTGATCGCCGCTTCGTAATCCCGGGCGTGGGTGCGATTGGTGGTGCCGACTTCATACAGGCGCACACCAGCGCGGGCCATGATGTCGGGGATGCGAAAGGCGCCGCCGATTTCGATCAACTCACCGCGAGAGATGATGCCGTCCTTGCGTGCGCCGAGGCTGTTGAGCGTCAGCAGCACCGCCGCAGCATTGTTGTTGACCACGGTGACGGCTTCAGCGCCGGTCAATTCGCGGATCAGGCCTTCGATCAGATCGTCGCGGTCGCCACGCTTGCCGCTGGCCAGGTCGAACTCCAGATTCAACGGATAACGCGCCGCCAGTTGCACGGCTTCGATGGCTTCTTCCGGCAACAGCGCACGTCCCAGATTGGTGTGGAGTACGGTGCCGGTCAGGTTGAACACCCGCCGCACCTGACTGCGCTGCTGTATCGACAGGCGTTCAGCGACCCTGCCGGCCAGCGCTTCGGGGCTGATTTCAACGGCGGACAACTGCCCCGCCACCACTGTTTCGCGCAAATCGTCCAACAACTGGCGTAATGCCGCCAGCAGCGCCTCACGCCCGTGGCGTTCGACCAATGGCTGGAAGGCGATATGACGCAACAGACTGTCGATAGATGGCAAACGCTGGGCAACACTGGCAGGCATCAGGCGCTCCGGATAAAAAGCCGTTGCGCCAGAGTGTAGACGCTCGGTTCATTCGTCTCCGGGCGCCAGCAACAGATTCGGCGCCAATCGCTGATAACCGTCCTGGGCCAGACGCATGTCCAGCAGCAGACTGCTCAAATCCGCCGACAGCGCTTCAGCGTCCGCATCGTTTTCCAGGTACAGCAATTTCAGGTAGCTGTTGCAACTCGGGCAGACCTCCGCCCGCAACGGCGCCTGATTGGCAGCGTGACGATCATCCTCAAGGCTCAGGTACTCAAGCCCTTTGCTCTGTTCGCAATACACGCATTTGACCCGCACTACATGCCATTCACAGGCGCACAGCGAACACACCAGATAGCGCAAGCCATTGTGTTTGCCGCGATGGCGGATCACCCCGGCCATGGCCGGCGATCCACAGGCCGGGCATTGGCTGAGGCTGTTGCCGGGCGCCAGTTGCAGATTCGGCGCACTCAACAGCCAATGGCTCCAGGCCGCTTGTAGCGCCGCGCCAAGGAACGGCACCAACGCCGCCGGCACCAGCGAATACTGACCGCTGACCAGCGCCACGGCCCAGGCCCGCAACTGACCGGCGCTGGCAAGTCGCAACGTTGTCAGCGCTTCGGCCACGGCGGTTTGCTCCGGTGCGTTGTAGCGTTGCAGCAAGGCGTCGAGGTACGCCTGCCACGCGTCCTCACGGATCAAGGTGTCGGCGGCGAATGGCGGCATGCCATGTTGCCGGCAGACTTCGATCCGTTGCTCGTCGATTGGCCCGGTCGAGGGCGGATCGTCGAGGATCTGCTGCTGCACGCGACACAATCCGGCGATCAGGCGCAGGTAGTCGGCCAGCGGATGGCCGTCCGCCAAGCGTTCCAGACGTTCGGCGCGCAGCAGGAAAAGATTGTGCGGCGGCAAATATAGAAACGGCGGCGCACTGGCCGCCGCTTCGATTTCCCCGGGTTCAAGAATGGTTGGCAAATGTCAGCCCTTTTTGGTGACCGGTCGCTCCGGTGTTTCCTTGGAAACCACGTCGCGATACCAGAGTGCGTGATGTTTCTTGGCCCAGGCGCGACTGACCCAACCATGCAGCATCGCGTCCACCGAGCCCTTGATCCAGATGCCGGCATAGATGTGCACGATGATGCTCAGGATCAGCACAAACCCCGCCAGTGCATGCAGCAACATCGCCCAGCGAATCGTGGTGATGCCGAAGTAATGACTGAAGTACGCGCGCCAGATCACTAGCCCCGTGAACAACAGCCCGAGCATGCACAGCAGTAAAGTCCAGAACAGCATTTTTTGCCCGGCGTTGTATTTGCCCACCGGCGGCACAGTCTCTTCGTCATTGACCAGCACCCGGTCGATGCGCCGCAGCCACTTCCAGTCGTTGTCGATGAAGAAGTTGGAACGCCAGAAACGAAACACCAGGCCAAGGAACAGCACGAACATCACCACACCCATGAACGGGTGCAGAACCCGCGTCCACGGCCCGCCGCCGAACAGGTTGGTCAGCCAGAACATCGACGGATGAAACAGCGCCAGCCCCGAAAGCCCGGCCATGAAGAACAGAATCGCCACCAGCCAGTGGTTGGTGCGCTGGTTGGCGGTGTAACGCAGGATCGTCTTGTTGCTCATGGCCGGTCCTCCCCGCGTGGATCGAAGGTGTGCACCGCCGGGTCGACCACGTGTACCGAGGTGTCGGGCGGTTCCGGGTGATCATCCTCTTCGGTGCGGTTCGGGCCGATCCGCACGTAATGGAAGAACCCGGCCAGCACCGCCGCCCCCATGGCCAGCAGGCCCAGGGGTTTGCTGATGCCTTTCCACAACCCTACCAAAGGACTGATCGCCGGATTCTCCGGCAGCCCGGCGTAGATCTTCGGCGTGTCGGCATGATGAAGCACGTACATGACATGCGTGCCGCCGACGCCTGCCGGGTCATACAGGCCCGCATTGTCGAAACCACGGCTCTTGAGGTCGACGATGCGTTCGGCGGCGTGGGTCTTCATGTCCTCTTTGGAGCCGAAGACAATCGCCCCGGTCGGGCAGGTTTTCACGCAGGCCGGTTCCAGCCCTACCGCCACCCGGTCCGAACACAGCGTGCATTTGTAGGCCTTGTGATCCTTCTGAGAAATGCGCGGAATGTTGAACGGGCAACCGGTGATGCAATAACCGCAACCGATGCAGTGATCCTGATCGAAGTCGACGATGCCGTTGGCGTGCTTGATGATCGCCCCCGGGCTCGGGCATGCCGCCAGACAACCAGGCTCGGCGCAGTGCATGCAGCCGTCCTTGCGGATCAGCCATTCGAGGTTGCCAGCGTCGGTTTCGTGCTCGGTAAAACGCATCAACGTCCACGATTCGGCGCTCAGATCCTGCGGGTTGTCGTAGGTGCCGTGGTTGTGGCCGACCTCGTCGCGCAACTCGTTCCATTCCGAGCACGCGACCTGGCAGGCCTTGCAGCCGATGCATTTGGTGGTGTCGATCAGCTTGGCGACTTCCTCCTGATTGCGCACCGAGGGTGCCGGGGTCGTGGTGGCCGAGCGGGCAATGATGTCTTGGCTGGCCATTTATAGTTTCTCCACGTTGACCAGGAATGACTTGGATTCCGGGGTCTGGGTATTGCCATCGCCGAGGAACGGCACCAGGGTGTTGGTCAGGTAACCGTGACGCGTCAGGCCGGTGAAACCCCAGTGCAGCGGAATGCCGATCTGGTGCACCACCTGGTTGTTGACCTGCAACGGCCGGATCCTTTTGGTCACCACCGCCACCGCTTCAATGAACCCGCGCTTGCAGCTGACCCGCACCCGGTCACCGGCAGCGATGCCCTTCTCTTTCGCCAGCACTTCGCCGATTTCCACGAACTGCTCCGGTTGGGCGATCGCATTGAGCCGACAGTGTTTGCTCCAGAAGTGGAAATGCTCGGTCAGCCGATAGCTGGTGGCGGCGTACGGGTAATCCTTGGCCACGCCGAGGCTGTCCCACACCGAATCGAAGATCCGCGCCGCCGGGTTGCTGGTGGCTTTCTTGTTGTCCGGGTGCAGCGGGTTGATGCCGATCGGCGTTTCGAACGGCTCGTAGTGCTCGGGGAATGGCCCTTCGTTCATCTTGTCGACGGCGAAGAACCGCGCCACGCCTTCGGGGTTCATGATGAACGGGTTCATCCCGGCTTCCGGCGGCACGTCGGCCTTGTAGTCCGGCACGTCGGTGCCGCCCCAGGCCTTGCCGTTCCACCACACGAGACGTTTTTTCGGGTCCCACGGTTTGCCCGACACATCCGCCGAGGCGCGGTTGTAGAGAATCCGCCGGTTGGCCGGCCAGGCCCACGCCCAGCCCTGATGCTGATGCATGCCGTAAGGATCGGAATTGTCGCGCCGGGCCATCTGGTTACCGGCCTCGGTCCAGCTGCCGCAGAAGATCCAGCAACCGGACGCCGTGCTGCCGTCATCCTTGAGCTGGGCGAACGCCGCCAGTTGCGAGTTGCCCTTGATCACCGCGCCCGTGGCGTCGGTGAAATCGGTGGTGGCGTAGCCGTTGACCTCCTTGGCGATTTCTTCCGGCGACGGTTCTTCCGGAATCTTGTACGGCCAGGACAGTTTGAGGATCGGATCGGGATAGGCCCCGCCCTCGGTCTGATAACGCTGACGCAGGCGCATGAACAGCTCGGTCATGATCCGCACGTCGGTACGCGCCTCGCCCGGGCCGTCGGCGCCTTTCCAGTGCCATTGCAACCAGCGGCTGCTGTTGACCAGCGAGCCGTCCTCTTCGGCAAAGCAGGTGGTCGGCAGGCGAATGACTTCGGTCTGGATATCGGCGCTCTTCACATCGTTGTACGGCCCGACGTTTTCCCAGAACTGCGAGGTTTCTGTGGCCAGCGGGTCCATCACCACCAACCATTTCAGTTTGGCCAGCGCCGCCATCACCCGGTTCTTGTCCGGCAGCGCAGCAATCGGGTTGAAGCCCTGGCACATGTAGCCGTTGACCTTGCCTTGCCCCATCAGGTCGAACACCTTGAGGATGTCGTAGTTGGGGATGTCGAGTTTCGGCAGGTAGTCGTAGGCCCAGTGGTTTTCGGCCGTGGCATTGGCGCCGTACCAGGCTTTCATCAGGCTGACGTGGAACTTGCTGTAGTTCTGCCAATAGGACAACTGCCCCGGCCGCAACGGCAATTGCGTGCGTTTTTTGATGTAGGCGGTGTAGTCCTGTTCGGCGTCGGTCGGCAGCGTCAGGTAACCCGGCAACGAGTTCGACAGTAACCCGAGGTCAGTCAGGCCCTGAATGTTCGAGTGCCCGCGCAAGGCGTTGACCCCGCCACCCGGCATGCCGACGTTGCCCAGCAACAGTTGCACCATCGCCGCACTGCGGATGATCTGCGAGCCGATCGAGTGCTGGGTCCAGCCCAGCGCGTAGAGAATGGTCATGGTCTTGCCCGGCGTAGAGCAAGTGGCGATTTCCTCCCAGATCTTTTTCATTGCATCGACCGGCATGCCACAGATCTGGCTCGCCAGGTCGATGTTGTAGCGGCTGTAATGCTGCTTCATCAGCTGATAGACGCAGCGCGGGTCCTGCAGGGTCGGGTCGACCTTGGCAAAGCCGTCCTCGCCCAGTTCGTAACCCCAGCTGGATTTGTCGGTATAGCTGCGTTTGGCCGCGTCGTAACCGGTGAACAGTCCGTCCTCGAAGCCGAATCCGGCTTTGACGATGAACGACACGTCGGTGTAGTTGCGCACGTATTCGTGCTGGATCTTGTCCTCGGTCAGCAGGTAGTTGATCAGCCCGCCCATGAACGCGATGTCGCTGCCGGTGCGAATCGGCGCGTAGTAATCGGCCACGGAGGCGGTTCGGGTAAACCTGGGGTCGACCACAATCAGCCGCGCGGCGTTGTGCGCCTTGGCTTCGGTCACCCATTTGAAGCCGCACGGATGCGCTTCAGCGGAGTTGCCGCCCATCACCAGGATCAGATTCGCGTTGGCGATATCGGTCCAGGTGTTGGTCATGGCTCCACGGCCGTACGTCGGGGCAAGACTTGCCACCGTCGGGCCGTGTCAGACACGCGCCTGGTTATCGAACCCCAGCATGCCGAGACTGCGAACCACCTTGTGGGTGATGTAGCCCGCTTCGTTGGACGCCGCCGAGGCCGCGAGGAACCCGGTGGTCAGCCAGCGGTTCACCGTTTGCCCCTGGGCGTTCTTCTCGACGAAATTGGCGTCGCGGTCGGCCTTCATCAGGTCGGCGACGCGGTCGAGCGCTTCGTCCCAGGTGATCCGGGTCCATTCGCTGCTGCCGGGCTTGCGCACCTGCGGGTACTGCAAGCGGCCGGGGCTGTGAATGAAGTCCAGAAGACCTGCGCCTTTCGGGCACAGGGTGCCGCGGTTGACCGGGTGGTCGGCGTCGCCCTCGATATGGATGATGTTTTGCGCAACGTTCTTCGCCGTATCGCCCTGGCTGTACATGATCAAGCCGCAACCGACCGAGCAATACGGGCAGGTGTTGCGGGTTTCATGGGTGTGGGCAAGCTTGAAGTGGCGCACCTGCTCGGCGAAGGCCAGCGTCGGGGCCATGCCCAACGCGCCCAGGCTAGAGCCTGCAAGGCCGATACCGGCGACCTTGAAGAACTGACGACGGCTGAGATCCATCGTGCACTCCTGATCAGGTGGAACCCGGTACTTGAGCCGGGTTTTTCTGGACAAACACGGTTGCGGCAGACAAATGCCGATCCTTTCACTCTAGACAACGTGCGCTTGCCCAGTGTGAAAACCGACCGTCGGCCATTCATCGGTCACAAGTTCGCGCCCACAGGGGATGGAGGTTTATCATCCCGGGCACGACCCATCTCCGCCTTCAGAGACCGCGCATGACTTTCGATTTTGATCAGGTATTCGACCGCCACAACACCGGCAGCACCAAGTGGAGCCGCTACACGGCCGATGTGTTGCCGATGTGGGTCGCTGACATGGATTTCGCGGCCCCCCCGGTGGTCATCGAGGCGCTGCAACAGCGTCTGCTGCACCCGTTAGTGGGTTACAGCGTGGCCCAGGACAACCTGCGCGAGGCCATCGTCGCCGACCTGTGGGACAAATTCGCCTGGCGCGTGAAACCACAGGAGCTGGTGTTCCTGCCGGGTGTCGAGTCGGGTTTCAACATGGCGCTCAAGGCATTGGTGCAACCGCAGCAGAATGTCGTCGTACAAACCCCGAACTACCCGCCGCTGCGTCACGCGCCAGGCCATTGGGGTCTGAACCGGGTCGAGCTGGAATTCACCGCCCAGGCCGACGGCACCTACGCCACGCCGCTGGACGCCTTGTGTGAATCCCTGATCGGTGGCGGCGCCCTGTTGCTGAGCAACCCGCACAACCCGATCGGCAAAGTCTTTGGCCGTGAAGAACTGCAAGCGGTCGCGGACATCTGCGTGGCGCAGGACGCCTGGATCATCTCCGACGAGATTCATGCCGAGCTGTGCTACGACGGTCGCGTGCACATACCGACCGCGTCCCTGAGCCCGGAGATCGCCCGTCGCACCATCACCCTGATGTCGGCGAGCAAGGCGTACAACATTGCCGGCCTCAAGACCTCGTTCATGATCATTCAGGACAGTGCCCTGCGCGAACGGGTCAACCACGCCCGCTGCGGCATGGTCGACAGCGTCAATCCGCTGGGTATGGAAGCCACTCGCGTGGCCTACAGCGAGGCCGGCCCGTGGCTGAAGGAACTCAAACAATACCTGCAAGCCAACCGTGATTTTCTGGTCGAAGCGGTTCGTAGCCGTCTGCCGGGCGTGACGATCAACGTGCCACAGGGCACTTATCTGGCGTGGCTCGATTGCTCGGCGCTTGGGCTGGACAATCCGCAGCAGTTCTTCCTCGAACAGGCCCGCGTCGGGCTCAGCCCGGGACTGGATTTCGGTGATCACAGCCAGCAATTCGTGCGCCTGAACTTCGGTTGCCCGCGCTCGCTGCTGGAAGAAGGCATCGCGCGGATGGAACGCAGTCTGGCCGAACGCAAGGCCTGACACCGACGCAAAAAAAAGCCCGGCCTTCATGGCCGGGCTTCTTTTTTGTCATTTCATCGACTGGGCGATGATCTCCACCAGATTCATCTGATTGAACGGCTTCGACAGCCGCGGCAACTCCGCCGCAAAGCCTTCGAGGCGCTCGGCATAACCGGTGGCCAGGATGATCGGCAGGTCCGGCTTGAGCAAACGCACCGCGTGGGCCAGTTGCGCTCCGCTCATCTTCGGCATGGCCATGTCGGTGATCATCAGGTCGATGACTTCCCCTTGGTCGAACAATTCCAGAGCTTGCGCACCGGAGGCCGCGCCGATGACCCGGTGCCCGAGATCCTCCAGCAACAGGCTGGTACTGGTGCGCACCAGGCTGTCATCGTCCACCACCAGAACACTGAGTCGCGGCACTGACGCCGTGGATGGCCTCGGGCTCAGAGGTTTGGCCGCCACCCCGTCGACGGCGACCGGCAGCCAGAGTTCCGCACAAGTCCCCTGCCCCTTCACGCTTTTAAGAATGAAACGCCCGCCCAACTGTTCGATGAAGCCGTGCACCATCGACAACCCCAGCCCCGTGCCCTTGCCCAGGCCTTTGGTGGTGAAGAACGGATCGGTCGCCGAGGCCAGTGTCTCGTCGTCCATGCCTTCGCCGGTGTCGGTCACGCTCAGGCAGACATAACGCCCCGCTGCCAGGCTCGACTGGCTCTGTTCCAGAACCACTTGCGGCTGCGCGCCGATGACCACGCTGCCGCCCTCGGGCATCGCATCCCGCGCGTTGGTGGCCAGGTTGAGCACCGCCAGTTCGAGCTGGTTGGTATCGGCCAGCACCGTTTCGAGATTTTCCGGAAACTGCGTTTCGATGCGAATCCCCGGCCCCAGTGAACTGCGCAGCAGGCCGGTGATGCCTTGCACCAGTTTCGGAATGTCCACGGCTTCGGTCTTGAGTTCCTGGCGCCGGGCGAAGGCCAGCATGCGCTGGGTCAGTGACACCCCACGCAATGCGCCCTGGGTGGCGTTTTCCAGCAGACGACTGACCTTCGGATCGTCGCCGACACGTTTGCGCACGATCTCCAGGTTACCGAGGATCACCGTCAGCAGATTGTTGAAGTCATGGGCGATACCGCCGCTGAGTTGGCCGATGGCCTGCATCTTCTGCGCCTGGAACAGCGCCTCGCGGGTTTGCTCCAGTGCCAGTTGCGCCTGGTGGGCTTCGGTCACGTCCCGGGTGATCTTGGCAAAGCCGAGCAGCGTGCCGGTCTCGCCGCGAATCGCATCGACCACCACATGCGCCAGAAACCGCGTGCCGTCCTTGCGCAGGCGCCAGCTCTTGTTCTCGAAGCGCCCTACGCGCACGGCGGTTTCCAGGGCGCGTTGCGGCTCCCCTATTTCACGGTCTTCCGGGGTGTAGAACATCGAGAAATGCTTGCCGATGACTTCGTCCGGCGCATAACCCTTGATCCGCTGCGCGCCGGGGTTCCAGTTGGTTACGCGACCTTCCGGGCTGAGCATGTAGATCGCGTAATCGGTAACGCCCTGCACCAGCAGCCGGAACTGCTGTTCGCTTTGCTTGAGGGTTTCCTCGGCCATCTTGCGGTCGGTAAGGTCGCGGGTGATCTTGGCAAACCCGAGCAATTGCCCGCTCGGGCTGAAAATCGGGTCGATCACCACGTGGCACCAGAAGTGCGTGCCGTCCTTGCGCACCCGCCAGCCTTCACCTTCGAACCGCCCTTCGCGGATCGCCGTATCCAGTGCGCGCTGCGGCATGCCGACGGCGCGATCTTCATCGGTGTAGAACCGCGAAAAGTGCTCGCCGAGAATCTCGGCTTCCTCATAACCCTTGAAGCGTTTGGCCCCGGAGTTCCAGCTGGTGATGATGCCGCTGGGGTCGATCATGTAGATCGCGTAATCGACCACGGCATCGATCAACAGGCGAAAGCGCATTTCTTCGATCGCAGCGGACTTCTTGTTCTCGCTCATCAGGCTTGGCTCAAAGCAGATTTTCAATAACAGGAGTATGCGTCAAACCGGCGGATTGGAAAGGCGCATCTGCATGGTCGAGCTGCCACCAGCGCGGCAACAACTGTTGGATCCGGCTCTCGGCGAAACGGTCGTCGATCAGCATGACCACACCGCGATCCTGCTGGGTGCGGATCACCCGCCCGGCGGCTTGCACCACTTTCTGCACGCCGGGGAACAGGTAGGTGTAGTCATAACCGGCACCGAAGATCGCCGCCATGCGCCGTTTCATCTGTTCATTGACCGGGTTGAGCTGCGCCAGACCCAGCGTGGCGACGAAGGCACCGATCAGCCGGGCGCCGGGCAGGTCGATACCTTCGCCGAACGCGCCGCCGAGTACCGCAAAACCGATGCCCTGGCTGTGCGTCGTGAACTGATCGAGAAACGCCTGCCGCTGCCCTTCGGCCATGCCCCGCGATTGCTGCCAGAGCGTGATGTGCGGATGCCGTTCTGCGAGCAGTTGCGCGACCTGTTGCAGGTAATCGAAGCTGCTGAAGAACGCCAGATAGTTGCCCGGGCGCTCGCCAAACTGGCGGGCGATCAGCTCGACAATCGGCTCCAGCGATGCCTGGCGATGGGTGAACCGGGTGGAGATCTGGCTGATGATCCGCACTTGCAGCTGTTCGGCGCTGAACGGCGATTCAACGTCGATCCACACCGTATCGGCCGGGGTGCCGAGCAAGTCGGCGTAATAGTGGCGCGGGCTGAGGGTCGCGGAGAACAGCACGCTGCTGCGGGCCGCTTTCAGGCGCGGGCCGAGCAGCGCGGCCGGCACCACGTTGCGCAGGCACAGTTGCGATAACGGGCGTTTGCGGTCGAGGTCGCGCTTGCTGATGTCGAACAGGTAATGCGCATCGAACAACTCCGCTACGCGACCGAATTGCAGCATTTCGAAGTAGACATTCTGCAAGCCACTGTCGAGTCCTTGCGGGTGGTCGTTGAGGTAATCGCCGATGCTCGCGCTGCACGACGTGATCGCTTGCAGGAGTTTTTCCGGCGCCTTGTCGTAAGCCTGATACGGCGCCAGTTGCGCGTTGTGCAGGGCATTCCATTCACGGTTGACCCGCTGCAAAGGCTTTTTCAAAGCCTCGGGCGCGGTTTTGCGCACGCCATTGAAGATTGCCTGATCGAGGGTGGCGCTGTACATCTGCCGCCCGCGCTCGACCAGGTTGTGCGCCTCGTCCACCAGCACCGCGACCTTCCATTGATTGAGCTGGGCCAGGCCGAACAGCAGCGCGCTGAAATCGAAGTAATAGTTGTAGTCCGCCACCACCAAATCGGCCCAGCGCGCCATTTCCTGGCTCAGGTAATACGGGCACACCGAGTGTTGCGCGGCGACATCGCGGAGCGCTGCCTGATCCATCAATTGCAATCGGCTGGCGGCTTCACGTGCCGCCGGCAGTCGATCGTAAAATCCTTGGGCCAACGGGCAGGACTCGCCATGACAGGCCTTGTCGGGATGCTCGCAAGCCTTGTCCCGGGCGACCATCTCCAGCACCCGCAGTGGCAGGGTTTCGCTGCGATCGAACAATACTTGAGCGGCGTCCAGCGCGAGTTTGCGCCCTGGGGTCTTGGCGGTCAGGAAATACACCTTGTCCAGTTGCTGCGGCGCCAGCGCCTTGAGCATCGGGAACAGCGTGCCGAGGGTCTTGCCGATGCCGGTGGGGGCCTGGGCCATCAGGCAGCGGCCGGTGCTGACGGCTTTGAACACCGATTCGGCGAGATGACGCTGGCCGGTGCGGAACTCTGGATGGGGAAAGTTCAACTGCTGCGCCGCGTGATTGCGGGCCTCACGGTGGGCCATTTCCTGTTCGGCCCATGCCAGGAACAAGCCGCATTGCTGTTCGAAGAATTCGCGCAAGGTATCGGCGCTGAAGGCCTCGACTAGACAGGTTTCCTTTTCGCTGACGATATCGAAGTACACCAGCGCCAGATTGATCTGCTCCAGCTGCAACCGGCAACACATCAGCCAACCGTAGATCTTCGCCTGCGCCCAGTGCAGCGCGCGGTGGTTGGCCGGTTGTTTGCTCAGGTCGCCACGGTAGGTTTTGACTTCCTCCAGACAGTTCTGCGTCGGATCGTAGCCGTCCGCCCTGCCCTTGACCTTCAAAGTGCAAAATTCACCTTCCAGCGCGACTTCGCTCTGATAGGCGTCATTGCGCCGCGAGGCGACGGTGCGGTGACCGGCGATGCCTTCCAGCGCGGTGGGCGACGGTGTGAAGCGCAAGTCCAGATCGCCGCACTTGGCAGTGAACTCGCACAACGCCCGCACCGCAATGCTGTAGCTCAAGCGCCCTGCTCCGCCCATTGCACGTAACACACGGCCACCGGCATCTGGTGCGTATGGCAGAAATCCAGCCAGCGCAGCTGGTTGTCCTGCAAGCGGTCGCCGGGGCCTTTGACTTCGATCATCCGGTAGGTCTTGTGCTGCGGCCAGAACTGGATCAGGTCCGGCATGCCGGCGCGGTTGGCCTTGATGTCCAGCAACAGGCGATTGAACCAGTGCTTGAGGTGTTCGGCCGGCAGGCAGGTCAGCGCTTGTTCCAGCAGTTCTTCATTGAGCGCCCCCCAGAACACGAAAGGCGACTGAATGCCCCACTTGGTGGCAAATCGGCTGCGGATGGTGTCGGCATAACGGCCGTCGTCGAGTTCCGCCAGGCAGGCCTCGAACAGTTCGGCCCGACGGCCCTGAAAATCCTCATGAAGCAAATCTGCCGGCCCACGCTGGAACGGATTGAAAAACGCGCCCGGCAGCGGCGCGAAAACCGCCGGCCAGCACAACAGGCCGAACAGTGAATTGATCAGGCTGTTTTCCACGTAATGCACCGGGCCTGCGTCTTCATGCAGGTGCGCCTGCACGTGATATTCCACCGACAGCGCCGGATCGAGCCGTTCCAAGTGCAGATCCAGCCGTTCCACCGGTCTTGGCGCAACGCGTTTGAGCGCCGGCCCGCCGAGTTTGCGCCGCAGACGTGGCAGCACCCGTTGCAGGCCCTGTTGTTCGGCGGCGCTTTCCGGCGCCTGTTCGGCCAGCGTGCCCAACTCCAGCGCCAGCGCATATTCGCCACAGCGCTCCAGCACCCGAATCATCCGCAACCGCGCGCCGGGGTAGGCGCAGTCGCGATACAGGCTCAAGGCCAGGGCAAACGCTCCGATGCGTTCGCAATGCTGGCCGATCTGGAACAGCAACTTGCCGAGTCGACGTTGCAGCCACGGGTTGTCGAACTGCAAAGCGCTCAGCTCTTCGGTAATCGGCTCCAGCGCCTCGCCCGCTTCGAAACGTTGCTGACAATCGTGCAGGAACAGGCAGGCATCGACGTCGGCCCGGCTGCGCAGGCCCCGGGAATCGGCGCTGAATTCGACTTTTTCGTAGGTGAAGATCCCGAGATCAGCGAGGACAAACTCCGACCAATCCTGATACAGGTTGCCGAAGAACATCAGGCGAAACCGGTCGCACAGGTCCATCAGCGTCAGGCTGAACAATCGATCTGCAATCGCCGGGCACCAGTCGTGCCAGCGGCGTGATTCGGGAAACTGCTCATGCAGGACCGGCAGCCAGTCGACTTTACGGCCCTTGGGCGTGTCGATCGCCGGGCCGAACGCTTGCAGGACTTCGACCTTCAGCAACAGATCGAACAGCTCCGGCATCGACAGTAGCGCCTGCTCGTCCAGCCACCCGTGGTCGAGCAACGGCTGCGCGGCCAACGCGATGTCGCCAATTTCCGCATAACTGAGCTTGCCCGCCCGAAAATGCACGCCCTTGCGCATCACCATCCGCACCAGCAAACCCTGGGACCCGCGAGGCAGTGCCTTGAAGTCACGGATGAAAGCATGTTCCGTTTCGCTCATCACATCGGCATAACGAAGCTCAAGCCAGTCAAGCACTTGCCGGAAGTTGTTGAGGTAATAGAACGGATCGTCGAGGGGGCTGGAAGTCACGGTGATAAGGGGCCATGGCGAACGAATACTGGTTATGCGTACAGATACCAGTTCCGCCCCGCCGGGTGCAAACGGAAAAGGATCAGTGGCATCCGCGATTCGGGTTTTTTCGCCAGTCCATCGAACTTTTGCGGGCTATTCGGCACCAACCGCGTTAGAAGACCGGCATCGGTCGAATTGAATGAGGAACGCTGGGTATGAATTTCAGAAAAATGGCTATGCCGATGGCAGCTGTGGCTTTGCTGGCATTGGCCGGTTGCTCGACCCCGACGGTGGTGACGTTGCAGAACGGCACGCAGTATTTGACCCAGGACATGCCGAAGACCAAGTCCGACGATGGTTTTTATGAGTTCCGGGACATTTCCGGCGCGAAGATCCGCGTGAAGTCCGACGAAGTGGCCACGGTGCGCAAGGAAGATTGACGGTTACCCCATCAAAAAAGGCTGCAATCCTGTTGGAGCGCAGCCTTTTTGCATTCTTCAGCGGGGTAATGCCATGCCCGGAAGGGTGCCGTCGCAGTTCAACGCGCGTTCACCGCGCCGGACCATTTCTTCCTGCAAGCGCTGGCAACGTTGACGCTCCTGTTGCGCCATGCGGTCGATGCTCAGGTTGCCGGTCATTTCGGGCTCATTGTTTTCGCCGATACGCACGGTCACGAACGGTTGTTCGGGCTGGATATGAAAGCGGCTTTTCTCTTCAACGGGTTTGACTTCATCGCTTTCGACCGGCTTTGGCAATTCATCGGTACTGACGCCATAGCGGCTCAGAATCGAGCTATGAGGCAGATCGGCCCAGGCGTTGGCCGAAAGCAGCGCCAACCCGACGATACCGATATACCCCTTGAAACCTTTCACGTTTGAATCTCCTGTACTCAATGGCGGCTTGCCTATACATGACGGTTACATCGTCATTGGCTTTAGTCCGCATTTCCTGTTGGTGCAGGGGTTTGAGTCAGGTAGTGGCCAATGAGTCACTTTTGATGTGGAGAGGGAAAGAATTCCCTCTCCACCGTCACCCTCAGGCGATCACGATGCCATCGGCACTGAGACTGCTCAGCGAAACCCCGACCAGCGTCACGGAATCACCGCCGAACTTCAGCACCGTATCCTGCCCCACCGAGGTGGCATGGGCGCGGAAGTCATCGCCCGGCAACACGCCCTGCACGCCGAGAAACACCAGTTTGTCGTTGCCGGTGAATCCCACCACCCGATCCTGGCCGAACGCGCCGTTGAACAGGAACGTATCCGCCCCGCCACCCGACTCCATCAGGTCATTGCCGGCGCCGCCGACAAACACGTCGTTGCCCACGCCACCGATCAGGTGATCGTTGCCGTCCAGGCCGAACAGCCAGTCACCGCTGGCGTGGGCCTTGAGGGTGTCGACGCCACTGGTGCCCTTCACGCTCGACTCGTACTGGGTGACGTTGTTGCCGATCTTCAGGCCATCCGCCGTGACGCTGTGGGTCACGTCGTCCTTGAACAGGCCCCAGAGGAAACCCGGCTCCTTGGTGACGATGCTGCCGATGTCGCGGGTGATGCTGATCCCGCCGTTGGCATCGCGGATGTACAGGTTGCCGGCGCCGTCGTTGGCGAAGTCGAACTTGTTCACCGACTGCTGCAAGTCGAGGGTGTTGTTGCCGGCGCCGCCAAGAATGACGTTGTAGCCGCCGCTGTCACGGAACGTGTCGTTGCCGGCCCGTCCTTCAAGGTAGTCATTGCCGCTGCCGCCCTGGATCAGGTCGTTGCCGTCGCTGCCGATGATGAAGGTGCTGCCCTTGTGGGTTTCGGCGTTGCGGTTGAGGTCCTGCACCCAGGTGTTGGCCCGCGCCGGGTCCGACAGGTTGGCGACGATGATCGTCGAGTCACGGCTGGTGAGATCGTAGAACTTCGACTCGATCACCCGGTTCATGCCGTCGCCGTAGGCTGTCGGCAGGTGCGAGATCCAGGTCGGGACGTTGACGATCGAGAATGGCAGCACGTTCCACACGTTCGAAGCGTAGTGGTCGTTGAAGCTGACGATGTTGTCGGTCGCCGACACTTTCGACGCGTCGTGTACGCCGAGCGATGCACCGGTGAAGGTCGAGCCGTCGAGCGCGCGGAACACCGGGTCGTTCTCGTAGCCGACGTTGAGCACTTTGTCGGTGCTGCTCTGTGTCGGCGAGGCGTAGGCGATGTAGTTGGAGTCCTGGAAGAACCCGCCCCATTTGCCGCCGCTCAAGTCCGCCATGCTGTTGACCGCCAGCCCGCCGAGGCTGTGACCACTGACCAGCACGTCCTTGCCGGTGAGACCGTTGGCCTTGGCGAAGGCCACCACATCGTTCAGCAGGTTGCCGAAGGCTTCACCAACGTAGTTCTTGGCGTAATCCTTGGGGCCGAACGCGGCGAGCAGGTCATTGATGGCGTCGGCGATGGAGTCGCCGATCAGGATTTCCCGCGGGCCGCTGGTGCCGCGAAAGGCAATGCCGATTTCCGTGAGATGGCCCTGGGCGTCGTACTTGCCGAGGATTTCCACTTGCGCGCTGGTGTAGCCGGCCTTTTCGCCGAAGAAGGTTCCGCGAGCGTCGGTCTTGCCGTCATAGCCCAGTTGCGAGGCGGTGATGGGCGTCCAGCCAGCCTTTTTCACGGCGTCCAGAGCGAGTTTTTCCGAGTCGGGGTTCCACGGGAGTCCGGGAATCACGCCTTGCGAATCCGTGCCGCCGATCAGCGCCGAAACCAGCGTGGCCGGCAGGCCGAGGCCGAAGCCGTTGTGCTGATACCCGACAGCGAAACCGTTGTCGAGGTTGTGATAGGAGTACAGCGTGATGGCCATGGCATCAGTGAACAACGCCTTGGAATCCGCTGAGCTGAAGTTCTTGTAGTCGTACACACCCATTGCTGTTGCCTCTCTCTTTGTTGGAATTATTCAGAGATAGCTCACAACCAAAGCGCCCCTCCCGAGGCGTTCCGGAGCATTTCAGTTACAACATTTGCGTCATGCAACCCCAATGGGAACCGCCGCAAGCCGCGGTGGTTCCCACACGGAATCAGGCGAACACGAAACTCGAGTCGGACAGGTTAGCCACACCCACCCCGATCAGGGTCACGGCATAGTCGCCAATCTTCAGCACGGTATCGGCGCCGGACTGCGAAGCGTGTTGCTTGTAGTCGTAGCCCTGCCCTGCGCCCTGAACGCCCATGAACACCAGTTTGTCGCTGCCCTGGTAGCCATTGATCGCATCGAAGCCGAAGGCGCCGCTGAACAGGAAGGTGTTGTTGCCACCCACCGCACTCATCACGTCGTTGCCGGCGCCGCCGACGAAGGTCACATGGGCTTTGTCGCTGAACAGGTGATCGTCGCCGCCCAGACCGAACAGCCAGTCGCCGTCAGCGGTGGCCTTCAGCGTGTCGCCGAGAGCACCGCCATTGAGCGAATGGTTGTACTGGGTCAGTTCACTGCCATTGGCCAGGCCTTTGCCGGTGACGGTCCAGGTGATTTCCTTGCTGCTCCACCACGACCCCGACTCCTTGCTCACCAGCGCGCCGATGTCGCGAGTCATGCTGATGCCGCCGTAGGCGTCGCGCACGTACAGCGTGCCGTCACCGTCGTTGGCGAAGCTGAAGTTCTGCAACGGCTTCTGCAGATCGAAGGTGTTGTGGCCCTGGCCGCCGAGCAGGATGTTGAAGCCACCGTCATCGCGGAACAGATCATCGCCGGCGCGGCCTTCGAGGAAGTCGTTGCCCGCCCCGCCCTTGAGCCAGTCGTTGCTGTCGGTGCCGATGATGAAGGTGCTGCCGGTGTGCGGCTCACCGCTGCGGCCCAGATCTTCGACCCAGGTCTTGCCCCGGGAAGATGCTTCCAGGTTGGACACGATGATGGTCGAGTCCTGGCTGGTGAGGTTGTAGAACTTCGAGTCGATCACCCGGTTCAGGCCATCGGCATACCCCAGCGAGCTGTGAGCCGACCAGTTCAGCGGATTGACGATGCTGAACGGCACCAGGTTCTGCGCGGTGGACGCGTAGTTATCGTTGAAGTTGACGATGTTGTCGGTGGTCGAGTCGTGCGGCTTGTCGTGTTTGCCCATCGACGCCGTGCTGAACGTGGTGCCGTCGAGCACACGGAACACCGGATCGTTCTCGTAGCCGATGTTCAGCACGTTGGTGCCGGTGCTGCTCTGGGTCGGCGAGGCGAACGAAATGTAGTTGGCGTCCTTGAAGAACCCGCCCCAGTTGCTCGCGCTCAGATCCGCCACGCTGTTGACCCCGAGACCGCCGAGGCTGTGGCCGCTGATCAGCACGTCCTTGGCGGCGATGCCATGGGCCGTGGCAAAGGCAGCCACGGCCTTGAGCAGGTTGTCGAACGCGTTTTTCGCGTAGTTGGTGGCGTAATCCACCGGCCCGATTGCTGCCAGCAGGTTGTTTTTCATGTCACCGAAGGTGTCGCTGTAATCCAGCCCGCCCGTGCCGCGAAAGGCCACGCCGATACCGATCAGCTTGCCCGCCGCGTCGTATTTGCCGAGCACTTCCGCCTCGGCGCTGGTGAAGCCGTCCTTCTCGCCGAAGAACGTTCCTTTCGCGTCGGTCTTGCCTTGATAACCCAGGGCCGTGGCGCCCAGTGGCGCCCAACCGGTGCCGGGCAAAGCCTGCCCGGTCGGCGTGTAGGAATACAGCGTCAGTGCGATGGCATCGCTGTACAACGCTTTGCCGTCGGCATTTTTGTAGTCAAACAGTCCCATGTCGTGCTCTCTCTTCCTTTCAAAAACGGCAGTTCTTTGCCGAACTGCCGCTACACCTTAGAACTGCCAGTCCAGCGTCAGGCCCACACCGTGGTCCTTCTCGTTCGAACCGATCAGTCCGTTGTAGTCCAGGTTGACCCGGACATCGCGATTGAGCGCCAGGCCGGCACGAACGCCGACCACTGCCGCATCGCGATCCATCGACGCACTTTGCACCGTGAATGCACTGTTGCCATTGACAAAGGCCAAGTGGCTGTCGGAATCCACGCTGCTCAGGTTGTGCTGCCAGCCCAGAGTCGCGCCCAGTTCAAGCTGATGTTTGTCCGACAGGGCAAACGTGCGCTTGGCGCGGACACCGAGGGTCGACAGCACCGCGTCGCGGTTATCTTCACCGCCCTTCAGTGCGGCGGCATCACCCTTCTCGGTGAAGCTGTCGCTGTTCAGGTGCACGTAAGCCAGGTTGGCGAACGGCTCCAGATTCATCGGTTGCAGACCGAGATCGTAGGCTGCTTCTGTGAACAGTTGCGCGGTGGTCGCATCGCGTTTGGTTTTCTGCTTGCCGCTGACACCGGCAAATTGCAGATCACGTTTGACGTCGATGCGATGCCAGCTGTAAGCCGCGCCGGCGGTCAGGCGCAGGGCATCGATCTGATGCCCCAGGTACGCACCCAGGTGATAACTGTCGACCGAAGCCGACGAGTGCGTGCCGCTGCCCATGTTCAAAGAGCTGTCGCTATAACCGGTAACGAAACCCAGACGCGTATCTTCAGCGATCAAACCATCGACACCCGCCAGCAGGCCACCAATGGAGCTGTTGGAGTCGGCATTTTTATAGCCGCCATCGCTCTTGCCCCAGGCGCCCAGCACTTTGAGCCAGGCGTTGCTGCGGTCATCCGTCGGTGCGCCGGCGTCGAACAGATCCCGCTCGCGCAGACGTTCGCCCACGGCATCGCGCAGGTAATGGCTGTCGTTGATCAGCATGGTGCCGATGGCCGGGTGAATCTCGCCGGACAGTTGCTGGAAGGCGTCCTGCGCGACAGCGGCAGTCGGCGACAGCAACAGGGTTTCGAACAACGCATTGCCCGCGCCCAGACGTTCGGCGGCTGCACCGACGGCACGCTGGTTCGGGGTCAGGCCGACGCTGGCGAACGACGCGCCGTTACGCCCGACGTCCAGTTGAACACCGCCCGAGGAGTAATCGAGGGTGCCGCCGAGAAACGCATAACTCGGCAAGACCTGACCGAAGCGCCCTTGAATGCCACCCGCCGCCTGCAGAATGTTGAACTGGCTGCCAAGCAGCGATTTCACTTCAGTCGTGGTCAACAGTGTCGGGCTGTTTTCCAGCGTCAGCGCAACGGTTGCGCCCTCGATGGTTGCAGTGCCGCCAGCGACAACGCGGTCGCTGCTGGTCGGCGAGACTTCGACGGAATAGGTCGAACCCGGTTCGAAGGTCACGTCACCGGCCACGTTCAAGGTGCCAATGGAGTTGCCTGGCGCGACGATACCGCCGCTCTTCGCGGTCAGTGCCGCGATGTGCCCGTTACCGCCGAGGATGCCACCATCGTTGACCGTGACCGCCGATTGCAGCGAGCCATTGATCGCCAGTCGCCCCTGATTGACCAGGGTCGGACCGGTGTAGGTGTTGGCGCCGGTCATGACCAGGGTGCCGATCCCTTGCTTGGTCAAACCGCCGTGGCCGGAAATGTCGTTGCGCCAGGTGTCGAGACCGCAGGTGATGTCGGTGCACACGCGCTCGGTGGGTTTGCCGGCGTCGATGATCGCGCCGATGCCTGGCAGGTCGGCCACGAACTGGCCGGAGCCATAGGCGCCCTGGATGCGGAATTCTTCGGGAATGTCTTGTTCGGTGACAAACATCGCCGGGCCGTCGATGGCCTTGCGCAGGTTGATCATGCCCCAGCCGTACAGGGCGTCGATGCCCGGTGCGCCAAGGTCAGTGGCCGTGGTGCGCAACACGCTGGCAACCTGATCACCGGACATGTACGGGAAGCGCTCCATCAACACCGCCATGGAACCGGCCACGTGTGGTGCGGCCATCGAGGTGCCGTTGTAGTTTTTGTAGCCGGTGGTCAGGTTGTCGGCGTTGGTGCCTTCAATGATCGAGCTGTAGATTTTCGTACCCGGTGCCGAGACGCAGAAACTCGCGGTGTAGCCGCAGCGCGAAGAGAACGTACTCATGATGTAGGGATTGGCACTGGCCAGATCCGGGTTCTTTTGCAGTGCGGCGACGGTGATCCAGTTCGGCGCGATGTCCGGCACGAAGTAACCGAGGCCGGCGATGGCGTCCGGGTTGTTCAGGTTGTAGTCGTTGCCCGCCGCGAAAATCGTCACGATACCGCTGCGCGCGGCGGCGATTGCACCGTCGTAGGCGCCGCCGGGTTTGGTACCCAGTAGTGTGCGGATCTCGTTGAACTGCAATTGCGCGTCGTTGACGGTGAAATGCGGGTACGCCGGGTCACGGCCGCCGAGATCGAAGCGGTCGGTGATGCCGATCCCCCAGCTATTGTTGATGATCCGCGCGCCACTGGCGATCAGGGCATCCCAGCCGGCCTTGTACACCGCGCCGTCGTTGCCGCGCACGATACCGTCTTCCGGACCCGGGTCGCCGTTGTCGGCGCTGATGATCTGCGCACCGAACGCCACGCCGTGCATCGGCCCACCGTCACGGCTGCCGGCGGCGATGCCGCCAACGTGGGTGCCGTGGGCGCCGAGCTTGCCGTCGGAACCGACCGAGGGCGAACCGTCATAACGGAACGCGTCCCCGGCTTTGACCGGGATGTACGGGTCGGTGTATTCGCGAATGCCGCTGGTGACCAGGGTCACCACTTTGTTCGGCCCGGAAAACTCCGGGTGCGCGGCGTACACCGGCTGGTCGAAGATCCCCAGCTTCACACCTTTGCCGGTGTAACCCGCGGCGTAGGCGTAATCTGCGCCAATCGCGCCCAGGCCCCAATCCGCCTGGAATTCGGCGCTGCGCCAACTGGCGGCATCCCCTGCCCGGCCGCTTTCCACATAGGGCGCAGCGTGTGCGCTACCCCAGGTGGCCAAGGCGCAAAGCAAGGCGCGATTGAGAGTTTTCAGGCGAAAGCATCCACCCGATTGCGCGGGGGTGTTGTTATTTTTCATCCAGCGACCTTCCTTAGTGATGTTGCACAAAATCCGTTTGTTCAGAACCTGATCGTTCCTACGCTCCCGCGTGGGAATGCAGCCCGTGAGGCGTTCCCGCGCAGAGCGTGGGAACGATCAGTCAGAACTGCCAGTTGAGGCTCAGGCCAACGCCGTGAGTCTTCTCGCGGTTGGCCAGTTGTCCGTTGTAATCAAGGTTCACCCGCACGTCGCGGCTCAGCGCGAGGCTGGCCTGCACGCCGACCAGCGCCGCGTCGCGCACCAGCGGCGAGCTTTCGACGCTGTACGGCGCGCTGCCGCTGGCGAAACGCAAATGCTGCTCGGCCTCGATGTCCGTGAGGCTGTGCTGCCAGCCGAGATGGCCGCTGACATCGAGTTTTTGCGTGCCCGACAGGTTGATTGTCTTGATCGCCCTGACGCCGAGGGTGCTGAGCACCGCGTCACGCTGGTCGCCGCTGCTTTTCAACGCTGCAGCGTCGCCCTTCTCGGTGAAACCGTCGCTGTCCAGATGCACGTAGGCCAGATTGGCGAACGGCTCCAGGACCAGCGGTTGCAGATTCAGTCGATAGGCCGCTTCACCAAATACCTGTGTGGTGGCGGCATCGACCTTGGCTTTCTGTTTGGCGCTGACGTCGCCGTATTGCAGATCACGTTTGACGTCGGCGCGATGCCAGCTGTAGGCCGCGCCGGTGCTCAGACGCCAGTCGCCGATGTTGTGCCCGGCGTAAGCGCCGAGGTGGTAACTGTCGACCTTGGCCGAGGAATGCGTGCCAGAACCCATGCTCAACGAGCTGTCGCTGTAACCGGTGACCAGACCGATGCGGGTCTGCTCGTCCAGCGCACCGTCGACGCCTGCCAGCAGGCCGCCGATGGATGTGCTGTAGCCGGCGGTGTCGTGTTGCGAATCGGTCGTGCCCCAGGCGCCGAGGGCCTTGATCCAGCCGTTGCTTTGCGCGGCGTTTGCGTCGTGCAGGCGTTCGCCGATGGCGTCGCGCAGCTGGCGGCTGTCGTTGATCAGTACCGAACCGAGGGCCGGGTAGATTTCCCCGCTCAGTTGCTGGAAGGCTTGCTGTGCATCGCTGGCGGTGGCCGACAGCAACAGGCTTTCGTACACGGAGTTACCGGCGCCCATGCCTTCGACGGCGCTGGCCACGGCCCGCTGGTTCGGGGTCTGGCCGACGCTGGCAAAAGACCTCGCGTTGCGTTCGACATTCAGCGCGATGCCGTTGCCGCTGTACGCGAGGCTGCCGCCGATAAACAGGTAATCCGGCACCACGGCGCCGAACTGACCCTGGATGCCACCGGCCGCTTGCAGAATGTCGTACTGATGACCGAGCAGGCTTTTCGCTTCAGCGGTGCTGAGCAAGGTCGGGCTGTTTTCCAGCGACAGACTGACGGAGGCGCCGCTGATGGACGCCGTGCCGCCGGCGACGATGCGGTCACTGGCGGTCGGTGACAGCTCCACCGCGTAGGTCGAGCCCGGCGCGAAGGTCACGTCACCGGCCACATTCAAGGTGCCGATGGAATTGCCCGGTGCCACGCGACTGCCGCTGTTGGCGATCAGTGCGCCGATCCGGCCGGAGCCGCCGAGGGTGCCGCCGTCATTAACCGTAACGGCGGACGTCAGCGAACCGTTGACGCTCAGCAGGCCGCCATTGACCGTGGTCGGGCCGCGATAGGTGCTGTCGCCAGTCAGAATCAATTGCCCGGCGCCGGACTTGATCAGGCTGCCCTGATACACCCGATTGGCGGCGGCCGCATCACGGGCCATACCGACAGCGTAATCGGTCTGGTCCTGTTGGCTGGCGCCTGCCGAAATTCCGTTCTGCCAACCTTTGCTTTGCAGGGTTTGCTGCCAGGCACTGTGCTCGGCGAGGTCTTCGCTCTGACGCTGGATCAGCGCCTTGTCGGAGATGTCGTTGCTCCACACATCGCGTTGCCCGGTGGCCAGATTTGCGTCGAACGCGCCGAGCAATTGCCCCGGTCCGCCCATCGCCCGTTTCAGATTGGCGACGCCCCAGCCAACCCGTTCGGTCGGTGCGCTCGTCACGCTGCCGTCGAGTTGAGTGGCGGTGGTCAGCAGCACTTCCAGCGCCTGCTGGTTGTTCATGTACGGGTAACGCTCCATCACCAGCGCCAGAGCGCCGGTGGCATGGGGCGCGGCCATCGAGGTGCCGGACTTGATCGCGTAACCGCCGTCGGGAATGGTGCTGTCGATCTTTGCCCCCGGCGTGGTGATGCACCAGTATTTGGCGATACCGCACTGGTTGTATTTCTGCTGATTGCTCTGATCCAGCCCCGACACGGCCAGCCAATGGCCTTCCAGGTCCGGCTGAAAATACGGCAGCGCCGAACGCACACTGGCGTTGGGGTAACCGCTGTTGCCGGCGCTGAACACGTTGATCACGCCGCGGCGTGAAACATCGGCGGCGGCATCGAGCCAGGTGCCTTTGTTCCAGTGCTGGGCGTAAGCCGCATGCAGATCCGCCAGGGTTCGATAGCTGACATCCGGCGGCTGACTGCCCCAACTGTTGTTGATCGCCCGCACGCCGGCATCGGCCAGTGCGTCGTACACCGCTTTGAAGTAACGCGGGTCGGGATTGGGGCCGAACAGAAAACTGTCGTTCTTGTTGGTGTTGCCGACGTAGATCTGCGCATTGAACGCCACGCCATGCATCCCGCTGCCATCACGGGAAGCGCCCATGGTGCCGACCACGTGCGTGCCGTGAGAATCGTTGTTCGGGTTAAGCGTGCCGTTGACCGTGAACAGCGAGCCATCGACATAGCTGCCGCTGGCCGAGACCGGGTGATAGCGGTCACTGGCGAACTCGGGATGGGCCGCGTCGAAACCGGAGTCCAGCGCACCGATCTTCACACCCTTGCCGGTGATACCGGCGGCGTAGGCCTGATCGGCCTGCATCCGGTCCAGCCCCCAGTCCCGCAGGAATTCGGCGGAGCGCCAACTGGCTGGATCGCCGGGTTTGCCCGAATCCACGTATTGCGCCTGGGCCGGGTTGATAAAAATCACAAGCAACAGGGTGCCGACCGAAGCCGGCTTGAAGCGTACGTCCATGTTCACCACTCGTTTTTGTTGTTTTGTGTAAAAACTACGGTGCTATTGCGTCCGTGGGCCTTGCCCGAATGCTTCGTCCACCCGAGCCAGATCCTGCTCACTCAAGGTGCCCGCGTAGTAATGCAATTTGGTCCAGGCCATGAGGTAGTCATAGCGTGCCTGGGCCAGATCGCGGCGGGTGGTAAACAGTTGTTGTTCGGCGTTCAGCGCGTCCAGGTTGGTCCGCTCACCGCCAAGAATGCTTTGCTTGGTCGAGACCACCAGCGCTTCGGCCGACGTCAGGGCTTTCTGGTAGGCGCGCAGTTTGTTGACGCCGGACAGGCAGGCACTGAACTGGCGACGCAGTTCGATCAGGGTTTCGCGGGTCTTACCGTCCAGTTCGTACTCGGCCTGCTCCATGGTGCGGCTGGCCTGACGGGTCGATGCCGACACCCCGCCACCGGCGTACAACGGCACGTTGACTTCGATGCCGATGGTGTTGGTGTCGTAGCGCTGGTTATAGGTGTTGCCGCTTTCCGATTCGTTCTGGCGCATCGAGGCGTAGGCACTGACTTTCGGCAGGTGCCCGGCGCGGTTGCGCTCCACTTCATAACGGGCCACTTCCACTGCCTGGCGCTGTGACGCCAGGTTCGGGTTGTTGCTGATTGCCAGTTCGTGCCAGGTGTCGTAGTTGGCCGGCATCAACGCGAAGGTCTGGAAGTTCTGATCCAGCGGCGCCAAATCGGTGATGTCCACTGTCGGCACACCAACCAGCGCACCCAGTTCACGCAGCGCGGCATCCTGTTCGTTGCGGGCCTCGATTTCCTCGGCGGTCGCCAGTTCATAGCGCGACTCGGCTTCGAGAATGTCGGTCCGCGTGCCTTCGCCCTGCTTGAACATGTGCTCGTTCTGCTGGAACTGCTGCTCGTACGCCTTTTTCTTGGCCTGGGCGATGTCGATCTGATCCTGAGCGAACAAGGCCTTGGTGTAGTTGTCGAGCACCCGCACCAACAGTTCCTGGCTCTTGCCCCGGAAGTTCTCGTCGGCAAACAGCGACTGCGCCACACCTTTGCGATACGCGGCGTAGGCCTCGTAGTCGAGCAACGGCTGTTGCAGGGTCAAGTTGGAGCCGTAACTGTTGTAGTTGCGGTTTTCCGTAAAGTTGCCGCGATCGGTGAGCTGCGTGACCTTCGAGGTGTTGTGGCCCTTGTTGTAGTTGTAACCGACTTTCGGCAACAACCCGGCGCGGCCAATGGCCCGGTTTTCAAGGCCTGCATCACGTTCCTTGATCGCGCCGAGGAACACCGGGTCATTGCGCAACGCCTGTTCGTAGATCTCGAACGGCCCCATGGCCGCCACTGCACTGTTGCCCGCGAGCAGCGCGAACGCTGCCGCCAGCATGGAAAGCTTATTCATACAGCCGAACATCCTTATTCTTCAGTCAACGCGGAGCCGGCCCGGTCGAGCAGCGGTTTGAACAGGTAGTTGAGGAGTGAACGTTCGCCAGTGCGCACGAACATTTCCGCCGGCATGCCGGGCTTGATCACCAGGCCGTTGAGTTTCTCCATGGCCTGATCGCTGACGCTGCTGCGCAACACGTAATACGGCACGCCGGTTTTCTCATCGACCATCTGGTCGGCGGAAATCAGGCTGACTTCGCCGGGAACACGCGGTGTCTTGCTCTGGTTGAATGCGGTGAAGAGGATGTCTACCGGCAGGTGCGTGCCTACCTTGTCGATCAGGTTGATCGGCAGGTGCCCTTCCACTTCCAGGCGCGTGCCTTGCGGAACGATTTCCAGCAGGGTTTCGCCCTGACGGACCACGGCGCCTTCGGTGTGCACACCGAGGTTGACGGCCACGCCGTCCGACGTCGCCACGATCTCGCTGTGTTGCAGATCGAAACCGGCGGAGGTCAGTTGTTCGGACAGGGTGACGCTTTTCAGTTGCGCGTCGGCCAGTTGGGTGCGGACTTCCTTCTGGTATTCCTCGCCGTGCTGTTGCAGTTTCAGGCGCGACTCAAGAATGCCCTGCTCTACCCGGCCGCTTTCGCCGGTGTTCTCAGCCAGCTGCTGCTGCACTTGCGACAGTTGACGCTGATATTCCATCAAGCGGTTGCGCGGGATGTAGCCGTTGTCCGCCAGCGGTTGCAGATTGCTCAACTGCTGTTGCAGGGAGTCGGCCTGGGCGTTGAGATCGGTACGGGCGCGGCGCATGCCGGCCAGTTGCGAAGTGGCGCCTTCGATGCTGGCGCGCAGGGCGGCCTGCTCGCGGGAGTACGCTTCGCGGCGGCTGCTGAACAGTTGGCGCTGACCTTCCAGCACCAGGGCCAGGCGCGGGTCCGCGTTGTCGCTCAGCTCTGCCGGAAACGTCACCTGCTTGAGGTTGTCGCGCTCAGCCTGCCAGCGCGCAAGGCTGGCCCATGCCATGCGGTACTGCGCCTGCAGCGACTGCACATCGGCGGCGACCTGGGTCTGGTCGAGGCGGAACAACGGCTGACCCTGTTTTACGATCTCGCCTTCGCGCACCAGAATCCGGCTGACCACACCGCTGCTCATCGACTGCACAGCCTTGCGTTTACCGGAGACCACCACCGTGCCTTGCACCGGAATCCCTTGATCCAGCGGTGCCAGTGCGGCCCAGGCAAAGAAACTGCCAGCGCCGGCCAGTGCCAGAATCCAGCCCATGCGGGCGAAGAATTTAGCGTCGCGCTCAGGGCGTTCGGTGATGTACGCGTGTTCCATCGTTGCTTCGTTTTCAGTGTTCATGCTCGCGCTGCTCATACACCCGAATTCCTTGTCGTGGGCTGGTACTGCCGGCTCAAGCTGAGCCCGCCCGGTGCCTGCGCGGTTTTTTCAGTGGGTTGTGGCTGTTGTTGCGCCTGGTTGCCGGACAACGCCTTGAGCACATCCTGGCTCGGGCCGAAGGCTTGCAGACGGCCATCGGCGAGTACCAGCAATTTGTCGGCCTGGGCCAGTACCGAAGAACGGTGCGTCACCAGCACCACCGTGGTGCCCTGCGCCTTGAGTTGCACGATGGCGCTGGACAATGCGGCTTCGCCGACGGTGTCGAGGTTGGAGTTCGGTTCATCCAGCACCACCAGGCTCGGTGTGCCGTACAGCGCACGCGCCAGGGCTACACGTTGCTTCTGGCCGCCGGACAGACCGCTGCCATCCTCGCCCAGTTGCGTGTCATAGCCCTGCGGCATGCGCAGGATCATTTCGTGTACGCCGGCCTGTTGCGCGGCGGCCACCACCTTCTGCGGGTCAGCCTCGCTGAAACGGGCGATGTTCTCGGCGATGGTGCCGCTGAACAATTCGATGTCCTGCGGCAGGTAGCCGATGTATGGGCCGAGATCATCGCGATTCCAGCGATGAATGTCGGCACCGTCCAGGCGAACCGTGCCACCGAGGGTTGGCCACACGCCGACCAGCACCCGCGCCAGTGTCGATTTACCGGAACCGGAAGCACCCAGTACGCCCAGCACTTCACCGGCCGCCAGATTGAAATTGACCATGTGCAAGGTCGCGGTACGTTGCCCGGGTGGGCCGGCGCTGACTTGTTCGAAGGTGATCTGGCCCTTTGGCGGCGGCAGCGCCATGGCGTCGTCGCTCGGCGGATAAGCCTGCAGCAAGGAGTCGAGTCGGCGGTACGCCAGCTTCGCCCCGCTCCACTGTTTCCATACGGCAATCAACTGGTCGATCGGGCTGAGCACGCGGCCCATCAGGATGGAACCGGCAATCATCATCCCGGCGGTCATGTCACCCTTGATCACCAGCAAGGCACCCAGGCCCAGCACCAGTGATTGCAGGCACAGGCGCAAGGTCTTGCTCAGCGAGCTGATCACCGCGCCCGTGTCGCTGGCCTGGTTTTGCAGGCCGAGGAAGCGCGAATGCACCTGGAACCAGCGTTTGCGCAAGGAGCCGAGCATGCCCATGGCCTGAATGGTTTCGGCATTGTGCAGGTGGCTGGTGGCCAGCTGGCTGGATTTTTGCGAGTAACCGGCGGCTTCGCCCAGCGGCTTCTTGGTCATGTATTCGTTGAGACACGCCAGGGCGATCAACAACAGCGCGCCGGCAGTGGCGAGGACGCCGAGCCAGACGTTGAACAGATAAATCACAAACAGATAGACCGGGAACCACGGCGCATCGAAGAACGCGAACAGCGCAGGCCCGGTGACGAACTGGCGAATGTGGGTCAGGTCGCCCAGGGACTGGCCGGCATTGCCCTCGCCCTTGAACAGGTTGCGCTCGAACGCGGCCTGATAGACCCGCAGGTTGAAGCGACGCTCCAGCTGGCTGCCGATGCGGATCACGATGAAGCTGCGCACCACTTCCAGCAGGCCGATGAACGCGAAGAATCCCACGACCATCAGCGAGAGCATCGCCAGCGTGGTTTCGTTTTGCGAAGACAGCACCCGGTCATAGACCTGAAGCATATAAATAGAGGGCACCAGCATCAGCACGTTAATCAGTGCGGTAAAGCATCCGACGCTGATCAGAATGCTTTTATAGTCACCCAATGCCTTGAATAAGGGAGCGGTGGCTGGGGCCTTCGCCATCTTCATTGATTATTCCTGAAATGATATTCCCCGCCGTGCTTGGCGAGACTTCAATTAATAGCCCGCACACGGGGCGGGACATACACCGACAGTGTCCGCTTACACTTCGATAACAACTTTTGCGATTAAAACCGGCGTCCGTGTTATTGAAGAGAGCCTTATAACTGTCACGGGGTGCCTTATATTTAAACTGTGAGTTGGTTCCGGTGATCAGGGCTGTTTGGCAGCTCGCTCAAGTGTAATCACCAGGCCTGACTTCAAAGTGCTCAGATAAAGCCCATCACGTTGTCGGCTGAAAAACTGGATTCTTGAGCCTTCCTTGCCGGTGATCGAAAGACCGTCCGGATCGGGAAACCAGCCGATGGCGCTGTCCTGCAGCCATGCGCTCAGGCAGTCGGCGCCCTTGCCCAGCGTCTGGTTGGCTTCAAGGTCGATCAGGCAGGTGTTCGACGGTTTGTCCTGCAAAGCCTGGGCTTCGGGAGCGTCGTTGCGGTCGCTCAGGGTCGCTTGCCACTGTCCGGCAAATACCGATGGGTCTTCGAGTCTCAGGCTGCTTGCCATAGTTGTTTCTCCAGAAATCATCATCAGCACCGGCAACAGGTACGCCGCCGCTTTGCGGGTAAAAGCGAATTGGATCATAGGAAATTTCACTCCGGCGCGTAGCCTTGCTTACCAGCCAAAGCGATGCAAGTGAAGAAAGCGGCGCATCACGCGCCGCTTTCCCGGTTCACATCACGCCACGATGTCGCTGAGCGCTGCCTGGCCAACGGTGCTGACCTGGAAATCAGCCACGCCGTGCCCGGAGAAGTCCACCGAGAGCAGGCTGTTGCCGCCCGAGGAAGTCAGGACTGCATCGCCCGCCGCACCGGTGAAGGCGCTGACGAAGTGCAGGCCTGCGCCTTTGGTGATACCGGTCAGGTCGATTTTGTCGAGACCGCTGACAAAGTCGAGGATCTGATCGATCGCACCCGGCTTGGAGTCGGAACTGGCTGCGAACACGAAAGTGTCCGAACCCGAACCACCCCACAGCTTGTCGGCGCCACCGCCGCCCCAGATGATGTCGTTGCCGGCACCGCCCTTGAGTTCGTTGGCTGCGCTGTTACCGATGATCAGGTCGTTGCCCGAGCCACCGATGGCGTTCTCGATGGTGACGCCCTTGGCGATGGACACGTTGCCCACCAGGCCGCCAACGTCGGAGAACGAGGCTTCATTGAGGTTGATCTTCTGGTTCTGGGTGAAACCCGAGAAGTCGAAGGTGTCCTTGCCGCCCGCATCCCACACCGAGAACACCAGCTTGTCCGACGAAGAGGACGCGCTGAGGAAATCGCGACCGGCGTTGGAGTTGAAGCCGTAGGTGGTGTCACCGGTACGGGTGGTCAGGTTGGCGCCGTAGAGCTTCTGGATCGCGGCAATGTCGTCCATCAGCGGGCCGGAGGCATAGGCTTCCACACCGCCCTTGCTGAAGTTCTGGCTGGTGTTGCTTTCACTCCAGTAACTCATGAGGCTGTAGCCGCGGGTGTCTTGCCCGTAGGTCGCGTCATTGTAGGTCGGGTTGCCAGTCCCGGCGTTGTAGTCGCCAGGGTGAGACAGGCCCAGGGTGTGGCCAATTTCGTGGGTCAGGGTCTGACGCCCGTAGTTGTTCAGGCCCGGGGTTTTGTTGACGTCGTACCCACTGCCGGTCAGGTACCAGGACTGACCGTCATAGCCTGGCTCGGTGCCTGGCAGGAAAGCAAACGCCGCCGCGCCTTCCTGACCGCCGCTGTAGTTACCGAAGGTCATGTGGCCGTCGCCACCTCTGGCTGCTTCGGTAAAGGTCACGTTGGCGACATCGGCCCAGGATTGCATGGCGAGCACGGCCTGGGTTTTCTGCAGGGCGCTGAACTGACTGAAACCGGTGACTCCCAGGCCGCTGAAGTTGGCGGTTTTGGACGTCAGAAAGGTATAGGTCAGTTCGATCTTGCCGCTGCCGTCGAGGTCGTGCCAGGAGGCACCGTCTCGCAACAGTTGGGTAGCGGCTTGATCCACCGAGAAGGAGGGTTTGCCATTGACCGTGAGGTTGCCGCCACGATCGTACTGATGGCTGAAGCTATTGATCTGGTTGAACGCCGAGCTTGGCGCGGCCAGTGGTGCCGCGTTCAGCTGGAAAGCCTGTTCGGCGGTATCAATAGCATTAGCTTTTACTTTCGACATAAACACACTTCCTTGTTTAGCAATGGAACAGTTTTTGTCCGATAGCGACAACCTCTGGCGAGATTGTCCTATCACTCGCCCAATGAAGGCGTTAGAAACCTGACACAATTTGAAATCTAACGTCTAGCGTTTTTTTGAGATCAAATTGAACTATTCCGGGAAAGTCCCGTAAACAAAGCGCGTGCGGCGGGAAGAATGTTGTAAGTGTGGTGAGTTTGCCTAATTGTCTGACGATTTCTTATTTAAATATTAAATATCGGTAAGTTACTTTTTGTTAGACGCGTCTCACTTTCCTGCACTTTATTAGTGCGGTGCCAGCGAAGTGATATCAACCAAATAAACACAAGTTGCAGGCGTCATATACCGCTGCCGGAGCGGAGGAAAACCCGCTCCGGCAGATTTTTCAGCTGCCGGTACGGATCTTGTTCCAGACGCGAGTGCGGATCCGGTCGATGTTCAGCGGCATGGCTTCCAGCGCGAACAATTTGCCCATCATTTCCGGGCTCGGATACACCTTGGTGTCGTTCTTGATAGCGGGGTCGATCAGACTGTCGGCCTGTTCGTTGCCGTTGGCGTAGTGCACGTAGTTGCTGATGCCGGCCATGACGTCGGGCTGCAGCAAGTAGTTCATGAAGGCGTAACCGGCCTTGGCGTCTGGCGCATCGGCGGGCATGGCGACCATGTCGAACCAGATGGCGGCGCCCTCCTTGGGAATCGCATAACCGATATCGACGCCGTTCTTGGCTTCCTTGGCGCGGTTCTCCGCTTGCAGGATGTCGCCGGAGAAGCCGACCGCCACGCAGATATCGCCATTGGCCAGGTCGCTGGTGTACTTCGAAGAGTGGAAGTAGCTGACGTACGGCCGCACTTTCATCAGCAGGGCTTCGGCCTTTTTATAGTCTTCGGGATTCTTGCTGTGATGCGGCAGACCCAGGTAGTTGAGCGCCGCTGGCAGCAATTCCGGGCCGTTATCGAGGATTGCCACGCCGCACTTCTGCAGTTTTTCCATGTTTTCGGGCTTGAAGATCAGGTCCCAGGAATCCACCGGCGCGTTATCGCCCAGCACAGCCTTGACCTTGGCGATGTTGTAGCCGATGCCGGTGCTGCCCCACAGGTACGGGAAGCCGTGTTCGTTGCCCGGATCGTTCGTCTGCAAGGCCTTGAGCAATACCGGGTTGAGGTTCTTCCAGTTCGGCAACTGGCTCTTGTCGAGCTTCATCAGCGCGCCGCCCTGAATCTGCCGGGCCATGAAATGGTTGGACGGAAACACCACGTTGTAACCGGATTTGCCGGTCATCAACTTGCCATCGAGGGTTTCGTTGCTGTCGTAGACGTCGTAGGTGATGCCGAGACCGGTGGCCTTTTCGAAGTTTTTCGCGGTATCCGGCGCGATGTAGTCGGACCAGTTGTAGACCTTGACCGTTTCCGCTGCCTGAGCAAGGGAAGCGGCGAGCATCAAGGGGGCGAGAGCGAGGGTCTTTCGGATCATGGATCGATTCCTGTATTGGCTATTGTTGTTGGCAGGCAATCAAAAGGATCAAGGCGTCAGAAAATCAGGACGTAGGTCTTGCGCACGGTCTCCTGGATATCCCAGATGCCGAGTGTGTTGGCCGGCAACATCAGTGCGTCGCCACCTTGTATGTGCAGGGTTTCGCCGCCGCCGTCCGGGGTGAACGTGCAGCGCCCGGAAATGAAGTGGCAGAACTCCTGGGCGGTGATCTGCCGTCGCCAGCGCCCGGGCGTGCATTCCCAGACGCCGGTTTCAACGCCGTCGTCGCGCTCCACACTGGTGGTCGACGCAATGGCCACTGGTGTGCCGAGCGGCACGGCCACCGGATTGGATTCGTCCAGTTGCAGCGTGGCGGTGTTCTTGAATTGAGTGATGCTCATGGCGTTTCCTGTCTTAACGGCTTTCTTGGAGTAAGGCGATTTTCAGTGCATGAAACCTTCCATGAACCCGGCCACCCGACTGGCAAGCTTGCGCCGCCAGGGCGCGGTCGCCGGGTTGGCCAGGGTCTGGTCTTCGTGGACGAAGCTTTTGATGATCGCGTTGTAGCCGAGCCAGCGGCACGGTTCCGGTTCCCACGCTCGCAGCGCATGGATCCCGCCGTCCGGCAGCACCCACGGTTGATGCACCAGTTCGGAATCGCGCTCAAGAATCAGGTCAGCCAGGGTGCGACCGCCCAGATTGGAAGCCCCCACGCCCTCCCCGCCATATCCGCCGGACAGCGCAATGCCGTTGGCCCGATCACAAAGCATGTGCGGTTTGAAATGCCGCGACATGCCGAGGTTGCCGCCCCAGGCATGGGTGATCGCAGTGTTTTTCAGTTGCGGGAACAGTTCGCCAAACAGGTAACGCCGCAGCTCCACCTCGTCCCGAGTCAGATCAAAGTTGTGCCGCAACTGACCGGCGAACTGATAGCCGCCACGGGCACCGAAAATCAGCCGATTGTCGGCACTTCGCTGGCCGTAGGTGACCTGACGGCTGAATTCACTGAAGGCCTGGCCACGATTGAGGCCGATTTCGTCCCAGGTCGCGGCCGACAACGGTTCGGTGGCGACAATCAGGCTCTGCACCGGCAATTGATAACGACCCAGTGGCGGCAATGTCACCGAATAGCCTTCGATGGCGGGAACAATCCAGCGGCTGCGCACGCTGGCCTTGTCGGTGCGCAGACTGCCCGCCTGCCAGTGGGTTACGGGACTGTTTTCGTAGATCTTCACGCCCATGCCTTGAACGGTTCGGGCCAGGCCGCGCACCAGTTTTGCCGGCTGAATGGTCGCCACGTGGGGGGCAAAAATCCCGCCGTAAGGCTTGGCGACGCGAATCTGCTGGGCCAGTTGTTCAGGGTTGAGCCAGCGATAATCGTCGTCGGTCAGGCCCTGGGCATGCAGCTTGTTCAGATAGTCGCGCAGGCTGGCTTCCTGTTCCGGATAGCGCGCGGCGCAGTAAAGCACCCCGCCCTTGCGGTAATCGCAGTCGATGCCTTCGCGCTCGAGCACGACTTCCACTTCATCAGGAATGCTGTGCAGCAGATCGAATGAGGCGCGGCGCTGTTGTGGCGACAGGCCTGCCAGCAGGCGATCTTCGCCCAGCAGATTGCCCATCAACCAGCCGCCATTGCGACCGGACGCACCGAAACCGGCGGTTTGTGCCTCGATGATGGCGATGTCCAGACCCGGCGCGTGTTTCTTCAGGTAGTACGCCGTCCAAAGCCCGGTGTAACCGGCGCCGATGATTGCCACGTCGACGTCAAGGTCTTGTTCCAGCGCCGGGCGCGCGGTCAGCGGCTCGTCGAGTTGGTCCATCCACAAACTGATAGTGCGCCACGCCGGCATGCAAGACTCCGCCAATCCAGGTTTCGATGGCGTCGATCCTAGTGGCTGACCTCAGTGGCTGTCTTGCGCGCGTGTCCGCAAAGAAATTTGCTTGGCGTAGGCCTTGGGCGACTGGCCAGTGTGCTGGCGAAAACAGCTATAGAACGCCGATAGCGAGTTGAACCCGGCGGCAAACGCCAGCTCATCGATGCGCAGTGGCGGCGTGGCGTTGTCCAGCGATTGCAGCAAATGCTGGAGCCGCGCCTGATTGACGTAGCGATAGAAGCTCTGTCCCAGAACCTGGTTCAGCAGATAGGAAATCTGGTTGCGGCTGTAACCGCACTCCTTCGCCACCCGCTGCAGATCCAGTTCGGGATCGAGGTACGGCTGCTGACGCTGGAAATACTGCTGCAGGTCTTCGGCCATGAAACTCAACTGACGTGGCGACAGGCCCAGTCGGCTCGCCGCTGGACGCTGACTCGGTGTCGCAGTGCTGGAGCCCTGCTCACGCACCAGTGATGCGTATTCATTAACTCGCCAGATTTTCGCGTCCTTGACGGTAATTGCTTCGCTGGAACGGAACGACACCAGGCCATTGCCGCCGCGCAGTGTCACTTCGTATTGAATGAACGCGGTGTTGCCGTCGATGCGGATCCGGTCGCAATGCTCCAGCGCTTCGTCGGATTCACGGGGCATGCTGACGCGAACGTACTCGCGCAGCTCGTCGAGGCCGAGCACGCGGTTCTGGAAGAAGTCGTTGTACTGGATGTCCGGATGGTAAAGCGCCATGACGCCATCCAGGTCCCGGTGTTTCCAGCTCAGGTGATAGCGCATGACCGTTTCGGCCGTGGCCTGGGTCTGTTGCGGGCCGTCATCATCGGCGTGCATAAGGGACTCTTGGAAAAAGAACCGAGCTTGCCCAACTTCGGGCGCAGCATCAACCAGCCAGTGGTGATGGCACTTTGGCAAGGTTTTCGTCGACCATGACTTACATCAAAAAAAAACCTGCAATCGCCAAATGGCCTGAAAATTCTCACAGGTTTTTCACATCCAGATGCTACTTTTAAGGGCAGTCACCGGTTGAGCCAATGAAGGCTCTTCCCACCTACCATGAGCAAACGGAAGCGCTCGATGAAGAAGGCGGGCAACACATGAATAAAGGGTCAAGCAAGGTTACGTTCCCCAATGCCTGCCAGCTGATGCGCTGGCATTTTCATCCCATGGGTTTCGAGGCCACGATGGACGCGCCGGGCAGCATGATCGCCCGCCTGTTCGATCGGGCCAGCGGCGAAACCCTGATCGCCATTGCCGGCATTCCCTGTGCCACGGTCATGAATGCGGCGGATGTGGAACGAATAATCGAAGCCGTGGAGGATGAGCTGGAAGCGTTTGTTCCTCCGGAATCTCTCAGGAGTTACGCCTAAGTTATTGATCTAAATTAAAAAGCCCGCTATTTGCGGGCTTTTTTGTGGGCGCTCGCTTCAGGCGGTTTTCTTTTCCGGCCGGTGATCGACGAAGAACGGCTTGCCCTTGGTGACCCGATCGGAGGCGCGCGGCATGTTCACTGTCTGGGCGTCCTGCGGTTCGACGTACCAGTAGCAATGACTCACCGCCCGGGTGATGCCGACATAAGCCAGGCGCAGGATTTCGTCCTTCTGCGCGGTGTCGTAAGGCTCGTTGTCGCCGGCCTTGCCCAGTCCGGCCATGCGGTAGACCTGATTCTTGTACGGCGAACTGGTCAGATGCTGACAGTCACCGAGCAGGAATACCGCATCGGCCTGCAAGCCTTTGGCGCTGTGATAGGTCAGTTGCTTCAAGCGTCGGGACTCATACGGCAAGCTAGAATCAACATTAACTACAGACTGAATATGCTGTTCTATCAATGACTTATCGCTACTTTTTCGATAAAGCATCAGGATTGAATCGCCGTTTCTGTAGTGCTCCGCCAGGCGCTGGCCGAGTGCCTGATCGTCGCGCTCCAGTACGTTGACCGGTTGCAGCGGCTTCTCCTCGCCGCTGGCCTTGGCTTTCTTGCCGGGAATCGCCGGCGCCGCACGGACGATGTGCTCTGCCGCGTCGATGATGTGCTGATGGCTGCGATAGTTGTCGCTGAGCATCACCCGCGTGGTGCTCGGCGATGAAAACTCCTTGTTGAACTCCATGAAGTAACTCGGCGAACTGCCGCGCCAGCCGTAGATCGACTGCCAGTCATCCCCCACGCACAGCAAGGAAGAACGCTGCGCCCCGCGCCCGACGTGCATGGCCGGGCCACGGCTGCGGATTTCCGCAAGGCTGGCGCGAATCCACGAAACGATTTGCGGCGACACGTCCTGGAATTCATCGATCATCAGGTGCGACATGGGCCGCAGCAGTTCATCGCTGAGCAGTTTGAGGTTTTCCGGCGAGTGCTCGCTGAACAGCGCGAACATGCGGTTGTAGGTCATGACCGGTGGTTTCTGATCGAGCAAATGATCTTCCAGCGCGCGCCAGAACAGGCTCAGCGCTTCAAAGAAAAACCGGTCCGGATCATCCTTGGCGAAACTCATGCGGCCAACGGCGTCCGGTACATCCAGGCCCAGGTTTTCGATAAAGCCGGCGGCGGCGACAAAACAGTCCAGCAACGGCGCGGATGCGAGCTCGCCCTTGACCTTGTAATCGAAGCCCGGCCCGGCACTGGCATCACCTGCCAATGTGGCCAGGATGCGCTTTGATGACTCGTAACTATCTATCCAAATCAATGGCTTACGGCAGAAAGCTTGAAACAGGGTGCGCTTGACTGCCCACTCTGCACGGACTGTCAGCTTGGCGTTTGGGCGGCAGACTTGCGGATTTTCGCGCGGATCGAAGCCCAAAATGACCCAGGCATCGAGGCTTGGAATGTAGCCATGACAGTGGAAGTTCGCACCGTTGACTTCGAAGGTCTGGCGGTCCGGCTCGATACCCTTGATCGGCCAGGCACCGGCGCGGAACCACAAGTCTTCGATCACATCGCACAGTTCTTCGTCGCGCTTGGCGGCCAGTTCGGTCACCGCCATGCGCTTTTGCACGTCCGGGTGATCGCGTTCCAGCTCCTTGAGCTGCAAGGCATGCCGGGACAGTGGCTGGATCAATTGCCGGAAACGCTCGTCCTCGGTGTAGAGACGGTGATAACAGGCGTTGAGCTGCTGCCGCTGGGCGTCGTTGATCCGCAGATCAAACGGGTTGCTGTCGACGTCATCGTCCCCGCCCTGCGGCCGGAGGCTGAGGTTTTCAAAAGCCTGCAAACGCTCGAACCCCGGCAGGCTGCGAACCATCGGCAGAATGCGCGAATGGAAGGTGCGCACCAGATCCCGAGCGGTTTTGTGGCTCAGGAATTGCCCCCAGAGGGCAAACAGCTCAATCAGTTTGTTGATGAAGTCCTTGCGCGATTCACGGGTGAAGGTCACCACGGTCATCGAATCCAGCTCAAAGCCCAGATAATGCGTCAGCAGCAGAATGCGCAGCACCAGCGTGGTCGATTTGCCGGCACCCGCTCCGGCGATCACCGAGGTTGACGGCGTATCACTGAAAATCATCTTCCACTGCGCAACGCTCGGCTGGGCGTGGGCCGGCAGCAAGCGGGCGACGTCAGCCTTCATGCGCTTCTTCAGCTCGGCCGTCAGTGGCAGGCGCCAGTCATCGAACAGGTGGTTGTCGATGCTCGGCGCGCGATGCTCGGTGCTGCGGCTGTCGCGGATCAACAACACCTGACGGCCCTCTTCCAGGCCGTCAGCCTTGCCTTCCTTGTAACCGTAATCGACCCCGGCGGTGTGACCGCTGCGAAAGCCATCGGCCTGGCCGTGCAGCCACGAAGCCCGATGCTGGGCGCGCAGTTGCGTCAGGCCGTGCCCCAGGAAACGCGCCGCCAGGCGTTTGAACCACGGCATCTCGGCCAGGGGACGAAGTTCGGGAGGAAGATCGGGGGTGTGTTGCGCCACGCTGACGGACTCCAGGAGGTGAGGCTGTTGGGGGCTATGGTGTCTGCATTTGCCCTTGAGTTCTAGCGAAATGCTTACAGGTCATCGAGTTAGGCGATGAACTGAAGGCTGCGTGAGAACGTTTCGAGGTTTATAACATCAATCAATTCGATGGGAATGCAGCACTTTTTACGCTTTTTCTCGATTGTTGGCTGATAGATGATGCTCGCCATCAATCACCGGTCTCGCTTCGTGGCTGCGGCCGAAACGCCCCATGACGAACCTTTTGAGGAGAAGATCATGCTTGAACTCAGACCCTTCAGCTCGCTGGGCGGCGCCCATCACGGCTGGTTGGATGCCCATCACCATTTTTCGTTCGCCGAGTACTACGATCCACAGCGCATGAGCTGGGGCAATCTGCGGGTGTGGAACGACGACATCATCGCCCCGGGAACCGGTTTCCCCACTCACCCGCACCGGGACATGGAAATCATCACTTACGTGCGTGAAGGTGCGATCACCCACCAGGACAACCTGGGCAACAAGGGCCGTACTGAAGCTGGCGACGTTCAGGTGATGAGCGCCGGCACCGGGATCGCCCACAGTGAATACAACCTGGAGGCGACCGCTACCAAGATCTTTCAGATCTGGATCATGCCGACCGAAACCGGTGCACCACCTTCGTGGGGTGCCAAACCGTTTCCCAAAGGCGAGCGCGAAGGCTTTGTGACCCTCGCCAGCGGCAAGGTCGGTGACGATGAGAGTCTGCGCATTCGCGCCGATGCACGTTTGGTGGCAGCCACGATCAAGGCCGGGGAAACCGCCGAGTATCGCCTCGATGCCGGACGTCGCGCCTACCTCGTACCGGCCACCGGCGTGATTGAAGTCAACGGCTTGCGTGCGCAAGCTCGAGACGGTGTCGCGGTGAGTCATGAGCCGGTGCTGACCGTCACAGCCATTGAAGACAGTGAAATCGTGTTGGTGGATCTGGCCTGATCGGCTGAATGGCGGGCAAAAAAAGGGCGACCTCTGAGGTCGCCCTTTTTTATTCAGCACTGATCACTTGGTGGAAATTGCACCATCCACCAGGGTTTGCGCTTCGGCCACCAGTTGCTTGAGGTGGTCGTCACCGATGAAGCTTTCGGCGTAGATCTTGTAGATGTCTTCGGTGCCCGAAGGACGCGCGGCGAACCAGCCGTTCTCGGTCATCACTTTCAGGCCGCCGATAGCCTGATCGTTGCCCGGCGCCTTGCTGAGAATGCTCTGGATCTTCTCGCCCGCCAGTTCGGTCGAAGTGACTTGCTCCGGCGACAGCTTGCTCAGCAGCGCTTTCTGCTCAGGGTTGGCCTTGGCATCGACACGCACCGAGAACGGCTCGCCCAGTTCATCGGTCAGTGCGCGGTAGGCCTGGCTTGGGTCGCGGCCGGTGCGGGCAGTCATTTCAGCGGCCAGCAGGGCCGGAATCAGACCGTCCTTGTCGGTGCACCAGACGCCGCCGTCCTTGCGCAGGAACGATGCGCCGGCGCTTTCTTCACCGCCGAAACCGAGCGAGCCGTCGAACAGGCCGTCGGCGAACCACTTGAAGCCGACCGGTACTTCGTACAGGCGACGGCCCAGACGCTTGGCCACGCGATCGATCAGGCCACTGCTGACCACGGTTTTACCCACGGCCGCGTCGGCGCGCCACTGCGGACGGTTCTGGAACAGGTAGTCGATCGACACGGCCAGATAGTTGTTCGGTGCCAACAGGCCGCCGGACGGGGTAACGATACCGTGACGGTCGTGATCCGGATCGCAGGCGAACGCGACGTCGAAGCGCTCCTTGAGGCCGATCAGGCCCTGCATGGCGTGGCTGGATGACGGGTCCATGCGAATCTGGCCATCCCAGTCGACGGTCATGAAGCGGAACGTCGAATCGACTTCCTTGTTCACTACATCGAGGTCCAGACGATAGTGCTCGGCAATGGCCGACCAGTAGCGCACCCCTGCTCCACCCAGCGGATCGACACCCAGACGCAGTTTGGCACCGCGGATGGCATCGAAATCGATGACATTGATCAGGTCGGCAACGTAGGTATTCACGTAATCGTGACGATGCGTGGTGGCGGCTTTCAGCGCCTGCTCGTAACCGATGCGTTTAACGCCTGCCAGTTTGTTGGCCAGCAGTTCGTTGGCCTTGGCTTCGATCCACTTGGTGATGTGGGTGTCGGCCGGGCCACCGTTGGTTGGGTTGTATTTGTAGCCACCGCTTTGTGGCGGGTTGTGCGACGGTGTGATGACGATGCCGTCAGCGAGGCCGGTGGTGCGGCCGCGGTTGTAGCAAAGAATGGCGTGGGACACTGCCGGTGTCGGGGTGTACTCATCGCCTTCGGCGATCATCACAGTCACACCGTTGGCTGCCAGCACTTCCAGGGCGCTGGCCCCGGCCGGCGTCGACAGCGCGTGGGTATCGATGCCGACAAACAGCGGACCGGTGATGCCCTGGGCTTCGCGGTACAGGCAGATCGCCTGGCTGATGGCCAGAACGTGCCACTCGTTGAAACTCAAGTCGAAGGAGCTGCCACGATGCCCGGAAGTACCAAACGCCACACGCTGGGTGGAAATCGAGGCGTCGGGTTGACCGGTGTAATACGCCGTTACCAGTCGCGGGATGTCGACCAACAACTCTGCCGGTGCCGGTTTGCCCGCAAAAGGACTGAGTGTCATGCAAAACCTCTGAAATAGAGTGGTTCAGGAAATTACAGCGGAGTTTACTGGCAGTTTGACCGTAGTGCGATGGGATCTATCCAGTGCATCCCCGATGTTTTTTAACAGCTCAGTCATCGGGGGCCAGTCGCAAGGCATCGCCAAGCAAACCGACGACGCCTGCCAGCTCCTGCCCGCTGCTGCCTATCGCGCTCAGTCGCATGTGTTGCCCATGCATGCCTTGGGTACTGAACAGCTCTCCCGGCGCGATCAACACATGTTGCTTGAGCAGCCGTTGAAACACCGTGCCCATCGCCACACGACGCGATGAGCGCACCCAGACCGTCGCACCGCCCTGCGGCTCGGCGATGTGCAGTGCATCGCCCAAGCCTTCGCGCAGCAGATCGATCAACTGTGTACGACGCTCCTTGAGCAGACGCTTGAGCACCGGTAGATGTTGATCGACACGACCGCTGGCATACAGTCGGGCAATGGCTTTCTGGCGAATCGGCGACAAGCGAAACGAACGCAGTAGAAAGTGCCGTTGCAGGTCGTTGCGCCATTGGCGAGCGAGCACATAGCCATAGGGCGCTTCGACACCGATGACCTTTTCGAACGTGGAAAACACCAATAGGCGATCGGGGTCCAGCAAGTCCCGCAGAGGTCGGCTTGCGCAGTCATCGCCCAATTCACTGTAACTGTCGTTTTCCAGCACCCAGGTACCGTGGAGCCTGAGCAGGCGCGCGATGGCTTCGCGATTATCGGCAGGCGCCAGGCTGCCATGGGGCATGTTCAATTGCGACGACAGCAGGATCAGCCGTACCGGTTCGGTTTCCAGTAACGAGGCCAGATGCCGTGGATCGACCCCTCCGCCGGGCTGTACCGGCAGCTCGATGACCCGCACGTCGGCAGACTGAAGCAAGCGCAATATCACCCAGTCGCAGGGAGACTCGACCACCACGGTCGTGTGACGCAGTTCAAGGACCGCGATCAGGATCTCCAGCACCCCTCTCACATCGGCGCCGATATAGACATCCTCGGCATGCCAGCAATGAGTGGGTGATGAGGTATAGCGAGCGGCCAGCAGCGTGCGCAACTCCAGCTCGCCACAAGGCTGGGCCGGTGCCTGTGATTGGCGGGGATATTGACGCATGAGCTCCCGTTCAAGCATCAGCAACGGGCTGTCCAGAGGTTGAATCGAAGCCGGGTCGTCAGCACTCAATACGCGCATGCCGAGACATCTGGCGTTGACGTAGACGGTTTCCAGCAGATCATTGCCTCGCCCGGGCGGCATGACGGTGGATGCCGGCTGTGCGAAATAACCGGACTTGGCCACGGAGTAGACCCGGCCTTCTCGTTCAAGCAGTGCGTAGGCGTACTGAATGGTCGATATCGACACGTTCAGCCGTTCGGCCAGTTGCCTTAATGAGGGCAGCCGAACCGCCCCTTCCCCGCCTGGCCCTTCGATCAGTTGGGTGAGATAGCGATAGACCGCCTGATAGGCGAAATCGTTTTCACGCGAGGCATTCATGAACCGGCGTCCGCAGGCATTCTCTGGTGACCGGGCGCTACGCTCACGTTCAACCTTCCGCCGTACGGTCGCCTGCGGCAACCTCGCGGTCGGCCGGACCCGGGGCGTGCGTTGCCTGATCGGCCATTTGAATGGCGTCCATGGCATACAGCCGACTGATCAGCCGCACGGGCAACCCACTGACATCGGTCATCCATTGCAGAACCTGCTCCGGCGCGTGCAATCCCTGCATCGCACGATGCAGATCCGGCATGGCCACCAGCATGCCCGGATGGCAGGTGCGCAGAAAACGTTCGAGCCCGGCTCCGCCCTCGATGAAAGGCGCGAACAAGAGACAGACCAGTTGCGCTTCATTGAGCCCGAAACTCTTTTGCAAGGATGAGGAGACCAACGATCGATGCTCGCTGAGATCGGACAGGTTGCCGAACGTCGCCACAAACCGTTCGCAAATCTGCTCCGGCAGGTTTTTGCGACGCATCACTGCCAGGCAACGCTGCAGGTATTCCGAGACCCCGACTTCATAATCGTGACCGCCGATGTAGTTGGCTTGCAGACCGCTCAGGTAGGCCGCGACCAAGGGATCTGGCGACTCGCCGGTGCCTGGCTCGAACAACAAATCATCCGTCTGAAACCCGAGAAAGTCGCTGAGCAAGGGCCACCGCTCCTCCATCTTGCCCACCACCATGTCATCGATGCCGATGTAATGGGTGCGCCGACAGGCTTCGAACTGACCGAGAGGACGCCACGGCAGCAGATCGGACTCTGCGTGGAGCTCGCGATAGCAGTCGCCCCCCATGCCGTCGAGCAGATTGAACAGCTCTTCGAATCCGGCCCCCCGCTTCGGCAGCGCGCCGATGCCGGCCTTCTGGGCGGCGCGATCCAGTCCCTGAAGAAAATGCTCCTGGCTGCGTGCGGAGTCGCTGCTGACCAAGGCATCGACGCCGTTGTTCCAGCGTGCGACCTGCCCGTAGAACTCGGCGGTGGCCAGGTACGCGTCGTCCCAAAGCTCCAGGCTCTCTCCCCAGCGCCGGCGGTGGCCAACCATCAGCAGATTGATGCGATTCGCCTCCCGACCATCGTCGGTGAGCGGCGCCTGATGGTTAAAAGGCAAGACCTCCCGATTGTCGATCATCAGCAGTTCGACCCTTGGGTCGTCATACAGAAACAGTGCGCTGAAACTGCGGTGCATGTTGTGCAGTGCCGAGGGCGGTGTGGCGCAACCGCGCAGGGTTGCCACCCGCAACTGAAAAGTGCCCGGAGCCCGTCCGGCGATGCTCAGTTGCGCAGCGCGCATCAGGGCCAGGCTGTAACAGCAATCACGAGTGCCCGATTGCGTCACCAGCACCTTGAATTCGCCGATTCGATCCATGCCCCCGGCAGCCACCGCCAGTCGCTGAATCAACAGCTGCAATGCCGTGCGTTCTGCACGGGAAAAGAAACTCAGCAATCGTTGCAATACTTGCTGGTAGACATAGTTCATTGCCTGGTCATGGATCGTGCTCATCAGTACTTCACCCGATATCAAAGGTTTTATATTGCGCAACCACGAACGCCGGACGCGCAATCATTCTTCATTAATTAATAGACGCTGAAATGCTAACACTTAAGGTTTTGTAGTTATTTGAAACAGTTGGGCTCGCAATAATTCATGTTTATGACTCGCACGCCGCAAGCCCCCGCCGTTACAGGGTTTTCTCGAGAAGGAAGTTTTCCTGGGAAATTTCTTACAATGGCCTGCGCATGATGAGCACAAGAAAAAAAGAAGGGATTACGCGACCGCCCTACAGCAATTAAACAAAAATCAAGATATCGACTCTCGACAATCATTTTGTATCGCGCAGGAAAAAGAGAATGCACAGCCATAGCTCATTCCTTGAGATGAAAGTAGTCATTCAATTATCAGGGTCTGGAGGGCGATTAGAAGATACAGATCAAGAGTAAAAACCAGTTCAGTTGCTGAACGTCCCCAGGCGTCGCGCCCAGGGTTTCTCTTGGTCTGAAGGATGGAACGCACAAGAGTCCGTGGGGCCACGGACTCTGATCACAACGGTCAGGCAGGTTCGACTTGCAGGGCGACCCGCTCACGGCAAGGGCATTCGTCCATGTAGCGGTGTGCTTCGACAAACTCGTTGAACGGGAAGACCCGGGTCTTGAGCGGAAGCAGCACGCGGTCGGCCGTCAACTGATTGATGTCACGCAGGGCACGTTGCAAGGCGACGTGATCCTGGACGATGCCCAGTTCCGGCTTCCCGGTGAAGTTGCCGATGCAGTGCACGAAGAACTGGATGTTCTTCTGGAACGCTGCGCAGGCCGGGAATGGCGTCTGGTTGCCACCCTGCAGGCCATACAAAACCAGGCTGCCGCGAGGTGCCAGCACATCTCCAAGCAGCGACATCTGTGGGCCACCGAGACCGTCGAACACGACATTGACGCCACGGTTGTCGGTGATCTTGTTGATCCGCATCAACAGGTCTTCTTCTTCGGTGACGATCACTTTCTCGGCACCGAGGGACAGCAGGTATTCGCGCTCTTCCGCGGTTTTCGTGGCGGCAATCACTCGCACACCCAGCGCCTTGCCCAACTGGACAAAGGACGGACCGGCGCAATGACTGGCGTCAGTGACCAGGGCAAACTGCCCGGGTTTGACGCGTGCCAGATCGACGTAACCGAAATAGGCGATCAACAGCGGCGTGTAATGCACGCTGGCTTCGATCGGGTTCAGCACGTCCGGATAACGGGTCAGCGCCGTACGCGGCAGAACGATCAGTTCGCCATAGACCGGATAGTCATTGGGACTCTCGGCCGGAAAACTCGCCACCTTGTCACCGACAATCAGGTCTTCGACACCGTTGCCAATGGCCGTGACCACACCAGCCATTTCATGACCCAGGCCTGAAGGCAGGCGGGCCTGAGACGACGCCAGGTTCTGACGCCAGAGCGTGTCGTACCAGCTGATGCCGATCGCCTCGACACGCACCTGCACTTCGCCAGGACCTGGCTGAGCGGCCGCATGCTCTTCGCATTTGAGCACCTCGGCCGGACCAAACTTGTGAAAACGGATCGTGCGGGACATCGCAAACCTCGTCAAAGTAACCTCTAATGCCCTGAACTCTATCTGGGCTTTCCAGCCAAGACTATCAGTGGCTATTAATAGTCGACATGCCTGTCATTGATTCCGCAGTATGGCCAGCATTGAGCAAATCCATGAAAAAACTGCTGCCGCCTTCTCAGTAAAGCTGAATTACCCGGTGCAGACTACCAGCCTTTCCCCGTAAGATTCATGCCGGCCATTGTTCTCATATGGTCGCTCTCGTCAAGCTTGATGACTCTGCCAGGACTCCAGATGAATCGTAATGACCTGCGTCGTGTCGACCTGAACCTGTTGATCGTATTCGAAACGCTGATGCACGAACGCAGCGTGACCCGCGCTGCGGAGAAGCTGTTTCTCGGCCAGCCAGCGATCAGCGCGGCGCTCTCGCGCCTGCGCGGACTGTTCGACGATCCGCTATTTGTACGCACCGGGCGCAGCATGGAACCGTCTGCTCGTGCGGTGGAAATCTTCGCCCTGCTCTCGCCTGCCCTGGACTCGATTTCGACAGCGGTCAGCCGCGCAGCCGAATTCGATCCGGCCACCAGCACCTCGGTATTCCGGATCGGCTTGTCGGACGACGTCGAATTCGCGTTGTTGCCGATGCTGCTCAAGCGCCTGCGGGCCGAGGCGCCCGGGATTGTGCTGGTGGTCCGTCGCGTCAACTACATCCTGATGCCCGGCCTGCTCGCCTCCGGTGAAATCTCGATCGGCGTCAGCTACACCACCGACCTGCCGGCCAACGCCAAGCGCAAAGTCTTGCGCCGCAGCCAGCCGAAACTGCTGCGCGCCGATACGGTGCCGGGACCATTGAGCCTGGATGACTATTGCGCCCGCCCGCATGCGCTGGTGTCGTTTGCCGGCGACCTCAGTGGCTTTATCGATGAAGAACTGGAAAAGCTCGGCCGCAAACGCCACGTGGTGCTGGCCGTGCCGCAGTTCAACGGTTTGAGCACGTTGCTGGCCGGAACCGACATTGTCGCGACGGTGCCGGATTACACGGCTGATGCGCTGACGTCTGCGGGTGGTGTGCGCGCAGAAGACCCGCCGTTGCCGACACGTACGTTTGAACTGCACATGGCCTGGCGTGGGTCGCAGGATAACGATCCTGGGGAGCGTTGGTTACGGTCGCGGATTCAGATGTTTTTCGGGGATCCGGACAGCCTTTAGGTTTCGTCGATCAGGCTGTTTAGCTGATCATTACTGGCTTTTCATAAGCCATGCAGACCCATCCACTTTCAGTGGATTGCTACATTGGGGGCACATCTGAGCGCATGCTTTGGATAGTTTGAAAAGGATGCCCCCAGTTTAGAGTTCAACAGTCCTCTTTCGAAAACTCAGCCGTTACTCTTCCCAGACACCGCGGAGTGAAGGTAGGCCGATGAGAAGCACTACTCTGCCCAAGTGCGTGAGCAACCGAGTGAAACCTCCTGTGCAATTGATATCGCAGGTGTAGCTTGCCAAGCTGAATTCAGACCTCACCCCTTCGCTTTTCAAAGCGCAGCCGGAAATTCGGCCGCTCACTCCTAGTGATTCACGACTAATAGCCAGTTGCCACTCAGCCATCTCATCGCCATGCTATGCACCAAACGGGATCCAATACATGGAGCGAAAGGTGCCGGACGACGACCTGCTGATTCAGCTTACCCAGCAACACCCTGACTTCTGCCGCCTGCGCAAGGAGCTGGAAGAGGCAAAAAGCCTCGGCCCGGCACCTCGGATTGCCGTATGCGGACTGATGAATGCGGGCAAGAGCGCACTGCTCAACGGCCTGACCGGGCATATTGAAACGGAAGTCTTCAAAACCAAGGAAATACGGGCAACCACGCAATTACAGACCTTGGAGCATGAAGGACGCCTCTATCTGGATACCCCGGGGATCGACGCCTGCGATGAGGATGATCGGCTCGCGTGGCTGGGTCTGGCCAATGCCGATGTGATTTTGTTCGTGCACAACTTGCGTACCGCCACGCTTGAACAAGTCGAAACGGCCTTCCTGTGCGAACTCAAGCGCCGTCGCCCGGATCTGGAGCGCCACCTGGTGGTGGTGCTCACCCATGCCGAAAGCGTCACTCAGCAGGAAGTCAGCGAGCAGGCGATCGGCAAGATCTTGCAGTCGCTGTTCGGGACCGTGCCGGCTACCTTCGCAACCTCATTCACCACGTTGCGCAACGGTGTGCGTAAGCGCAACACGAAGCTGCTCGAACTGAGTGGCTTCGACTCTTTGCGCGAGCATTTGCAGGCGCATCCGGGGCTGCTTGAACGAGGCGTAGGCAAACAGCGTGCCGAACGCGACGATCACCGCCGCGATGTCCTGGAGCGCTTCCTCGACCAGCTAATTGCCCAGCGCAGAAAGCGACTGGTCAAGCTCGAAGGCACGCAGGCCACTCAGCTCGAACAGTTACAAAGTAGTGTCGACGGACTCTTCGAATCGGTAAGCCATGGCTTGGCCCGCGGCTGACTGATTGATACCACGCAAGGAGATTCAATATGTGGTGGTTACTGATACCCGTGATCGGAACCGTTGTGGCAGCGGTCGTCAATTCCGACAGCAGTGAAAAGGAAGAAGCCGAGCGTCAGGCCCGCGCCAGGTTACGCGAACGCGCCGAAGCGCGGACCCGCAAACAGGACAGGGATCAAGCTCAGGCGCAGCGCAACCAACGGTTCACTCAGGACATCGACGCACAGCTGAGCGAGCTGATGGTTTCGCACAAGGCCGACCTCATACTTTCAGGCAAAAGCCACGCCGGCGTGACGATAGAAAGCCTCCAGGCGTTTATCGCCAGCCCGCCTCAAGCCACAGCGCAAGGCCAGCTCAAGGCCTTGCGCCTGCTGGCCCCAAACACCCGATTCAGCCCTGAATGGCTAGAGCGCGAGCGCCAGGCCAAAGCCCTGCGCGCTGAAATTCAAGACCTCAAACGCTTGAAACGACAATTACTGGACAGATCGCTATGACCTCCGCTCCCGCCAATCGCAGCGAACTGCTGCATGTCTTTGCGCAGGTCGCGCAAGGGTTCAACGATGTGCAACGCCAGGTCGAGGCGCGCGAAGCGCGTCTCAAGCAGACTCTGGATGCGCTGGAGCGGATTCGCACAACTTCGCCCTGGAGCCGCTCTGGCTTGGCTCCAGATCACCCCTTTCTGACCTTTGCCAAGGCCTGCCAAAACAATTTGGATGAGCGCTTCGACGCCTGGATCAAGAACGTCAGGACCTACGAGCGCAACACGCAGTTCCGCAGCAAATTCGGCGACTCTCTGCTGGTGTTTGTCTTCGGCAAGGTCAAGGCTGGCAAGTCTTCGCTGGGCAACTACCTGGCTTATGGCCGCACCGAACCCGATGCGCAACTCATCGCCCAGGCGCAGCCCAAGCCTGAGTTTTTCAGCGAAACCTCCACGCAGTTGTGCGAACAGACCAGCGATGCGCAAATCCGCGAAAACGGCTGTTTCGGCGTCGATGTCGTGGAAGCCACCAGTGCCATCCAAGGCTTCCGCCTGCCAGGGCTGACCTGGGTCGACTCGCCCGGGCTGCATTCGGTCAACGCGGGCAACGGCGAACTGACCAAGGACTACGTCGACGCCGCCGACCTGGTGATCTTCCTCAGCAAATCTGAAAGCCCGGGCCGGCGCTCGGACCTGGACGAGGCCAGGGCACTGTTGCACAGGGACAAGAACATGATCGTGCTGCTCACCGGCAGCGACGAAAACGACGTGGACGTGAATGATGACGGTGAGGTCGTGAAGACGCTGATCATGAAAAGCGACAGTGCACGCCAGCTGCAAGTCGGCTACTTCATCCAGGCCCTGCGCGAATCCGCCCCCGAATGCTCGCTGGATGATCTCAAGGTTCACTCCATCTCGTCCTGTTATGCCGAGCAAGGCTCCGCCGAGGAGCAGCAAGAGCGCTGGCAAGTCAGCGGCCTGGCCGACTTTGCGGGAGAAGTCGGCCGTCTTGCCGTTGCCGAAGGCCTGCAAATCAAGCAGCAAGTGCCGCTGAAGAATCTGCAAGCCTTCTGCCGCCAATTGAGCGAGTCGATTGGTTTACAGCAGGTGCTCTTGAGCGAGTTGCAGAACGAACTGGCCAACGCGCGCAAAGAGCTGAAAAACAACACCGAGCGCGTACTCTCCCAACTGCAGCAGCGCCTGCCCATGGAGATCAACAAGCTGGCTGATCAATATGCTCTGAACGACCAAGGATTTTCCGACGCGTGCTGGGCGCTGTTCGACCGCCAATTCGCCGAGTGCGCCGGGGCGCTGTGCGAAGCCATCGGGCAGAAGTTCGAAGACCTGGGCCACACAGCCCAGAGCGTGGCGCCGGTTGGCAAGGCGCTACCGGGGTTTACCTCTCGTAAGCGCAACGTCAGCTACCAATCGCGGCGCAACGAAGGCATCGGCAAGGCCGGAGGGGCCGGGCTCGGCGGTTGGGGCGGGGCTGAGGCCGGTGCCGCCCTTGGTACGTTAATAGCTCCGGGAGCCGGAACCTTAATCGGCGGGTTGATCGGTGCCGCCCTCGGTGGCTGGATGGGCGCCAAGGCTGGGGGGGCAGCAGGCGGCCATTTCGATGAGACGACTGAGTTCGAGATCATTGTCGGCGACAACCGTGACGAAGTTTCTCTGTCTACGCGCGAACACTTCATCGACTACGCCAAAGATCGCCTTAACCGGCTCTACCTCCAGCTCGATGCGCTGTGCTTCGTCGATGTATCGACCTGGCTGTCAAACCTCAGCCAGGCCCTGCAAAACCTGGATGACCTCGCCGCGCAACAGATCAACGCCATTAGCAAGGAACTCGATCATGGCCCTGCCTGACTTCACTCGCGTACTCGCCACCTACGACACGATAACTGCGCCGCTCCAGCGCTGGTTGCCAGCCGAACGCGCCAGCGAATTGGGCAACCAATTGCATAGCCGAGCGGCACGCCTGCGTCCGCAGATCATGGTCTATGGGCTCTACAACGCGGGCAAGAGCACGCTGCTCAACGCCCTGATGGGACGCGCCGAAGCGCCAATGGCCGACCACCCGGAAACCTCGGTGGTGACCGAGTATCCTTGGCAGGGATACGCGCTCCTGGACACACCGGGTCTCGATGCGCCGATCAGGCATGAGCAAGTTGCGATGCAGCAATTGCAGGACAGCGAAGTGGTCCTGTTTGTGGTGGCAGCCGGCGGTACGCTTGACGAGGTCGCCACCTGGGAACGCCTGGCGCAGATCGTCGTCTCGGGCCGCCGGGTGATGCTGATCGTCAACAACAAGGCCGGTGTGCAGCACGACAGCCGCGACTTCGTCATCATCAACGACAACCTGCGCCAGCATCTGCAGAGCGCCGCCCTCGCCCACGGCATCGGAGATATATTGGAGCAGGTGCCGATTCACTGGGTCAACGCCAAGGCTGCCCTGCGCGGCCGTATCGAAAGCAAGGAGCCACTGGTGGAGTTCAGCGGCATCCTCGAATTGGAACAGGCGCTGGGCGATTTCCTTGCCAGCAGTGACAGTGGCGTGATGTTCAAGACCTGCTGCAAAGACCTGCAAGAAGCCATCGAACTGGCCCTGATGCGCCTGCATCAGGCCGGCGGTAATGAGCAGGCGCTGGCGCTGGACAAAGCCCGCATGCAGGTCGATAGCGAGCGTGACCGACTGCAGAACGTGCTGCGTCATCACCTCGACAGCCGCTGCGTACGCGCCAAGTCGAGTGTCGTAGCGCTAATCAACGATGCGCACCTCCAGCCCGCTGGACAGGGCGAGCAGGCCATGGAAGACGGCGCGTCAAGCGTCATCGCATCGCTGACCGCCGACATGATGACTGCCCTCAAGACCGAGTTGCCGGCAACCCAGCGCAAACTTGAAGACATTGGCCAGACGTTGGCCGACAGCGCCTTCGGTGCAGCTCACGCCTGCGTGAATGGCGTTACTCGCGAGAGCAACGGCAATGACGACAGTGGATTGTCGCCAGCGCTCAAGGATGCCATGCGCAAAATGCCCATGGGTGACCTGAAAACGATAACCGAGCAAGGCGTGAAGAAGGCGCTGGAATTGGGCAAAGAGCTATTGCCAACCTTGTTCAAGGGGATCGGCAAGAAAACCATGGAACGTTGGGCCGCTATGGCCGGACGCTGGGCTGGCCCGCTGCTACAGGCTGGGATGGCCATTTACGGAATTTACCAGGCCATCAGCAGTGAAAAGGCCGAAAAGGCCATGCTGGAGCGCCAGACCAAGGCTGTAGAGGATGCGGCCAGCACCTTTGTCGAAGACTTGCGCCAAGCCTATCTGAACCAGATTGCGCTGGTGATTGAGGAAGTCTTCAAGCCGATCGATGAATGGATGGCGACCCAGCGCGCGCTGCTCGTGCAAAGCGGGCAAGAACAGACGCAAGACCAGCATTTGTTCGAAGAAGCCCTGCTGGCGCTACGTCAAGCGTATTGACTCGTTAGTGCCCCTCCTTGCGCGACTGCGCAAGGAGGGATGGCACTCAATTAATAGACAGCCCGCTTCGCCAACACCAACTATTGCAACTCAGGCTACAGGTCATGAAGGTACTGTCGACCCTCAAGCCCCCACGTACTCTTCGACGATCAACGCAATCAACTACAGTTTCCGGCGGATGATCTGCCAATGGTGCATGTGCCGAAGCTGCCAGAAGATCGGCAACGGATGAGAAAGTGGGCGCATACAGATGAATGAAGTGCACGAGGATGTGGATGCCGGTTTGGATGCCTGCCGAGGCGAGCTTTGACTCTTTGGGCATGCCCGATCTGCATGGCACTGATGTAGTTACAAGAAAGATTAAATAGAAGCCTTTCCGAAACCGCTTTGCTTTTGCTGGCAAAGCGGTTCAAGAACTCAGGCAGAAGCCCCGGGCCGAGCCAGACGATAGACCGACAGGCAATAAAGCAACAACGCCAACGCCGCCAACATCCCGCCAACGACCCCGACATAAGCAAAACCAAACTGGCTCCCCACCCAGCTCCCCATCAGTGCCCCGCCACCAATACCGATGTTGTAGATCCCCGAAAACAGCGCCATCGCCACATCGGTCGCATCAGGCGCCAGCACCAGAACCTTGGACTGCAACGCCAGACCGAACCCCATGATCGCCATTCCCCAGAACAGGCTCAGCGTGCACAGGTAAGAGACCTTGCCGCTCAAGGGCAACAGCAACGCCAGGCACAACGCGAGCAACGACACGGCGACAATCAGAAAACGCTGCGGGCTATACCGATGCAGCCAACTGAACAGCAGGGATCCGAAAATCCCCGCACCGCCGAATAACAGCAGGATGAGCGTGACCGTCTCGCCACTCATGCCCGCCACGACCTGAACGAACGGTTCCACGTAGCTGTAAGCGGTGAAATGAGCCGTCACGACCATCGCGGTCAGGATATAGATCGCTACGAGCGCAGGTCGCTTCAACAATAAAGGCAAACTTTTGAGCGACCCCGAGTTCTGGCTGGGCAGCAACGGCAAGACCCTGGCCAGCCAGAACACCAACGTTGCCGCCAGCACCGCGATCGCGATAAAGGTGGTTCGCCAGCCCATCGCTTCGCCCAATATCCGGCCGAGGGGAATGCCCAGCACCATCGCCAGGGAAGTGCCGGTGGCCAGCAAGCCCAAGGCCTGAACCTGCTTGCCCGGTGGCGCCAGACGCACGGCCAGAGAAGCCGTGATCGACCAGAACAGCGCATGCGACAATGCCACGCCGATCCGGCTCACCAGCAGGACAGCGAAGCTGGTCGCCAGACTCGACAGGATATGACTGACGATGAACATCGCAAACAGCACGATCAAGAGCTTGCGCCGCTCGACGTTGCGCGTCAGCAGCATGATCGGCAGCGAGGTCAGCGACACCACCCACGCATAGATGGTCAACATCAAACCGACCTGAGCCGACGTCATGTCGAAGCTGCTGCCGATCGAACTCAACAGGCCGACAGGGACGAACTCGGTGGTGTTGAAGACAAACGCAGCCAGTGCCAGCGCAATGACCGCATACCAATTGCCGCTGGTTGTAGTCGTGGAATTGTTCATTTATAAGTCGTGCCCATCTGTCGTTTTTACGTACACCAATTGCCGAAAAGCCTCAGACGACAGGTGGTTCGATGGCGACTTTACTATAAAGAAACGGCGACTTGTCCGTCGGGTGGGAAACTCTCGGCGCACATTTTCGAGTGCACCCCGCTGCCCTGAACCGCAGCGCGCTTCATTGGCCTGCGTAGCGCAATCAATTGCCATATGGATATCAAGTTCCCGCATTTCTTACTCGGGAGCAGTGTTGCAATTGACCTGACATTCAGCCATGTGGATCTTCCGGCAAACCATTGAAAGCCAGAAATGCCCCCCAAGACGTTACAAGGAAGTACTGATGCCCCCGCAACAAAATCACTTCACCAACCGTGCTTTTCGCTCCGTTCGTACCCTGCTTGTCGCCAGTTCCATGCTGCTGGGCAGCGGCTGCGCGATGCTCTCGAACACATTCACGCTCAAGACTGAAATGCCTGCACAATTCAATGTCTACACCACCGCGCATTACAGCGAGCTGTTCGGAGGGATATGCATATTGCCCGACGATTACGCGGGCGATCCGCAGCCTGATAGAAAAGAGTTCTATGCCGATGCCCACGCCACGCCTTTCACTTCCGAGTTCGAGATAGCGGTGAGTCGCAAGGTCGGAGATTGTTTCTTGGTGCTCAGTGGCATTGATTTCAATATTGCTGGTCACTCTGCGACAGTCGAAAAAACGATCGATACGTCCTCGGTCGGCCTCAAGGTTGAAACATTCCTTGGGGAGAATGAAAAACCGGCGACACGAATCGATGAGCAAATACTCGCCGTGCGTTGCCATTGGCAAGATCCATCGTCTGATCGTTCCCTCAAGTCCAGTCTCCAGTGCCGAGGGTTGGACGCCAATGGCAACGAACGCAAGGGGCCGGAACTGGGCATGTTGAAAAACAGACAGCTTCAAGGTCTGACGTTGCGCTTGAAGGTCAGTGTGGACGATGAGCCCAGAAACCCTGGCTCATGAGTAATGGCAAAGTGCTTAATGACAAATCCGGTAATAAAGTTTAACTTACCGCCGCCCCGACCGATGGAAGGTCGGGCACTCGCACTCAGTTAAGGAAAACGATGGCAATGGTCTATTGTCGTGCATGCGCCAAGGAGCTACACGAAACGGCGCTCACCTGCCCCCAATGCGGGGCCGCCCAACAGGCCTCAGTGCCGCAAACGCAAGCCGAAATGCCTTGGCTGGCCATCGTTTCGTTGATCCTCGGAATTATCAGCGCACTCACCCTGTTTGATGACTCCGAATGGGACAGGGACGCGATTGTCGGTGTGGGAACTCTCAGCCTCGCGGGCCTCATTTGCGGCATCGTCTGTATCAACCAAAAACACTCAGGAAGAAACCTCGCGATTGCCGGCATTGTTTTGTCAGGTATTGCCGCGTTTGTGTTGTCCTGTTTATCGATTGAATAATTTTAGGGAAAAAATATGAGCATGGTTTTCTGCCGCGGTTGCGCCAAGGAAATTAGCAGTCTGGCCGTGGCTTGCCCGCAGTGCGGGGCGCCTCAAGCAACACAACAAGTCTATGCAAGTGGCCCCGCCATCACGACGGGTAACCCATACCTCGAAGCATTGAAGAACTACGTAGTGTTTCAGGGTCGCGCCACTCGCCGTGAATACTGGATGTTCATTCTGATCAACCTTGGGGTTTCCATTGTCATCGGCGTTCTCGATGCCATGCTGAACACCAAAGGCATCCTGTACAACCTTTATAGTCTGGCAGTGTTCCTGCCGGCGCTCGCGGTAGGCGTACGCCGCATGCACGACACCGATCGCAGCGGCTGGTGGTTGTTGCTGCCAATCGTCAACATCGTGTTCCTGGCACAAGACAGCCAGCCGGGCCCGAATCGTTTTGGTCCAAACCGCAAGGGCGTCAACTGAAACACGTCGACACCTAGCTGATCGAGACGGCCCACGTGGCCGTCTCTTTGTTTCTGCAATTCACCTTTGAAAAGGTGTTGCTGCTTTTTTACTTGCCACGCAACACAGTTTTGTCATCATTTCATTTGATAGCCCCCTAACGAAAGGTGCATGCTAGAGGGCTTCGCTCGGTCTTATATCATTCCGAATGATAGTTACCTTCGTGTCATTCGATTCGTTTGCTATCAACCCGCCGAGCATCATCCGCCCATCTTCAATACATTGGCGGATGCATCCATGGAACAATCACTCAAACATTTGCGCTTCCCGTTGGCTCTGTTGGCCGTGATGGTGATGAGCGCCTGCGGCAAAGCTCCAGAGACCGCCGCCGCCATGCCTGCTGCCAAGGTCAGTGTGGCCAAGGTGCTGGAACAACCGGTCAACGAGTGGGACGAATTCACTGGGCGCCTCGAGGCGCCGGAAACCGTTGAAATCCGTCCGCGGGTCTCCGGCCAGATCGACGAAGTCGCCTTCACCGAAGGTGCACTGGTCAAGAAAGGCGACCTGCTGTTCCAGATCGACCCGCGTCCGTTCCAGGCTGAGGTTCGCCGCCTCGAAGCCCTGGTCGCCCAATCCCGCGCCAACGCCACCCGCAGTGAAAACGAAGCCGGCCGTGGCGAGCGCCTGCGTGCCAGCAACGCCATCTCCGCCGAACTGGCTGACTCGCGCACCAGCGCTGCACAAGAAGCACGTGCCGCTGTCGGCGCCCTGCAAGCGCAACTGGATCTGGCCAAACTGAACCTGAGTTTCACCCGTGTAACCTCCCCAATCAGCGGTCGCGTCAGCCGTGCCGAGATCACCGCCGGCAACCTGGTGACTGCCGACACCACTCCGCTGACCAGCGTGGTTTCCACCGACAAGGTCTACGCCTACTTCGACGCCGATGAGCGTGTGTTCCTCAAATACACCCAGCTCGCCCGTCAGGGTCAGCGCGGCGCGACCACTCCGGTGTACATGGGCCTGTCCAATGAAGACGGCAACCCGCACCAGGGTCAGATGAACTTCGTCGATAACCAGGTCAACCCGAAGACCGGCACCATCCGTGGTCGCGCCGTGTTCGACAACAGCGACGGTACCTACACCCCGGGTCTGTATGCACGCCTGAAACTGGTCGGCAGCGGCACCTACAACGCCATGCTGATCAACGATGAAGCGGTCGGCACCGACCTCGGCAAGAAGTTTGTGCTGGTGATGGATGGCGACAACAAAACCGCCTACCGCGCCGTTGAACTCGGTCCGAAGATCGAAGGCCTGCGCATCGTGCGCAGCGGCTTGAACAAGGACGACACGATCATCGTCAAGGGTCTGCAACGGGTTCGCCCTGGTTCTCCGGTCACGCCTGAAGTGATCCCGATGGCCAGCGAGCAGACCATTGCTGCACTGGCTCAACAACGACAAGCGCTGGAAGCCAGCAACCTGCCCAAAGTCGCACCTGCCAAAGGCGCGTCGGGATCGGTTGTGAAACTGGCTGCTGCGACCCCACGCGGTTAAGGGACGACAACTCCGATGAATTTTTCCCAATTCTTCATTTCACGGCCGATCTTCGCAGCGGTGCTTTCGCTGCTGATCCTGATCGCCGGTGCGATCTCGCTGTTCCAACTACCGATCAGCGAATACCCGGAAGTCGTGCCACCGACCGTGGTGGTGCGTGCCAACTTCCCGGGTGCCAACCCTAAAGTCATCGGTGAAACCGTGGCTGCTCCACTGGAGCAGGCCATCACCGGCGTTGAGAACATGCTGTACATGTCCTCGCAGTCGACCGCTGACGGCAAGATCACCCTGACCATCACCTTCGCCCTGGGCACTGACCTGGACAACGCGCAGGTGCAGGTGCAGAACCGCGTGACCCGGACCGAGCCGAAACTTCCAGAAGAAGTGACGCGCATCGGTATCACCGTCGACAAGGCCTCGCCCGACCTGACCATGGTTGTGCACTTGACCTCGCCGGATAAACGCTACGACATGCTGTACCTGTCCAACTACGCAATCCTCAACATCAAGGATGAGCTCGCTCGCCTTGGTGGTGTCGGTGATGTGCAGCTGTTCGGTATGGGCGATTACTCGCTGCGTGTATGGCTCGATCCGAACAAGACCGCTTCGCGCAATCTGACTGCCACTGATGTCGTGACCGCCATTCGCGAGCAGAACCGTCAGGTCGCCGCCGGCCAACTGGGCGCCCCCCCTGCCCCGAATGCCCAGAGCTTCCAGCTGTCGGTCAACACTCAGGGCCGTCTGGTCTCCGAGGAAGAGTTCGAGAACATCATCATTCGCGCAGGCGACAACGGTGAAATCACGCGCCTGAAGGACATCGCACGCGTTGAACTGGGTTCCAGCCAATACGCCCTGCGTTCGTTGCTGAACAACCAGCCTGCCGTAGCGATCCCGATCTTCCAGCGCCCGGGCTCCAACGCCATCGAAATCTCGAACGAAGTTCGCGGCAAGATGGAAGAGCTGAAGAAAAGCTTCCCGCAAGGCATGGACTACAGCATCGTCTATGACCCGACGATCTTCGTGCGCGGTTCCATCGAGGCGGTGGTTCACACCCTCTTCGAAGCGCTGATCCTCGTGGTTCTGGTGGTGATCCTGTTCCTGCAGACCTGGCGCGCCTCGATCATTCCGTTGGTGGCGGTACCGGTATCGTTGATCGGTACGTTTGCGGTGATGCACCTGTTCGGTTTCTCGCTCAACGCCCTGTCGCTGTTCGGCCTGGTACTGGCGATCGGTATCGTGGTGGACGACGCCATCGTGGTGGTGGAGAACGTCGAGCGGAACATTGAACTGGGGCTCAACCCCTTCGATGCGACCAAAAAGGCCATGGGTGAAGTGACCGGTCCGATCATTGCCACGGCGCTGGTGCTGTGTGCGGTGTTCGTACCCGCTGCGTTCATCTCGGGCCTCACCGGTCAGTTCTACAAGCAGTTCGCCTTGACCATCGCGATCTCGACAGTGATCTCGGCCTTCAACTCGCTGACCCTGTCGCCAGCGCTGGCCGCTGTGTTGCTCAAAGGTCACGACGCACCGAAAGACCGCTTCTCCAAAGTGCTGGACAAGATCTTCGGTGGCTGGCTGTTCCGTCCGTTCAACCGCTTCTTCGACCGCGCCAGCCATGGCTACGTCGGCACCGTGCGCCGGGTTATCCGTGGCAGCGGCATCGCCCTCTTCCTGTACGCAGGCCTGATGGTGCTGACCTTCTTCGGTTTCTCCAGCACCCCAACCGGTTTCGTACCCGGCCAGGACAAGCAATACTTGGTGGCCTTCGCGCAACTGCCGGACGCCGCGAGCCTGGACCGCACCGAAGACGTGATCAAGCGCATGTCCGACCTGGCCCTGAAACAGCCGGGCGTGGAAAGCGCCGTAGCGTTCCCGGGCCTGTCGATCAACGGCTTCACCAACAGCCCGAACGCCGGCATCGTGTTCGTGACCCTCAAACCGTTCGACGAGCGTAAAGACCCGAGCATGTCCGCCGGTGCGATTGCCGGTGCCTTGAACGGCAAGTACGCCGGGATCCAGGAAGCCTACATGGCGATCTTCCCGCCGCCGCCAGTACAAGGTCTGGGCACCATCGGTGGTTTCCGCCTGCAAATCGAAGACCGGGGCAACCTGGGCTACGACGAGCTGTACAAGGAAACCATGAATATCATCACCAAGAGCCACAGCGTGCCTGAACTGGCCGGGCTGTTCACCAGCTACACCGTGAACGTGCCACAGGTCGATGCTGCCATCGACCGCGAAAAAGCCAAGACCCACGGCGTGGCCGTCAGCGACATCTTCGACACCCTGCAGATCTACCTGGGTTCGCTGTATGCCAACGACTTCAACCGCTTCGGTCGCACCTATCAGGTCAACGTTCAGGCTGAACAGCAGTTCCGCCTCGAATCCGACCAGATCGGCCAGCTGAAAGTACGCAACAACAAGGGCGAAATGATCCCGTTGGCGACCTTCATCAAGGTCAGCGACACCTCGGGTCCGGATCGCGTGATGCACTACAACGGCTTCATCACCGCTGAAATCAACGGTGCCGCAGCCCCAGGCTACAGCTCCGGCCAGGCCGAAAAAGCCATCGAGAAACTGCTCAAGGATGAACTTCCGAACGGCATGACCTACGAGTGGACCGACCTGACCTACCAGCAGATTCTATCCGGCAACACCGCGCTGTTCGTGTTCCCGCTCTGCGTACTGCTGGCGTTCCTGGTGCTCGCCGCTCAATACGAAAGCTGGAGCCTGCCACTGGCGGTGATCCTGATCGTACCGATGACCCTGCTGTCGGCTATTACCGGTGTGATCATCTCTGGCGGTGACAACAACATCTTCACCCAGATCGGCCTGATCGTACTGGTGGGCCTGGCGTGCAAGAACGCGATTCTGATCGTCGAGTTCGCCAAGGACAAACAGCAAGAAGGTCTCGACCCGCTGGCCGCTGTACTGGAAGCCTGCCGTCTGCGTCTGCGGCCGATCCTGATGACCTCGTTCGCGTTCATCATGGGTGTGGTGCCACTGGTGTTCTCCAGCGGTGCCGGTGCCGAGATGCGTCATGCCATGGGTGTGGCGGTGTTCTCCGGGATGCTCGGCGTGACCTTCTTCGGTCTGCTGCTGACCCCCGTGTTCTATGTGCTGATCCGCAACTTCGTGGAACGCGGTGAGGCTCGCAAAGCGGCCAAGTCCCTGAAACTGGAGGCGCAACAATGAGTCTGAAAGTCTTCCTGCCGAGCCTGCTGGTACTGGCCTTGAGCGCCTGTGCAGTCGGTCCCGACTACAAGACCCCAGCCACGGAGGCGGCCAACATCACGGCCGCCACCGACGGCGCCGCCGGCCAGAAGAACTTTGACCGTTCGAAGTTCGAAGGCATCTGGTGGCAGCAGTTCGACGATCCGACCCTCAACCAGTTGGTGACTCAATCGCTGCAAGGGAACCGCCAACTGCGCGTGGCGTTCGCCCGCTGGAAAGCCGCACGGGCGATCCGCGACGACGTCAGCAATGACGCCATGCCGACCATCACCAGCCGCGCCAGCAGCGATCTGGCCAAGGGTCAGATTCCCGGCCAGACCACCAAACGGGTCAACAGCGAACGCTACGACCTGGGTCTGGACATGGCCTGGGAAATCGATCTGTTTGGCCGCATCCAGCGCAATCTGGAAGCCAGCGACGCTGACCAGCAGGCTGCCGAAGCCGATCTGTACCAGCTGCAAGTCACCATGATTGCCGAACTGGTGGACGCTTACGGTCAACTGCGCGGTGCACAACTGCGGGAAAAGATCGCCGTGGCCAACCTGGAGAACCAACAGGAGTCGCGCAAGATCACCATCAGCCTGCGTGACGCCGGCGTTGGCGACCAGCTCGATGTCGAACGTGCCGATGCGCGTCTGGCATCGGTCGAAGCCAGCGTGCCGCAATTGCAGGCCGAACAGGTTCGCCAGAAAAACCGCATCGCTACCCTGTTGGGCGAGCGTCCGGACAAGCTGACCGTCGACCTGAGCCCGAAAGACTTGCCAGCCATCGCCAAGGCATTGCCGATCGGCAACCCGGGCGAACTGCTGCAACGTCGCCCGGACATTCTCAGCGCCGAACGCAAACTGGCTTCCGCCACGGCGCGTATCGGTGTGGCCAAGGCCGACCTGTTCCCACGGGTCAGCCTCAGCGGCTTCCTCGGCTGGACGGCCGGGCGTGGTTCGCAGATCGGTTCCTCGGCGGCCAACGCCTGGGCACTGGGCCCGAGCATCACCTGGGCGGCGTTCGACCTTGGCAGCGTGCGGGCCCGTTTGCGCGGTGCCGACGCCGATGCCGAAGGCGCACTGGCGACCTACGAGCAGCAAGTGCTGCTGGCTCTGGAAGAATCGGAAAACGCTTTCAGCGATTACGGCAAACGCCAGCAACGGTTGATCTCGCTGATCCGCCAGAGCGAATCAAGCCGCAAGGCTGCCGATCTGGCTGAAATCCGCTATCGCGAAGGCACCACGGATTTCCTCGTGCTGCTCGACGCCCAGCGTGAGCGTTTGAACGCCGAAGACAGTCAGGCCCAGGCCGAAGTCGATCTGTATCGCGGCATCGTCGCGATCTACAAGGCCCTCGGCGGCGGCTGGCAGCCAGAAACGGTTGCCAGCAAGTAACAGTTTTTTAAAGAGCTCCTTTGGTTGGCCGCAACCAACCAAATTCTTTGCCCCGCGTATCATTCGGTCGCGGGGCTTTTTTGTGCCTGCCTTTCATCGTTTTCCAGCACCGTGACGGTGGCGGTGGTGCCTGCCCTCAATCGGTCCTTGCCCGCATAATCCGGGTCGATGCCGATCCGCACCGGCACCCGCTGTGCAAGCTTCACCCAGGTGTAGCTGGGGTTGATGTTGGCCAGCAATCGACTGCCCGGTGCGTTTTCCCGATCGGCAATGGCGAAGGCGATGCTTTGCACCGTGCCGCCAAATTTTTCGCCGCTCATCAATTCAATTCGCACGCGATCACCCTCCTCGATCCTTGGCAGTTTGGTTTCCTCGAAATAGCCACTGACATAGAACGAGTCGCTGTCGACCAGTGCCAGCAGCGCGCCGCCAGCCACCGCGTAATCCCCCTGACGGGTCAACAGGTTGGTGACATAGCCGCTGACCGGCGATTCGACACGGGTGCGCTGCAAGTCCAGCTCGGCCTGAGTCAGTGCTGCAATCGCCAATTGCACGTTGGCTTGCGCCAGACCCAGATTGGCCTGGTTGCGCAGCAGATCAGCCTGGGCCACGGCCACTTCGGTACTGGACTTTTCCCATTCTTCCCCGGAAATCGCAAAGCCCTGCTTGAGCGTGCGTCTGCGCCGTTCTTCGCTCTCGCGTTGCTTGAGCAACGCCTCGCTGGCTACGATGGCGGCCCGGGATTGGCCGAGCGTGGCCCTGGCCACTTCGACCGAACGCCTGGCATGTTCAACCGCCAGGCTGTAGCGAGCCGGATCGATCTCCAGCAGCAATTGGCCCTTGTCGACATGCTGGTTGTCCTGCACCGCCAGACTGACGATACGCCCCGAGACATCCGCCGACAGGGTCACGACGTCCGCCCTCACCCGCGCATCCCGTGTCCATGGGGCTCGGGTGTAATGCTCCCAGGCGAACCAGCCGAGCACGATTGCCAGCAACACCACTGCCAATGTCGTCAATCGAGTGAGCAACGTCTTCAAGGCATCAGGCTCCCATCAACAAAATCAATGTGGCGCAAACACAGGCGTACAACGCCCCTTCGAACAGCGCTTCATGCCAGACCAGACGCAGCACGCCGAGGCGGCGCAATACCCAGTCCAGCAATAGAAAGACTGGGATGGCCAGAATCAGGGCCTGAGCAATGGGCGGCAGGTAGACGCCACCGACCTCGAAATCAATGGGCAAGGGTCGGTACTCCTTCAGGGGCGTTGTGTTGCAGATACTCACCGTGACGCTCAAGGAACGAGACGACGATCAACAGAGCAACGCGCATACGAAACACGGACCACAGGTGTTCATGCGTGGCGGCATGCAGGTCATCCAACTGATCACCGAGCGCGTGCAGCGTCGTCAGCAAGGCTGGCAGGTGCACATCCGGACGGCCAGCGACGAAGCGGCCGGTCTGGCGCAAGGCAGCCATCAGTTGCTGGCAGAAAACGTCCGTGAGCAAGGCGTTGCCCTGCACCTGTTGCCTGAGCTGGTGGATGGCCACGCCGAGTGCCACACAGGCAAGACTGATTTCATATCGTCGTTGCATATCCGGATCATTGGCTGCCGGCAACAGCCCCAGCATGGTTGTCAGGCGATCGACCATGCGGCTTTCGAACGTGAATTGCTGTTCGTCTGTAGCGGGCACTTTCGTCAGTTGATACACCTGCTCCCGCGCTTCGTTGTAGAACCGGCGGATTCGCAACACCGGGCGGAACGGAAAAATCCAGGCATAGACGATCAGGGCCAGCATCGCCGCACTGACGTAGGCACCGGCAAACTCGAACCATTGGATAGCGGTGTTCTGCCCGGTGCCGACGTTCTGCGGACCGAGCATCAGGAAACTCGACAATCCCAGCCCCATGCCGATGCCCGCCGTGGCCGGGCTGGCCAGTCCGACCGCAATCACATAGAGCAGTGGTGCCAGTAATATCGCGAGCCATTCGAAGTCGTTGACCGCCGGCACCAGCATGAACTGATACAGCGCCGAAACCACCAGTGCCAGGCCCAATCCCCGGGCGTAGCTCTGTGCGGCGATCAAGGGGCGCGGGAACGTTGCCATCAGTGAACACAGAATTCCCACCAGAATCATTCCACCACGTGCACCGTCCCACGCCGTTTCGATCCAGATCAGCCCCGCCACCAGTAATGCGCTGAAGGCCCGGATGGCGTTCATGGTTGCCAGGGTGAAATCCAGGTGCAGCGGACTGGACTGGCCGCGAAACATGCAACTGGCCTCCCGTCCTTCCTGTATCGCTTCGCTCAGTTCGAGGATCTGCTCCAGTTGTTGCAACAACCGCGCCTGCTCCCAACGCAGCGCCCATGCCAGCGAACGCAAGGTGGCGCTCATGTCTTCGGTCAACTGTTCGGCCCTGTAGGCCAGCGCTTCGAATTGTTGCTGCAGAACAACCAGTTGGTGCCTCATGTCTTGCGGCAGTGAACGCCCGTACTGTGCCAATTGATCAAGAAACGCCAGCTCATCGGCACGCAAGCGCTGGACTTCGAGCGGCAGATCGCCGTCCCAGCGCGCGGTCAGCAACTGGCGCTGATGACGCAGGGCTGTCAGGCGCGACGTCAGCAGCATCAGTTGATTGCCCAGCATCAACACCAGGTTGTTGGCACTGCGCAGGCGCGGGGCATCGAAATACAGATGTCGGCGCAGGCCTTCCAGCGCACTGATTTCTCCGAGCAGCTGCATTTGTCGGCGCTGGAATTCGGCTTCGCCTTCTTCGGTACGAATCACCGCAGCGGCATGGGTGGCGACCAGTTTGATGACCTGATCGACTTTGGCGAAGTAATTGCGGGAAACCGCCTCGGGGCGGGCCGTGAGCAGGCTGACAACACAGACGCAGGCCACCGCCAGCAAGGTTTCAGTGACCCGGGTGACCGCCAGCAGAAAGGTGCCGTCCTGATCCGGGATTGCCAGCAGCGCCACCACCACGGCAGTGTAGCCACTGAGCACGAACGCCTGGGAACTGGTGTAGCGCAGCAACGTGCCGCCAGCCGTGCACAGGGCCAGCCACAGCGCCAGGGTTGTGATGAACGGTAAAGGCGCTTGAGGAAAAATCGCCATGATCAGCACCGCCACCGCAGCGCCAAGGGTAGTGCCAATGACCTGACCGAAACTGCGGGCCAAAGCCATCCCCGCCAGTGGCTGACTGATGATGACCACGGCCATGATCGACCACTTGGGTTGATCCAGATCGAACAGGAACGCCAGGTATAACGTCAGCAGTCCGGCCGCAATGGTGCGCAGACCAAACAACAACACTGCCTGACCGGGGTGGATCACGGCCTTGAAATAGTTGAACAGGGCTTGCATGAGCGCACTCGTCAAAGGAACTTCACCAAGCGTAGTCACTGCATCGAGAGCTGGCCGGCTTCAGGAGACGACAGATGTTGTAGGGGGATTCATCACTGGTGGTCGGTCATATCGGGCACAGCGTTTGACTCACGGCCTCACCTGACCGAAGCTTGCCCCCTCTGCGTCAATATGAAAGCTTCGGATACCTGCATGCCTCAGTCCCGCCGCTACTTGTTCATCAGTCTTGGCCTCGTGCTTGTCCTCCTGGTTGGATGGCTGTCCTTGCGCAGCACCGCGCCCGTGGTGCCGGAGGCCATCAAGCATGGTTTCAGTGAAGCGCTGGCCGCCGCACGAGCCGGTCAACCGGGCGCGGCGCGGGTTTTGTACCAACAGCTGGGGCGTCCGGACCTGTCGGTCAAGCGGCGAGTCTGGCTGCATGCAGAACTGCCGAACTACCCGAGCCCACAAGCGTTGAAACTGGCCGATGCCGATCTGCAGAACGAATCCCCGGATGTACGAATGGCGGCGATCAGGAGCGTGACCGGCCTGGTGCCGGGCGGCCAGCGCAGTCTGTTGCTCGGCCCGTTGCTCGACGATGAGGATCAGGACGTTCGATTTACCGCGATCAACGCCCTGCTGGGCTTGTCACCCGATCAGTTGGGCCTTTATTTCGCGCCGCTGCAGCAAGGCATCGACGTGTGGGAGCAGGCACTCAAGAGCCAGCCGGAAAGCGCCGCCAACTACGCGCAACTGGCACGTCTGTATCTGCACAATGCCGAGCTCAAGCAGGCACAGGATGCCCTTGAGCAAACCCTGCGCCTGGATCCCGCCAACCTGCCGGCGCTGGTGATGCAGATCGAAGTGCTTGACCGTCAGGGCCAGAGTGACGCCGCCCGACAACTGCTGGCCCAACAATTGAAGGCTCAGCCGGATTCCGCCTATCTGCAACATGCGCTGGGCCTGTGGTTGCTACATCACGATCAACGCGAATTCGCCCTGCTCGGCCTGTCCAAAGCCGTGGAGCTGGAGCCCGACAACAAGGACTATCGCTACGACCTCGCCACCACGCTGCACGGCGCTGAGGAACTGGAAGCGGCGCAGAAACAGTTGCAGGAAATCGTCCAGCGTCATCCGGCCGACCGCAAGGCGCGAGTGCTGCTGATCAATTACTGGAAGGAAAGTGGCCAATTGCAGAACGTGCAGGTCCTGCTGGCCCAACTCGAACAGATGAATCCGGACGATCCGTCTCTGCAGCAAGGTCTCTGAGCGACGTCTGACAACATCCTCGACGCATCTCGCAAGAAATTCGGAACCGCCCTCTCGGCAAAGGGTCAAGTAAACAGGCAGCCCGCAAAGGCGTACCCCGCCCGCTGTCTCGTTTCCCCTAGTCATGAGAGGGCATTTTTTGTCTACATCGAACGAGTTGATCAGCGCAAAAGCCGCCACAGGCATCGAAGGGCTGGACGACATTCTGGCCGGCGGTTTGTCTCGCGGTCATGTGTTCCTGCTGGAGGGCGAGCCCGGTACCGGTAAAACCACGGTGGCGTTGCATTTTCTTTTGGCCGGCGCCCGGGCCGGCGAGCGCTCGCTGTACATCACGCTGTCCGAAACCGAGCGCGAACTGCGCCAGGGTGCGCTCTCCCACGGCTGGAACCTGAACGAAAACATCGAGATTTTCGAGCTGACACCGCCGGAAAGCCTGCTCAACGCCGAGCATCAGCAGAGCCTGCTGTATTCCTCTGATCTTGAGCTGGGCGAAGCCACCAAACAGATTTTCGAAGTGGTCGAGCGCTTCAAACCGACCCGCGTGGTGCTCGACAGCCTGTCGGAGATCCGTCTGCTGGCGCAAAGCTCCCTGCGTTATCGCCGCCAGATCCTGGCGATCAAGCACTACTTCGTGCGGTATGACGCGACGGTATTGTTGCTGGACGACCTGACGACAGAGTCCCTCGACAAAACCGTGCACAGCGTGGCCCACGGTGTCATCCGCCTCGAAGAGTTGACCCCCAATTACGGCGCCGAACGCCGACGTGTGCGGGTGATCAAGTACCGCGGCCAGAAATATCGCGGCGGTTTTCACGACTTCACCATCATGGGCGATGGCGTGCATGTCTTTCCGCGTCTGGTGGCGGCCGAACATCGGGGCGATTACCCGCGTCTGCAATTGACCAGTGGCATCCACGAAATGGACGCGCTGCTGGGCGGCGGGATCGAAACCGGCTCCAGCACGTTGATTCTCGGCCCGGCCGGTACCGGCAAATCGCTGATTTCGATGATCTTCGCTGCCGCTGCGGTCACGCGTGGCGAGAAAGCGGCACTGTTCATTTTCGATGAAGAACTGGGGCTGCTGTTCGAGCGCATGAAGAACATCGGCATCGACCTCAAGGCCCTGCAAGCCACCGGCAATCTGCTGATCGAGCAAGTCGACGCCGCCGAACTGTCTCCCGGCGAATTCTCTCACCGGGTACGACGCTGCGTTGATGAAGCCGACATCAAGACCGTGGTGATCGACAGCATCAACGGCTATCAGGCCGCGATGCCGGAAGAAAACGCGCTGGTCCTGCACATGCACGAACTGCTGCTGTACCTGAACCGCAAAGGCGCCGCGACCTTCATGACCGTCGCCCAGCACGGTCTGGTCGGCGACATGCAGGCGCCGGTGGACATCACGTATCTGGCCGACACCGTGATCCTGTTGCGCTACTTCGAAGCCCTCGGCAAGGTGCGTCGGGCGATTTCGATCATCAAGAAACGCACCGGCAGCCACGAATCGACCATCCGTGAATACCGTATTTCCGCCCAGGGCATGACCATCGGCGAACCACTGGAAGCCTTCCAGGGTGTGCTGCGCGGTGTGCCCACGTACCTCGGTGCGAGCAATCCGCTGCTCAAGGAAGACAACTTGTGACCGTCACCGTCCCGCTGTCCGAACGGGCGCTGATCCTGGCGCCCCTGGGTCGCGACAGCCAGATCGCGCTGATGATCCTCAACGAGGCCGGTTACGGCGGTCTCATCACGTCCGGCCTGGGGCATCTGTGCGCCGAACTGGAACCCGGCGCCGGTCTGCTGCTGATCGCCGCCGAGGCCCTGAATGGCCCGGACCTGGAAGGCCTGCTGGCCTACCTGAAGCAACAACCTGCGTGGTCGGACCTGCCGATCGTCCTGCTCACCCATCACGGTGGGTCCGAACAAGGTCCCTCCTCGCGACTCAGTGAATTGCTGGGCAACGTGACATTCCTTGAACGCCCTTTCCATCCGGCGACCTTGATCAGTCTGGTCACGACTGCCCTGCGCGGGCGACGACGACAGTACGAAGCCCGCGACCGTCTGATCGATCTGAGCGAAAGCGAGCGACGCCTGCAATCAACCCTCGAAACCCTTGAGCAACAAGTCGAGGAACGCACGGCGCAACTGCGGCACAACGAAGAAGCGCTGCGCCAGTCGCAGAAGATGGAAGCGGTCGGCCAGCTCACCGGCGGTATCGCTCACGACTTCAACAATATGCTGACCGGGATTATCGGCAGTCTCGAATTGCTGCGCCGGCGTCTTGCACGGGGTCGTACCGACGACCTCGACAGCCTGATCGATCTGGGCGTGACGTCAGCCAACCGCGCCGCCGGCCTGACTCACCGCTTGCTTGCGTTTTCCCGGCGCCAGTCGCTGGACTCCAAAGCCGTGCAGATGAACGATCTGGTGCAATCGATGGGCGAATTGCTGCAACGCAGCCTCAATGAAAGCATTCAATTGGATATGCGTCTGCACGAACAATTGTGGGTGGCCGAGGCCGATCCCAATCAACTGGAAAGCGCCCTGCTCAACCTGGTGATCAACGCTCGGGATGCGATGCCCGACGGCGGCAATCTGGTAGTCGAAACCGGTAATCAGGTGCTGGACCGCGACTTCACTGCGACTTACAGCAATCTGTCGCCGGGCGATTACGTCGTGTTGAGCGTGACCGACAATGGCTGCGGCATGCCGCAGAGCGTGATCAACCGTGCGTTCGATCCGTTTTTCACCACCAAGCCCATCGGCCAGGGTACGGGGCTGGGTCTGTCGATGATCTATGGCTTCAGCAAGCAATCCGGTGGACATGTGTCGATCGACAGCAAGATCGATCAAGGCACCACGGTCAAACTTTATCTGCCGCGTTTCCAGGGCGAGTCACTGCCTCACGCGCCAGCAGACACGGAGCAGGCGCCGAACGCCGTGGAAGGCGAAACCGTCTTGATCGTCGAAGACGACCCGGCCGTGCGCGTGCTGGTCAGCGCGGTATTGAGTGAATTGGGTTACGGGTTTGTCGAAGCCGGCGATGCTGACGGCGCCATGCCGATTCTGGATTCGGAGCAACGTATCGATCTGCTGATCAGCGACGTCGGCCTGCCGGGCATGAATGGCCGGCAACTGGCGGAAATCGGCCGGCAATACCGGCCAGAGCTGAAAGTCCTGTTCATCACCGGTTACGCCGAGCACGCCGCGGTACGCGGCGGGTTTCTTGACCCGGGCATGCAGATGATCACCAAGCCGTTCACCTTCGATCTGTTGACGGCGAAGGTGCGGGAGATGATCAAGAGCTGAGGCGGTTGACGCCTCAGGCCAGCAGTTCCTGAATCTTCTCCTGCAACACATCCAGATCGAACGGTTTTTCCAGGATCGGCGCCCGGCGCGTGATCGGGCTGCCGGTCTCACGAATTTCCTGCGGATAGCCGCTGATGAAGATCACTTTCAGATCAGGTCGCAATTTGACGGCGGGTTCGGCGATCTGCACGCCGGAGATCCCGCCCGGCAAGCGGAAATCGGTAATCAACATGTCCAGATGCGGCTTGCTCGCCAGAATCTCGAACGCCTGCTCGCCGTTTTCGGCCTGCAACACGCGATAGCCCTGGCCTGACAAATAATCGGTCAGGACCATCAGGATCACCGGTTCGTCCTCGACGACGAGTACTACATCTTGTGCATCTACGCTCATGGGAAGCCTTTGTTCGGTCAATAGCTGCTGATACGACCGTGTGGTCACTCAGAGGTTGCGTTTGTTTCGCCGTTTTCCTGGAGCGGCAGACAAACGCGAAACAGGGCGCCTTCGTTGATCTTGCTCTCGACGACGATGGAACCGCCATGGGCGGCGACGATCTGCTCGGAAATGAACAGACCCAGCCCGAGGCCGGCCACCACCGTCTTGGCGGAAACCCGTTCGAACTGTTGAAAAATGCGTTTCTGATTCTCCTCGCTGATACCGATGCCCTGGTCCGCGACTTCGACCCGAGCCTCATTGCCTTCGCGATAAACCCGCACCTGCACCGGGCTCTTGCCGCCATAACGCAAGGCGTTGGTCAGCAGGTTCGACACCACTTGCTCGATGCGGAATTCGTCCCACTGCCCTTCCACCGGTTCGGCGGCGGTGAAGCTGACTTCGGTCTCGGCCGCTTCGATCTGCTGGGCGAAATTTTGCAGCAGGTTGCCGACCAGTTGCGCCAGATCGAAACGGCTCGGTCGGATCGACAGCTTGCCGGTGCGGATCCGCGACACGTCGAGCATGTCCTCGATCAGGCGGATCAGGCTTTTGATCTGGCGCTCATCGCGATCGACCATCGCGTGCATCTTGTCGAGAGTGAACGCGGCGGCGTTGTCCCGGGCCAGGTGCATCTTGCGCAGCTGGGTTTCGAGGATAAGGCCGTTGAGCGGCGTGCGCACTTCGTGGGCGACGATCGACATGAAATCGTCACGCATGCGCACCGCCTGCTCCAGTTCGCCCTGGGTGCTCTGCAATTGCTGAAGCAGCGCTTCCTGTTCGCGGCGGCTCTGTTCGAGGGCTTCGACCTGTTGCTTCATCGCCTTGCTCTGGCGGTACAGGTCGACAAATACATTGACCTTGCTCTTCACCGCGTGGATATCCAGCGGCTTGTGCAGGAAGTCCACTGCACCGCTTTCATAACCCTTGAACGCGTAATTCAGTTCACGGCCGGCAGCGCTGACGAAGATGATCGGGATGTTCTTGGTCTTCTCGGTGCCGCGCATCAGCTCGGCCAGTTCAAAGCCATTCATGCCGGGCATCTGCACGTCGAGAATGGCCATGGCGAATTCGTGTTGCAGCAGCAGCGACAGCGCTTCGTCCGCCGACAGCGCTTTGTAGACGGTGCGGTCTTCGCGTTTGATCAGCGCTTCGAGAGCCAGCAGGTTCTCGGGCAGATCGTCGACGATCAGCAGTTTTGCCTGGATATTACTCAGCATGCGATTCGTTCCAGCTCGACAAGCAGACGGCCGATGCCGCGTATGGGAAGTATGTGATCCGGTTGATGAATCTTCAGGGCGGCCTCGGGCATGGTTGCCACCAGAGCATCGTCCGGATCCTGAACGATGGTCAGCCCGCCATGGCGCTTGACCTGCGCCAGGCCCCGCGCGCCATCGTGGTTGGCCCCGGTCAGCAGCACGGCAGCCAGCGCCGGGCCGTAGACATCGGCTGCGGACTCAAACAGGAAATCGATCGAAGGCCGCGAATGATGCAAGCGGTCTTCCAGGCTCAACGACAGGCTGCGGTCCTGTTCCACCGACAGGTGATAGCCCGGTGTGGCGAAATACACGGTGCCGGGCTGAATGTCCTGTTTATCGATGGCTTCGGCGACCGGTAACGCCACTCGCCGGGCAAACACATCGGCGAGCTGGCTGCGCCGCTCTTCCGGCAGGTGCAGGACGATGATGATCGGCAGCCCGAACCCTGACCGCAGCGAACCGAGCATCGTCAGCAAGGCCTCGACGCCACCGGCGGAAGCCCCGACCACAATCGCCTCGACCCGAGGCAAATCCGCTGCACTGTTCATGATTTGCGGTAGATCCGTTCTTGTTTCACCAAGGGCTCGAACTGGTTGGAATAGCCGGAAAAATCCAGCGTTTCCTTGCTGCCCAACACCAGGAAGCCTCGGTGGCACAACGACTCATGGAACAATCCGAATGCTCGATCCTGAAGTTTTTTATTGAAATATATCAACACGTTACGACATGAAATTAATTGAGTTTCAGAGAATACGCTGTCCGTCGCCAGGCTGTGATCGGCGAAGGTCACGTTCTCGCACAGGCTCTTGTCGAAAATCGCGTAGCCATACGCAGCAGTGTAGTAGTCGGCGAACGAGCGCTGACCGCCGGCCTGCTGATAGTTGGCGGTGTAGGCGCGCACGTTTTCCATCGAAAAGATCCCCTGCTTGGCCTTGTCCAGCGAGCGCGGGTTGATGTCGGTGGCGTAGATGATCGTGCGGTCGAGCAAGCCTTCCTCGCGCAACAGAATCGCCATCGAATAGACCTCCTCACCGGTGCTGCACCCGGCGATCCAGATCTTGATCGACGGATACGTCTTGAGCAGCGGCACCACCTCCTGACGGATCGCCAGGAAGTGCGACGGATCGCGGAACATCTCGCTGACCGGAATCGTCAGCAATTGCAGCAATTGCATGAACGCCGTCGGGTCGTGCAGGACCTTCTCCTGCAACGCCGAAATCGTCGCGCATTCGAACTGGCTCAACGCATGTTGCACCCGGCGCTTGATCGACGCGCCGGAGTAGTCACGAAAGTCATAGCTGTACTTGAGGTAGATCGCCTCGATCAGCAAGCGCAATTCGATTTCGCTGTTTCGTTCTGCTGAGTAACTACGTTCCACTAAATGCGTTCCATCTTCGGCAACCACACGCGAATCAGCGAGAACAGGCGATCCAGGTCGATGGGCTTGGCCAGGTAATCATTGGCGCCCGCCTGCAGGCAGCGCTCCTGATCGTCCTTCATGGCCTTGGCCGTCACCGCGATGATCGGCAGCTTGCGCCAGCGCGGATCCTTGCGGATTTCCATGGTGGCTTCAAAACCATCCATTTCCGGCATCATCACGTCCATCAGCACCAGGTCGATGTCCTCGACTTCATTCAATTTTTCAATCGCTTCACGACCGTTACGGCCGATCACCACGACTGCACCCTTGGTTTCCAGCGCGCTGGTCAGGGCGAAGATGTTGCGTACATCGTCGTCCACCAGCAGCACTTTGCGACCCTCGAAGACCTTGTCGCGGCTGCGCGCGGTCTTGAGCATCTTCTGCCGTTCATGGGACAACTGCGATTCGACTTTGTGCAGAAAGAGTGTGACCTCATCCAGCAGACGTTCCGGCGAGCGCGCACCCTTGATGATGATCGAACGCGAATACTTGCGCAGATCGGCCTCTTCATCGCGGGTCAGGTTGCGTCCGGTGTAGACGATGACCGGCGGGAACGAGCAGATGTCTTCGGTGGACATGCGCTTGAGCAGATCGTTGCCAAGCATGTCCGGCAGCTTCAGGTCGATGACCATGCAATCGAAGATCGTCGTGCGCAGCAGCTCCAGCGCGTCCTGTGCCAGGCCGACGGCGGTGATTTCAATGTCGTCATCACCGATCAGGCGGGCGATGCTTTCGCGTTGCAGATCGTCGTCCTCGACCAGCAGCACGCGTTTGACCTTCTGGGTCAGCTTGGCTTCAAGGCGCGCGAACACGTCCTTGAGTTCTTCGCGGGTGGTCGGTTTGACCGCGTAGCCGATAGCGCCCATGTGCATGGCCGCTTCGACGCGGTCTTCCACAGAAATCACGTGCACCGGGATGTGCCGGGTTTCGGCGTGTTCTTTCAGGCGTTGCAGAACGGTCAGGCCCGAGTGATCCGGGAGGCGCATGTCCAGCAGGATTGCGTCCGGCACGAACTCTTTCGCCAGGTCATAACCTTCATCCGCACCGTGGGCGACCAGGCACTGATAGCCCAGTTCGTGGGCCAGGTCGTAGAGGATGTGGGCAAAATTCGGCTCGTCTTCCACCACCAGAATGCAGCGGGTATCGAACGGTGCCTTGTTGCGGTCGTCGTTGAAACGCGGGATGTCGACGGACGCCAGCGGCGACACCGCGACGGCAGGTGTAATGACCGGTGCGGATGCCGGCGGACTGAAGGTCAGCGGTGCAACCGGCGTATCGCCCGGTTCGCTGTATTGCTGCGGTAACACCAGCGTAAAGGCACTGCCCTGCCCCGGCGCGCTGCTGACGCTGATCGAACCGCCCAGCAAGGTCGCCAGGTCCCGGGAGATCGACAGGCCCAACCCGGTGCCGCCGTATTTGCGGTTGGTGGTGCCGTCGGCCTGGCGGAAGGCTTCGAAAATGCTTTCCTGCTGGTCCTGGGCAATCCCGATCCCCGAGTCTCGCACGATAAAGGCAATGCGATCGTCCGGTTGTCCGGCGATGGTCAGGCTGACCGTGCCGTGTTCGGTGAATTTCACGGCGTTGGACAGCAGGTTCTTGATCACCTGCTCCAGACGCTGGCGATCGGTGAACAGCGTGATCGGTGCGTCCGGCTGCAACTCGACGCTGAACGCCAGTTTCTTGTCTGCCGCCAGTGGTTCGAATACACCGCGCAGGCCTTCGGCCAAGCGCGCCACGCTGGTGTTTTCCGGGACCACTTCGAGTTTGCCGGCTTCAACCTTGGAAATGTCGAGAATGTCGTTGATCAGGTTGAGCAGATCGTTGCCGGCGGAATAGATCGACTCGGCAAACTTCACCTGCTCGGCGCTGAGGTTGTCCTGCGGGTTTTCCGCCAGCAGCTTGGCCAGGATCAGCGAACTGTTCAGCGGCGTGCGCAGTTCGTGGGACATGTTGGCGAGGAATTCGGATTTGTATTTGCTCGAACGCTGCAACTCTTCGGCGCGCTCTTCCAGTTGCACCTGAGCCTGATTGAGCTCGGTGTTCTTCTGGTCCATGGCATCGCGTTGCTCGGCCAGGGTCTGGGCCTGTTCGGCCAGTTGCTCGTTGGTCTGCTCCAGCTCGACTTGCTGGGTTTCCAGATGCGCCTGGGACTCCTTGAGAATCCGCGACTGTTCTTCCAGTTCTTCGTTGGCGGTTTTCAGTTCTTCCTGCTGCACCTGCAACTCTTCGTTGAGCTGCTGGGTTTCGGCCAGCACTTCCTGTAGCCGCTGCCGGTAACGCGCCGCTTCGATGGATGTGCCGATGTTGCCGGCAATCCGTTCCAGAAGCGCTACATCACGCTCGGTGAGCGGACGCAGAAAGCCGAGCTCGATCACGCCGTTGACCCGGTCGTCATCGCTGGTCGGTACCACCAGCACGCTGTGTGGCAGGCCTTCGCCCAATCCGGAGCTGACCTTGAAGTAGTCGGCCGGCACCGAATCGAGACGAATCAGCCGCGCCTGCTGCGCGACCTGGCCGACAATGCCTTCACCGCTGTAGATCGATTGTTCCTGCTCTTCCTGCTCGCGGGAGAAACCATAACTAGCCACGCGCTTCAGCCCGCCATGCTCTTCGCGTACATACAACGCAGCCACGGCAGTGCCAAGGTACTGGGCACAGAATTGCAGAATGTTGCGGCCCAGCAGATTGAGCGTCAGTTGCCCCAGGACTTGTTCGGCCAGCTCGGTCTGGCCCGTGCGCAGCCAGGCCTGCTGCTCCAGGCGTTCTGCGCTGGCCCTTTGCGCAGCGAGGTTGGCGCCATAACTACTGGAAAGGCTGAGCAGATCGCGACGACCAATATAAGCCAGCAAACCGCTGATACCGGCGATGAACAGCAGGTACAGGCTGATGCTCCAGATGGTGGTGCGGCGCACATCTTCGTTGCGCGTGGTGCGCAGCGTCTGCTCGGTATCGATTACGTCCTCGAATTGCTTGCGGATCTCGTCAGTGAGGCGTTTGCCGCGCCCGGCCTTGACCGCAGCCTTGTAGTCGCCGCTGGCGCGCTGCAGGTCGATCATCGATTGCGCGTAGGTCGCCCACTCGGTTTGCAAGGCTTGCAGGCGACGCAGGCGGTCGGTCTGCACCGGGTTGTCGGCGGTCAGTTCAAGCAAGGTGTTGAGCGCTACGGAGATACGCGGCTTCGCCGTTTCATACGGGTCGAGGAAGTGTTCGTCGCCACTGAGCAGGAAACCGCGCATGCCGGTTTCCAGGTCGACGGTGAGTTTCACCGCTTCATTGGCGTTATTGATCACCCGGTCGGTGTGTTCCACCCACTGGATCACCGACAACAGATAGGTGATCAGGCAAACGAAGAACACCGCGCTGATTGCGCCCACACCCAAAGGCAGGCTGACGTTGCGACTCAGTAGTTTGCGAAACCGTTGCTCATCAACCGAAGACGGAGAGGACATGTGGCAGCCTTGTCGAACTGTTGAAAACCAAGGAGTTTGCCCCAAAACGGCGGCATGGATCCATTTTTCTCACAGTGTTAGCACTGTTTTCCCACATTTGCCTGCGCCGATTCACAGGCCAACGGTTATCCTTGCCCGCCCGTTTGCACCTATTCTTTTTTGTATCCATTCGGGAACTTGTGGCTATGCGCCACTTACTCATGCAAGAGCCCGGCAATTTTGATCGACCGGCGCCACCCTCCCCATTCTTGAGAGCCGCCACTATGTCCACCACTGCGTCCACCATCCTTGTAGTAGAAGACGATGCCATCGTGCGCATGCTGATCGTCGACGTGCTGGAGGAATTGGAGTTCAAGGTTCTGGAAGCGGACGGCAGCGAGCAGGCGCTGGAGATCATCAAGGATGTGAATCAACACATCGACCTGATGATGACCGACGTCGGCTTGCCGATCATGGATGGCCGTCAATTGGCTACTGAAGCGCGCAACTTGCGCCCTGCTCTACCCATTCTGTTCGCCAGCGGCTATGCCGAAACCATTGAAGTGCCGGCAGACATGCATGTGATCGGCAAGCCGTTTTCCATTGATCAATTGCGTGACAAGGTAAAATCAGTTCTTGGTCAATCCTGAGACCGAAACTTCCATCCGAGAAAAATCCAACGGGCAGGTCTTCAATCTGCCCTGACCAACTTTGAAACCAACTACAACTATCCACTCGCGGCAAAACACACTTACTCTGGCGCCGCCCCCCCGTAGTTGTGAGTTTGTTGCATCTCCAACTTTCACACACAGGGAGGTCCACTACCGTACAAACAATTCAAGGATAAATTGTTCATGCAACTTGCACAGAACGGAAGCCTGCTGGGTGTTGATAATGTTGTGTTTGATTCCGGGTATTTCGCCGAACGCCAGAAACTTGATCAGGCAGAGAAAGCCAGCATCGCTTTAACACTCTCAGGTATTGCGGATAACTGTGCGCACGGTGAATCCGTTGACTTGCACTACACCACTGTTTCACGCCTGTCGGACACCACGTTTGACAGCGCTGTCGAATATGCCCGCATCGCCTTGTCGAAGATGCTGGAAACCGAAGACTTTCTATTTCTCGCAGAGAAACATTCTCTGCCTGTCGGCACTGTCGTGTGCATCGACGAACAGGCCAGACTCAGGGTATGGGTCAATGATTCCTGGGTTGAAATCACCCACGACGCCGTGATCACCTCCGAACTGCGAGAGGACATCCTCACGCTTGGTGAGTGTGCGTTACAAACCGGTGGTTATGTGTTTTGCGCCGAGGTGTTTGGCCTCAAGCAATGGCTGAACTTTCATCAATACACACTGCCCTCCACCGTTGCCGAAGTACGCGATCTGATTGCCTGGCTGGAATTTCAACTGCCGGACAGCCCGGTGACCGGGGATTATCACGAATTGCTGATGGCGCCTGCCGAATCAGCCTTCCACCTTTCGGCCGTCGAACGTCAAACGATCAAGCAGATCGCGAAGGAGACAACACAGAGCCGGGGCAGTCTGCTGCAACATATCGCCACGCCGGACTACAAGTCGCTCCCGGCCAGCCTGAGACGCGAGCGTGCAGCCATTTATCTGGATCATTTACTGCAGACACCCGAGGCCGTTGCGCTGGGCATCCGTCTGCATGATCGCCTCGGATGGCATCTGGACGCAGACCATCAAGAAGTGGCCTCGCGGCAGATCAAATGCATGGTGGCTACGGCGCTGATTCTCGATCTCGGATTTGAAGTCGAACGGCATGCGAAAGTCATTGCCGGTTTTCAGTTGTATCACCCGAGCAATGCTGCCAAAACGGCGCCGCAGGTGGTTGAAGCGTTTGAATGGCAATTGACCCGCGAATTGCAACTGGACCCGCTCTACGCTCCGTTGGCTGCTCACCTGCTGCTGGCCTGCGCCGCACCACAGTTACTGGTTCAACAAACGCCCGCCGAGTTGACCATCGGCAAGCCAGGTTGGGTGATCGTGTCTCAGGCTGTCGCACTGATCGAGCTGACGGCACCCGGGGCATCGCGCTTGATGACCTACGACCGGATCAAGGCGTTTTCGGAATTGGCGCCCGTCAGTACAGCTCAGCGCACGCTGCACGAGTTGACGACCATCGCACCCATCATCCAATGGGCAATGCTCAACGGTGTCCTGCCTGATATCACCGGCAACGACGATGACCTGAACGCTTTTACCACCGCCGCCAACCGTTTCAGCCAATATGTGGAAGCGTTGAATGACGTCGAAACGGGTATTGCGATTGTGCCGCCTGATCGGCGGGAGTTGGCGTTGCAAGAACTGAAACGCGTTATGCCTGAGGGTGATTATCTTGAAGAAAAAGTATTCAAGGCCAAATTCGATCCTGCATTGGGTGAGCGCAATTTTCTTGAATGGTTGATTCTTTATCATCCGGTCAGTCTCGGTAATGTATCGGGCGAAAACTCCAAGATAGAGAGACTGCGCGCTTCGGTTCTCGACCTTTACATGTCGGGTGATCTGGTCGTAAACGGCAAACTGACTGACAAGTTCATGACCACGGAAAAACTCAACTCGCCCCCTGGCGCTTTTTCACGACTCAGTGAACTGAAACCGATTGATTCGATATTCAACAAGGCTTTTGAGCAATACCACCAGACACTCAATAAGTCCCAGGCGGCCATCCTGAAAATGGCAGTCTCCCACTTGCCAGAGCGTGACAGGACAATGATCGCCAATGGCTTGATTACCTTATATACCGTCCGAAAATCGGTAAATCCTCTTAATCCATTTGAGGAAACCCTACGCCAGCGCAATGCTGCCAAGGGCCGTTACGGCATTATCCTGGGATGCCAGCTAGGCAAGGTTTTTCGCTGTTACGAGCTGTTTTCGCTCAGGGGACTCTGTCGCGAACGACCGGAGTTGGCCGATATGCTGCAATCCAGCAGTGTGGCGTTCGAAGAGCCATCACTGTCCTATTTGGGTGCCGATACGGACTTTCAACCCAAAAAACCTGAGCGGCAATGGCCTCTCGACGTTGATGCCTATTTGAATGGCAGCGAGCCGAAACGAGGGCTGACGTCCAGTGTAATCGTAGAAAAACTCTGGAATTTCGCCTTGGCTTCAGATGAAGTCCAGCCAGTCCCACTGTTCTTTTCCCGAGCGCTGGAAGCGCTGGCTGAGGGCGTATTGGGCAATCACCCGGTAGCCAGCCGTGAAGAACTTTACTCGGCGTTGTACGCGCAGACCGAGTTGCAAAAGATACGCGTCGATAACGAAACAGTGAATGACGCCATCATCAATGTGATCGTGCCCTTCAAAAAATGCATTGAGGACATCCGCTCCGGCGATGCACATCGAGTATCCGAAGGCATCGGCGGCTGCATACTCGATGGACTGGCGCTGTTGGGGCTGGTAGTCGGGTTCGGGGCCACAATTGTCGGCGTCGTCGGCAAGACGACATCTACGACTGCCAAGGTTCTGAGTATTGCCAAGGCGGGTGTTCACTTTTCAGTGTCGATCTTCAATCCGCTCGATGGCTTGCCGGCGCTGGCTGTGCAAGGGGGACGACTGGCCAGGAAAGGTGCCCTGCTCCTGAGCAAACACGGGCTCAACGCCGTGGAAACCGCCACTGGCCAACTGCGCAGGCTGACGGGCAGTGCTCAGTCTTATGACCTGGTCAAGGCCGCGCAAAAAACCGATTTGTTTCAGGGCACCTGGAAAGCGGCGGATGACCTGGGGGATCCGGTCAATCTGCTGGCACTTCAGCGCAACAGTGACTGGTACGCCTTGAACCTGAGGGTTGGCGGTGCATGGGGGCCGACATTGAGAAACCTGAAGGTGTCACCACTGGCGCCACTTCGACAGTTTTTCGGTCGTGCCAAGCCTTTCAGTTACACCCGGGCCTATGTGAAAAAAGCACTGCCGGCCGCCAAGTCGAAACTCGACAATGCGACGCTGATGCTTCTGGATACCGACAGCGCTGACGTGCGAGCCGTCCTCAAGCATGTTTTCGGCAATGACTCCGATGAAGTGCTCAAGCATGTGAAGTCAAACTTGCACAAAATGCGAAACGACCTGGACTTCGTCACGCTCGCCAACATGTCTTTCAGAAAAGGCTCAGAGGCTAACGCTGCGTTGCGCCCGGTGGTTTACAAGCGCTGGAAGACCAGCGTCCTCGATGGTTCGTATCTGAAAAACACACCTGAGCGGTTTCTGGTGATCTACCCCGAAGGTCTGGACGATTATTACCGTATGGCGAAGTACGATGATGGCCGAATCGGTGATGTACTGATTCATGAAATGGCGCACGGCGCGCCGGATTCGCTGGATCTGTACTACGGGCAAATGAAACACGCCGGGGCCGGGCCTGCGGATATGGACGTGGCCGGGTTACTGGATTTCGCCAAGGACGCCCACAAGGCGCACCCTAAAAACCTGTCCAATCCGCATTTCAAGGCTATCAATGATGAGGGATTCGAGCTGTTGGGGCTCATTGAGAATACTTTGCCGACACTGGTGAAAAAACACCCGGCACTGCTCAACGCAGACTCCTACTCTCTGGCAGTTTCCATGCTCGATCAGGTACGCACTCACCGGGAAGCGTTCTTGCTCAATCTCGCCCGGATTCAGAACGGAGTGAAGAAAACCAACCAACTCGGTTTCATCGATGGTTCGGTTCGGCTCAAACTCGCCAGGGCATCGATCTGAGAAAAAGCGGATCGGCGGACGCGCGCATTGTGTTCTAATTCGCGCGCCTTTTTTTCGTCTCTTCGTCCCAGGAATCGTTTCTCATGAGTCAGCCCGCAACCAAAGTCCTCGTCATTGGTTACGTCTGGCCGGAACCCCGCTCCTCCGCTGCGAGCGGGCACGTGATGCAGATTCTCGAGACCTTCCTGCAACAAGGCTGGCAAATCACCTTTGCCAGCCCTGCCGGCACCGGTGAGCACCGCGCCGACCTGACTGCATTGGGCATCCGCGAAGTCCCGATCGAGCTGAACAACAGCAGCTTCGACACCTTCATCAGCGAACTCGCCCCGGATATCGTGCTGTTCGACCAGTTCATGATCGAAGAGCAGTTCGGCTGGCGAGTGGAAAAGCACTGCCCTGATGCCTTGCGCGTTCTGGAAACCTCGGATCTGCAAAGCCTGCGGCATGCCCGTCATCAGCGGTTGAAGGATCGCCTCAAGCTCAGCGATGACGCCAACGATTTCGATCAGCTGTTTGCCCCGGCGCTGGCCGAAGAGTTCGACCTGATGGCCGACACCGACCTGGCCAAGCGCGAGATCGCCGCGCTCTACCGCTGCGATCTGAACCTGATGATTTCGCAGGTGGAAATCGAGTTGCTGGTGCAGCAGTTCAAGCTGCCGCCCGAGTTGTTGCACTGGTGTCCGTTGATGGTCGAACCGCCCAGCGCACCGGCGAAACCTTTCGAGGAGCGCGCGCACTTCCTCAGTATTGGCAATTTCCGTCACGCGCCGAACTGGGACGCGGTTTTATGGATGAAGTCGAGCGTCTGGCCACTGATCCGCGAACAACTGCCCAAAGCACAATTGCACATCTACGGCGCCTACACGCCGCCCAAGGCTGCAGCACTGCACAATGCAGCGCAGGGTTTTCACATCATGAACTGGGCCGAGGATGCGTTGCAGGTCATGTCCGATGCGCGCATCTGCCTGGCGCCCCTGCGTTTTGGCGCCGGCATCAAGGGCAAACTGATCGATGCCATGCTTTGCGGCACGCCGAGTGTCACCACGCCGATTGGCGCTGAAGGCATGCATACCGACCAACCCTGGCCGGGCGCTGTCTGCCGTACGGCGCAGGATCTGGCCAATGCCGCGGTCGAGCTTTATCGAGACGAGGTGCGTTGGCAAGCGGCCCAATCCCAGGGGCACGCGCTACTCCAGGAGGTTTATCAGCAGGCCATACATGGGGCGGCGCTGATCAACAAACTGCTGGACTGTCGCGCAAACATTGCCCAACTAAGACGCAACAACTTCACCGGCAGCATGTTGCGACATCACTCGCACAAGAGCACGCAATACATGGCGCAGTGGATTGAAGCAAAGAATGCAAACAAACAATAAAGCCCGGAAATTTATAAACACAACAACCAACAACCTGTATCAATCGATAGATAGCCATCTGAAAAGCTAAACACTATAAACATCCTGCCCGCGCCACTTTCGTTATTAAAGAGTGGCGTCTCAATTAACTTATGCAGGATGCATGCATGACCGATATCAATAACTACGCCTCCTATAACTGGATGGCGGCGACACCGTCCATTGATTCACTTTCGATATCCGAACTGACCCTGCCGGGAACCCACAACGCCGGCAGCGACTGGCGCGCCAGTTATCCAGTGTTCGGCCCACCCCGTCATTGGCTGGCTTGCCAGCATGACTCGTTTCACGCCCAACTTCACCATGGCGCACGGGTGCTGGACATTCGCCTGGCCTACGAGCCAAAGGCCGAAGGCGTCGGCAGATTCCGTGCTCACCATGGCGGACACCGCAACTCCCGAACCCTGGGCAGCTTGATCACCGACGTAGAAAACTTTCTGAAGAAAAACCCGGACGAGTTCATTGTTCTGGACTTCCACAGTCTCGACGGTAACGACTTCGATTATGACTACTTCAATAAAATGATGATTCACCTGCTCGGACATCGCTTGATCCCGAGCAGAAACCTGAGCGCCGGCCTTGGGCAACTCAAACACATCAGCAAAGAGCAACGTGTATTCGCGGCCGCTCGGTCACACTGGCAACTTGATCGCAACGTGTTCATCGATTACATCAACCATGAATGGTCGGGCAGCGATCTGACCGGCTCGGCGGAGTTGAAACAGTTCATCGGCAATGTCCTGAAATCCCCACCTGGCGCGTGGAAACCCTGGTCGTTGTCCGCCACCTGTTACACCGCACTGGGCGGCCCGGTTGATATTCATAAAGAACTGAACGAGTGGTTCGATCCAGACAACAGTGATTGGGCAATGAAGTGCAACGTCATCAACGTCGACTTCATCGAAGAGAGCAACATCGTGTCGTTCTGCCGTGCCGTGAATCAAACCAAGGCCCACCTGCGCCCCGCTGATCGCCTGCTGGCGTAACGGGCGCGCAAAGAGGCATGATCGCCGGGCGATAACAAAAAAAGCGCCCGACCATGACCCGAACCGCCCGCGTCACCGACCCCTCTTATGAATTGATGGATGACCACAACGGGTTGTCCATCATCTATCGCCAGCACGGCTTCCCCTGCCCGCTGGTGCGCTGGCATTTTCACAAGGAATACGAACTGCACCTGATCGTGGCCAGTTCGGGCAAGGTATTCATCGGCGACTACATCGGCAACTTCTACCCGCAGACGCTGTTCCTCACCGGCCCCAACCTGCCGCACAACTGGATCAGCCAGGTGGCCGAAGACGAAGTGGTCGAGAAACGCGACATGCTGGTTAACTTCACCGATGAACTGTTCGAAAGCGGCCATCAGGTGTTCGCCGAACTCAAGACTCTGGCGCCACTGCTGGAACGCGCGCAGTACGGCATCGAATTCCGCTCACCGCAGACGATTCGTCAGGCCATGACCCTGATGCAACGCATCGCCGATTCAAGCGGGATCACCCGTCTCGGACACTTTTTCATCCTGATGGAATTGCTGGCGGCCTCCGACGACTACCAATTGCTGTCTGGAGCAACCACGCCGCAACTGGCCGACGAACACAACATCGACCGCACCAACCGCGCGGTGGATTACATCTTCGCCCACTACGCCCGCGAACTGCCGCTGGAGGAAGTCGCCGAACACCTGGGCATGAAACCGACCTATTTCAGCCGCGTGTTCAAGCAGGCCACGGGGCGCAATTTCATCGAATTCGTCAACCGTCTGCGCATCAGCAAATCCTGTGAACTGCTGGCGGACGGTGACAAACCGGTGACCGAGGTGTGTTTCGAATCGGGCTTCAACAACATCTCCAATTTCAATCGGCGCTTTCAGCAGCTCAAAGGCATGACGCCCTCGCATTATCGGCGGCTGGTGGTGCAGCGTCTGACCGAGCAAAACCACGGCTGACGCCCGAAAACCTGTACGGTTTCATTGCCCTCGCCGTCCTGAAACGCCCTTCCCTGTGTTTGTCGCCTCAATCGAGAGTGCAAAAAAGTATCGATTCAAGTGCTAGGGATGATTTGTCAGCCCAGCGATTGAAGGCTGTAATCAGTGCACATTCTTCCTGCAGCCGGAAGACACAAAAACAATAACTGTCCTTCTGTCCCCCACCGGGTGCAGAAAAGGAGTGCACGATGCAACCCACTGCAAAAGCTCTGCTTGCCCTCACCTGCATGACCCTCAGCAGCGTCAGCCTTGGCGCCCAGACCCTGACCATCGCCACCGTCAACAACAGCGACATGATCCGCATGCAAAAGCTCTCGAAAACCTTCGAGACCGAGCATCCGGACATCAAGTTGAACTGGGTCGTGCTGGAAGAAAACGTCCTGCGTCAGCGCCTGACCACCGACATTGCCACCCAGGGCGGTCAGTTCGACGTGTTGACCATCGGCATGTACGAAGCCGCACTCTGGGGTGCAAAAGGATGGCTGGAACCGATGAAGGATCTGCCGACCAGCTACGCCCTCGACGATGTGTTCCCGTCGGTGCGTGAAGGCCTGTCGGTCAAGGGTTCGCTGTACGCCTTGCCGTTCTACGCCGAAAGCTCGATCACCTATTACCGCACCGACCTGTTCAAGGACGCCGGCCTGACCATGCCGGAGCGTCCGACCTGGGAGCAGATCGCAGGCTTCGCCGAAAAACTCACCAACAAGGACAAGGAGCAATACGGCATCTGCCTGCGCGGCAAGGCCGGTTGGGGCGAGAACATGGCGCTGATCACCACCGTGGCCAACGCTTACGGCGCACGCTGGTTCGATGAGCAGTGGAAACCCGAATTCAGTGGCCCGGAATGGAAGAACGCGCTGAACTTCTATGTCGACACCATGAAAAAGTCCGGCCCGCCGGGTGCCTCCAGCAACGGTTTCAACGAAAACCTCGCGCTGTTCAACAGCGGCAAGTGCGCGATCTGGGTCGATGCCAGCGTCGCCGGCTCGTTCGTCACCGACAAGACCCAGAGCAAAGTCGCCGATCACGTCGGCTTCACCTTTGCGCCGCATCAGGTCACCGATAAAGGTTCGGCGTGGCTGTACTCGTGGGCACTGGCGATTCCGACCAGTTCCAAGTCCAAGGACGCCGCCAAAGAATTCAGTGCCTGGGCCACCTCAAAAGAGTACGGCGAACTGGTCGCCAAGACCGACGGCATCGCCAACGTACCGCCGGGCACTCGTGCCTCGACCTACAGCGACGCCTACATGAGCGCCGCACCGTTTGCCAAGGTCACGCTGGAGTCGCTGAAAGCGGCTGACCCGAGCAAACCGACCCTCAAGCCTGTGCCTTACATCGGCATTCAACTGGTGACCATTCCTGAGTTCCAGGGTGTGGGCACCCAGGTCGGCAAGCTGTTCTCGGCGGCACTGATCGGCCAGACCACGGTCGACCAGGCGCTGACCGCCGCCCAGCAAACCACCGAACGCGAGATGAAGCGCGCGGGTTACCCCAAGTAACCACTGCCCTCTTCAATTGAAGGAAGGGAGCTTGCTCCCTCCCTTCAAAGAACTCGCTGTATCTCGAGTATGTGATCGCCATGAATACTTCAACTGCCAAAGCCCACATCGACCTGTCGCAACCCCAGCGCAAAAACCGCGTGGCCAATCCCGGCTGGTTTCTGGTCAGCCCTTCGGTGGCCCTGTTGCTGCTGTGGATGATCGTGCCGCTGGGCATGACCGTCTATTTCTCGATGATCCGCTACAACCTGCTCGACCCGGGCATCAATGAATTCGTCGGGCTGGATAACTTCACCTACTTTCTGACCGACTCCGGGTTCCTGCCCGGCGCCACCAACACTTTGCTGCTGGTGGGCAGCGTGTTGCTGATCAGCGTGGTGTTCGGTGTGTTGATCAGTGCGCTGCTGGAGGCCAGCGAGTTCTTCGGTCGCGGCATCGTGCGGGTGATGCTGATTTCGCCGTTCTTCATCATGCCCACGGTCGGTGCGCTGATCTGGAAGAACCTGATCTTCCACCCGGTGTCCGGGATCCTGGCCTACCTCTGGAAGCTGTTCGGCGCGCAACCGGTGGACTGGCTGGCGCACTACCCGCTGCTGTCGATCATCATCATTGTTTCCTGGCAATGGCTGCCCTTCGCAATCCTGATCCTGATGACCGCCATGCAGTCCCTCGACCAGGAACAGAAAGAAGCCGCCCGCCTCGACGGCGCCGGCCCTGTCGCGATCTTCTGGCACCTGACCCTGCCGCATCTGGCGCGGCCGATTGCCGTGGTGGTGATGATTGAAACCATCTTCCTGCTGTCGGTGTTCGCCGAAATCTTCACCACCACCAACGGCGGCCCCGGCTACGCGTCGACCAACCTCGCCTACCTGATCTACAACCAGGCGCTGGTGCAGTTCGACGTCGGCATGGCCTCGGCCGGCGGCCTGATCGCCGTGGTCATCGCCAACATCGCCGCGATCATTCTGGTGCGGATGATCGGCAAAAACCTGACTGACAAAGCCTGAGGCCTGCCATGACTCTCCAACAATCCCGCCGGCTGCAAAGCCTGCTGCTCGGCACGCTGGCCTGGGCCATCGCGATCATCATTTTCTTCCCGATCTTCTGGATGGTGCTGACCAGTTTCAAGACCGAAATCGACGCTTTCGCCACGCCGCCGCAGTTCATCTTCACGCCGACGCTGGAGAACTACCTGCACATCAACGAGCGCAGTGATTACTTCAGCTTTGCCTGGAACTCGGTGGTAATTTCCTTCAGCGCCACGGCTCTTTGCCTGCTGATCGCGGTGCCGGCGGCCTACTCGATGGCGTTCTACGAAACCCAGCGCACCAAAGGCACGCTGCTGTGGATGCTCTCCACCAAAATGCTGCCGCCAGTGGGCGTGCTGATGCCGATCTACCTGCTGGCCAAGAGTTTCGGCCTGCTCGATACGCGCATTGCGCTGATCGTGATCTACACGCTGATCAACCTGCCGATCGTGGTCTGGATGATTTACACCTACTTCAAGGACATCCCCAAGGACATCCTCGAAGCCGCCCGCCTCGACGGCGCCACGCTGATGCAGGAAATGCTCCGGGTGCTGCTGCCGATCGCCAAGGGCGGGCTGGCCTCGACCGTGCTGCTGTCGCTGATCCTGTGCTGGAACGAAGCGTTCTGGTCGCTGAACCTGACCTCGTCGAAAGCCGCGCCACTGACCGCGCTGATCGCCTCCTACTCAAGCCCCGAAGGATTGTTCTGGGCCAAGTTGTCGGCCGTCTCGACGCTTGCCTGCGCGCCGATCCTGATATTCGGCTGGATCAGCCAGAAACAACTGGTGCGCGGCCTGTCGTTCGGCGCCGTGAAATAAGAATTCGTATGAGGAGCGCCACCATGGCCAACCTGAAAATCAAGAATCTGCAAAAAGGCTTCGAAGGTTTTTCCATCATCAAGGGCATCGACCTTGAGGTGAACGACAAGGAATTCGTGGTATTCGTCGGCCCGTCGGGCTGCGGCAAATCCACCCTGCTGCGACTGATCGCCGGCCTGGAAGAAGTCAGCGGTGGCACCATCGAACTGGACGGGCGCGACATCACCGAAGTCAGCCCGGCCAAGCGTGATCTGGCGATGGTGTTCCAGACCTACGCGCTGTATCCGCACATGACCGTGAAAAAGAACATGTCGTTCGCCCTCGATCTGGCGGGCGTGCCGAAGGCTGAGGTCGAGAAAAAAGTCGGTGAAGCGGCGCGGATTCTCGAATTGGGCCCGATGCTCGAGCGCAAACCGAAGCAACTGTCCGGCGGTCAGCGTCAGCGCGTGGCCATCGGCCGGGCGATCGTGCGCAACCCGAAAATCTTCCTGTTCGACGAACCGCTGTCCAACCTCGACGCCGCCCTGCGGGTGCAGATGCGCCTGGAACTGCTGCGCCTGCACAAGGACCTCAAGGCGACGATGATTTACGTGACCCACGATCAGGTCGAAGCCATGACCATGGCCGACAAAGTCGTGGTGCTCAATGGCGGCAAGATCGAACAGGTCGGCTCGCCGCTGGACCTGTATCACAACCCCGCCAACCTGTTCGTCGCCGGGTTCCTCGGCACGCCGAAAATGGGTTTCCTCAAGGGCAAGATCGCCCGGGTCGACGGCCAGAGCTGCGAAGTTTCGCTGGACGCCGGCACGCGCATCACCCTGCCGTTCAACGCGGCAAATCTGAGCGTCGGCAGCGCTGTGACCCTGGGCATTCGCCCGGAACATCTGGAGCTGGCGCAACCGGGCGACTGCACCCTGCAAGTCACCGCCGACGTCAGCGAACGGCTGGGCAGCGACACCTTCTGCCACGTCAAGACCAACGCCGGCGAAGCCCTGACCATGCGCGTGCGCGGTGATCTGGCGAGCCGTTACGGCGAACAACTGAACCTGCACCTGGACGCCTCCCACTGCCATCTGTTCGATGCCGACGGCGTGGCGTTGACCCGCCCGTTGCGCGCCGCCGCCTGATTTCGAGACTGACCCGATGAAACTGAACAAGCAGAACCTCAACCGCCTCGCCGCCGAAGTGAAGTTGCCGGCCTACAGCCTCAACGACACCCGCCAGGGCATCGCCCACATTGGCGTCGGCGGTTTCCATCGCGCGCATCAGGCGTATTACACCGATGCGCTGATGAACACCGGCGAAGCGCTGGACTGGGCGATCTGCGGCGTCGGCCTGCGCGCCGAAGACCGCCGCGCCCGTGACGACCTCAAGGAACAGGACTACCTGTTCACCCTGTTCGAACTGGGTGACAGCGACGACACCGAAGTCCGCGTCATCGGTGCGATCCGCGACATGCTACTGGCCAGCGACAGTGCCCAGGTGCTGATCGACAAACTCGCCGACCCGCAGATCCGCATCGTCTCGCTGACCATCACCGAGGGTGGCTATTGCATTGATGACAGCAACGGCGAGTTCATGACGCACCTGCCACAGATTCAGCACGACCTGACTTACCCGCAACAGCCGCAAACCGTGTTCGGTTTCCTCTGCGCGGCGCTGGCCAGGCGACGTGCGGCGGGCATTCCGGCGTTTACCGTGATGTCCTGCGATAACCTGCCACACAACGGCGCCGTCACCCGCAAGGCACTGCTGGCCTTCACCGCGCTGCTTGACCCGGATTTGCGCGACTGGATCGACGCCAACGTCAGCTTCCCCAACGCCATGGTCGACCGTATCACCCCGATGACCAGCACCGCGCATCGCCTGCAACTGGCGGACAAACACGCCGTCGACGACGCCTGGCCAGTGGTGTGCGAACCGTTTGTGCAATGGGTGCTGGAAGACAAGTTCGTCAACGGCCGCCCGGCCTGGGAAAAGGTCGGCGTGCAGTTCACCGACGACGTTTCGCCCTATGAAGAGATGAAGATCAAACTGCTCAACGGCAGTCATCTGGCCCTGACCTATCTGGGCTTTCTGAAGGGTTACCGCTTCGTCCACGACACCATGAACGACCCACTGTTCGTGCGCTACATGCGCGCCTACATGGACCTGGACGTGACCCCGCAACTGGCGCCGGTGCCGGGCATCGACCTGACCGAGTACAAGAACACGTTGGTGGCGCGGTTCTCCAATCAGGCGATTGCCGATCAACTGGAGCGGGTTTGCTCCGATGGTTCGTCGAAGTTTCCCAAGTTCACCATTCCGACGATCAATCGGTTGATTGCGGATGGACGTGAGACCAAACGGGCGGCGTTGGTGGTGGCGGCCTGGGCGTTGTATCTGAAAGGCGTGGATGAGAATGGCGATACTTATTCGATTCCGGATCCTCGGGCGGCGTTTTGTCAGGCGTTGGTGGCGGAGGATTCGCTGATTACTGAGCGGTTGTTGGGGGTTGAAGAAATCTTCGGTACGGCGATACCGCGTTCGACGGAGTTTGTGGCGGAATTTGAGTGGTGCCTGAAAAGCTTGCGGGAAGAGGGAGTGACGCGGACTCTGGAAAGCATTCTGTCCTGACGGGTGAGGTACTCATGACAACCCAACAACTCTTCCTGGGCATCGACTGCGGCACCCAAGGCACCAAAGCCATCATCCTCGACGCCACCAGCGGTCAGGTGTTGGGCCAGGGTGCCGCCGCCCACACGATGATCAGCGGTGCCAACGGCCGTCGCGAGCAAGACACCGGGCAGTGGCTGGAGGCCTTCGCCCTCGCCACCCGGCGTGCGTTGCTGGCAGCAAATGTCGACGGCCAGTCGATCCTCGGAATCGGCGTTTCCGGCCAGCAACACGGTCTGGTGCTGCTCGATGACCAAGGCCAGGTACTGCGCCCGGCCAAGCTCTGGTGCGACACCGAAACCACCGCAGAAAACGATCGGCTGTTGACTTACCTGGGCGGCGAAAGAGGCTCGCTGGAACGCCTCGGCGTGGTCATCGCGCCGGGTTACACCGTGTCCAAACTGCTATGGACCAAGGAACAACATCCCGCCGTTTTCTCACGGATCGCAAAGATCCTGTTGCCCCACGATTACCTGAACTTCTGGCTCACCGGCCGTAGCTGTAGCGAATATGGCGACGCGTCCGGCACCGGCTATTTCAATGTGCGCACCCGCCAATGGGATCTGCAACTGCTGCGCGACATCGATGCCAGCGGCCGTCTGCAAGCAGCGCTGCCGGAGCTGATCGACGCCCATCAAGCGGTCGGCACGATCCTGCCGGCGATTGCCGAACAACTGGGTATCAACCCCAACGCATTGGTATCCAGCGGTGGCGGCGACAACATGATGGGCGCCATCGGCACCGGCAATATTCAGCCGGGCGCGATCACCATGAGTCTCGGCTCCTCCGGTACGGTGTACGCCTACGCTGAAGCGCCAAAGGTCAGCCCGGATGCTTCGGTCGCCACGTTCTGCTCGTCCAGCGGCGGCTGGTTGCCGTTGATCTGCACCATGAACCTGACCAACGCTACCGGCGCGATCCGCGAATTGTTCGACCTCGATCTCGACGCTTTCAACGCCTTGGTGGCCCAGGCGCCGATCGGCGCTGATGGCGTGAGCATGCTGCCGTTCCTCAACGGCGAGCGCGTGCCTCCCCTGCCCCACGCCACTGGCAGCCTGCATGGCCTGACGATCGATAACCTGACCCGGGCCAATCTGTGCCGCGCCGCCGTCGAGGGCACCACCTTCGGCCTGCGTTTCGGACTGGATCTATTGCGCCAGAATGGTTTACAAAGCCGCAGCATTTGCCTGATCGGCGGCGGCTCGAAAAGTGCGGTGTGGCGGCAGATCGTCGCCGACATCATGAACACCCCGGTGATCTGCACCGAGCAAAGCGAAGCCGCCGCCCTGGGCGCGGCGATTCAGGCGGCGTGGTGCAAGTCGTGGTCGAACGGCCACGAAGACACCCTGGCCGACCTGTGCGAACGCTGCGTGAAGCTCGACCTGAACAGTGAAACCCTGCCGATTGCCGCGAATGTCGCAGCCTTCCAGCAGGCCTATGAACGCTATCGACTGCATGTCGCAACCTTATAAAGAGCAAACAACTATGTACCTGGTGTGTGGCGAAGCGCTGTTCGATTTCTTCAGCGAAGACGATGCCGGCGGGCAGGCGTCGAAAGTCAATTTCAAGGCGATTGCCGGTGGCTCGCCGTTCAACGTGGCCGTGGGTTTGCGCCGACTGGGCGTGGACTCGGCGCTGTTCGCCGGGTTGTCCACCGACTACCTCGGCCGGCGCTTGCAGCAGGTGCTTCAGGACGAAGGCGTACGCCCGGATTATCTGGTGGATTTCGCGGCGCCGACCACGCTGGCCATGGTCGCGGTGGGCGCCAATGGCTCGCCGCATTACAGCTTCCGGGGCGAAGGCTGCGCTGACCGGCAGTTGAGTCTGGCGCATCTGCCAACGCTGGGGTCTGAAGTGCGCGGTCTGCACTTCGGTTCGTTCTCGCTGGTGGTGCAACCGGTTGCCGATACTCTGCTCGCGCTGATTCAGCGTGAAAGCGGCAAGCGCCTGATCAGCCTCGACCCGAACGTGCGCCTCAATCCCGAACCGAACATCGACCTGTGGCGCGAGCGGATCGCCACACTGGTGCAACTGGCGGACCTGATCAAGGTCAGCGACGAGGATTTGAGCCTGCTGTACCCCGAGCAGGATCCGCAGCGCGTCATCGAAGGCTGGCTGCAGCATCGCTGCCAGGTGGTGTTCCTGACCCGTGGCGGTGAAGGCGCGACCGTGTTCAGTCGTGCTCACGGTTCATGGTCGGTGCCGGCGAGTTCGGTGAAAATCGCCGATACCGTCGGCGCGGGCGATACCTTCCAGGCCGCGTTGATCACCTGGCTGACCGAGCAGGAACTGGATTCGGTGGAAGGTGTACAGCATCTGCAACGCGATCAGATCGACGCCATGCTCAGGTTTGCCGTACAGGCCGCCGCCCTGACGTGCAGCAAGACAGGTCCGGATTTGCCTTATCGCCATCAGTTGACCTGACCGCGTAGACTGGCGCCCTTTTTTGCACGACGGGATGACGGCTTTTGAATTCGGGGCGTACGGTTGGACTTTTGGTATTGGCGGCACTGCTGACCGGTTGCGGAACATCGCCACCGCGTTCGCCGGAAAACATCTGCGAGATTTTTCGGGAAAAGAGTGATTGGTACGACGCGGCGCAAGTCACGCAAAAGCGCTGGGGCGTACCGATCCAGGTGCCGTTCGCGATCATGTATCAGGAGTCCGGCTACCGCTACGACGCCAAGACCCCGCGCAAATACCTGCTGTGGGTGATTCCGTGGGGTCGCGTCACGACGGCATCGGGTTATGCGCAGGCCAAGGACGAAGTCTGGTCCGACTACCAGAAAAGCACCGGCCGACACGGCGCCGACCGCGAAGACTTCGACGACGCCATCGACTTTGTCGGCTGGTACATGGACAAGACCACCTCGGTCAACGGCGTGTACAAGTACGACGCTTACAACCAGTACCTCAATTACCACGAAGGCTGGGGCGGGTTTCGCCAGAAGACCTATGCCAGCAAGGCGTGGCTGCCGCCGGTGGCGCGCAAGGTGCAGAACCGCTCGGACATGTACGGTCAACAATACGCGGCGTGCAAGGATGATTTGAATCGCGGGTTCTGGAGCCGGTTCTGGCATTGGCTCTGATCGCAGGCCAAAAAAAACCATCGCGAGTGAACTCGCGATGGTCATTGAACTGAACGGACTTACAACACCGAAAAGTTGTAACTCACAATCAACCGGGTCTCATCCACGTCCCGGGCGAACTTCTCGTAGTTGGTGCGATACGTCGCATTACGCAAACGCAGGCTGACGTCCTTGAACGTGCCGCTCTGGATCACGTACTTCAACTCGCTGTCGCGTTCCCACTCTTTGCCTTCCTGATCGCTGCCCGGAACCTTGATGTGGTCGCCGTTCACGTAACGGGTCAGGAAGCTCAGGCCGTTGATGCCGATCGCCTTGAAGTCGTAGTCGTAACGCAGCTGCCAGGAACGTTCCTGTGCGGCGGCGAAGTCGTTGACCTGCACGTAGTTCACCAGGTACGGATTGCTGCCATCGAGGTAAGGCATCGAATTGTCACCGTTCATGCGCTGCCAGCCGGCGCTGAAGGTGTGGCCGCTGATGCCGTAGGACAGCATGCCGCTCAAGGCACGGTTGTCGATGGAACCCGCTTTTGTATCGCCGCTGTCGGCGCTTTTCAGTAGTCGCAGATCGGCTTTCAGCACGCCGTCACCCAGCGGCTGGTTGCCCAGCAGACCGACGAAGTGTTGGCGATAGATGTCTTCCAGCTCGGCGTAGTGATACTGCGCGGTCAGGCGATCGTTGATCTTGTAATCGAAGCCGTACATGTCGAAATGATCGGCGGTGACGTTGCAGGCGTAGCGCTTGTTCTTGCAGTGCACGCGAATGTCCTGGGAGTCGGTCGAGTCCCGGGCGGTGTACTTGTCCAGGCGCGCGGCCATGAAAGTCAGGTCCTTCACTTCCTTGGACGTCAGCATCGCACCGTTGAACATGGTCGGCAGCAGGCGGCCGTCGTTGTACTTGAGCAGCGGCAGATCCGGCAGCAGCGCGCCGTATTTCAGCACGGTGTCCGAGACTTTCACCTTGGCCGTCAGGCCCATCTTCGCGTACTGACCTTTCGAACCACGCGGGTTGTCGCCACTGGATGGCAGCAGTCCGCTGTTGCTGCGATCAGGGCTGGAATCGAGCTGGAAACCCGCCATGCCCAGCGCATCGATGCCGAAACCGACGGTGCCTTCGGTATAGCCCGATTGCAGGTTGAGAATGAAGCCCTGCGCCGACTCTTCGCGCTTGGACGCGCCCTGATCACTGGAGGTGTGCCCATCACGGAAATCGCGATTGAAGTACACCGTGCGCGACTCGATCTTCGCCGTGGTGTCTTCGAAAAAACCGCTGGCCTGAACCTGCGCGGTAAAACCGGCGCACAGCACAAAGGCTCCGAAGCCAAACGACTGGCGCGGGGTGATGAGGGGAAATGGGGGACGCATTGAAAACTCCAACAGAACAACGATTGCGCAGGGGCGCAAACAAACCAGAAATAGCTTCCGTCCCGGAACAGTGAAGAACCGGAAGGAAGTGAACACGCGGGGGTGAGCGCCCATGATGGCAGATGGCTTTGACGTGCTACAGGCGACTTTAGTCGGACGCTGAGGGTGTGTTCCGACCAACGCCCGGTCTGCAGGTTAGTACGACGAATCCGACCTGCGTTTCAACCTGCGTCTAGCCGGTCGTGGAAAACACGCCACCAGAGGCCTAAAGTACCGCGGCAAATCGAACAGCGTTTACAACCTCAAAACAAGTGAGTGCGCCAGAAAGCTGGACGCCGACCTAACTCGATGGATGTACTCAGAGATACATTGAAATGAAAAAGCGGTGGTTACCCTTCATCCTCGCGCTTGCCTGTCATCCGGCTTTTGCAGACGCCCAAAAAAACCTTCTGGATTGTCCGCTTTCGGACGGTTCAATCGCATCCCTGCTGTCGACCTCCCGCGACGATGGGCAGCGACTCTTCGTCAACATCGACAGCCAGACCGAAACTGCCTTCACCGACATGCCCGATCCGGACTTTGTTGGCGAAGTCGTCATGGCCAAATGCATGGGCTCCAGTTTGGTCTACGCCATGAACTATGGTTCTCCCTATATGAAAGGAGCCGTTTTACGCAAAAATCCAGGCAGCGGAACCCTTGAGCGCATTGATTTTGCCGAAAAGGCACTTCCGGTTTCTCTGTACCTGAATGCTCGGCAGATGCGCCTGATCATCCCCAACGAAGGCTATGAGATTCCCGAAAAATTTATCGTCTACGATTTCATCAGCCCGAAAGGCCAGCCGGAAGAACCCAAAGGGATGAATGCGGTGCCTGACAGGAAGGGATTCGAAGTCATTGATCTGAAATGACCGAACAGTCGTGAAACCCTCGTATCCATTGGAGAAACCGCCCGTCCTAGGGGAATGCCCTACTCCTCTCGCGGGCATTTGCGGGTTGTACGAGCCCGGCTAATCCTGCACCATCCGCCCACGCTAATCCAAAGGACGGAAATCAAGGCATGCTGGACGCCAACGCTACCCACATTACCCTCACGCTCGAAGGCGCTTCGGCCGATCTGCAAGTCCTCAGTTTCACCGGTCGCGAAGCCCTCAACGAACCGTTCCGTTTCGACCTCGAACTGGTCAGCGCCCGTCCCGACCTCAAGCTCGAAGAACTCCTGCACAAGCCCGGCTGCCTGACCTTCGGCGCCACCGGCGAGGGCAAGATTCATGGTCTGGTGTATCGCATCGAGCAAGGCGACTCCGGCAAGACCCTGACCCGCTACAGCCTCAGCCTGGTGCCACAACTGGCGTACCTGCGGCACAACCATGATCAGCAGATTTTCCAGCAACTGACGGTGCCGAAGATCATCGCCCGGGTCCTGGAAGATCGCGGCATCCTGGCCGACGCCTACAGCTTCCAGCTCGGCGCCGAGTACCCGGAACGCGACTACTGCGTGCAGTACGACGAGTCCGACCTGCATTTCATCCAGCGCCTGTGCGAAGAGGAGGGTATCCACTTCCACTTCCAGCACAGCAGCAGCGGCCACAAACTGGTGTTCGGTGATGACCAGACCGTGTTCCGCAAACTGAAACCGGTCAACTACCAGCAAGACTCCGGCATGACCGCCGACAAACCGGTGATCAAGCGCTTCAACCTGCGCCTGGAAACCCGCACCAGCCGCGTCAGCCGCCGCGACTACGATTTCGAGAAACCGAAGATCCTGCCCGAGGGCGCAGTCAAATCCGAGTTCATGCCGGACCTGGAAGACTACGACTACCCCGGCCGCTTCACGACGCGCGAGCGCGGCAAGTTCCTCTCGACCCGAGCGCTGGAACGCCATCGCAGCGACTACAAACTCGCCGAAGGCAAAGGTGACGAACCGACCCTGACCAGCGGCCATTTCCTGACGCTGGTCGAACACCCGCGCGCCGAGTGGAACGACCTGTGGCTGCTGCTGGAAATCTTCCACGAAGGCAAGCAACCGCAAGTGCTGGGCGAAAACGTCACCAGCGACGTCACCGACAACAAGAGCGATTTCCACCAGGGCTACCGCAACAGCTTCGTCGCCACCCCGTGGGACGCGCACTACCGCCCTGCCCTCGAACACCCGAAACCGAAAGTCCTCGGCAGCCAGACCGCCATCGTCACCGGCCCCGCCGGCGAAGAAATCCACTGCGATCAGTACGGCCGCGTGAAAGTGCAATTCCACTGGGACCGCGACGGCCAGGCTGACGACAAGACCACTTGCTGGATGCGCGTCGCCAGCGGCTGGGCCGGCGCGGCCTACGGCGGCATCGCCATCCCGCGCATCGGCATGGAAGTGCTGGTGACCTTCCTTGAAGGCGACCCCGACCAGCCGCTGGTCACCGGTTGCCTGTACCACAAGGAAAACGTCGTCCCCTACGACCTGCCGGCGAACAAGACCCGCAGCACCTTCAAGACCCTCAGCTCCCCGGGCGGCAAGGGCTACAACGAGTTCCGCATCGAAGACAAGAAAGGCGCAGAACAGATCTACATCCACGCCCAGCGCGACTGGGACGAAAACATCGAGCACGACCAGAAGATTCGCGTTGGCAATGAACGGCATGACACCGTTGAAGCCAATGTTTTAAGTGAATTCAAGGTCGAAGAGCACCGCATCACTCATCTGGATCGTGTCAGTGAGATGCGGGCGAATGATCACCTGACCGTGGGCGTGACCCAGCATGTGAAGGTCGGCACCGGTCAATTCGTTGAAGCGGGGACGGAAATTCACTACCACGCCGGCGAGAAAGTGGTGATCGAAGGCGGAATGGAACTGACGGCGAAGGCTGGCGGCAGTTTCGTCAAAGTCGATGCTGGCGGCGTGACCATCAGTGGTGCCGAGGTGAAGGCCAATACCGGCGGTGCGCCGGGGGTGGGTTCCGGTATCCAGATTCTGGACCCGGTCATTCCGTGGGCCGCTGCCAAGGACAAGCCCGGCGCCCTGCTCGTCCCGGCTGCCGTCCAAATGGCATTGGCCAAAGCAGCGCGCAAGGCAGGCGACACCCGTTGCCCGATCTGCGAGGCCTGCCGCGAAGGCAAATGTGATCTGGGAGCCGTGGCATGAGTGATGCGCTCAACAACTGGCTGGGCGAACAGTCTCGTCTCAATCGCGTCCTGATCCTCGCACTCGACAGCCTCGCCGAACCGAACCCGGTCACGCCGTTGTACAGCGCCGGCGTAATGCAGCGCTCGGTGCAGCTCTATCGACGTACCGAGTTCGCCCAGTTCGCGTCCATCAGCCCATGGCTGACCGAACTCGAAAATCCGGGCAACGAAGCGTTCCGCAAGCTGCTGGATGATCCACAGCGCAATTGGGGCTGGATCGGCAGCATGGACAAGGCCGACCTCGACAGCCTGACCCAGCACTGGATCGCCCGCATGGTCATCGACGAGGATGGCGACCGCTCACTGTTCCGCTTCCAGGACAACCGCGTACTCGCCCGTTGCTTGGCCAACATGAAAGAAACCGAATGGCCGCTGCTGCTCGGCCCGATCAGCAGCGTGCTGTATTGGGATGAGGATCAGTGGAAAAGTGCGGATAACAGCAGGCCGGGCATGTATGCGGTGCCGAATCCGGCGCCTTGGCTGCAAGTCCCTACCCCGCCGGAACGAACCCGCGAAATCCTGCGTGCCAACCTGAAACGCTGGCTGCTGGTGTATCACGCCGAAACCGCTGCAAAACTTTCCGAAACCCGCCCCATCCTCGAATGGCTGGAAGAACAGATGGACCTGCTCGAAGCCTGGCAATGGAACACGCCGGAGCAGCGGGAGTTCATGTTGACCCTGCGCCTCGATCCCAGGAATGCCGAGGACCTGGCCTGGCAGCCCCTGCCGGGGGAAACGCCGGAGAAGCATTTCGAGCGGTGCGAACGTTTTTTCGCCGATCACAGCGACGCCGCCGCACTGAATTGAATTCAAGACCTTGGGCGTCACTCGCTCGAAACGACCGCCACGGGACAAAGGACAATCAAATGCGTCATCGCAATGTTTTCAATGGGTTTGTTCGCAGCTTGATGATTGGGCTGGGTGCGATTGGGGCTACTGGTTGTTCGGTTGCTCAGCAGGACAGCTTTACGTTGGTGACGGAGCTTCCGCCGGGGTTTGAGGTGAAGGGTGAAGCCATCTATGCTCCTCGCACTGGAGAAACCTGCAAAGTCCCGCCAAAAAATGGCAAGAATCATCCTGGGTTAAAAATTTTTAAACAGGAACTGAGTGAAAAAGCTCAGACAGCGCAGTTTACGATCCCGCTTTCCAGCACTGACGGCGGCTGCCCTTTGGTTTTGGAGCGTTTTGATTACGAAGTAGATGCAAAATATGGTGCAGCCAGACTTAACTTGGGGCGAGATTACACCAGCATTGCGTTCGAAAACGCCACAGCAAATAACCAGCCTTCTCTCTCACCTCTTTTATTAAAAAGAGAATGCGAGTGGCTATTTCGAACAATCGGATCAAATCGATACATAACAAAGATATTGAAATGCAAGGCAATAGGTACTTCGCAAGATGAAAAAGACTCTGCCACCAGTTCATTGTCGCGAGCTCAACTGGCAGGAAAGACGCTGACTGTAGAGTTTTCCCTTTCAAAGGAGGAACGCCCATATATGGGCGATACGTGGATCAAGTTCCCAGAGGGATGGAAGCGTTGCATGGGCGAAAATCTTGATGATCAATACGGATTTTGTCGCGGTAACAAAAAAGACTTTAAGTCCTTTAAAATGCCCGACGGTCGCGAGTGCACTGTTTACCCAAACTGTACTGAATAAGGATATTTTTTATGGCATCCCAAAACACTTGCGATCCCATGTTAAGCGAAAAGTCGGAAGCATGCCCATTGCGTGGCGACTGGATCAGCTTTCAACTGGTTGATGAAAATGGCGACGGCAAGCCATACGCAGGCCTTGCGTACGTCTTAAGCGATAGCGCCCATCAACAATACATCGGCGTACTGGATGCAAATGGTTCGGCCAAGGTCATAAACCACTATCAAGGACCTGTTGTACTCACGGTTGATAGCCCTTACAAAGGTACAGAGAACCTCTACAACGCTCTTTCTCAACGAAGCAGCTATCCGCTCCCAATTACTGAACTCCAAGTAAGGGCAGAGAAAACACGCTTTGTAAGAAAGGATGGCACGCGCGTTGAAAACAACCCTGCAAAAAATAACGCTCAGCAATTTTTTCACGTTGAAGTTAAGGACCTTGTAAGCAAATCCGCTCACCTGCCCCCTTACTCAACGAGAAAGTACCCACCAAACTTTAGCCTGCTTAAAATTATGGGTGACTTGGGGTTTGGCCCAGAGGAGTCAGAGCTTGGCGGAGTTGCATTATTACCTAACAAGCATACCGTTCTGGAGGTCAGACCGTTACGCGCTTTCCGGCCAATACTTTCGAAAGACAACAAATTCAGCGCATTAAATCTTTATCAACTTTCTTTATTCGCCGCTTTAAGCTATTGCAATTTCGGTCAATCACCAGCTGAAAACCCGATAGATACGGTTAGCTTCCCTCTCGATCCTAGTGTCGGAAACATGTTTGCCGAGGGAATGGCTAGCTACAAGGAACCTTGGAAAGTTAACGCTGGACAGGAAAAACCTTACTACCCTTTATACGAAGATGTTCCGTATTCCAAGCGATTCGAGATTTTGCCTTTCGATCCAACTCTTTATGATCAGAACAAACCTGACTTAAAGGAAAAACAAGAGCACCCTGCGAAACTGCATTTCTTTGACGACAGCGATGAAGGAACTAACACTCAAGCCTTCATAACTCATCATGACGAAATAGTATTGATCGCCGTCCGGGGCACATTGGAACTCGTCGACTTTGTGCGCGATACAGATGCTGAGCAGATTCCCTTTGCAGCGGGTGTCGGCAAGTCTCACCAAGGCTTTTACGAGGCCTATGACGCATTGAGTAAACTTGTCGAAATTTATCTCGGCCAATTTCACACTGGGCAAAAGATAATTATCTGCGGGCACAGCTTGGGGGGAGCAATCGCTACACTCCTTGCTGAGGCCTTAAGACGGCATCCAAATGGTTATGACATTTTGCTTTATACCTACGGCTCGCCAAGAGCCGGCGATGCCGACTTCGTGAATGGCGCAGCAGCTTTGGCGCATCACCGCATGGTCAACGACAACGACCCAATCCCGAGTGTTCCGGCGCCTTGGATGAACACCAGAAAAAGCGTCTGGATACCTGGCTTGGTACTCAGCTTCGTTACTGCTCCTCTAGGTGCTCTGATTTTTGCTCTGGGTTTGACGCGAATAGGTGGAGCACCTTATGAGCACCAAGGTGAGTTGCGCCATTTCATGCCGGTGCATTTCAAGGGACGCGAACAATCTGCTGTGCTCTGGAATCCCGGATGCGAGTCCATCGAAGAAGCCGCCTGTACACGAGCAGTGAAAAAGTTCGGCGACTTGCCTGATCGTGCCATGTTTATCCAGCAACTGTTCCAGATGTCTGACCACTACATGGTCCCATCCTACATTCCAAATGCATGGGCGACGCTTCGCCGATGGCAGCAAACTCAAGATGCCGGCCGTACAGTGGTGACCAAGACTGAATACGATCAGATCTACTATCAACTACAGGAAATGCAGGAACGCTTGAAAGCCAAGGAAGCTGAACTCAATCATTCCTTCCAGCCTGATCGTCGAACTGTTCTACAACAAATCAATTCTCTCCGAGCTGAGATGGGGCGCATCGATACGTCAAGACAACGACTACACACTCTAAGCTTCCAGAAACTCACGCCGGAAGATATCTACGGCTCCGCGACCCAAGGGCCAGAACATGAGATCAATATTGAACGCTGGCTGGCGAAGAAAGAGAACAATGTAGAGGTTCAGCTCGCGATGATTCCTCAGGCGGGCAGCGCTCAGCTAAGGACTGCGTGATTTCAGTATGATCCTCAGCTCTAGCTGATTTCATCCAGCCCAATGACCAAGGGGAGTCCAGACGGACTCCCCTTTTTGCTTTTGCGTTCCGTTAAACCGGCGCCTGCCAGTTCAACATTTTCTGCTGCGCAACCTGCAGCAGATCACTGCCATCCTGCGTCAGCAGGTACAGCGCATGGGTGATGTGGGGAATGTCCTGGACATCGGCGTGTTTGAAGCACAGGCAGTGCAGGGTTTCGAGCAGGTCGGCGGCGGCGCGTACGCGCTGGACGGCGGCTTCGAGGATGTCTTTGGGGTTGGCTTCGGTGTCGATGACCAGCGGTGCGCTGTCGGTGATACCGCTGTTGAGCGGGAGATAGCGAGCGGAGCTTAGTTTCAGTATTGGCATTGGAGTTACTCGATTAGGTTGTAAGTAACCGCCGACACCGTGACCAAACGATGGGGAGGCGGACTGCGCGCAGGCTTGGTCAACCGAGAACAACCCAACTCAGCACGCCCGAAGGCGACCCTGCACACAGCCGCCACTGCAATGCACTTCGAGGACATAGATGTCCACGGAGCGAATAATGGCACACTTGTGAGGGCTGTTATTTTAGGTGACCAAACCTAAGCCGCTGATTTTGCAGCGACACCAAACCATAACCGCCCCCCTCCAGCCGTCGAAAGCAGACAAGGCATCCACCCTTGTAGGAATCCGCCGAGACTTCCCCACGAAACAATCCCCCCGCCAGACAGCCGGCATTCAGCCGGGTTAACCCTCGCTTAACGCCATGGTCAAAGACTCTACTGAACCGCACGCTCTCAGCTGATGCTGACGCCCAGTGCGGCAGGCCTGGCGTGTTTCACGCCGGGCTTTCATTCCGTCGCACGGGAGTCACTCCATGAACATTCGTCCGTTCCTGCTCACCACCGCCCTCGCCTGCACCGCGTTTGCCGGGCTGGCCCAGGCCAATGACACCGCCGCCGCAACCAAAGCCGTGCCTTACAGCTACGGCATGCCTTTGCATGTGGCCAAAGTGGTCTCGATGACCGAGCAGCCCGCAAAGACTTGCAAGGTGATTGATGCCGATATGAAGTACATCGACACCACCGGTAAACCCGGAGAAATCACTTACCGGAAAATGTCTGACGCCTGCGACTTCCAGAACTGACAGAAAGCTCTGAATTGCGGCTTTGCGGTAGGCGAGCAAGGGGCTCGAAGGTTATCCTCGGATCACTTCTCACTGCCGCAAGGATTCGCCATGCAGTTGTCGTTTCGCACGTTGTCGACCGTCACCTTTAGTCTGTGTTTCTTGCTGGCACTGGCCTGGGGCCTGGCGCCGCAGGTGCTGCTTTCGATCTGGAGCATTGAATACTCCGAGGCCGCAGGTTTTGTAGCTCGACGCATGGCGGTGCTGTTTGCAGCGTTGGGGGTGATGTTTTATCTGGTGCGCAATGCGCCGGTGTCGATCGCGCGCAATGCACTGAGCAACGGTTTTATCGTCGGCTGTTTTGGTTTGGCGGTGCTGGGTTTCGCAGAATGGCTCAACGGCCACGCCGGCCCCGGGATTCTGCTCGCGGTGCTGGTCGAGTTCGCGCTGGGCCTCGGTTTTGTCCAGGCCCGGCGCGTGACGATCGAACTGGGTGAAACGGTCGGTTAAACGGCTTTTGATCGCGGCAATGAATGATGGGTTGCCGTGTGTTGCGCCAGATCCGAGCGCAACCCGGCGATCAGGCCGTTGATTTCGCGACAGCTGTTCAAGTGACTGGCATCGATGCCACTCACCAGCAAATCAACCTGATCGGTCTGATGATCGCCATATACCTTGACGGTCATCGACAGATCCGGTGACAGCGTGCACTGGCAGCGTTTCGGCAGAAAGCTGCTTTCAATGATATTGCGTAGTTCCAAGGCAGACAGAAACATGGCGAACCCTCTCCTTACTGTGAGACTGCCAATCAAGTATTCACATGACCGTTACCACGCCTCCCCACGGGTGTATCCCCGCTGAATCCCTGGGTGTGGCAAGCGGCTGTACTGCGAAATGCCCATTGGAGTGTAGGCGCACAAACTCGGTGCGCCGCACCAAATCAACGCATAAACCGTGCCTTTCATCGGGTCGATTTCTCCTCCTTCAAAATCAATGGGTTGGCAAAAAATCAGGCAACCGGCCAGTTGCAGAATGCAAGATCCGATCGTGCAGGCACTGCAATTTGCAAGCGGCTGGCGGTTTGCATTCACCGTCCATGACAGTGAGAATGCCCGTCTACCAACGTACACCCGCCAGGAGGCTTCAATGGGAAATTTCACTGTTTACGCGACCGCCGGCCTGATGCTCGCCAGCCTGTCTACCCTCACCCACGCCGCCAAACTCGAAGACACGGCGCCCTACCCCAAAGCCGAAGCGGGCTTCACTCGTCAGGTCATCCATTTGCCGCAGCAGGCACAGGAAGACAACTTCAAAGTCGAAATCCTCGCCGGCAAGACCCTCGAAGTCGACTGCAACCGCCAGCGTCTGGGCGGCACCCTTGAAGAGAAAAACCTCGAAGGCTGGGGCTATCCGTTCTATCGCCTGGAAAAAGTCAGCGGCCCGATGAGCACGCTGATGGCCTGCCCACCCGGCACCCAGAAAAAACGCGCCTTCGTCCCGGTGATCGGTGACGGCTTCACCGTGCGTTACAACAGCAAACTGCCCATCGTGGTTTACGCACCGTCGGATGTCGAAGTGCGTTATCGCATCTGGTCGGCTTCGGACAAGGTCGGCGTCGCCATTCCCGAATAATCTCAAGCCACAACACCGCACGCCGCCGCCCGCTCGGCGACGTGACGCAAGCTGTCGAAGTTGATATTGGCGCCGGAATCGATGGCGATCAGCGTCTGGTTCCGTGCGCCGGTTTGCGCCACGTACTGTTTGATGCCCGCGACCGCCAGCGCCCCGGAAGGCTCGGTGATCGAGCGCGTATCGTCGTAGATATTCTTGATCGCTGCGCAGAGTTCGTCGTTGCTGACGGTGATCACTTCATCCACGCAGAAACGGCAAACCTCGAACCCGTAGGCGCCGATCTGCGCCACCGCTACGCCATCGGCGAAGGTGCCCACACTCGGCAGCACCACCCGTTCATCTGCCTGCAAAGCAGCCTTCAGGCAGGCCGAGTGCTCCGACTCCACGCCAATGATCCGCACCTCCGGCCGCAAGTATTTGACGTATGCCGCGATGCCGGCGATCAACCCGCCACCGCCCACCGGGACAAAGATCGCATCAAGCGCGCCCTGGTGTTCGCGCAGGATTTCCATGGCAACCGTACCTTGGCCAGCGATTACATCAGGATCGTCGAACGGCGAGACGAACGTTCGCCCGGTCTGCTCAGCCAGTTGCAGTGCGTGGGCCAGGGCAAACGGAAAGCTTTCGCCATGCAGCAATGCCTCGGCGCCGCGACTGCTGACGCCCAGCACTTTCAACTCAGGTGTTGTGGCCGGCATGACGATAGTCGCAGCAATGCCCAATTCACGCGCCGCCAGCGCTACGCCTTGAGCGTGATTGCCCGCCGACGCCGTGATCACCCCGCGCGTCTTTTGCTCGTCGCTCAGTTGCACCAATTTGTTGTAGGCGCCACGGATCTTGAAGGAGAACGTCGGTTGCAGGTCTTCGCGCTTGAGCAGGATCCGGTTGCCCAGCGCTTCGGACAAGGCCGGCGCCGGTTGCAACGGCGTGCGCACCGCCAGCTCATACACCGGCGCGGCGAGGATCTTTTTCACGTACTGCTCAAGCAGGGCTTGCTGGGCGGGGCTGTGGCGCATGGTCGTCTCCTGACGTTTGATTCAGAACCCCGGAGACAGAAAGTAAAAACCCGCCTCTAGGGCGGGTTGGGTGCTGCAGTCGTGAGCTAGCCCGCCAAATGAGGAATGGCGGTAATAATGCTTGGCTGGCAGCGCAGTACGGTGGAAGTCATGGGCTCGAAATTAGCCCGGGCGTTGCTGGCAAGTCAATGGCGATTTTTGCGTTGGGTCTGTAGGCTGGCCTTTCGCTCATCTGCCCAAGGAAGGAATACATGATGTCCATCGCCCTGCCCCTCACCGCGTTGATTGCCTTCAGCGGCTACACCGTTGGCGTGATGCTGCAAGACGAGCAATCGCTGATCGACTTCGGCATCGGCCTGATGTCGCGGCCAGACACTGCGCAGGTGGTGATCGATCTTTATCTGCTGGCGACCCTTGCCGGCATCTGGATGTTCAAGGATGCGCGCAAGCGTGGGCAATCAGGCTGGTCGGTGGTGCCGTACCTGTTGCTGACGGCGGTGTTTGTTTCGGTCGGGCCGTTGTTGTACCTGGTGGTCCGGGGCCTGCAGGACCGCAAACGCCCGGCCGCCGTCATTTCGCCAGACGCCTGAGCCCAAACAGCATCCCGCCGGCCCCCAACAGCATCACCGCCAGGAATATCGGGTACGACACCCACCACGGTGTCCCGGCGGTCATCATGCTGAATTCCGACATGCCGCCAATGCTCGCAATCAGGTTGAGCGGCAAAAACACCACGTTGATCAGCGTCAGCTTGCGCAGCAGGTTGTTCATGCTGTTATTCATCAGGTTGCCCCGGGCGTCGATCAGCCCGGAGAACACCGTCGAGTAGATTTCCGCCTGCTTGTAGCACTGGTTGTTTTCGATGATCAGGTCGTCGATCAGGCCAATGGCTTCGCTGCCGAAATGCTGCTTTTCCGCGTGGTTGCGCAGCCGCGTGAGCACCGCGCCGTTGCTGTGCAGCGCGTTGATGTAATAGATCAGGCTTTCGCTGAGGTTGAACATCTGCACCAGATGCTGGTTTTGCATCGAAGCGTTGAATTTCTGCTGCAACTCCCGGGCGACCAGTTTGATCACCTTCAGGTGCCCGAGGTAGTGATGGATGTTGTTGAACAACAGGTCCAGCAACACATCCATTGGCGTATTGAGTGGTCGGCGTGTGCCGAGACCGTGCAACGGCGTCTCATCCGTGGCGATCACCAACAGTTGGCCCGGCGAAAACAGCAAACCGCAGGACGACACCTCGAACGCCAGGCTGCCGCCGCCGGAATAGTTCTCCGGACGCTTCCAGATCAGGAACAGATGGTCGGGGTGAAACTCGATCCGCGACACCTCGTCCGGGTCCAGCGCCGAGGCCAGCGCGTGTTCATCGAGTTTGAAGTGACTGTGCAGCAAATCGCGCTCGGCAGCGTCGGGGTTGCTGAACAGCATCACCTCGGCGTCCAGCCGCTCGACCCGCTGCAAGGCGCCGTGGCTCAGTGCAAAGCTGTTGATCATCGGCCGGTCACCAGGCCTGACCGCGGCGTTTGAGTTCCAGACGCCTCACGAACTCCTCCAGCACCAGCGAATACAGATCGTCCTGCAAGTAAGCGTCTTCGATGCCGGCGTCGAGGTTTGGGTTGTCGTTGACCTCGATCACTACGACCTTGTCGCCGGCCTGTTTCAGGTCCACGCCATACAGTCCGTCGCCGATCAGGTTGGCGGTCTTCACCGCCAGTTCCACCACGGCACGCGGCGCTTCGTGGATCGCCAGCGTGCGGCACTCGCCGTTGACGTCCTGGCCCTTGGCTTTGTGGTTGTAGATCTGCCAATGGCCCTTGGACATGAAGTACTGACAGGCAAAGATCGGTTTGCGGTTGAGTACGCCGATGCGCCAGTCGTACTCGGTGTAGAAAAACTCCTGGGCCAGCAACAGCACCGAGTGTTCGAACAGCTCGGCGGTAGCTTCGAGCAATGCCTGTTGGCTCTCGACCTTGATCACGCCCCGGGAGAAGCAGCCGTCAGGGATCTTAAGCACCAACGGAAAGCCGAGACGCTCGCCGACCCGTTCGAAGTCTTCGGGTCGCTCCTTGTAGAGAATTTCCGTGGCGGGCATACCCAATTGGTGGCTGTTGAGCAGGTCGGTGAGATAAACCTTGTTGGTGCAGCGCAGGATCGACGTCGGGTCGTCCATCACCACCAGTCCTTCGCTTTCAGCTTTCTTGGCGAAGCGGTAGGTGTGGTTGTCGACGCTGGTGGTCTCGCGGATCAACAAGCCGTCGTATTCGGCCAGCCGTGCGTAGTCCTTGCGTTCGATCAGTTCGACATCGATACCCATGCCTTTGCCGACTCTCACGAAGTTTTCCAGCGCACGGGCGTTGGACGGCGGCAAGGCTTCCTGCGGATCGTGCAGGATCGCCAGGTCATAACGCGCCACTTGCGGCGAACGCGGTACACGCCAGATCTTGCGGCTGAAACCGTCCAGCGCATTGGCGAACTGATCTTCCTGATCATCGCGCAACTTGTGCAGGGCGCCGGACTTGATGCCTTCGATGTGCCAACCGTTAGTTCTGCGGAATTCAACTAACAGAATCGGACACGGGAATACTTCAAACAATTGACGGGCCAGATCCTGCAACGGTTCGATGTGTGTTCTGCCGAAATAAAGTGTCAGCGTAAAACCTTCGGTATCACTGTAGAGGTGATGGCTGAGGGCTTTTTCCAGGGTTTTATCCAGGTCATCCAGCGCCAGGCCATAGAGGGATTTACGGGTCAGTTCGCTGATGGTGCGCACCGACGGAATCACCTTGTGCCCCCGGGCCTCGGCCAGCAACGAGCAGTAGTAGCCGTGCCCCAGATACTTGTAGCTGCGGCACAGGTTGATTACCTGCACCCGTTTTCCCGGCTCACTGTCGGGGGGTTGTTCGAGGTACTCCTGCGCCGTCAGGATGTCTTCGCTGGGAAAATAGGAGGCCCAGTCCTCCTTGCGTTCGACGATGATCAACACTTGACTGGAAGTTCTGATTTGCGGTTTTAAAAAAGTTGCCGCCGGCAAACTTTGCTTGGATACTTCGCGCCAATGACCCTGTACCGCTGACATAGAAATTGATCCGTTGGAGAACAAGACCTTTTCTATTAAGCACGAACTTTTTCGAAAGTCCCGTTTCGTTACGCAACTTTTACGGCGGTCATATGAACACTGTTTTTCGCTTGGCGACAGTTGATGATTTACCGGCGCTGCTGGCACTGGAAATGCACTGTTTCACCACGGACCGGCTCACTCGCCGCAGCTTTCAATGGATGATTACCCGCGCCCACGGCCAGTTGCTGGTGGCCGAACGCGAAGGTCAGCTGCTGGGTTATGCGCTGGTGCTGTTCCATCGCGGCACGTCGCTTGCGCGGTTGTATTCCATCGCCATTTCCCCCGAAGCCCGGGGCGGTGGCCTGGGCAAGCAATTGCTGCAACGCATCGAGGCGTGCGCCCTTGAGCACGACTGCGCTTACCTGCGACTGGAGGTGCGCACCGACAACCCCGCCGCCATTGCGCTGTACGAACGCAGTGGCTATCGGCGCTTTGCGCTGATTCACGACTACTACGAAGACCACGCGGACGCCTTACGCCTGGAAAAACGCATCCTTCAACACCACGACTCGCGCAGCCTCAAGGTGCCCTATTACCGGCAAACCACCGATTTCACCTGTGGTCCGGCCTGTTTGCTGATGGCCATGGGCGCATTGCAAGCCGATCGCTTGCTGGAGCGCCGCGAGGAATTGCAGCTCTGGCGTGAAGCGACCACCGTGTTCATGACCGCCGGCCATGGCGGTTGCAGCCCTCAAGGGCTGGCATTGGCTGCATGGCGCCGAGGGTTTCGCGTGCGTTTGCAACTGAGCATGACCGGGCCGCTGTTTCTCGACGGCGTGCGCGACGCGCATAAAAAAGACGTCATGCGCCTGGTGCATGACGAGTTCATGGCACAACTGAACGACACCGACGTTGATCAAATCATCGGCACGACACTGGATTTACCCCGACTGCTCAGCGCAGGCGGGCAACCGTTGGTGCTGATCAGCAGCTATCGTCTGACGCGCTCCAAATCGCCGCACTGGGTCATCGTCACCGATTGCGACGAAGATTTCGTCTACCTGCATGACCCGGATGTCGACCACAGCCAGCATCGCCAGCCCATGGACTGCCAGCATGTGCCGGTCAGCCATGGGGAGTTCGAAAAAATGTGTCGGTTCGGGCGCGGCAAGTTACGAGCAGCGGTGGTGCTCTACGCCCGCTCACCCGCATGAAGTGCTCATTTGAGTCCGACCTTGTACAGCGAGCCGTCGGACTCATCTGTCAGCACATACAGGTAACCATCCGGCCCCTGGCGTACATCACGGATACGTTGTTTCAGATCGCCCAGCAAACGCTCCTCATGCACCACCTTGTCGCCGTCAAACTGCAAACGGATCAGCTCCTGAGTGGCCAGTGCGCCGATGAATACGTTGTGCTGCCAGGGTTTGAAGCGATCGGCATCGTAGAACGCCATGCCGGTGACACCGGGTGATTTTTCCCAGACGTGATGCGGAGTGACAGTGCCTTCAACGGTTTTACCCTGGGCTTCCGGAATGGGCTGCATCGAGTAGTTGATGCCGTGGGTTGCTAACGGCCAGCCGTAGTTTTTCCCGCGCTCGATGATGTTCACCTCGTCGCCACCGCGCGGGCCGTGTTCGTTCTCCCACAACGTGCCGGTCCATGGATTGAGCGCCGCACCCTGCGGGTTGCGATGGCCATAGGACCAGATCTCCGGACGCACACCGGACTGGCCGACAAACGGGTTGTCATCCGGCACCTTGCCGTCCGGATAGATCCGCACGACTTTACCCTGCAATTTGTCCAGATCCTGTGCAGTTGGCCGGTCGTTGTTTTCGCCGAGGGTGATGAACAGATAGCCGTCACGGTCGAACACCAGCCGCGAGCCAAAGTGATTACCGACCGACAGCTTCGGTTCCTGACGGAAAATAACAGTGAAGTCCTTGAGGGTTTTCAGGTCATCCGACAGACGCCCGCGCCCGACCGCAGTCCCCGCCTTGTCACCGGCGCCACCGCCCTCGGCATACGACAGGTACACCATCCGATCCTGTTTGAAGTCTGGCGACAGCACCACGTCCAGCAATCCGCCCTGCCCCTTGGCCCAGACCTTCGGAACGCCCTCGATGGGCACCGATCGTTTGCCGTCCACGCCCACTACCCGCAGGTTGCCAGGGCGTTCTGTCACCAGCATGCCCTGACGATCCGGCAAGAACGCCAGGGCCCATGGATGTTCAAGTCCCTGAGTGACCGTCGTGACTTCGAGGGTGCCCTGCTCGCTTTGCAGTTCCTTCGAGGCGGCAGCGAATGCCGGGCTGCAGATTACTGCGCTGGCACACAGGCCGGCTAAAAGGGTTTTACGCAACATGCACGATTCCTTTTGTTCGATTGAAGGGCTGACAGAAACGGTTCTGCCATTCAACGGTTGCTCTCGCCGTCACGGGCGGGTGGGTTGGGAATGAATTTCGGCGGTGTACTCGGCACTGAACGCGGAGGCTGGCCATTGCCGATGCCACCGTTTTCCACGGTGGGCGGTCGAGGTACAGGAACGGTATTCGGCCCGCGAATCACCGGATTGGCCGGTTGCGTACCCTGCATGCTGTTGGGATTGGCCCGGTGAATCGGGCTGTTGTAAGGATTGTTGCTGTTGCCGGTCGGGCTTTGCGCCAGTAACAGGGTATCGGCATGAACCGCCCCGCCACTGAGGGCCAGCAATGCGATGCCAAGCAGAAAACGGTTCATGAACGGCCTCTCTCGATGCGCGTGTTTTGATGCATGTGGCTTAGAGCCTTCGAGTCCACGCTACGCCCAGGGTTCGGATTTGTTAACCCGTCATCGATAAACAAGGTGTAACACGGTTTGACCTGTCCCCCGCCTTCCCCCGCAGACAGTGGAAACTTTTGCGCCGGGCCACGGGTCACCCGAACATCACTCGGAGAACTCACCATGGCTCGGGCAATCTGGAAAGGCGCAATCAGTTTCGGTCTGGTGCACATCCCCGTGGCGCTGGTCTCGGCAACCTCATCCCAGGGCGTGGATTTCGACTGGCTGGACAGCCGTAGCATGGACCCGGTCGGCTACAAACGGGTCAACAAGGTCACCGGCAAGGAAGTCACCAAGGAGCACATCGTCAAAGGCGTGAAGTTCGAAAAAGGTCGGTATGTGGTGCTCAGCGAGGAGGAAATCCGTTCGGCGCACCCGGTTTCGACCCAGACCATCGACATCTTCGCCTTCGTCGACAGCGAGCAGATTCCGCTGCAAAACATCGACACGCCCTACTACCTGGCCCCGGACAAGCGCGGTGGCAAAGTCTACGCGTTGCTGCGCGAAACCCTGAGCAAGACGCACAAGGTCGCGCTCGCCCGCGTGGTCTTACACACACGCCAATATCTGGCGGCGTTGATGCCGCTGGAGTCTGCACTGGTACTGGTGAAACTGCGCTGGCCGCAGGAAGTACGCAGCCTGGACGAACTGGCGCTGGGCAGCGAAGTGACCAAACCGCAACTGGCGAAAGCCGAGCTGGACATGGCCAAACGGCTTGTTGAAGACATGAGCGCCGACTGGAAACCCGAAGATTACACCGACGCGTTCGAAGACAAGATCATGGCCCTGGTGGACAAAAAGGCCCATGAAGGCAAGATCGAGGACGTTGAGACCGTTGACGGCGAAGAAGAGCGCAAATCTGCTGATGTGATCGATCTGACGGAACTGCTCAAGCGCAGCCTGGGTGGCAAGACTGCCGCCAAATCGAAGGCCAAGGCTGCCAGCAAGACAACGGCGGCCAAAAAAACCAAAAAGGCCTCGTAAATGAAATCGGGCGACTGTCTTTCAACAGTCGCCCGATTCATCAGATCAGAATGAAGATCGCCAGCAGACCGCCGAAGATTGCCCACTTTTCCAGGTAGTAGAGCTTGCGATTGCGCTTTTTCAGCTCTTTGCCGCGCAGGCGAATCTTGTAGATCTTGGTAAACAAGCGGTTGATACCGCCGGTGCGGTCACCCGCATCGTTCGGCGCACCGGCTGCCGACATCACGGTACGGCTGAACCAGCCGTTGAACGCGGCCGCCCAGCGGTACTTCATTGGACGCTCGACATCGCAGAACAGAATGATGCGGTTCTTGTCGGTGGTGTTTTCGGCGTAATGAATGTAAGTCTCGTCGAACATCACCGCTTCGCCGTCGCGCCAGTGATAGTTCTCGCCGTCGACGTTGATGTAGCAACCGGCATCGTTTGGCGTTTCCAGGCCCAGGTGATAACGGTAGGAACCGGCATACGGGTCGCGGTGACGCACCAGTTTCGAGCCGGGCGGCAGTTCAGCGAACATCGCGGCCTTGATCGAACCGATGCTCTGCACCAGTTCAGTGGTGCGCGGGCACAGCTGCAACGCCGACGGGTGGCTGTCGCCGTACCATTTCAGGTAGAAGCGCTTCCAGCCGGTCTTGAAGAAGGAGTTGAAGCCGACATCGTCGTACTGGTTCGAACGCTTGATCTCGCCGGCACGCAGCAGTTTCTGCCCTTCCTCGCGGATTTCCTCCCAATGAGCCTGCAACGGGCTCAGATCGGGAAAATCCTTCGGATCAAGGTAGGGCTTGTTCGTATTCTTCGAAAACAGATAAAGGAAGCAGTTGATCGGCGCCAGAAACGTCGAGTGATCGCTCAGCTGGCGGCCCAGTTTGTGGCGCACACGACCGCGCAAGTGAACGTATGCAATGGAAATGACATAAATAGCAGCAATGATGAGTTTCACGGAAATCGTCACACGTCAAAAGTGAACAAACTGCGCGCCTGCCGGCCGGTGGCCCAGGGTCTGATGCAGTGGCATGAATACAAATACTATCCCGGTGGCACTTCCTTGAGCCCATGCCGTTAGCGGCTATTGGGTGATCGGATGGCATTTTAGCCATACTTTGTAACCAAAGGTGAACCTCATCTGTGAAAAACTGTCCGCTGAATCTGCCAAATGGCAACCGCGGAGGCTTCACGCCAGTGAGCCGTGCCTGTCGCATCAGCGCTACAGCAGATCGAGTTTGACGAGAGGACGTGGAGACAGCGGGCCAGACGCGGCACCTGACTGAAGCTTGAGGATTGGATCTCCTGGAACGAAATCGAGGAAATCAAAGAGGCGCTGCAGAGTTTGCCTCTGAGCATTCAGGCGCTGGACTCATCGCTTTTCTACCAGACGAGCGAAAACCCGCGCCACAACGTGTAGATGGCGCGGGTGCCTGGACGAGAGTGCTGGAAAGGGAGACGCGCGATCAGGGTGTACCGCCAGGCCAAACGTTCAACGAAGTACGAAGGCCTGGTGAGTAGCGAACCGCGTTTATTTAGAGGTTGAAAGGCTGGCCTTGCTCAAGCCCTTGGTGTTGTGATCGCCTGGCGTTGTGGCCGAGATCGCCGTGGCCTTCGACAAGCCCCGTGTGGCTTTAGAGTGCGCGACACCCGAGGTCGCTGTTCCGTGCCCACGGTCAGTGCTGTGATCACGTCCGGTGTGTTGGCCACTCACGCCGTGATCCCGAACGGCCCTGCCGGCATGATCCGCCTCCTGGCCTTCGGCGCGGCCATTGTTGGAGGCGCTGGCTGAATGCCCGGCACTGTCGCCTCCATGTCCAGCACCGCCAACACCGCCGCCGTGACTGCCACCGCCGCCTGCTCCGCCACCGCCGCCACCGCCATGACCACCACCATCCTTGGCAAAGGCAGAAGCCACGATGGACAGTTCAGCAGGCAATAACGGCGCCGCCGCAAACATCATTACGCACGACATGACGACAACGAGGTTTTTCTTTTTAACACGCATGATGGCATCCACAAGGGTTGATTTTACTGCCCTCTAGGACTCGCGCAGTGACATCCAGTTCAACCACAAGCGATAAGCGGAGACAGCAACACCTCACATATAAAGTGGGTGAGAATGCATTGCTTTCACTTCCCATTTGAAATGGTCAAACAAGATTCAAATCGAATAGAACAAGACCGGACTAATCGAAAGCACCATTTAGAACTTCGTAGATAATCCTGCTTGCGACAGCCACCAGAGTCAGGCCTGTTCCCGCCTGCTGCCATTCATACCCATCGTCGTGAGGCAACCGCCCCACAAGTCGCCATCCAATTTTTTAGCGATACCCGGCGGAAGAGGCTTTCCGCGCGCCAGATTTTTCTGAATGCCAGGTGGCAATGCAGGACCAGGGTTCCAGTAACCTCTGTCACCCTTGAGCACGCCCAGAACGCCGCTTGGGTCGATAACCGATGCATGGTCCCGGTTGTCTGAGCAGGATCCTTTAGTTTTTACAACCCTGGTTGCCGTGCCCCCACCAACTACCCAGACTTTTGGCCAACTTGAGCGAGGAACGTGGTAGATCTTTTGGCCCCGACAATCTGATAACGCTACATCGCCGCGTTGAGGGCGGACACAAAAACGCAGGCTTTGGCGCGGGCGTCCGGGAGAATTCACAGCAACTGCTGCCGAGTGAGACATGGAGGGCCCTCCGGGAGTGCCCCCCAGCCTGGCAAGAGCCCAATTGTTCTTCACCATTGCAAAAAATAGTTGCCGCGACGAATGCCTGTCATCACGTTATGATATGCGCCGGATTTCATCCCGACCGCAAGAAAGCGGGGATACAAAATATCAATACGCTAAAAATGTCGCTCAAGGAGTGCGCATTAAATGAATCAAGAAGTCGAGCTGCTGACAAGAAAAATGAATCTAACCGCCAACGCAGCAACAACAGCAGATATTTTACAACGGGAATCCGTTATGGCGTTCACATCAGCAATCGCTCTGGATGAAAGCGCTCCGCTGTCCATTCGTCAAAGAGCAAAGGCCGCATTGGTTAGTGACGTTACGCCAGGCAAAAAGCAGGCAGCCACTCTTGAGAAAATCCAGGACAAGTTAGACCTTGCATCGATCAAAACAAAAGAAGCCACAGACAAAGTAAACTCAATTCTCCAGCAGATGGTCACAAAAGAAGATCTCAGAAAAGCTCAGAACTCCATCTTTTACTACTTACTGATAGCGTACGTTGCCACCGTCGCATCAGTTGCGTATCTGCTGGCTTGACAACCAAAGCCAAAACACAACATCCCGAACTGCCCCTTGCTGTGGGCAGTTATTTTGTCTATGTGCCTTCGGGGGGCGACACTCCCAAACGAGAACGTTCCATTCGAGGCGCTCAACGTTCGGTGATGACGGCGTCGGAGTAACCTTGGGTTACGGCGCGGTCGAGCCTGCATGATCCCGCCTTCCAGGACGAGCGAGTGCATCAGGCAGACGTCGGATCTGCAAAATCAAGGGCCCCGACCCTGAAGACGCTCGCGATGCCTTATCGGCCGCCATACAACTGTCGTCATACTTATGCGACAATATGCTTAATGTCCAACATGAACCCCGCACTCATCGCTCAGCAGCTTGGCCACAGCGTCCAAATGTTGCTGACGACGTATGCGCGTTGGCTCAACTCAAGCTCAGACTGGGGGGCTGGAAAAGCTCCAGATTGGTATCAATTCGGTATCAGGCAAAACAGACCAGCTCTAAACCATTGATAGGTAAGGTAATTGATCTCCACAGCTAACATCACGATGCAGTTCGGCGCCAAGCCGCTGTTCGAAAACGTTTCGGTCAAATTCGGTGCGGGTAACCGTTACGGCCTGATCGGCGCCAACGGTTGCGGCAAGTCGACCTTCATGAAAATCCTCGGCGGCGATCTCGATCCGTCCGGCGGTCAGGTCATGCTCGAGCCGAATGTGCGTCTGGGTAAGCTGCGCCAGGACCAGTTCGCCTACGAAGAATTCACCGTGATCGACACCGTGATCATGGGTCACGAAGAGCTGTGGAAGGTCAAGGCCGAGCGCGATCGCATCTACTCGCTGCCGGAAATGAGCGAAGAAGACGGCATGGCCGTGGCCGAGCTGGAAACCGAATTCGCTGAAATGGACGGCTACACCGCCGAATCCCGTGCTGGCGAGCTGTTGCTGGGCCTGGGGATCGGCATCGAGCAACACTTTGGCCCGATGAGCGAAGTGTCGCCGGGCTGGAAACTGCGCGTGTTGCTGGCGCAGGCACTGTTTTCCGATCCGGAAGTGCTGTTGCTCGACGAACCGACCAACCACCTGGACATCAACACCATTCGCTGGCTGGAAAACGTTCTGACCCAGCGTAACAGCCTGATGATCATCATCTCTCACGACCGTCACTTCCTGAACAGCGTGTGCACTCACATGGCTGACCTGGACTACGGTGAGCTGCGCCTGTTCCCGGGCAACTACGACGAATACATGACCGTGGCGACCCAGTCCCGCGAGCAGTTGCTGTCGGACAACGCCAAGAAGAAAGCGCAGATCTCGGAACTGCAATCGTTCGTCAGCCGCTTCTCGGCCAACGCCTCGAAAGCCAAGCAGGCCACTTCCCGCGCCAAGGCGATCGACAAGATCCAGCTGGCCGAAGTCAAGCCTTCGAGCCGGGTGAGCCCGTTCATCCGCTTCGACCAGAACAAGAAGCTGCACCGCCAGGCGGTCATCGTCGAGCACATGGCCAAAGGCTTCGACGGCAAGCCGCTGTTCAAGGACTTCAGCTTCCAGGTTGAAGCGGGCGAGCGCGTTGCGATCATCGGCCCGAACGGTATCGGCAAGACCACCCTGCTGCGCACCCTGGTCAACGAACTGACGCCGGATGCCGGTAGCATCAAGTGGACCGACGCCGCCGAACTGGGCTACTACGCTCAGGACCACGCTCACGACTTCGAAGACGACGTCACCCTGTTCGACTGGATGGGTCAGTGGACTCAGGGCGAGCAAATGATTCGCGGCACTTTGGGCCGGATGCTGTTCTCCAACGACGAGATCCTCAAGTCGGTGAAGGTGATCTCCGGTGGTGAGCAAGGTCGCATGCTGTTCGGCAAGCTGATCCTGCAAAAGCCGAACGTGCTGATCATGGACGAACCGACCAACCACCTGGACATGGAATCGATCGAGGCGCTGAACCTGGCGCTGGAAAACTACCCGGGCACGCTGATTTTCGTCAGCCACGACCGTGAGTTCGTATCGTCCCTGGCCACGCGCATCATCGAGCTGAGCCCGAACGGCGTGACCGACTTCAGCGGCACCTACGACGATTACCTGCGCAGCCAAGGCGTGGTGTTCTAAGTCGATTCGAGCTGTAAACGGAAAGCCCTGTCCTTGTGACGGGGCTTTTTTTTGCACCGAGGAAAAATAGTTAGCCTGCTTCCTTTTATTTCAGCGCCACGCCATGATGCGGACTCTCCCACCGCCGCCCGCGAACGAGCCCTCATGTCTGCGCAGCAACAGCCACCGCAAAGCTCCATGGCGATCACCCTGCAGATCGTCTCCATCGTTTTCTATACCTTTATTGCCTTCCTCTGCATCGGTCTGCCGATTGCGGTGTTACCCGGCTATGTACATGAGCAATTGGGTTTCAGCGCTATCGTTGCGGGGCTGGTGATTGGCTCGCAGTACCTGGCCACCCTGCTCAGCCGGCCGATGGCCGGGTGCATGTCAGATACCGTCGGGACCAAACGGGCGATCGTTTATGGCTTGTCGGGGATTGTGCTCAGCGGCTTGCTGACGCTGATTTCCACACTGCTGCAGGATTTCCCGCTGACGAGCCTGATCATTTTGATCGCCGGGCGTTTGCTGCTCGGCATTGCGCAGGGTTTGATCGGTGTCGGCACCATCAGTTGGTGCATGGGCCAGGTGGGCGCGGAATACACCGCCCGCTCCATCGGCTGGAACGGCATTGCCTCGTACGGCGCCATTGCGATCGGCGCACCGCTGGGCGTGCTGATGGTGGCCGATTACGGTTTTACCAGCCTCGGGCTCGCATTATCGGTACTGGCGGCCGGTGCCCTGCTGTTGATCCGCAACAAACCTTCGGTGCCGGTGGTGCGTGGCGAGCGTTTGCCATTCTGGGCGGTGTTCGGGCGGATAGCGCCATTTGGCGCCAGTTTGAGCCTGGCCTCGATCGGTTACGGCACCCTGACCACCTTCATCACCCTTTATTACCTCAATCGCGGCTGGACCGGTGCGGCGTACTGCCTGACGGTGTTCGGCGTGTGTTTCATCCTTTCCCGGCTGCTGTTCATTTCCGCCATCGCTCGATTTGGCGGCTTTGCGTCCGCCATCGCCTGCATGGGCATCGAGACCGTCGGCCTGTTGTTGCTGTGGCTCGCACCGTCGACCGGGTATGCACTGATTGGCGCTGGCCTGGCCGGGTTTGGTCTGTCACTGGTGTATCCGGCGCTGGGGGTTGAAGCGATCAAGCAAGTGCCCAATTCCAGCCGCGGGGCCGGGCTGAGTGCCTACGCGGTGTTTTTCGATCTGGCACTGGCGATTGCCGGGCCATTGATGGGCGCGGTGGCGCTGAATCTGGGGTATTCGTGGATTTTCCTGATCGCAGCGCTGCTGTCCGTGACCGGACTGGCGTTGACGTTGTGGCTCAAGCGTCGGGCGATGGCCTGAGCCTTTACTGATCCGCCGTCTGCATCCCGGCCCGATCCGGTTTGCCCAGCGCATGGGAGAAGAACCGCCCGGCCTCGGAAATCAGATTGCGGTGGATGTCTTCACGATCTACGCCGTCAGCATCAGTGCACAGGGCCGGCATCGCACGGATCTGCTCTTCATTGCACGGCGCCATGAACACGAAGTGCCCTGCCCCGGCCAGTAACTTGAAGTCCGGCGCAGTCGGCAGTTTGCGCGCCAGGGCGGCGGCGTTCTTGTCGAAGGCCACCAGTTTGTCTCCGTCGCCGCTGTACAGCAGCACCGGCACATGCACATCGGCCAGGGTGTGACGACCAAACTTGAGGCTCAGCGGCGCCATCAGCAGCAACGCATGCACGCGCGGATCGGCCACCGGCTGCAAGTCATCGCGATCAACGATCAGTTCGCCCTGGGTGTTGCAGGCGTCGCGGTCGTCCGGACGTTCCTGGCAGTAACGGCGCAGGCGATCCAGGTCAGGCTGGGCGCCGGAAAGAATCAACGCGGTCTCGCCGCCCGCCGAATAGCCGATCACGCCGACCTGATCGGCGTTCACGAACGGTGCAAGCATGCGGTCGCCGAGGGTGGCAGTAATGGCTTCGGAAATCTGGATCGGGCGCCCATAGAGGTTGCTCAAGGTGCCGAGGCGGCTGTGATCCTTGGAGTTGTCGCCGGGATGAATCACCGCGACCACCACAAAGCCCTTGCGGGCCAGCGATGTGGCGAGGTCGTGCAGCGCCAGTGGCGTGCCGGTGTTGCCGTGGGACAGCATCAGCATCGGAAAGCGGCCGAGGGCGACCTTGGTGTCTTCGCCGGCTTCGACCGAGTAACCCTCGAGCAGGCTCATGTGTTCGCGGTCGGTGGAGGGGTAGAACGCGATGGCGCGCATCGGTTGCAGGTCGAGCGGGTCGAGGAACGTCATCTCGTGATAACCGACGCTCCAGCGCGGGTGCTGGCCGGGGGCTGCGTGCACTGAATTCAGGCTGCCGAGCAGGCAAATCAGTAACGTTGCACAAAGACGCATCATGGGATGCCCCACCCTGTTGTTACTCAATCGAAAGATCCGTTGTGTTACGACGCCCGAAACTCCGAGGTTCGGTGATCCGGCGCGGCGTTGCACTCAGACGTTGATCATCAGACTGCATAACCCGGGCCAGATTATGTAACAGTCGGAAACAAAAAACTCCGTATCTGGCCCTTGCAGAACCAGAATACAGAGTTTTTTTGGTATTGCCTGAACGAGAGCTGTTCTTTACGAAAGCCTTACGCAGCGGCGAACAGTTGCTCGCTGATGCGGGTGTGAGCCGCGCTCATGGCGTTGTTGCGGACTTCTTCGCCGTAGGCCAGGCCTTCGGCACGGACGATTTCGATGTCGGTGATGCCGAGGAAGCCGAATACCAGTTTCAGGTAGTCTTCGTGAGCGACGCCCGAAGCCTGACCGGCGTGAATGCCGCCCGAGGTAGAGACGATCACGACTTTCTTGCCACCGCACAGGCCTTCAGGGCCGGCTTCGGTGTAGCGGAAGGTCTGGCCGGCGACGGCGATGCGGTCGATCCAGGCCTTGAGCTGGGTTGGAACGGTGAAGTTGTACATCGGCGCGGCAACGACAATGGCGTCAGCGGCGATGAATTCGGCCAGGGTGGTGGCGCTCAGCTCGGCTTCGTGCTGTTGTGCGGCGTTGCGCAGTTCAGCGGTGGTGCCGGCGGCGACCAGAGTGGTCGACGAGAAGTGGCTGATGGCGTCTGCAGCCAGGTCGCGATAGGTCACGACAGCAGCTGGCTCAGCGGCTTGCCAGGCTTTGACGACTTCGGTGCTCAGCTGACGGGAAGCGGAGTTGTCGCCCAGAATGCTCGAATCGATGTGCAGCAGTTTCATTTGGAATCTCCTGGAAAGAATCGCCGGTGGCGACGGAATGGAGACAATCCTACCTACGAAACCAATAGCTGATTAGACGGCAACAATGCGATAGTTTGTCCCACTGATAGAACAGTCGGATTTCCCCCATGCAAGACCTCAACGATCTCTACTATTTTGCCAAAGTGGTCGAGGCCGGCGGATTCGCCGCTGCCGGCCGTTTGCTGGGCATTCCCAAGTCACGGTTGTCACGGCGGATCGCCGAACTGGAAGAACGCCTCGGCGCGCGTTTGCTGCAACGCACCACCCGCCAACTGAAGCTGACAGCGGTTGGCGAGCGCTATTTGCGCCACTGCCAGGCGATGCTGCTGGAAGCGGAAATGGCCGACGAGACGGTGGCCAGCATGTCCAGCGAGCCCCGTGGGCGCCTGCGGGTTTCGAGCCCGACGGGGCTTGCCCATGAAATGCTGCCGATGGTGATCAGCAACTTCCTGGGCAAGTACCCTCAGGTGCAACTGGAAGTCACCCTGATCAATCGCCGGGTCGATCTGATCACCGAAGGCATCGACGTGGCCCTGCGCGTGCGCGAGCACGGCACCGAAGAGCCGATGCTGGTCACCCGCCGTTTGCGCCAGGCGCAAATGGTGGTCGTGGCGAGCCCTTCTTTTATAGAGGGTCTGGAAATCAATCACCCGCAGGATCTGAAAAACCTGCCGGTGCTTGGCGCACTGGAAGCCGATCGCATGGTGCATGTGCGCCTGCTCGATCAGCACGGCAAAAGTTGCGATCTTGCGCTGGAAGCCCGGCTGGGGATCGACGACTTTATCGTGCGCAAGGCCTGCGTGCTGGCCGGCCAGGGCTTCACCCTGCTGCCGATGATGTATTGCGAAGCGGAGCTGAACAACGGCACGCTGGTGCAGTTGCTGCCGGAATGGTCATTGCCCGGCGGCTGGTTGCAAGCGGTGTATCCGCACCGGCGAGGAGTGATGCCGGCGGTGCGTGCCTGGATCGATCATCTGGTTGAGTCGTTTAATGCCTGTGGAGAGCGATTGTTATGAAACAAGGAAAGTTGAGCGAAGCGGACGTCGCGGATTTTTGCCTGGCATTGCCCGGCGCTCAAGAAGACTACAAATGGGGCGGCGTGCGGGTGTTTTCGATTGCCGGCAACAAGATGTTCGCCCTGCAGGGGCTGCGCGGTGAGTCGCTGGCGTTCAAGGTCGACAAGGATCTGTTTCTCGGTCATTGCGACCGGCCGGGCATTCACCCGGCGCCGTATCTGGCACGGGCGCAGTGGATCATCATGCACCCGCCCTACCCTTTGGGCGCCGAGGAACTGCGAGGGTTGCTGCAACGTTCTCACCAGTTGGTGGTGAGCAAGCTGCCGAAGAAAACCCAGGTGGGTTTGCTGCTGTAGCCCTAACCCAGCGCCAACAGGTTCGAGCCGAGGAACAACTGATCGATCCAGAACACCTGGTGCAGCGCGACGATCACCCAGAACAGGATCTGAAACGACACTTTGCGCGTCTTGTGCCGGAATACTTGCTGGGCGATCAGTGCGCCCGGCCAGCCGCCCGCCAGTTCCACGGCGTGCAGGACGTTCTCCGGGGTGCGCCAGGCCTCAGCGCGGGCCTTGCGCTTGTCGGCCCAGTACAGGAAAAACGCCAGCACGCTGACCAGCCCATAGGCCGTCAGCGGTACCAGTGAAATTCCGCGCAGCCACATCGACAGCGAGCCGAACATTGGCAATGCGCAGACGATCAGCAACACCACCAGCTTCAACTTCAGATGCTGAATGTTGCCGCCGGACGGGCCGCGATCCGGACGGCGTGCGCGGGAATCACTCATGCCTTGGCCGCCGCCCAGTCCACCCAGCCGAACTGCCAGGTCGCCAGAATCAACAGGCCGAAAACGATCCGGTACCAGGCGAATGCCGCGTAGCTGTGGCTGGCGATGAACTTCAGCAAGCCGCGAACAGCGATCATGGCGAAAACGAACGCCGTGACAAAACCGATGGCAAACACCGGGAAGTCCGCCGGCACGAACAGCTGGCGGTACTTGTAGCCCGAGTACACGGCCGCACCGACCATGGTCGGCATCGCTAGGAAAAACGAGAACTCGGTGGCGGTCTTGCGTGACAGGCCGAACAACAGGCCGCCGATGATGGTCGAGCCGGAGCGCGAGGTGCCCGGGATCATCGCCAGGCATTGGGCAAAGCCGACCTTCAGTGCATCTTTCCAGGTGATCTCGTCCACGGTTTCGGCGTGCACTTCATGCTGCCGACGCTCAGCCCACAACATGATGATGCCGCCCACCACCAGCGCCGTCGCCACGGTGACCGGGTTGAACAGGTACTTGTGAATCAGATCGGCAAAGATCACGCCCAGCACCACGGCAGGCAGGAAGGCGATCAGCAGGTTGGCGGTAAAGCGTCGCGCACTCGGCTGAGTTGGCAAACCGATGACCACGTCGAGAATCTTGCGGCGAAACTCCCAGACCACCGCGAGAATCGCGCCGAGCTGGATGATGATGTTGAACGCCATGGCGCGTTCGCCACCGAAGTTCAGCAGGTCGGCGACAATGATCTGGTGTCCGGTACTGGAAATGGGCAAAAACTCCGTCAGCCCTTCTACAACTCCAAGAATCAGTGCCTGCAAGGCGGTCCAAAGATCCATCAATCCCCCAAAGAGCGATGCTCAGCGGCATGCCCCGATAGTATTTTTTTACGTTCACTGCGTTCAGCGTAGCTGTTTGTTGCTGTACCGATTCCGCGCGCAAAGGATCCACACGAAACGGTCAAAATTCCGTGAAATGGCAACTTGGGTTCAGGTTTTCACGCGCGGGGCCGAAATCCTATCAGACAAGCCGTAATAGCGCTGCCGCGTTCTACGACTTGGGTCGCGTATGCCCGGCCATGGAAACGTGGTTGGATGCTGGCGGTGATTTATTACAAGAAAAAGAAATCGGAGTGACAGCGTTATGAACAGCTTGCGCAGTGTGTCGATCAGCCGACGCTTGTGGCTCATCTTGATTGTGGCGGTGGTCATGCTGCTGACCCTGGGCCTGTTGATGCTCAAGCAGATCCACGATGACCTGTATCACGCCAAGGCCCAGAAAACCCAGCATGTGGTGCAGACCGCCAGCGGTTTGCTGACCTATTACCAGGGCCTGGAAGCGGCCGGAACCCTGACCCGCGACGCCGCCCAGAAGCAGGCACTGACCGCGATTCGCGGCCTGCGTTATGACCAGAACGATTACTTCTGGATCAACGACCTCACGCCCGTGATGGTCATGCACCCGACCAATCCCAAGCTTGAAGGCCAGAACCTCTCGGCGATCCGCGATCCGGACGGTTTTGCGGTGTTCAACGAAATGGTTGCCATCGCCAAATCCAAGGGCGCCGGCATGGTCGACTACCGTTGGCCGAAACCCGGTGCCAGTGAACCGGTGGCCAAGACCTCCTACGTGAAACTGTTCGAGCCATGGGGCTGGGTACTGGGTTCCGGCGTGTACGTCGACGATGTACAGGCCGAGTTTCAGGGCCAGGTGATCAAGGCTTCCGTCGTCGGCCTGGTGATCGCGCTGATCATGGGCGTGCTGGTGATCCTGATTGCCCGCAGCATCGTCCGCCCGTTGCAGGAAACCGTGAACGCCATGGCCAACATCGCCAGCGGCGAAAGCGACCTGACCCGCAGCCTCGACACCCACGGTCAGGACGAAGTCACGCAGTTGGCGCATCACTTCAATGCCTTCACCGCCAAGCTGCGCCGGGTGATCGGCGATTTGCAGGTGTCGGCCAGTGCGCTGGGCCAGTCCTCCACTGAACTGGGCAATGACGCGAGCCAGGCCCAGCAGCGCAGCCAGCAACAGTCGCAACAGATGGAACTGGTGGCGACCGCCATCAACGAAGTCACTTACGGCGTGCAGGATGTGGCGAAGAACGCCGAGCATGCCGCCAACGAAATGCGCGATGCCGAGGCGCAGGCGCAACAGGGCCAGATCAACATCGACGGCAGCCTGCAACAGATCGACAAACTGTCCGGCACCATCGATCAGGCGGTCGAGGTGATTCGTACGCTGGCGACCGAAAGCACGCAGATCGGCAGCGTTCTGGAGGTAATCCGCTCGATTGCCGAACAGACCAATCTGCTGGCGCTCAACGCGGCCATCGAAGCCGCCCGCGCCGGCGAACAGGGGCGCGGTTTTGCGGTGGTGGCCGATGAGGTCCGCCTGCTGGCGCAACGCACGCAGAAATCCACGGCGGAAATCCAGTCGATGATCGAGCGTCTGCAAAACCATTCCGAAGCCGCCGTGAAAGTGATCGGTGACAGCAGCAAGGCTTCACAACTGACCATCGAGCAGGCCGGACTGGCCGGTGCGAGCCTGAATGCCATCGGCCAGGCGCTACGCAACCTCAACGGTCTGAATGCTTCGATCGCCAGTGCGACCCTGCAACAGGCGCACGTGGTCGAGGACATCAACCAGAACGTCACCCAGGCCGCCGGCCTGTCCCACAGCACCGCAATGGCCGCTGAGCAGTCGAGTGCCGCCAGTGTGCGGCTGGGCCAGTTGAGCGAGCAGTTGAACGGATTGCTGCGCCAGTTCCGCGTCTGACGTTCTCACCCTGTGGGAGGCTCACTCCCACAGGTTTTTGGGTACAATCCGCCCCCTCTTTTACTCCCTCCAAGGATCTTGCATGTCCGGGCTCGAACTGTTTGCCGCCGCCCTCGGTGTGATCGCCGTCTGGCTGACGGTCAAACAGAATCCCTGGTGCTGGCCGATCGGGCTGGTCATGGTGCTGCTCTACAGTTGGGTCTTCTTCGAGGTGAAGCTGTATTCGGACATGTTGCTGCAGGTGGTTTACGCCGCCCTGCAAGTCTACGGTTGGTGGCAATGGACCCGGGCGGGGACGATGCATGACGGCCGCCAGGTCAGCCGGCTCGACACACCTTCGATGCTCAAAGGGCTGGCCATCGGCAGCGTCGGCAGTCTGCTGCTGGGCGCCGCCATGGCGCACTGGACCGATGCCGCGCAACCCTGGCTCGACGCCGCGCTGACCGGATTCAGCCTCGTCGCGCAATTCTGGATGGCCCACAAGCGCCTGCAATGCTGGGCATTGTGGTTCGTGCTGGATGTGATCTTCGTCGGCCTGTTCCTTTATAAGGCGCTTTACCTCACCGCAGCGTTGTATGCCTTGTTCACCCTGATCGCGGTGCTGGGCTGGCGGGAATGGCGCGCCGATCCGGCGTTGCGCACATGAAAGTCGTCGTCCTCACCGGGCCGGAGTCCAGCGGCAAGAGCTGGCTGGCGGCCGGGCTCCAGCAACAGTTCGGCGGCCTGCGGGTGGACGAGTACGTGCGCTGGTTCATCGAGCAGAATCCACGGGACACCTGCCTCGCCGATATCCCCGAGATCGCTCGCGGCCAGTTGCAATGGGAAGACGACGCACGAGCGCAACAACCGCCGCTGCTGATCCTCGACACGCACCTGTTGAGCAACATGTTGTGGAGCCAGACGCTGTTCGGTGACTGCCCGGCCTGGCTGGAAACAGAGCTTTTGGCCCGTCATTACGACCTGCACCTGTTGCTCTCCCCGGAGCAGATCGACTGGACCGACGATGGCCAACGCTGCCAGCCGCAGCTGAGTGAACGGCTGGCGTTCTACGACGCCACAAAGGCCTGGCTGGAGCAGCATCGCCAACCGGTCCGGATCATTCAGGGCGACTGGGCCGCACGGCAGATTCAAGCTTTCGACGCCGTGCGTAACCTGCTGCAAGGCTGACCCCGTTTCCCGGGTCGGTTTCCCCCTGCTTTGGGGCTAAAGTGTCCGATCCTGAAACACTCCCTCGGGTGCAAAGTGCCCGTCTCAACGGCCTTCATCGCTTTGTCATCCGATTTGTTACGCCTGTGAAACACATGCTCGCAAACCCTTGTTCCAGAGCTTTGCAACGACTGTAGCCACCTGCACCGACAGGGGGTTGTTTCAATCGTGAAACAGCTTTTGTATCAAGGCTGCACGCCATCCATCCAACTCATTGAGATCCTTGAATATTTAAAAAGCGGCACAGCTTTCGCTCTCTCCTTCACAACGCTGACCAGGCCCAGCCCACTGAAGAAGGAATTGCCGCCGTGGGAAATTTCAATAAAGCCTTCACTTGCCTTCTGCTGATCGGATCAGCTGCCAGCACTTTCCTCAGTTTCAACGTTCAGGCCGAAGGCAATGGCGTGATCGTGCTCAATCGCGACGTCCAGCCCATCCCCATCGGACGCAGCGCTCCCGGCAAAGACCCCTACCCGACCACCGTGAATGCCAACCCTTCTGGCCGTATCGACCAGGCAATGACCAGCACCGAACTCAGTGACGGTGAATTTGCCAGTGTAGCCAGTGGTGCATCCATTCGCGGAAACATGGCCGTAGGGTCAAGCCTGCCCGGCACCAACGTCTTGACCAATCCAAACGGTCTGCCCGGCATGGGAGCCGGTCATGGCGGCGGTAGCGGTGGCACGATTTCCAACACCATCAACCGCTCCCTCAGCACCGGTCTGGCTCCGCTGACCCGCATGGCCGGAGGCCAATAAGATGAATCGTTCCCTGCTCCTGCTTGCTCTGCTTGGCTGCACCAGCGTCATGGCCGATCCGAGCGCCGTGGACAGCGCCAACATTCAGAACTCCGGCGTGCAGTACAACGGCAACTTCAACGTCAACCAGGCCGCCGGCGACCAACAGCAACAGACCAACGTCAAGTCGATTGCCATCGGCACGTCGGCCAGCGCCACCACCACCATTCACCAGAAACTCGATACCCCCGCCGACCGCTCGATCAACGCGAGCTCCACCATCGGCGGTACCTCATTCAGTAACGGCAACGGTGCACTGGGCGTGAACCAGGGTTCCGGGGCCAACAACCAGATGGCCAACGCCATGCGCATCAGCATCAGTGCTGCGCCGCAGAGCGTTGACGATAGCGCCCTTTCCCAACAGAACGTGGCGTTGTTACCGAGCTCAGGAGCAACTGGTACCTCACCCGGCAGTCGCCAGGTCACGACAAGTGATCAGGCCTTCACCGGCAGCCGAGGGGTAATCCAGGTGAACCAGAGTGCCGGGGTGGGGAACCGAATGGCTAACACCCTGAGCATCCGGGTCGCTGACTGACCCAAACAAGAAGCAGTGCAATTAGAAAGTACCAACACTTAACCAACTAATAAGCACGACGGAGAAACACCATGAAACCTACAATGGCCCTCAAACCACTGGTTTTCGCTCTCGCAGCAGTGATGGCAATCGCAGCACAGGCAGGCGGTCGTGATGATGACAATCACGGTCATGGTAACGGGCACGGCAATGGACATGGTCATGACCATGATCCAAAAGGCCCAACCCTGGAAGAACTGCTGCAAATCGGCGCAGGCGCCGGTGCCGCAGTGCTTGATGTGCAAAACAACAGCGGTAACACCGTGTTGAACCAGGGCACCCAAAACAACGCTGGCGTGAATAATGCCGTCAATGGCGCCAACGGCAACATCGGGGTGAACAACGCCGCTGGCGATGGCAACCAACAAGACAACGCCGCTGCTCTGGCAACCGCTGATGAAAGCTTCATCTTCGGCTCCGCCGTATCCGCCTCCAGCGCGACTCAAGTCAACACCAACAACGGTGTCGCCAACTACTCCAGCACTGCCAACGCCGGCCTGAACAACGTCGGCAACAGCGGCTCGGGTAACATTGGCGTGAACAACGCTGCCGGCAACTTCAACCAACAGAAAAACAACCTGGCAATCGCTGTGTCCGGTGGTCGTGTAGCGCAAGCCGCTGCCGCCGCCAACCAAAGCACCACCGGTCTGCAAGTGGCCAACAACGGCACCCAGACCTACAAAAAAGATACGCTTACTGGCACATTTACCGCAGGCGGCGTATTCGTAGCTGCAGGCACCGCAACCACCAAAGACGATGATCATGGTCATGGTCACGGCGGTTATGGCAACGACGACCGTGGCCATGGCGGCAACGGCGGCGGCAAAGATCAGAAATCTGACTTCGTTGCCGTGGGTGTCTTCGGTCTGGCTGGCGTAACCACTCAACAAGTGATGACCCCAGACGGCTGGAAAAACCCTGTCACCAACAATGCCAGCATGACCAACGTTGGCAATGGCTGGTCGGGTAACGGTGGCTTCAACAACGCTGCTGGCGTTGGCAACCAACAAAGCAACTCGCTGTCCATCGCTGCAGGTTGCAAAGCCTGCATGTAATCGCGATCGAAACGAAAGCCCCGGAAACGGGGCTTTTCCTCAGTCCGCAAAGGCGTATCGATCATGCGTAAGACTGCCCTCCTCGCCCTGCTTTGCCTCTCTGGTCTGACCCAGGCTGCCCAGATGCCCGTGGCTGCCCTGCCCGGTGGCGTACTGGTCTACAAAAACGTGCAAAGCATTCGTGAGCGCAAGTTTTCCGACATCGTCGAACAAAAAACCGATTTCAGCTGCGGCGCCGCCGCACTGGCTACGGTACTGCGCCAGGCTTATTGGCTCGACGTCGATGAAGAGCACATCATCAAAGGCATGCTGGTCAACGCTGACCAGGACCTTGTCCGTACTCAAGGTTTTTCCATGCTGGACATGAAGCGCTACATAGAAAGCATCGGCATGCGCGCCAGGGGCTACAAGATCCCGCCGGAAAAACTCGACGCGGTCACTATCCCGGTGGTGGTACTGATGGAAATTCGCGGCTACAAGCATTTCGTCGTGCTGCAGCGAGCGGACAAGGATTGGGTTTACATCGGAGACCCGGTTCTCGGCCATAAACGCTACAAACATGATGACTTTGTCAAAGGTTGGAACGGCATTGTCTTTGCCATCGTCGGCCCCGGATACGACAAGACCAATGCATTACGCAGTCCTCCGGCACCGCTGACCGCCAAGAACAAGCTGGATAACTTCAACCCCGTCAAAGATGCTGAATTGATGGACTTCGGGTTCATACAGAGCGACTTCTTTTAATCGCCGATTATAAAGAATGGGGCTGGATGTCCCGGGAGCAGCAGATGAAAACCTCATACTGGCTGGCCGCTGCCTGCCTGGCAGCGAGTGCTTCAGGCTATGCCAATGCAGGATTCAAACCCATCGAAATCCAGGACTCGGAGCTGTCACAGCTTCGCGGTCGTTATGTCATGCCGGGGCGAATCATCAGCTTCGGCATCGTCATGAGCAGTACCTGGCGCAACGCCAGCGGAGATCTGATCGGGGCCTCAACCGCGATGCAACTACAGGCAGCAACCGTAAAACCCGAATTCTATGTCTCGACCATCAAGGAAACCGGTAACGGCAGCACCCTGCAAACGGGTACCGGCTCAGTCATTGGTGGCGCAGGACTCAACAGTTCCCAAGGCGTGACACAAAGCGTTCGCGCCGCCGGCGACGGCAACTCGGCCTACAACAACGTTGCGATCAACGTTTCGGAAGCCAACCAGGCACCGGCGCTGATACCGGCTCAAGGGCAAGCCTTGATGGCCGGACAAACGATTTCCGGCAGTAATGCCGCCGGCAGCGTCGCCGTTTCGGCCACTGGTGGTGGCGTGCAAATGGCCATCCAGGCCGCAGGCAATCAGGGCACAGCCCTGCAACAGGTAGCCCAGGGTGGGCTGCTGCAAAACACCCGTTTGCTCGGTAACGCAAACGTCGTCAACAACCTGACGCAACTCAATGTTGTCCTTAGTAATAACGGCATGAGCGCCGGCGCGCTTGACTGCAATTTGAGTCAACTCAGAGCACTACGCAATATCGGATATTGAACTACGCTGAGTCTCGATCATTGGGCTTAAAGGGACGGCTTATTCATGTATCGATCAGTATCACTGCGTGCCGCTGTATGTTTGAGTACTCTTCTACCCGCGGCGATGCTGCAAGCAGCACCCGATGCGGATGTGGAGACCCTGAAACAGGAACTTCTGGAGCTGAAGCAACGATACGAAGTACAACAAAAAGCCCTGGCGGTACTCGAGCAACGGGTCCGCCAGGTCGAAGATCAACCAGCTTCCCCACCACCGAAACGCCTGGCCAAATCGCCAGCCGACATGAAAGGCAATCCGAAAGTGGCCACCGGTACCGGGGCCGCAGCAGCGTCGGGGGGCGCCGCCGGGGGCAGTGGCGCTTCTTACGGCCAGTCGCTTGCCGACGATTCGCAACCTGCACAGAGTGTGTCCAACCTGTACGACGAGGCCAGCGGCTTCTTTGGCGGCGGCAAGTTCAGCTTTGAAACCGGCATAACCTATTCGCGTTATGACACTCGCCAGCTGATTCTCAACGGCTTCCTGGCACTGGACTCGATCTTTCTGGGCAACATCAACCTCGACCGGATCAAGGCCGATACCTGGACCCTCGACCTGACGGGCCGCTACAACTTCGATAACCGCTGGCAGTTCGACGTGAACGTGCCGGTCGTGTATCGCGATTCGACTTATCAGTCGGGCGGCGGCAATCAGGGCGCAGCCAACGTCACCACGGAACAGGATGTTTCGCGGGATCCGACCATTGGCGACGTCAACTTCGGCATCGCCTACAAGTTCCTGGACGAGTCGGCCAACACCCCGGACGCGGTGGTCACCCTGCGGGTGAAAGCCCCGACCGGCAAGGACCCGTTCGGTATCAAGCTGCGTCAGACCGACGCCAACACCAACCTGTTCGTGCCTGACACCCTGCCGACCGGCAACGGCGTCTGGTCGATCACCCCGGGGGTTTCGCTGGTCAAGACGTTTGACCCGGCCGTGTTGTTCGGCAGCTTGTCCTACACCCACAACCTGGAGGAATCGTTTGACGACATCAGTTCCACGGTCAACCAGAAAACCCCGGGCAAGGTCCGTATCGGCGACAGCTTCCAGATCGGCGCAGGCATAGCCTTCGCACTGAACGAAAAAATGAGTATGTCGTTCTCGGTCTCTGACCTTGTACAACGCAAGAGCAAGTTGAAACAGGATGGCGCGGACTGGGAATCGGTGGTGTCCAGTGACGCCAACGCCGGTTACTTCAACGTCGGCATGACCATTGCGGCCACCGACAACCTGACCATCGTACCTAACCTGTCCATCGGCATGACCGACGATGCCCCGGACTTTTCCTTCAGCCTGAAATTCCCGTACTACTTCTAACCCGCGACACTATGAAAAGGCCCGCTGCGACTTGCATCGCAGCGGGCCTTTTCAGCTTCTTGCCGGAAGAAGCACCGCGCCCTAGCGGATCTGGTGTTTATGCAGCAAACGGTAGAACGTCGGCCGTGAAACCCCCAGCACTTTGGCGGCCACGCTGAGGTTGTCGCTGTGCCGGTTCAACACATCGCACAACGCCTGGCGTTCGGCCCGGGTCTTGTAGTCTTCGAGGGTGCCCATCGGTGTGGCAATCGACTGTTGGCTGATCAGCCCCAGGTCACGGGCCTCGATCTGCCGCCCTTCGGCCAGCACCAAGCCCCGGCGTACACGGTTGGCCAGCTCCCGGACATTGCCCGGCCAGTCGTGTTTACCCATGGCGATCAGCGCGTCTTCGCTGAAACTGCGCGGACGACGGCCGGTTTCATGGCTGTAGAAATGGGAAAAGTGGTTGGCCAGCATCGACAGGTCGCCATGGCGCTCACGTAATGGCGCAGTCACGACTTGCAGCACATTCAGCCGGTAGTACAAGTCCTCACGGAAGCGTTTTTTCTCGATCGCGGCTTCCAGGTCGACGTGGGTGGCCGCCAATACCCGGACATCCACCGGGATCGGCTGGCTGCCGCCGACTCGCTCGATGTGTTTTTCCTGGAGGAAGCGCAGCAGATTGGCTTGCAGTTCCAGCGGCAGATCACCGATTTCGTCCAGAAACAGGGTGCCGCCGTTGGCGGCCTCGATGCGTCCGACCTTGCGCTGATGGGCGCCGGTGAACGCGCCTTTTTCGTGGCCGAACAGCTCGGACTGGATCAGATGCTCGGGAATCGCCCCGCAGTTGATGGCCACAAACGGTTTGCTGTGCCGTTGCGATTGCCGATGCAAGGTGCGTGCGACCAGTTCTTTACCGGTCCCGCTTTCGCCACGTATCAGCACCGGCGACTCGGTAGGAGCGAGTTTGCTCAGCAGTTTGCGCAGCTCGCGAATCGGTTTGCTGTCACCCAGCAACTCGTGTTCCGGCTGATCGACGTGAATCGTGCCCTGGCCACGCAGGCGCGCCATGCCGAACGCCCGGCCGAGGGTGACCTGCACCCGCGACACGTCGAACGGCAAGGTATGAAAATCGAAAAACCATTCGCAGACAAAATCCCCGACATTCTGCAAGCGCAGCACTTCCTGATTCAGTACGGCGATCCATTCGGTGCCGCTGCGGCTGATCAGTTCCTTGACCGCCTCGGGACGTTCCAGGTGAAAAGGTTGCAAGCGCAACAGGCCGACATCGCAACTGCGGTCGGCGGCATTCTCCAGGCTGCAACTGTCTACGTCCCAGCCGACAGCGCGTAAACCGGGCAGTAATCGGTGACAGTCGTCACAAGGGTCGACGACCAATAAACGTCGTAATGCAGGCGCTTCGCTCATGACTGTTCCTTGGCGCCAAATTATAGGAAATGATTGTAAAAACAGTCATTTGGCAGACCTGGCTGTAACATTAGCAAGAATTTGACGGCGCCTTGTATCGATTGCTTATAGATGTACAAGGGAAGCAGTTATAAGAAGCTGCTTTATTAGTTAGCTATCGACTTGAATCTTTCACCTGGCTTTCAAAATCTGTCGATTGACTGATTGTATGTAAGAAAGTCGAAATTTCTTCAAATTCGGTGTGACCCGCCAGCGGGTTGCGTGCATCAGTACAAGTAACTCGCCGAACGGTAAGCCCAACCGACGGCACATCACTTGATTGGGCACTATAGAGAGAAGATCCCATGACCGCCCCGCTCCGTATCAACGAAGCTCTTTTGATTGCCAACCACGCATTTAAACCTTTCCAATGCGTGGCCTGGGCCCCACAAGACGGCAATGGCGAACTGAGCCTGACCGTTATCGACCGCACCAACTCGCAGATTGGTCGCACCCGCATTCCAAGCAGTGCCTATTCCGATCCAGCTCAACTTGAATACCTGTTGCAACAGGCTCGCGCTGAACTGAGCGACGAGGGTTACGCACTGCAATCCTGGTCGATGCCGCACTGATTCGAGGGCGATGCGGATGGTTTTCGAGCCATCCGCCCTTTTCTGTTAGTTGCTGAATCTTTTTAAACTTCAGCCTGCGCGTACAACTTCCCCAAATACTTTCGCACCTGAATGCTTGGCAGGCTTGCGACTGGTTCCAAAAGACACTGTTCTGGCACAGTACGACCCTCCACCTGTTAGTTCTGTCAGTTGTACTTGTGCGTCTACAGGGATTGAATGTTTCGCTCATGCAGTTGCCAACCCGGCTCCCGGGTATCGGTCAACTCGCAAGGAGAAGCATGCATGTCAACCCAGACCGCTATTGCGCTCCCGGCGCTAGCGAATAACGCCGGACAACTCGACAAGACATTTGCCAATAACGGCGTGGCTCAGGTTTATTTTGCCGGCAGCACGTCCAGCCTGACTCAACACGTAGCGCTCGACCCGCAAGGTCGCATCCTGGTCGCCGCCAAGGTCGTCACCCCTCAAGGCAGCCGTTTCGGCCTGGCGCGTCTACTGGATGATGGTTCTGCGGATCTTGGCTTCGGCTTTCAGGGCAGCGTGATCGGCCAGTTCACTTCCGGCTTCGAAGCCACGGGCAGCAAGCTCCAGGTCTTGCCTGACGGGCGAATCCTGCTGGCAGGTCTGCATTACGAATCCGAACATCGCACGCTGCCCGCCCTGGCGCTGTTCGATGCGCACGGCCGACCCGCCCTGGACTTCGGTGACAACGGCCGGAAAATCATTCGCCTGCCCGGCGATCTGTCCATGGGCACCCGCGACACCTGGCTGCCGCCGGGCGTTCCAGGGGCAGAAGCCTGCGACTTCGCCGTCCAGAATGATGGACATATTCTGTTGATTGCCAACCACCACTGCTCTTTGGCCGACCATGTCGGCATGCTGATCCGCGTCACGCCCACCGGTAATCTTGACGAAACCTTCAATGGTCGAGGTTTTGTGATGGTCCGGCACTTGCTGCTGAACACCTGGCTGGGTGGCTTGTTGCTGCAAGAGGATGGGCGAATCGTGGTGGCCGGTGCGATCGACTTCCCCCAGGAAGGCCTGCTTGCACGTTACCTGCCGGACGGGCAGCTCGACGAACGCTTTGCGCTGGACGGATTCCTGGCCTTCAAGGCCCAGGGGCACAGTGCGCTGGTCAATCAGGTCATCCAGTCCATGGACCGTTTGCATTGCTTTGGCAGCAGCCGCGACCCGATCCGGTGCATGGCGCTGTCAATCCACAGCAATGGTCGCCCAGACCTGCACTGCAACAACGGTCAGCCCAACCTGCTGGACATCGGTCCCAGCGGTTGCCAGTGGAGTGCTGCGCAACACATGCCGGACGGTCGACTCATCGCGGCAGGCGCGACGATTGGCGGGGTCGAGGCTGATTTCATCGTCGCCCGCTATCTGGCCGACGGTCATCTCGACCAAAGTTTCGGTGCCGGTCACGGCTGGCTGCGTACGCGACTGGGCCGCAGTCTCGACACCGCCACATCGCTGGCACTGCAACCGCAAGGTGGAATTCTGGTCGGCGGTTATTCACTGGATGGCAACTACCGCGCCGTGGTGGTGCGTTATCTGAACCCATAAAACGGCAAATCCGGAAATCGAAACCTCCTGCGCTTGATCTTGCTCAACGCTTACGGCAACTTGCGCGCTTCTTAAAGCAAGGAGCAACCGATGTCCGGTTCGATGGCCCAGGCGTTCGCGCACAACTTTCTCGGGCATTCGCCCCGCTGGTACAAGGCGTGCATCGTCGGGTTCCTGATTCTCAACGCCGTGGTGCTGTGGTCGGCAGGTCCTGTCGCTGCTGGCTGGCTGTTGGTGATCGAATTCATTTTCACCCTGGCCATGGCGCTCAAGTGCTATCCGCTGATGCCTGGCGGCTTGCTGCTGATCGAAGCCCTGCTGTTGAAGATGACCACGCCCCAGGCGCTGTACGAAGAGTTGCAGCACAATTTTCCGGTGATTCTGCTGCTGATGTTCATGGTCGCCGGCATCTACTTCATGAAGGATCTGCTGCTGTTTCTGTTCTCGCGCCTGCTGCTCGGCGTGCGTTCGAAGATGCTGCTGGCGCTGATGTTCTGCTTCTTGTCGGCGTTTCTTTCGGCCTTTCTCGACGCACTGACCGTGACCGCCGTGATCATCAGCGCCGCCGTCGGTTTCTATTCGGTCTACCACCGGGTCGCCTCCGGTAACGATCCGCGTCAGGACAGCGAATTCAGCGACGACCAACACCTGCCCAAGCTGCATCACGAAGATCTGGAGCAATTTCGCGCTTTCCTGCGCAGTCTGCTGATGCATGGCGCCGTCGGCACTGCGCTGGGCGGCGTCTGCACGCTGGTTGGCGAGCCGCAGAACCTGCTGATCGGCCATGAGATGGGTTGGCACTTCGCCGAGTTTTTCCTCAAGGTCGCGCCGGTTTCCCTGCCAGTGCTGGTGGCCGGTCTGTTGACCTGTATGTTGCTGGAGAAGCTGCGCTGGTTCGGCTACGGCACCTTGCTGCCGGACAACGTCCGCGCGGTTCTCGCCAATTACGCCAGCGAAGACGATGCCGAACGCACCCCGCGTCAACGTGCCGCGCTGCTGGTACAGGGCGCAGCCGCATTGATCCTGATTGCCGGGCTAGCGTTCCACATCGCCGAAGTGGGCCTGATCGGCCTGATGGTCATTGTGCTGATCACCGCTTTCACCGGCATCACCGACGAGCATCGACTGGGCAGCGCGTTCAAGGACGCCATGCCGTTTACAGCCTTGCTGGTGGTGTTTTTTGCCGTGGTGGCGGTGATCCATGATCAGCAACTGTTCGTGCCGCTGATTCAGTGGGTCCTGGCATTGCCCGCCGAGCAGCAACCGGGGATGCTGTTCATCGCCAACGGTCTGTTGTCGGCGATCAGTGACAACGTGTTTGTGGCGACGATCTACATCACCGAGGTCAAACAGGCCTTCCTGTCCGGCCATATGAGCCGTGAACACTTCGAGACGCTGGCCATCGCGATCAACACCGGCACCAATCTGCCGAGCGTGGCGACGCCTAATGGTCAGGCTGCGTTTCTGTTTCTGCTGACGTCCGCGATTGCGCCGCTGGTGCGGTTGTCGTACGGGCGAATGGTGTGGATGGCGTTGCCCTACACCGTGGTGATGGGTTTGCTGGGCTGGTATGCCGTGAGTTACTGGCTGTAGAAACAACAACGGGAGCCCTTGGGCTCCCGTTGTTTTATGCGTCGATCAGCGCGACAACATGTATTTCTCGATGGCCTGTGCCACACCGTCCTCGGTGTTCGGCCCGGTCACCACGTCCGCCTGACGCTTCACGGCGTCTTCTGCCTGCCCCATGGCGATCGACAGGCCGGCGACATGGAACATCGCCGGATCGTTGCCGCCATCGCCAATCGCTGCAGTCTGCGCCAGCGGAACGCCCAGATGGGCAGCAATAGTTGCCAGAGCCGCGCCCTTGTTGGCGTCGAGTGCCGTCACGTCCAGATACACCGGTTGCGAACGCGACACCTGCGCCATGCCCTCGACCTTCGCCAGCAAACGTGCCTCCAGTTCGATCAACAGTTCGGTGTTGTTGCTGGTCGCCACGATCTTGTCGATACGCTCCAGGTACGGCTCGAAACTGTCGACCACCACCGGCGGATAACCGAGGCCATGCTGCTCACGCGGGACCATCGGCCCATGGGGATCCTTGAGCAGCCAGTCACCACCGCTGAACACCCAGATTTCGACATCCGGCTGATCGGCGAACAGCGCCAGTGCCGTCAACGCTACCGTGGCTGGCAGGTAATGTGCGACCAGAATGCTGCCGTCCGGGTTGACGATCGTGCCGCCGTTGAAGGCGGCGGTCGGCAGATCGACGCCCAAGGCTTCGATCTGCTGCAACATGGCTTTGGGGGGGCGCCCGGTGGCGAGGCTGAACAACACGCCCGCCTCACGCAGCTCACGAACGGCATCAATGGTGCGCTGACTGAGACTGTGATCGGGCAGCAACAGCGTGCCGTCCATGTCGCTCAACAGAAAACGGATCGGCTCACTCATCCGAGACCATGCCAGACGCGACCATCGCGAGTCAGCAGATCATCGGCAGCCTGAGGCCCGTCTTCGCCCGCGGCATAACTCTGCACGCTCGCGTCCTGTTGCCAGGCATCGAGGAACGGTTGCACCGCACGCCAGCCGTTCTCGATGTTGTCGGCGCGCTGGAACAGCGTCTGGTCACCGGTCAGGCAGTCGTAGATCAGCGTTTCGTAGCCGGTGGACGGCTGCATTTCGAAGAAATCCTTGTAGGCGAAGCCCAGTTCGATGTTGGCCATGTTCAGCGCCGGCCCCGGCCGTTTCGCCAGCAGGTCGAACCACATGCCTTCGTTGGGCTGGATCTGGATGCGCAGGTAGGTCGGCTGCAACTCATCGACCTCGGTGTCACGGAACTGCGCATACGGCGCCGGTTTGAAGCAGATGACGATCTCGGTGTCGCGCACGCTCATACGCTTGCCGGTGCGCAGGTAGAACGGCACGCCAACCCAGCGCCAGTTGTCGATCATCACCTTGAGTGCCACGTAGGTTTCGGTGGTGCTTTCGGGTGACACGTTGGCTTCTTCGCGATAACCGGCCAGTGGTTTGCCGTCGATTTCGCCAGCGCTGTACTGACCGCGTACCGAGTTGGCCCGCGCCTCTTCAGTGGTCCACGGGCGGATCGCCCCGACCACCTTGGCCTTCTCGCCCCGTACCGCATCGGCGCCGAATGCGGCCGGTGGCTCCATCGCCACCATCGCCAGCAACTGGAACAGGTGATTGGGCACCATGTCCCGCAGGGCGCCGGTGTGTTCGTAAAAACTGCCACGGGTCTCGACGCCAACGGTTTCAGCGGCGGTGATCTGCACGTGGTCGATGTAGTGATTGTTCCAGAACGCTTCGAACAGGCTGTTGGAGAACCGGCTGACCAGAATGTTCTGCACGGTTTCCTTGCCCAGATAGTGATCGATCCGGTAGATCTGCTTTTCCGACATGACCTTGAGCAGGCAGGCGTTCAACGCCTCGGCGGTCTGCAGGTCGGAGCCGAACGGTTTTTCGATCACTACCCTTCTGAAAGCTTCGGGGGTTTCCTCCAGCAAACGCGCAGCGCCAAGACGGCGCACCACTTCGCTGAAGAAACGCGGCGCGGTGGCCAGATAGAACACCGCATTGCCAGTGCCGCTGTCAGCGATTTTCGCCGCCAGCGCGGAATAAGTGCTGTCGTCCAGGAAGTCGCCCTGGACGTAGCTGATACCTTTGGCGAGCTTGGCCCACAAGGCCGGATCAAGTATCTGATCGCCCTTGCCGACCTTCGCCGCCACTTCGGTGCGGATGAAGTCTTCAAGCTTTTTGGCGAAGGCTTCATCCGTGATGGCGTTGTGATCAACGCCGACGATCCGCAGGCCATCATCCAACAGGCCGTCGCGACTCAGGTTGTACAGCGCCGGCATGAGCAGGCGCTTGACCAGATCACCGTGGGCACCGAACAGAAACAGCGTGGTCGGTGGCGCGGGGTCTGCCTTGGATTTCCTGCGGATCGTATGGGTCATTTCTTAGGCGTCTCCACGTGGCCACCGAAACCGAAACGCTGGGCCGAGAGGATCTTGTCGCCGAAGGTGCCCTGGCCGCGGGAGCGGTAGCGCGAGAACAGCGAGTTGGACAGCACCGGGACCGGCACCGCTTGTTCCATTGCAGCTTCGATGGTCCATTGGCCTTCGCCGCTGTCAGCCACGGAGCCCGAGAAACCGTCCAGTTTCGGATCGCTGGCCAGGGCGTCGGCGGTCAGGTCGAGCAACCAGGACGACACCACGCTGCCACGACGCCAGACTTCGGCGATGTCGGCCACGTTCAGGTCGAAACGCTGATCTTCCGGCAGGCGCTCGCTGGACTTGGTCTTGAGGATGTCGAAGCCTTCGGCGAAGGCCGCCATCATGCCGTACTCGATACCGTTGTGGATCATCTTCACGAAGTGACCGGCGCCGGCAGGACCGGCATGGATGTAGCCGTGCTCGGCACGCGAGTCATCGGACTTGCGGTCCTTGGTGCGCGGGATGTCGCCCATGCCCGGCGCGAGAGCGGCGAACAGCGGGTCCAGACGCTTAACGGTCTCGGCATCGCCACCGATCATCATGCAGTAGCCACGCTCCAGGCCCCAGACGCCGCCGGAGGTGCCGACGTCGATGTAGTGCAGGCCTTTCTCGGCCAGGGTCTTGGCCCGGCGGATGTCGTCCTTATAGTTGGTGTTGCCACCATCGATGATGGTGTCGCCCGCCTCGAGCAGAGTGCTCAGGGTTTCGATGGTGTCTTCGGTCGGCGCGCCGGCCGGCAGCATGACCCACACGGCACGCGGCTTGGCCAGGCCTGCGACCAGTGCAGGAAGATCGGCGACTCCGGTAGAGCCCTCGGCGGCCAGGGTGTCGACAAAGGCGGTATTGCGGTCGTAAACAACGGTGGTGTGACCGTTGAGCATCAGACGCCGTGCAATATTGCCGCCCATGCGGCCCAGTCCAATAATCCCGAGTTGCATGTGCTGATGCTCCTTACTACAAATAAAAGTGTGTCAAAGGTTATAGCCCAACGCTCTCATGGAGGTTAGTCCAGAGCGTCGGTGTGAAGTTTCCGGGCATTGTGCCCGATCCAGACTGATAACGTCGGGAAACGTGCCGAAGACACAACGACCATGAAAAATAAAAAAGTTCCATTCGCGGGCAAAAGAAACCAAAATCGGCGCCGATAGCAGGTCAAGGCTCGAAACCGGGGCTGACCTGCAGTTGAGACACGCCATTTGCGAGGTGAGCAATGGGCACAGTACACACAGCAATGCCGCCACAAACCCTGTATGTCACGATCCGTCGCGATGAACTGCGTCAGTTGAAAGACGAACGCGACCAGCTTAAACAAGAGTTGGCACAATTGCGCCTGATGACCCAGGGCCTTGAGCCGCAGCCTCTGCCCCGCGTACAGCGCTTACCCCACGCCTGACCGCCCGCCTGATCCGGGAACCGCTGCCCTGCTGTTCCCGACATGATCCGCTCTCTGCCATTTGCGGCAACTAACGAAGTTTTCACATTCGCTTGTTGATACTCCGGCCCATTCTGTCGTGCGTGTCTGCGCGCGGCTTCCGTTCGTCGGTTTTCATGCTCTGGTTCATGAAACGTCCCGGCGGTGGTAATGGTGATCGAGTTGGAGTGCTGAATGGCATTGTTCAAACGCAGCAAAACTGCTGCGGCAGGTTTTGACTGGGCCGGGTTCCTCTGGCTGTTTGTTTTCTTCTGGTACTTCTCCGGTATCACTCAACTGCTGATCCAGCTGACCGGCACCTCCGGATTCTCCGGCTTCCGCCAGGCGTTCGTGATGAGCGCGGTGTGGCTGGCACCGATGCTGCTGTTCCCCAAACGCACCCGTCTGCTCGCCGCCCTGATCGGCGTGGTGTTGTGGGCCTGCTCGATGGCCAGTCTGGGTTACTTCTTCATTTATCAGCAGGAATTCTCCCAGAGCGTCATCTTCATCATGTTCGAGTCGAACGTGTCGGAAGCTGGCGAGTACATGACCCAGTACTTTGCCTGGTGGATGATCCCTGCGTTCCTCGCTCACACGGCGTTCGCCTACTTCCTGTGGACCCGCCTGCGTCCGGTCTACATGCCGCGCGGCCGGGCCTTCGTGGCAGCCATGGCGATTCTGATCGCGGTGGTCGGTTATCCGCTGATCAAGCAGACCCAGCGCACCGGCAGTTTCGCCGGCGGTTTCGAGAAATTCGAAACCCGCATCGAACCGGCCGTGCCTTGGCAGATGGCCGTGGCCTATCACCGTTACCTCGAGACCCTGGGCGAAATGCAGGGCATGCTCGACAGCGCGAGCAAGATCCCGCCGCTGCACAACCTCAAGGACGCTGGCGCCAATCAGCCTGCGACCCTGGTGCTGGTGATCGGCGAGTCGACCAACCGTCAGCGCATGAGCCTCTATGGCTATCAGCGCAAGACCACGCCGGAACTGGACAAGCTCAAGGATCAACTCTCGGTCTTCGATAACGTCGTCACCCCGCGCCCGTACACCATCGAGGCGTTGCAGCAGGTGTTGACCTTCGCCGACGAAGAGAACCCGGATCTGTACCTGTCCACGCCTTCGCTGGTCAGCATGATGAAACAGGCCGGCTACAAGACGTTCTGGATCACCAACCAGCAGACCATGACCAAGCGCAACACCATGCTCACGACCTTCTCCGAACAGGCCGACGAGCAGGTGTACCTGAACAACAACCGCAACCAGAACGCCGCGCAATACGACGGTGATGTGATCGAGCCGTTCAACAAGGCTCTGACCGATCCGGCACCGCGCAAGCTGATCGTTGTGCACTTGCTCGGCACGCACATGAGCTACCAGTACCGTTATCCACCGACCTTCGACAAGTTCCAGGACCGCAACGGCGTGCCGGCCGGTGTGCGTGACGATCAGGTGCCGACCTACAACAGCTATGACAACGCAGTGCTGTACAACGACTTCGTGGTCTCGAGCCTGATCAAGGACTACGCCAAGTCCGATCCGAACGGCTTCCTGCTGTACCTCTCCGACCACGGTGAAGACGTGTTCGACTCGGCGGGCCACAACACCCTGGGCCGTAACGAAAACAAACCGACCGCGCCGATGTACACCATTCCGTTCATGGCGTGGGCATCGCCGAAGTGGCGTGAAAACCACGACTGGAGTTTCGCCGCTGACTTGAGCCGGCCTTACAGCAGCGCGCACCTGATCCACACCTGGGCAGACCTGGCGGGTTTGAGCTTCGATGAACTGGACCGCAGCAAAAGCGTGGTCAGCGACAGCTTCAAACAGCGTCCGTTGCTGATCGGCAACCCTTACGAACGTGAACAGCGAGCCTTGATCGACTTCAGCCTGATGAAGCCGAAAAAGCCCGACGAAGCGCCGAAGGAAGTCGTCAAGCAATAACCTGAAAAGGGCCGGAAACGGCCCTTTTTTTCATGCTGTCGCAATACCTCGAAATGACAATATTTCTCGTTTGTTACTAAATCGCACTCCCCCTCTTCGTCTTTGAACCAAAGGAAATTTTCTCTCGAAGACAAGGAGTCGGCTGCGATGTTCGCGCCCATCACCCGTTCCATGACCCTCACCCTGGGCCTGTGCAGTGCTGCATTGAGCCCGGATCTGCTGGCTGAAACCGACGCCAAAAAACAGCCCGAGGCCGCCGCTCCGGCACTCGAGCTGGCCTCCACCAACGTCACCGCCCAAGGCTTGGGCAGTACGACTGAAGACACCGCTTCCTACACCACCGGCGCCATGAGCACGGCCACGCGGTTGAACCTGTCGATCAAGGAAACCCCGCAATCGGTGTCCGTGGTGACCCGCCAGCAGATGGATGATTTCAAGCTCGGTACATTGTCCGAAGCCATGAGCCAGACCACGGGCGTTGTGGTTCAGCATTACGATTCAGACCGGGTCAACTATTCGTCTCGCGGCTACTCGATCAACAACTTCCAGATCGACGGGATGCTCAACACCTTCAGCCGGATGAAGTCAGATTCCGACACGATCATTTACGACCGCATCGAAGTGGTACGGGGTGCCACCGGCCTGACCACCGGCGCAGGTGATCCTTCGGCCACCATCAACATGGTGCGCAAGCGCCCTACCGCGCAATTGCAGGCGCTGGCCGGGGTCAGCGGCGGCAGTTATGACGATTACTACAGCTACGTGGACGTGGGCGGCCCGCTTGCTTTCGACGGCCGTTTGCGCGGACGCAGCGTGCTGGCGTATCGCGACAGCCAGTCAATTCGCGACCATTACGCGCTGCAACGGGAAGTCGGCTACGGCATTCTCGAAGGCGACCTGACGGAATCGACCGTGCTCGCGGTCGGCTATGACTATCAGAACAAGCATGTACAAGGCAGCTCATGGGGCACGGTGCCCTACTGGAATGCCGACGGCGGCAAGGCCGGTCTGGGCCGCTCGACCAACATGGCAACGTCATGGAGTTCCTGGCCGATCAAGGACAAGACCGCTTTCGCTACCCTCGATCAGGCACTGGCGGGCGGCTGGCACTTGAAAGCGGCGTACACCCATCGCCAGAGCGATACCGACGGCAAGGTCTACTACGGCGGCACCGGTTTTCCCGCAGACGACCGCAGCGGGATGGCGGCCTACATATCACACATGATCGGCACGCAAAAAATGAAGACCTATGACTTCAACGTGTCGGGCCCCTATGCGCTGTTCGGCCGCGAACACGAAATGATGTTCGGTTATGGCGAGGCCGAGCGCAGCGAGCGCTCCCCTTATACGATCGACGGCACGTTTCCACCGGGTTACGGGCGGATTCGCGACTGGAAATACATGGGCGATATCGCCAAATTCCCCGACACCGTCACAGGTTTGACCGGCTCCACCTCCAGCACCCGCCAGAAAGCCGGATATCTGGCCACTCGCCTGAGTTTCACCGATGACTTGCATGCGGTACTCGGCAGTCGTTATGGCAGCTGGAAGGCGTCAAAAGCCGACAATACGTATGACGACAATCGGCAAGTGAGCGCGGTCGACGCCAGCCGCCAGCAACACAACGATATGTGGACGCCATACGCGGGGCTGCTCTACGACTTGACGCCCGAATACACCGTGTATGCCAGCTACACCGACATCTTCAACCCTCAGGAATACCGCGACGCCAATCGCAAATTCCTTGAGCCGGTGGTTGGCAGCAACTATGAAATAGGCCTCAAGGGCAGCCTGCTGGACGAGCGCCTGAACCTGGCCACGGCCGTGTTCTGGAGCAAGCAGGACAACGTCGCCGAACTCGACGACTCGGTACCACCGGATCCGGTCACCGGTGAGGAGTTCTACAAGAGCGGCGGCAAAGGCAACAAGGTCAACGGTTTTGAGGCCGAGCTCTCGGGCGAAATCCATGACGGCTGGAACATGACCGCCGGGTACACCTACACCCACGCGCTCAACGGCGAGAAAAACCGCACCAACACCAACCAGCCGCTGAACATGCTCCGCCTCTCCACCGCGTATCGCTTGCCCGGCGACTGGAGCGCCCTGACCGTGGGTGGCGCGGTGAACTGGCAGAGTGACGTCTACGGCAATTCCAACCGCCCGGTCGGACGCGGTGCCAATGGCCGGGTCATCACCGAACGGACACGAATCAGTCAGGGCGCCTATTCGGTGGTCAAGCTGATGTCGCGTTACGAGTTCGACAAACACCTGTCGGCATCGCTGAACGTCGACAACCTGTTTGACAAGAAGTATTACGACAACGTCGGCTTCTACAACGGCGTGTTCTGGGGCGATCCGCGCACGGTGACGCTGAGCCTCGACTGGAAACTCTGACGCCCTTCCCCGCGAGCTGCACGCGTCAGCGGCGCGTGCAGCCTTCGTCCGCCACCCTTGGAAACATTCGGTAAAACCTGCACGGAACGCGCGTTAACCCTTGGTTAATGCCCTCGACGGACACTGCGCCCCGAGGTTCTGATTCATGGATGAACGGCTCCGACTTTTTTCGTAGGAGGCACCATGAAAACCACGACTGCAATCCTTGCCGGTCTACTCGCTATTGCATCCGCCGGCGCTTTCGCCGAGGGCGGTGCCGAGCGGATGCGATATCACTGGGAAAACTTCCCGGTCCACACCGAACAAAGCCAGCAGACAGACACGAAAGCCAACGAGCTTCGCGTCCCGGACGACCAGACCGCACAGGTCACCGAGCACTACCGTCCTTGATGTAGACAGGTTTACCGATGGACCTGCGATGGCTCCGCTCTGGCTTCGCAGATGACAGTTGGGCGCCCTTTTCGGGCGCCTTTTTTTATGCCTGCAATTCCTTGATCCAGAACAGCATGCGCCCGTGACTCGGGTCGAACATGCCCGGAGCAAAACCGAATTTGGCGTAGGAACCCTGGGCCACGGCGTTACCTTCGAGCACTTCCAGGGTGATCTTGCAGCACCCGCGCTGACGGGCGATGTCCTCGACCTTGCGCAGCATTTTCTGGCTCAGCCCCAGGCCTCGAAACTTCGTCACCACCGACACGTCATGGACGTTGACCAGCGGCTTGCAGGCAAAGGTCGAAAACCCTTCAAAGCAGTTCACCAGCCCTGCCGGTTCGCCGCCGACAAAGGCCAGGACACTGAACGCGTGTGGCCGCTTGGCCAGTTCTGCGGGCAGTTGCTGCAACAGTTCAGGGGCAATCGGATGGCCGCCGCCCATCGGGTCTTCGGCGTAATGATTGAGCACCACACCGATGGCCTCGGCATGCACCGGATTGGTATAGCTGGCTTGAAGCACAAGAATCTCTGCGGAATCCATTTCCTTCCTCGATCGCACGGGGCCCCGGCACGTTTGATACGCACTGATAGGCTGTCCGACCTTAGCGCGAGGCAGCCCCCGGCCACAACCCGGCCGTTTCAGTGGCCCCAGATCAGTTCTTCCGTCCAGCCCAGTTCGGCGAAATCCTCGGCCCGCAAGCCGGACTCGCCGACACAGAAGAACTCATCCAGTTGCGGCGGTTTCACCGGTGTGCCGCTGAGCATGGCGTGGACCTGACCACGATGGTGGATCTGGTGTTCAAACAGGTGCGAAATCATCCGCAGACGGCTGTCGTGCTGCGGCGTGTCGCGGGCGATGGTGACGATGCGCCCCAGATCGGCATCGCGCAGCTGCTCGCAATAAGCGATCAAGCGGCGATCGACATGGGCCTGCTCACGGCGCAAGGCCTGCGCCTCGGTGAAGGGTTCATCCACGTTGAAAAACACATAGCAATCGGGATGCGGCTCATCACCACGCAACTCGCGCTCCAGCGCATCGACATAGAACCAGTCGCAGGTGAGGATGTGATTGAGGGTCAGGCGAAGGCTCGGGAAGAAACTCACCCTGGGCGCCGCCAGTTGTGCATCGTCGAGTTGCCGCCAGGCCTTGGCCAGTCGATGGTTGGCCCAGGCGTTCTGATAAGCCTGGGTCAACAAGTGATGGGACAGTGGCTGAGTCATGTCGCACCCTCCGTGCATCAAGTGTCGGCAAAGCGTTGCAGCTGCATCTCCTGCAAGCGGCTGAGGGTCCGGCGGAACGGGAATTCCAGATAACCCTCGGTGTACAGCGCGTCCATCGGCACATCGGCCTCGATGTACAGCGGCACCTTGCGGTCGTAGCACTCGTCGACCAGCGCGATGAAGCGCCGTACACCGTCATCGTGCACCGACAGTTGCGGCAACTCGCGATCGCCGGCCACCACCCGCTCCGCACCGTCTTCGGTGCCACGGGCGATCCGCCCTTCACGCTTTTGTGCGCTCAGGTTCGGCACCTCGCTCAACAGAATAGCCCGATAGCTGTCGCACAGCGCGATGAAGTCCATGGCCGCGAACGGTTGTTCGCACAGATCGGCGTAACGGCACCACAACACCGACTCGCTGGCCTTCACGACATTCAAGGCGCGGTAGCCGACCGGCACCGCCTCGGAGCTCGCGCCCTGCCCGGCCGCCAACGCGTCGAACACCCCGGCCAGCGCGCAATCCTGCTCCGGCGCCGCCACCCAGTAGCGTTGCTCGAGGGCCCCCGGATGCAACCGATGGTCCTCGGCGCCGTTCACCGCGACCACCTGCATATGCTGCTTGATCGCCGTGATCGCTGGCAGGAAGCGGTCGCGGTTGAATCCGTCGGCATACAACTGATCCGGCGGCAGGTTGGAGGTGCAGACCACCACCACGCCTTCGTCGAACATCACCTGGAACAACCGGCCGAGGATGATCGCATCGCCAATGTCATTGACGAACAACTCATCGAAGCACAGCACCCGCACTTCGGCCGCCAGTTCCCGGGCCAATGCCCGCAGCGGATCGGCGATGCCGGTCAGTTGAAACGAGCGCTGATGGACCCAGCCCATGAAGTGATGAAAGTGCTGACGCCGGGCCGGCACCCGCAGGCTTTGATGGAACTGGTCCATCAGCCAGGTCTTGCCGCGCCCGACTGGCCCCCACAAGTAAACGCCGGTGACCGAACGGGCACCGGCGTGCAGGGCTTCATGGCATTTTTGCAACGCCCAGACCGCGTGCTCCTGGGCTTCATCCTGGATGAAGCCCTTGTGCTCGACGGCATGTTGCCAGGCGCTTAGGGGGGAGTCGAAAGTCATGCGCGGCAGTATGCCACGATGGCTACACGGAAATATCCAGCCGTGCGATTTTGCCCTGCTCGTTGAGGCGAAAGGTGTAACGCAATTCCAGCGGGCTGCCGGGAAACGTCCCGGATATCAGCCCTTGCACCAGCACTTTGCCGGTGCGCTGCTGGACGCCCAGCACTTCAACTCGTGGCTGATAGCGTCGGGCGGTGTCTTGCATCCAGTGGGCGATGGCCTGCGGGCCGACCTGATGATTGCCTTCATCGAACACGTGGGCATCCTCGGCAAAAAAACTGCCGACCCGGGTCGTATCGCGAGCGTTGGCGGCGTTGATGTACTCAACGATGGCCGGGGCGAGTATAGAGGTGGGATGGAACATGGTTGCAGCTCCTGTTTTCGGGTTCTGACGCCATCCTAGAACAGCCCTGCGTCAGTTTTTGTCAGGAGTGAAACGTCCGTTTTCGTCCAGTTGCATCTGCCGCTGCCAAGTGCGCAGCAGGTCGCTGCGACGTCCTGGATAACGCTCGCCCTGCAGGCTGGCCGCTGAGATCCGGTCGGTTCGGAACGTGCGATACGCGCTGCGCAACTCGCACCACGCGACAATGATCCGCACCTCGTTGAGAAACCCCAGCGCCAACGGCCAGATCAAGCGCTGGCTCGGCACCTGTTGTGCGTCGGCGTAATCGATGTGCAGCTTGGCCTGATCGCGGATCGCCTGACGAAACACATTCAACGGCACCGCGTTCTGAGGGAACCCGTAACCGGGCGGCCCGGGCATGACCGTCGGATTGCGCATCGCCTCCTGGGCCTGGGGATCCAGCACCGCCGCAATTTTTGCCAGCGCATCCGCTGCGGCTTTGCTCAGGACCTCGTCGCCACGCTGATCGACATAGCGCAGGCCCAGGACGATGGCTTCGGTCTCGTCGGCGTTGAGCATCAGCGGCGGCAGAAACAGGCCGCTGCGCAAGACATAACCAATGCCCGCCTCGCCGTGGATCGGCGCGCCGAGCGCCGTCAATTCGGCGATGTCGCGATAGAGGGTGCGCTCGGAGATTTCCAGCTCGGACGCCAGCGTCGCCGCAGTGACCGGGCGTTTCTTGCCGCGAAGCACTTGCAGCAAAGTCAGTAGACGAGTGGTTCGTGACACGGCGTGAGGCTCTGTGCGGAATTTTGCCGGAGCTTAGCAGAGCCTGGTGTCAGAAATTGTCAGGAGCTTTCACCAGGCTCAGAGCCGATCACGCGTCGACTTTGTGCCTCGCTGCGTACAGACACAGCATCTCCATGGCCAGCGTCGCCGCCGCCAGCGACGTCACGTCTGCGTGGTCGTAGGCCGGGGCCACTTCCACCACGTCCATGCCCACCAGATTGATCCCACGCAGACCACCAAGGATTTCAAGTGCCTGCACCGTGCTCAACCCGCCGCAGACCGGTGTCCCGGTGCCCGGTGCGAAGGCCGGATCCAGGCAGTCGATGTCGAACGTCAGGTACACCGGGTTGTCCCCGACCCGCGCACGAATCGCCTCGACAATCGCCTCGCAGCCACGGCGATGCACCTGCCGCGCGTCCAGCACCTGGAAGCCCTGATGATCGTCATTGGTGGTGCGCAAACCGATCTGCACCGAGCGCGCCGGATCCACCAGCCCTTCCCGCGCCGCGTGCCAGAACATGGTGCCGTGATCGACCCGTTTGCCGCCCTCGTCCGGCCACGTGTCACTGTGGGCGTCGAAGTGGATCAGCGACAACGTGCCGTGCTTGCGCGCATGAGCCTTGAGCAGCGGGTAGCTGATGAAGTGATCGCCACCAAAGGTGAGCATGGCGCTGCCGGAACTCAGGATGTGCTCGGCGTGGGCCTCGATGCTTTCCGGAATGGTGTGCGGCGAGCCGTAATCGAAGTCGCAATCGCCGTAATCGATGACCGCCAGATGATCGAACGGGTCGAACGCCCACGGCCAGTGCCGTTCCCAGGCAATCCCGGTGGACGCCGCGCGAATCCCCCGAGGCCCGAAACGTGCGCCCGGACGGTTGCTGGTGGCGGTGTCGAACGGCACGCCGCTGACGGCCACGTCCACGCCGCGCAAGTCGCGGCTGTAGCGCCGGCGCATGAAACTGGTGATCCCGGCGTAGGTGCTTTCGGCAGCGGTGCCGTAGAGGCTGTCACGGGTCAGGGCCTGATCGTTCTGCATTGGCACGTCCATCGGTGTGCTCCTTTGGTTTTTATCCAGCGTTATTGATGGCTACGGAAAGTGGTCCACAAGCGCGTGCGCTGACGCATGTCCTTGAGGCTCATGCTGCGGTCGGCGTACAGCCGCTCGCGCACTTCAGGTTTGGGGTAGATGTCCGGATCATTGCGCACCGCTTCGTCCACCAGCGGCGTGGCGGCCTGGTTAGCGGTGGCGAAAAACAGCGTATTGGTCAGCGCCGCCACGGATTCGGGGCGCAACATGAACTCGATGAAGGCCCGAGCGGCCTCCGGGTGCGGCGCGTCTTTGGGGATGGCCAGGTTGTCCTGCCACACCAGCGTGCCTTCTTTCGGAATCCGGTAAGCGACTTCAAACGGCTTGTTGGCCTTGCGCGCCTGATCGGCGGCCATGCTTGCGTCACCGTTGTAGGTCAGCGCCAGGCACACGCTGCCGTTGGCCAGATCACTGATCTGCCGGCCGGTGGCGACGTAGAGCACCGAGGGCTGCAACTTCTGCAACAAGGCTTCGGCGGCGGCCAGATCGTTCTTGTCGGTGCTGTAGGGATCCTTGCCGAGGTAGTGCAGCGCGAGGCCGATCACTTCCTGCGGCGAATCGAGAATGGCGATCCCGCAATCCTTGAGCTTGCTGGCGTATTCGGGCTTGAACAGCAGATCGAGACTGTTGAGCGGCACATCCGGCAGCCGTTGCTTAAGCGCTTCGACGTTCATGCCCAGACCGAGCGTGCCCCAGGTGTAAGACACGCCGTAGCGATTGCCCGGGTCGACGGCCGCGAGTTTTTCCAGCAGGTCCGGATCGAGATTGGCGTAACCCTTAAGCCCGTCGTGAGGGATTTCCTTCAACGCGCCGGCAGCGAGCCCCCGTGCCAGCACGCTGGATGACGGCACCACCACGTCGTAGCCGCTGCCGCCGGTAAGCAGTTTGGTTTCCAGTACTTCGGAGGTATCGAAGGTGTCGTAGCGCACGTGAATGCCGGTTTCCTTTTCGAAGCGCTGCAGGGTTTCCGGCGCCACGTAATCGGCCCAGCTGTAGAGGTTGAGCGTCTTGTCCTCGGCCTGGGCGGCGATGGAGACAGAGAGCAACAGCGCGGGTAAACACAGCTTGAACAAGGGAGCCATGACGAAACACCTGACCGGAGGAAGTGGTCTCAGGATGCGCCGTCAGATACATTCCAGAAATATCAAGTTTGTTAACCTGACTTTATCCAAGGCTAATGTGATGCTCGGTCAACTCCACGATGTCGATTTGCAGCTGCTGCGCCTGTTTCTCGGGGTGGTCGAGTCCAATGGTTTCAGCGCTGCCCAAGGCGAACTGGGGCTGAGCCAGTCAAGCATCAGCCAGCAAATGGCCAAGCTTGAGACCCGTCTCGGCTATCGGGTGTGCAACCGTGGCAAGGGTGGTTTCAGCCTGACGCCCAAGGGCGAACAACTGCTGATTGCCGCGCGCAGCCTGTTTGATTCGATCGAAACCTTCCGTCATCAATCCAACGGCGTCGCCGGGCGTTTGATCGGCGAAGTGCGCCTGGGCCTGTCGGAAGCGGTCGATCAATCGGTGCTGCAACGGGTGGCTGAGGCGATCCGGCGTTTTCGCGAACGGGACGAGTCCGTGCGCATCGAGCTGATCAGCGCCATGCCCGGTGAAATGGAGCGCCTGCTGCTGCAACAGCGGCTGGACCTGGCCATCGGTTATTTCTCCCAGGTGCAGAGCGCCTTTGATTACCGCGAGCTGTTCAGCGAAACCCAGCATTTGTACTGCGCGCCCGGCCATCCGCTGTTCACCGACGATGCACCCGATGACGCAGCGCTGCTGGCCTGCGACCGGGTCGATCACCCCTATCGGTTCCTGCGCAGTGACGAGCCGTTTCAGGGCAAGCTGTGTTCGGCGCGCTCTGAGCAGGTCGAAGGCACCCTCGCCTTCATTCTGTCCGGCAAACACGTCGGTTATCTGCCGAACCATTACGCGCGCCAATGGCAGGACAAAGGTCTGTTGCGAGCGGTGCGCGAAGGTGAGTTGAGCTTTGAAGTGGCGTTCCATCTGGCCCGCCATCGAGCGCAGGTGCCCGGCGATGCGCAGAAGGCGTTTGAGGAAGATCTACTGTCAGCCTTTGGTCGAACCTGACCTTTTGGGCAGTTTTAATGCGTTGCCCTCGCTCCCCGCTTGCGGCATCCTGCGCACCCATTTTCCGACCCGGCCCCGCATTGCGGCACGCAAACCACCATGACCGTCTCTGAAAAAGCCCCGCGCAACAACGATTTGATCTACGGCCTCAACGACCGTCCGCACTTCACCGCCACGGTGTTTGCCGCGCTGCAACACGTGCTGGCCAGCTTCGTCGGCATCATCACCCCGACCCTGATCATGGGCGGCGCCCTCGGTCTGCAAAGCGAAATCCCGTACCTGATCAGCATGGCGCTGTTCGTTTCCGGCCTTGGCACGTTCGTTCAGGCCAAGCGTTTCGGCCCGGTCGGCTCAGGGCTGCTGTGCCTGCAAGGCACTAGTTTTTCCTTTATCAGCGTGATTCTCAGCGCCGGCTTCATGGTCAAGGCCCGGGGCGGCGGCACCGATGAGATCCTGTCGACGATCTTCGGCGTGTGCTTCTTTGCCGCCTTCATCGAAGTGGTACTGAGCCAGTTCATCGGCAAATTGCGCATGCTGATCACCCCGGTGGTGACCGGCACCATCATCACGCTGATGGGCCTGTCGCTGATCAAGGTGGCGATGACCGACATTGCCGGCGGCTTCGGCGCAGCGGATCTGGGCGCGGCCAGCCATGTGTTCCTGGCGGCGCTGGTGCTCGGCACCATCGTGGTGCTGAACCGGGTCGACGTGCCGTTCCTGCGTCTGGGCGCGATCGTCATCGGCCTGACCCTCGGCTACGTGGTGGCGTGGCTGATGGGCACCGTGGATTTCGCCAATCTGCCGGAAGTGCCAGTGGTGAGCGTGCCGGTGCCGTTCAAGTACGGCTTCAACTTCGACTGGGTGGCGTTTGTGCCGGTGGCGGTGATTTTCCTGGTGTCGCCGCTCGAAGCTGCCGGTGACCTGACCGCCAACTCGATGATTTCCCGGCAGCCAGTCAAAGGCCCGCTGTACATCCGCCGAATCAAGTCCGGCCTGCTGGCCGATGGCCTCAACTCGGCCATGGCGGCGGTGTTCAACAGCATGCCGATGGTGACCTTCGCCCAGAACAACGGGGTGATTCAGCTCACCGGAGTGGCCAGCCGTTACGTCGCGTTCTTCATTGCCGGTTTGCTGGTGTTGCTGGGCCTGTTCCCGATGATTGGCGCGGTGCTGCAACTGATGCCGAAACCGGTGCTCGGCGGCGCAGAGCTGGTGATGTTCGGCACCGTGGCCGTGGCCGGGATCAAGATCCTCGCCGAGGCCGGCCTGCATCGTCGCAACATGCTGATCGTGGCCATTTCCCTCGGTATGGGCCTGGGCATTGCCGCCGTGCCGGAAGTGCTGCGTGAGTTGCCGCAGGCGCTGCGCAATATTTTCGAGTCGCCGATCACCGTTGGCGCGCTGTGTGCGATCGTGCTGAATATCTTCCTGCCGGAAGAATTCATCGAACTGGAAGAAGATGACTTCGACCCGGAAGCCTCTATCCTTCAGGTCATGGAAAACCCGGACGTACCGGCCAAAGCTGAACCCGCATCAAAGGCCGCTGTCGCACAGTTGAACCGTTGATCCTGTCCGCTCGATGAAAAAAGGGCTGATACCGGCAACGGCTCAGCCCTTTTTCAATGAGAGAGCATCAATGCGCCGCATCCAAGCCGTCATCCTGTCCCTGCTTCTGCTCTCCCTCAGCGCCTGTGCGCTGTTTCCCAACCGCGACCCAGTGAACATCAACGTGGTCGGCGTCGAACCGCTGCCGAGCCAGGATCTGGAAGTGCGCTTCGCCATCAAGCTGCGGGTGCAGAACCCCAACGAAACCGCCATCGACTACAACGGCATTGCGCTGGACCTTGACGTCAACGGTCATTCGTTCGCTTCCGGTGTCAGCGATCAAAGCGGTTCCATTCCACGGTTCTCCGAAGCCATCGTCAGCGTCCCGGTGAGCATTTCGGCGTTCTCGGTGCTGCGCCAGACTTTGGGTCTGAGCCAGACCCAAACCCTCGACAATCTGCCTTACGTATTGCGCGGCAAACTGGCGGGCGGTGTGTTTGGCACCATGCGCTTCGTCGATTCCGGCAAGCTCAGTCTGCCCAAGGCCAGTGCCGCAACCTGGTAAAGATGCGGTAGCCTGCACGGCTCACTGACAGAAACAGGGAAGCCGCAGGTTTATGGAAGACACCCCCACGCTGCACACCGAACGGCTGATCTTGCGTCCGCTTGAACTGGCGGACGCCGAGGCCATCCAGCAGCAATTTCCCCACTGGGAAGTGGTGCGTTATCTGAACGCCTTCGTGCCCTGGCCGTATCCGGACGACGGCGCCCTCACCTACCTGCGTGACATTGCGCTGCCGGCGATTGCGGCGGGCAAAGAGTGGCACTGGACGATCCGTCTCAAGTCGGCACCGGCGCAATTGATCGGCAACATCAGCCTGATGATCGGGCCGGACGACAACCGTGGCTTCTGGCTTGCCCCGGCCTGGCAGGGCCAGGGCTTGATGACCGAAGCCAGCGAAGTCGTCACCCGGTACTGGTTCGAAACCCTCGATCAACCGGTGCTGCGCGCGCCGAAAGCCGCACCGAACCTTGGCTCGCGAAAGCTCTCGGAGCGCACCGGCATGCGCTTGGTCCGCTCCGATGAGGACAACTTCGTCGGCGGACGTTTCCCACGGGAAATCTGGGAAATCACCCGTGAAGAATGGCGGCGCCGACAGTCCGTCAAACCGTGAAGCGCACGCCCGGTTTCGCCCGCTCGTCGACGCTCAACTCGAACACATCGGGCCGTGCATAGTGGCCGACCACGTCGTAGTCATAACGGGCCCGCACCAGCTCTTCGGTGTCGATCTCGGCGGTGAGCAATCCGGCTTCGCCGCGCAGAGGCCCGGCGAGCACATCACCCATCGGCCCGACGATCACGCTGCCGCCGGCAATCAGCGGCCGGTCCGCCGGCCAGTTGGCGATCTGAACGCCCAGTTCGTTTGGTGAAGCCTGGACCTGACAGGCGCTGACCACAAAGCAGCGCCCTTCATGGGCGATATGGCGCATGCTGACCTGCCACATCTCGCGTTCATCCACGGTCGGCGCACACCAGACCTCAATGCCCTTGGCGTACATCGCCGTGCGCAGCAGCGGCATCATGTTTTCCCAGCAGATCACTGCGCCGAGTTTACCGACCTGGGTGTCGAGCACCGGCAGCGTCGAACCGTCGCCCTTGCCCCAGATCAACCGCTCGGTGCCGGTGGGCATCAGTTTGCGGTGCTTGGCCACCAGACCGGCCTGTGGGTCGAAGTACAGCGCGGTGCAGTGCAAAGTGCTGCCGGCCCGCTCGATCACGCCGATCACCAGGTTGGCGCCAGTGCGCGCCGACAACCCGGCCAGCGCTTCGGTTTCCGCGCCTGGCACGTCGATGGCGTTGGCGAAGTAACGGGCGTACGCCTCGCGGCCTTCCGGCAAGCGATAACCCAACTGCGTGCCGAAGCCCTCGCCTTTCGGATAACCGCCGAGCAACGCTTCGGGCATCACCACCAGCGCTGCGCCGGACTCGATGATCGCGGCTTCCCAGCTCAGGATCTGTTCCAGGGTGTCAGCCTTGCCGCCGGGCAAGGCGCCGATCTGCAGGGCGGCAACGATTGATTTGGGCATGGTGGTCACTCCGTGAAGTTCAGGTGTTGCTCATTCTCCGGCGCCACGGGATCATGAATAAAGCCCGACTCACTGCTGAATGATATGAACACAATGAATATCGCCACTGTCGATCTCAACCTGCTGAAAGTCTTCGAAGCGCTGCATGAAGAGTCCAGCGCCAGCCGCGCAGCGTTGCGTCTGGGCGTGACGCAATCGGCCGTCAGCGCGGCTTTGCGTCGGTTGCGCGAGGTCTATGGCGATCAATTGTTCGTGCGCACTGGTCGAGGGTTGGCGCCCACGCTCAAGGCGAATCAGTTGAAACCGGTGGTCAGTGATGCGCTGAACAAGTGTCGGCAGAGCCTGGCGATGGTCGACCCGACCGCCGATCATTACGACGGCCGCTCGGTCACCGTGGGGCTGTCGGATGATTTCGAGATTGCTTACGGCCGACGCCTGATCGAAGAGATCGCCCGCCGAGCGCCGAAGCTGCGTCTGATCTTCCGCCAGACCCACAGCCAGATCGTTGCCCGGGCCTTGATGGAGCGCAGCATCGACCTGGCGATCACCGCCGGCGGGTTTGCCGAACGGTTGCTCAGCCGTCAGGTGTTGGGTGAAGGGGGTTACGCGTGTCTGGTGGACCCGACGAGCCTTGCGCCCGGTCAGCAGCAGATCAGTCTGGAAGCGTTTGTCGCCCGGGAGCACATTCTGGTGTCCTCGGGTGGTTTTATCGGAATCACCGATGAAGGGCTGGCCGCGTTGGGGCTGACTCGCCGGGTCTGCGCCTCGACCACGCATTTTGCGGCGTTGCCGCACCTGCTCAAGGGCAGCGCCAGTGTGGCGACCATCCCGACCCATGCGGCACAGGCGATTGCTTCAATGAGCGGGCTGGCACTGCTGCCCTGCCCGCTGGCGCTGCCACGCTATCCGATCGAACTGGGCTGGCGCACCAACACCCAGATCGACCCGGTGGTATTGAAAGTCCGCGAAGCGATTGTCGCCAGTTTCAAGACCGAATGATTACTTGTTGGCCGCCATCAGCCGGTTGACTTCACTGCGCACCATGTTGGCGAACTCCGGCGGCGACATGCCGTCCAGCTCGGCGCGCACGAACTCGGCCCATTTGCCCTTGCGCTTGGAGCGCTCGCCGAACAATCGCGCGGCTTCGCCCTTGGCTTTGCCCAGATTGTTCTGCCAGAGTTCGAACAGTCGGGATTTCTCGTCTTCCAGCGCAGCGCGCTCTGCGAGGGATTTGTCGGCCAGATTGAAACTCATGGGGAATTACCTGCTGCATGAAATGGCGACATCTTACACGCTGGACGGAAATCTCCGGCGCTGGTTTTTCTTCCTGAGAGAAATTCGCTGCAACTTTTCAAGCCGCGCCACACTCCATTGTTCACTGTCCATTCACCTGCAAGGAGTCACCCAATGGCCCGCAAAAGCGCCGTTCAAGCCGCTGAAGACCAAATCAAGGATCAAGCGTTCAGCGAACTCCAGGCTCTGATCGAAGAGTCGGACAAACTGCTCAAAAGCAGTGCCTCACTGGTCGGCGAAGAAGCGGAGACCCTGCGCGGACAAATCGCCCTGAAATTGCAGCAGGCGCTGGATTCTGTGTCCAGCGTGCGTGACCGCACCAAACCGGCGGTGGACGCCACCGAAAACTACATCGGTGGCCACCCGTGGCAGACCGTGGCGATTTCCGCCGGTTTCGGTCTGGTGGTCGGTCTGTTGCTCGGCCGCCGCTGAGCGCAGCGAAAAAAAAGGCGAGCCCTGCGGCTCGCCTTTTTCATGTTTGGTAAAACGTCACTCGCCTGCCAGCTCACGCAACTGCGCCAGGGTCTGCCCATCCAGCACGATGCCTTCGGCCAGTGACCTGGCCCGCTGCAAATGCCGCCGATCACCCGGCAAACGCTTGAGCCCTACCCCATGCATCTGCCTGACCAGTTCCTGGCTGCGTTCGGCGAAGCTCTGCCCGGCGGTCTTGCTCGGGTCGATCACGATCAGTAACTGGCCGGTCCATGGGGTCTTGGCCCCGGGATGGTTCTTCCAGTCGAATTCAAACGAGAAATTGCCACCGGTCAGCGCGGCGGCGAGCAGCTCCACCATCATCGACAGCGCCGAACCCTTGTGTCCGCCAAACGGCAGCAACGCGCCGCCTTCAAGAATCGCCTTCGGATCACAGGTCGGCTGACCGAGGCTGTCCACGCCCATGCCCGCCGGCAGTTTCTCGCCCTTGCGCGCCGCGATCTGCACGTCGCCATGGGCAATGGCGCTGGTGGCCAGGTCAAATACGATCGGCGCACCGTCGGCCCTCGGAGCGGCAAATGCGATCGGGTTGGTGCCGAACAACGGCCGATCGGCGCCGTGCGGCACCACGCAGGTCATGCTGTTGACCACGCTCAACGCCACCAGGCCTTCGTCGGCGAAAGGCTCGACGTCCGGCCATAGTGCGGCGAAGTGATGGGAATTGCGGATCGCCAATATCGCGATCCCGGCGCGGCGGGCCTTCTCCACCAACAGTGAACGCGCCGCCGCCAGCGCAGGTTGGGCAAAACCGTTGCCGGCATCGACACTGACAAACCCTGAGGCCACGTCCTCGACTTTCGGCACGGCCTTGCCGTTGACCCAGCCGCTGTTGAGAGTCGAGACATAACCGGGAATCCGGAATACGCCATGGCTGTGAGCACCGTCCCGCTCGGCATTGGCGCAATTGGCGGCCAGTGTTCTGGCGACTTCGGTCGAGGTGCCGTGACGGATGAAGATCGTTTCCAGCAAGTGAGTCAGCTCGTCCAGGGACACCGTGGACGAAACCGCATGATCGTGTGGCGCAGACATCTGAAGCTCCAGAATAATTATTGGAGGGAACAACAGCGAACGAACAACCCGCGAAGGGATTAATCATGGCTGGCCGGTTGCCTGTCAACCCCGCAATAGTTATCTACCACCTGTGCCGCCGGCACCCGCCCTAACCTCGAGCCTCGACCTACCCGTGCGTATCAACGCGCCTCCGAGAGACTCGACAATGCTCACCCCCATCAAACCGTTGTTGTTCCCCGAAGTTTTCGACTCCCCCGGACTCTGGTCCGAGCTGGGCAAAACCCATGGCCTGTCCGAGCATGATTTCCGATGGCTTGCCCATGCGAAACTGTCTTCCGACAGCCTGCGCAGCCAGCAAACCCCTCCCATGCGCGCCGAGCGCATCCTGCTCAACGTCGGCAGTGAGACGCCCCTGCCGCTGCCGGGCGCCTTTATCCTCAGCGAGACGCCTGACGATAAAAGCCAGATCCTTTACACCGTGTATGACGGCATCAAGAAGTACCATGACCGAGCCACCCTGAAGCAGCAGCTTGAGCGGCGGCTGAACAACCCTGACGACCAGGACAATCTGCTGGCGTTTCTGTCGTTGCCACTGCGCAAACGGTTGCTCGATGCTGAAAAAATCTCACTGACAACCAGCCACATCGAAGGGGATGTTTTCGAAGAACACATCGCGACCCTCAAACAGAGCCACCTGTTGAATGCGCAGGCCAGGCGTGCAGAGCTGGAGAAACTGCCGGCACTCACACACTTTCTGGACAGCATTCTCGACGAGTTGCTCAAGCCCCATTTCGGCACCCTGCAGCAAAGCCGTACACGCGTCAGTTTCTATACGGTGGATGACCACGTCACCGCCGCTGTCGCGGCACCGGCAAAGCATTGGCTTGACTCCATGAGCCTGAGCGACGCGGTCTTGCTGCATTACCGGCATCAGCAATGGCCGACCGCCGCGCTGCGTGACTTCGCCAATCCCGATAGAACAGCTTCCGAAGGCGATCAGGCGCAATGGGAAGACGCCGTCAAAATGGTGTCTGGCAAGCTGCCGGCGCTGCTGTTTCGGCAGCTTGAACAATATTGGAATGCGCCCTCCGCCGACGGTTCTTCGCGCCGTACGTTCTTCGCCGACGTGCTGGAGGATCAGGCGCGTACGGAATGGATGGTCAAGCGCGAAAGCGGCGTTCTTGATGCGCAGCAGTTCAACACATTGCATCAGTTGATACGGCCTGGAACGGACGGCTCCATTCGCCCGCTGACGGAAACCGTGCGCCTCTGGGAGCGCGAAGCCAACTACGTCGAGCTGGCGGGTTCGCTGATGATCAGCGGCACCCAAGCGTTCCTCTACACGCCCGCTCAGGGCCTGCAAGTGCTGACCGATTACAACGATCTGAAACAGACGTTGCAGAGCAAGTTCATGGCCAAGGGGCACGAAGACGAGCTCTACGGTCTGCTCAGCCTGGACGAACGCAATCGTTTTCTGAGCTTCGATCATCCGCAGGTGTCGGGTGACCGGATCAGCGGCGAGCTGTTCAGGGTCCTCTTTGAATTGATCATCACCAAACAGCGGCAAAACATCGAGTATGCCTTGCAGGTGTTTCGCCACAGCGATGGCGCGGTGAATCTGCACGCGCTGTTCGACAAGAGCCTGGACATTCGCTCGATGATTTCCGAGCGGTTGCGCGAGCTGGACAGTGCCGGACGCTGGAGCACGCACCCGGTGCTGTCGGGTGATCAACAGCCATCTTTGGTATTGGCGGACAAGGCGCTTGCGGCCATCAAGACGTTCAGCAGCATTGAGGGGCCGCTCGCAGAAAAACTCAAGACCCAACCCATGGCCACTCAGGACGCTCAGCGGCCGTTTCTCGAAAGCCTGAAATCAAGCCTTGCCCATGCCTGGTTTGTCGGGGTGACCGGCGAAGCCCGGCTGCGGGCGCTGGACGGCAGCCTGCCGGCCTCGGTGCAGGCGATCGTCAACGCCGTGATCAATCCTGACCTGCCCACGCGCGCGTTAAGGCAGGCACTCGAGGGCTTCCGCCCGGACGCCTATGCGCTCACCCTTGAATCCGTCGGTTCGCAGAATCTGCTGCCGCTCGCCCATTGTCTGCTGATGACCGAGCGCGGCGGGCTCGACGTCCAGCACTCCGGGCGCGCGGTCTTGTGGACTCCCGCGCTCGGGCTGGAGGTATTCGACAGCGTCGCCGTTGCCCGGCGCATGCTCGACCAGCGCTTGTTGCATAACGTGCGGCGCTTGTCGTTGCTGGAAAACATCCTGCCTGCGCAATACCAGCCTCATCGGCGCTACACCCTGGGAGCGTTTCAATTCATCGAACACAACGTGCTGCACAACCGCATGCAATCGACCATCGAGCATTTCCTCGGGCGCTGCGAACAGGTGCGCACGCGCGTCAAGGATCCTGCAAGGCGCAACAACGCCCTGACGAAACTGCGGGAGTCGACTGTTCACACCAACCTCAAACTGGCAACCGCCCATGCCCAGGCGATCGCCAGGCAACAGACCTATCCTGCCTGGCTGGGTATGGCGCCGGTCGCGGAACAGAAACTGCACGTCGAACTGATGGAGCAGTGGCGCCAGAGTGTCGTCGACGACAAGGATTACCTGACAGGTATTCCGACACTGGTCAGCCATGTCGAGCAGACCTTGAAATCACTGCTCGACAGTCGTTTCCCCACGAGCCAGCTCAATCCGTATCACATCCAGATAACGCCCAATCTGACACTGGCCGGCCCTCCCCGAAACCTGATCGAGTTTGCCCTCAATCACATCAATATCGCCCAAGGCACCGGTTTCAAGGTCACCTCGAAAACCACCAAGGCCTTGCCGGACGGTCTGGACCAGAGCGCTGTCAGACAATTGCTGCTGTCGCTGGCAATACCGACCACCTACAGCGACAAGATCAGCGATGCACTGTCGACCACAACAGTTGCCGGCCTTGCCCGTCAACAGATGTTCTTCCGTCAGGTGCCCTGGCAATTGCTGCAACATGCCCACGCACTGAAGCTGCAACAACATTTGTCCGAGGCCGCTTTCAGTTACATCCGCCAGGCCCTCGACATGCCCGATGCCATCGCACGCGCCGCCGTCGCCGGTACACATGCCATAGTGAGTCCGCTGTCACTGGTCAAGACGGCCAAGGCCAGCGCAGTCGAAGCGTGCGGACTGTACGTCTTGGCACCGGGCACCGGGCACAAGGGACCGCTGGTGCTCTATGCGCCTTATGCCGAGCAGGCGTTCCACGAGTTCACCGACGAAAAGGGCCTGATCGCTGCCTTCAATATTCCGGGATTCCTGCAAAACCTGCTGCTCCGTCGTTTGCCACCTACGCAGCAAGCGACGTTCCGCAACCTGTTCGCCACCACACTCGGGCAGATCAGCGAAATCTCCCTCGACTACAGCCCGATTGGCGGCAACCTGCTGGAGTGCCTGTTTCGCGACAACCTCGATTTGTTGAAACAGATGCTCGGCTCGCAGAAAGACAGCGATGGGCAATCCGACTGGGAAAATGCCAAAGTCCTGTTCAGTGATGAGATCAAACAGGTCACGGACATGCTGCAAGGCAAACTCGCCTGTGGGCGTTTTCTCTGGCAAGCCTACGACAACCTCAAGGACTCGGCCGAGGCCCTGCAGAATCATCATTGGAAAAAGGCGCTGAAGTCGTTTATCGAGGGTGCGGAGCAAATGGTGCTTGTTGGTCTTCTGCCGGAAATGTCAGCCGAAAGCGCGCTTGCCAGCGACGCCGGCGAACAGGCGGCCCAAACAGGTGTTGAAAAGATTGTTGCCCCCAGCCTGGCCGAGATCGAAACGACGTCACCACAGCGCACGATCCTGCAGCCGTTCGAAGCAACGGACATCGCGCTCAAGGACCTCACCTACAGTGCGACTCAAGGCGTCTACCAAAAGGCATCGAACAACCGTAGCTATGCGGCGGTTGATGGCAAGGTGTACCGGGTCGTCAAAAACGGTTCGGCCTGGCAACTGGCAAAAGATGAAGAGCGCGGCCCGATGCTGTTCAAAAGCGGCTCACGGATGGTGCAGGTCACGCACGGCCAGACCGTTCATTACGGTAAAGCCTTCTCCAAAATGGTTGAGCGCAGCAAATACACGCACATGCGCCGCACGATGCTCAACATCGAAGCGCAGGGTATGGAAGAAATCAGTCGACGCAACCCTGAAAAGGCACGGACGCTGGGGCGTGCGGTGGCGCTTGCCCGGGACTATGCATTCAACTGCCTGCATAACCTGGCGATTCTGGACATCAACACTGTTCCCGGTGGACGGGTCAACCGGTTTCTCATGGAGTTCTTTGATGTTCCGCGAGTGACACCCCATATTCTGAAGAAGATCTCAACGGCGATCGTACCGCTGTGCAACGCACTGGTGGACCCGAATGATGATTTGCTCAACACCAACCGTTTCATCGTCGGCTCGACCAAATGGTTCCACGATGTGATCGCTTTTGTGCTCGACGGCGATCAACAGAGAAAAGTGCATTTCACCCAGCACTTTTTCGACCAGGGCCTGGAGGAATATGCCCCCGTCGTTGCGCAGGGTTTTGATATTGATGGCCACGCACAGGCCGAGACCTTGCTTCACGAACTGGCCCATCAAATCTGCAACGCCTGGGACATTGCAACGTTACGGGGACGAGAACCCTTCAGCGACGTCATATCACCCGTCTCCCCCACAGGCTCGAGGCTCCTGCAAGACCTGCAGGACGAACGAAGAATGGGGCTGTCGCTGGCCACCCCACGGGCGCAATTGTTTGCGGAGTGGGACCCGGCACGGGCGACCTGGATCGACTTCGACAGAATCTCGGAAAAAGGCACGACCAGTGCGGAAATCCTCAGGCTGACCAACAGCGCCACCATGAACGAAGCGCGCAATGCCTTCCTCGATCAACAATCATCGGATGCGCGAGTCGATGTCATCTTGCACAATGCCGACTCGATCGCCCTGCTGATCTGCGAAGTCGGCAGGCAGCTGGATCCTGCTCCGGCACCGTGATCTTTAAAAAATGCGCAGCCTCCACACCTGCGCATTCCGCGTCCCGACTACCGTGGCGAGCTCAGTCCTGCCGGACACGCAATACATCACGCCGGTACTTGGAAGACTGGCTGTAGCGACGAAAGCGGCCAAGGTGCATTTGATCATTTTTTCACTCGATTTATGGATAGTGCTCATCGAGCGTCCTGGTTTAAGGGCGTGTGAGTGAAAAATAAGCTCCACTTTGATGGGCAATTGCCATGACGGATGTTCTCGGCACCTTGCCCGCAAGGTTAGAATGCTGGAAATCAGGACGAGTCAATGACCCAGAACACCCTCTCCGAAGCCGAATACGATGCGATCACCGATGCCGCTGCGCACTGGTGCATGCGCCTGCACGCCGTCGACTGCACCGCCGAGGAACGGCTGGCGTTCGAGCAATGGCGCGATGCGCATCCGCTGCACGCGTTCGAATACGAGGCCATGCTGGAAATCTGGGATGTTGCCGAACACCTGCCGCGCCCGGAGCCTGCGGTGGTCGTACCGATCCGCCCACCGGCCCGGACCTGGCGGCAGTATGCGGTAGCCGCGTCCGTTTGCGCGCTGGCGTTGCCACTGGCAGCCTGGACCGGATGGAACCTTGGCCTGCTGCCCAACAGTTATCAGCATTTCGCGGCCACCGACAATGTCCGCCACGTCACCTTGGGCGATGGCAGTCAGGTCGAGCTGAACCTCAATACCGATCTGACCTTCAGCAACTACAAGGACGAGCGCCGTGTCACCCTGAAAAAGGGTGAAGCCTTTTTCGAAGTCAGCCATGACCTGAGCCATCCGTTTATCGTCAGGGCCGGCGAAGGCAAGATTCGCGTCACCGGCACCCGCTTCAATGTCTGGATGTATGAAGACCAGGTGAAAGTGAACCTGGTTGAAGGTTCGGTGCTGGTCACCAGCAACACTCAGTTATCCGGCGATGGCCTGCGCCTCGGCCCTTCGATGCAGGCTCGCTACAAACACGGCGATTACATGCCACAAATCAGCCAGACCTACGCCAACGATACTTCGCTGGCCTGGCGCAGCGGCAAGTTGATTCTCGACAACCTGGCGCTGAACGAAGCCCTGCCGCTGATCAACCGTTACCTGGACAAACCGCTGATGCTGGCCGACAGCGCCACGGGGTCGATCCGGGTCGGTGGTATCTACAACATCAAGGAGCTCAACAGCTTCGCCGGTTCGATGCCCAAAGTCCTGCCGGTGTTCATCACCCGCAACAGGGACGGCAATCCAGTGATCAACCCGATGCCGCAACAACCCCCAAAAAGCTGAAGGCCGCCCCTTTTCGGGGGCGGCCTTCAATGGTTATTGCAACATCCTGACGACTGATTACTGCGCCGCCACTTTCCCGGTTTTATCCAGTTCTTCACGCACGCTTTGCACCTGATACTGCGGGTCAGCCTTGATCTGCTGTTCGGTGAAAGGCAGTACACTCCACTGTTTCTTCGAGAACGCTTCTGTCTGATCCCGCGAGTATTTCGACGCAGGATCGCTGGACAGTGAGAACGCGAGCAGGCCCTGAGCGTGCGGCCCCTTGTCGTCGAACGTCACCACTTGCAGGTAACTGGTGCCGCTGACGACCTCAAGTTTGCCGTCTTCGCGCGGCACGCTCTGGATCGCGTTGTAGATACCCAGCGTACCCGGCCCGCCATGGATCGGCGTCTGCTGACCACCACTGCTGACCACCTGGACATCGCCCCAGCGGGTTTGTGCGGTCAGGCCCATTTTGCTGGCCGATTCGGCTGACGCCAGCATCGCTTCGCGCAATGCCTTGGCCACTTCGGGCTTTTCAGTCGCCAGTCCGCGCGGCGTGTGCTGCGCATCCTTCGGATCGAACGCCACACGCCAGACATCCGGCGATTCCTGCAAGGCCTGCATGATGGTCTGGAAATGCACCAGGCCCATTCCCGAATCCAGGTTCGCGCGACCGTCCCATGCTTTGAGACCGCTGCACACCGATTTCAACGCGGCATCGGCACCCGTTTGTGATGCGCAGAACTTCAGCAGATCAGGCAGCACCTGGCCGGCCAGAAACACTTGATCGTCCATCACCATGTGTTGCAGGTCCTGCACCGACACCGAACCTTTTTTGCTCAGGGTCGCCAGACGATCCAGTGCAAAACGCGAGCGCAGCCCCAGTGGCTGGCCCTCCTGGCTGATCAGCGGCGAGAAACCGGTCAGCGGTTGCGCCGGGTTGGCCAGCCACGCCGAATCGTTGGAGTGCTGGACGAAATCCTTGCGCAACAATTGCGGCAATTGACTGGACGCGTAGATGCCTTTTTGCGCGGCTTGCGGATCGATGTCCCAGGCGCAGGCGCTGTTGGCGCCGTCGAGCACGATCATTTTCAGGCCGATACGGGGATCGCTGCACTTGGCCAGTTTGTCGGCACTGACGTTCGGCACCACCGACAGGTTCATGTACAGCGTCTGACCCTTGTCATCCACGGCCAGGGTGTTGACCCACGGGATACCCTGAATCTTGTGCACCGAATCCTGCAGATCCTTGAGGTTGCCTGCACGGTTCATCGCGTACCACTGCGTCAACACCCGGTCGTTGTCGAGGTTGGCATCGCGCAGGCTGTAGGCGTACTGATGGTCCCAGTCGAGCTTGCCCGGCCACTGCACGATCGGGCCGAATTGCGAGCTGTAGATATCACGCGATACCGGCGTCACCTGCCCGTCCGCCTGCTTGACCTGCACCGTCACCGTTTGCTTGGTCAACGGCAACGATTGGCCATCGAGCACATAGCGGGTCGGATCGTTCGGATCGAGTTGCAGGCGATACAAAGTGAAGTGCTTGGACGAGTCGACCGTGTGGGTCCAGGCCAGGTGCTGGTTGAAACCGATGTTGATCATCGGCAGCCCCGGCAGCGCCGCGCCCATCACATCCAGTTTGCCGGGAATGGTCAGGTGCATCTGATAGAAACGCATGCCGCCGACCCACGGAAAATGCGGGTTCGCCAGCAACATTCCACGGCCGTTGAAGGAACGCTCGCTGCCCACCGCCACCGCGTTGCTGCCGCGGTCCAGGGCGAAGCGTTGCAGGCGTGCGGCGGCGAGGTCATAAGCGCGGGCGTGGTTTACGTTTTGCGCAGTGGCTTGCGGCGGTGTGGCACCGGCCAGTGCTTCGGCGAACTGACCGACGCCGCCCTCGACGAGCAACCGACGCGTCAGCTTCACCAGGTCTTCGGCTGCGATATCGCGCACCCATTCGCCTTGGCACTGTTGCGGCTGCCCTTGCTGGCGGCGCTCGGCCAGATACCGGTTGTAGCCGGCGGCATAACCTTGCACCAGATCTCGGACTTCGACCGGCTGCGCCTGCCAGAAGGCATTCACCGCTTGCGGAGTATTGAGCCACTGGAAGAACACATCGCTGACACGGTTTTCGCGCTCTTCGACGGTGAACTGATCCGGCCCGAAGTACCGCGAGCGTTCACCGTTGACGGTCACGATTTCGTTGGCCAGCAGGCACAGATTGTCCTGCGCATAGGCATAACCGATGCCGAATCCGAGGCCGCGTTCGTTTTCCGCGCGGATATGCGGCACACCAAAACCCGTACGACGGATGTCGGCCCCGGCCTGGGTGGAAGGACTGAACGCATGCGCCGACAGACTCAGCCCGAGAAACATGCCGGCTAGGGTCAGTCCGGTTAACTGCCTGGAAATAATCACGCTCGCTCCTGATCGAAATACCCAAGAGCGCAGCCGCGCACCCTGTTCGAATACGTGCGCAGCGGCTACGCCCTGAAATCACCCACGCGTCCACGCGCAATGAGCCTTTCCAGAAAACGAAGCCGGGGGAAAAAATTTAGTCAGTCACAAGCCCGTTTCGAGCCCGGATCACGGAGAAAGGACGAATCAACGACAAATTTTCTACATTTTTCGCTTCATGATTTGTCGGGCTGAAACGTCTTGTTTAGAGAGAGCACCAGACACCTTTCCTGATCAGGCTCTGAAAAGGAGTAATCGCATGTACAACCCGCAACTACCATCGGACGGTAGCCAGGCACCACAAGGAGCTTCCATGGGTTCGCACGCCAGCGTATTCGGACAACGAGCCGAGCGCCACGGCAATGAACGTATTCGACTGCTGCTCAAGAGCTTCGGCCTGCGCACCAGCCTGATTCGCCTGAAAGTCATCGATGCCTTGCTGGTCGCCGCTCAGAGCGAGCGCAGTCTGGGTGTGCGCGGTGTCCACAGCCAATTGCTGGAACTGGGTATTCCGCTGTCTTTTCTCAGCGTGCGCGAAGTGTTGAAGCGCCTGTGCGCCGAAGGTGTGATCACCTTCAACGCCGACAAGAGCTACAGCCTGCATCCACAGGCTGCCGCCGTCCTCAATAGCGATTGAGCCCCTTCTGGAGCGCCGTCAGGGTTTGACCTTGCGGCGCATCACCCCGTTGATCACCACCACGACCACCGCCACGCCAATGGCGATGTACTGGAACACTTTTTCGCTGATCATCCCGGCGTTCTGCATCCAGGACAGGCCGAACATGATCGCCAGTACGGTGAGGGCGATCAGAATCGAGTATTTCAAACGTTGCGACTGAGTCATTGCGAATTCCTGAAACTTTGAAATGTATCGGGTTTGTATCGGCTTTCATGCCATGGGCATACCGTGTCACGGGGATGCGCCGCTGCAAACGGGGTCTCATGTTACAGCCGATGAAGAGCTTTGGCTCCATGCGGCGTTAACCATGAGGACTTTTGAAATGCTGCGTCGAATCACCTGGCTGATTCCTGTATTGGCGCTGCTCACGCTGAGCGGCTGTATCATTTTCCCCCACGGCGGCTGGCATGGCGACCATCGCTATTATGGCGCGCCCGGACCAGGCTACTACCAACATCGTTAAGGCTGACATTTGAACGACACTGATAGCCACCTTTTCAAATGCAACAATTGATTGAACGCCCGTAAAAAATGCCCACGAGGATGTGGGCATTTTCCGTATATATCCCTCCTCAAAATGTCGGACGTTTCGCCCACAGCAGTCAGTAATCAGCCTTCGGCAATACCCTGCAAACCTGCGACATACCACGTCGCAGCAACAACGTAGGAATACGCCACCTCCCGCCCCTACCCTTTGCGCTCTCCCCTTTGAAGGCCATGGAAGCGCATGCAACGAACACTCATCGATATTCCGCCGCTCAAAACGCTTGGCTTCTGCCTGTCCATCACGCTGTTCGAATGGCTGACCTACATGGCCAGCGACATGATCATGCCGGCCATGCTCACCGTCACCGAAGACCTCGGCGCCGATCCACGCCATATCCCCACTGCGTTTAATCTGTACCTGATCGGAGGCGTCTGCCTGCAATGGCTGATCGGGCCATTGTCCGACCGGTTTGGCCGACGCCCCTTGTTGCTCATCGGTTGTGCGCTCTTTGCGATGACCTGTCTGGCTGCAATCGCCACGCCCGGCATTGAAGCCTTCAATGCATTACGGCTTCTGCAAGGCATGGGACTGGGATTCGTGGTGGCTGTCAGCTATCCCGCGCTCCAGGAAGTGTTCTGTGAGGCGGATGCCGTGCGGCTCATGGCGCTGCTGGGCAACGTTGCGCTGCTGTCGCCGCTTCTTGGCCCGTTGTTGGGCAGCCTGTTGCTGGAATGGCTGAGCTGGCGCGAACTGTTCCTGGCCCTGGGCCTGGTCGCTGCCATCGCGTGGGCCGGGGTCTACGTCTGCATGCCGGAAACCATCGGGGTCGTTCGCCGAGACGGCGGCCAGCAGGCGCCGATTCCGTTGTCCTGGCGACAGACATTTCGTCGATACCTGGCCCTGCTGCGCAACCCGAGTTTTCTCGGCGCGAGCCTCGCGCTCGGGCTGATGAGCCTGCCGTTGATAGCGTGGATCGGGCTCTCGCCCCTGCTGTTGATCCAGCGGCTTGGCTTGTCTACGCGTGAATACGCCTTTTGGCAGATACCGATCTTTTCGGCGGTCATCGTCGGCAATCTGATTCTCGACCGTTTGCTGACCTCGCGCGAATTGGTGCAGTTGATTCGCCTGGCGCTCTGGCCGTTTTGCCTCGGGCTCTTGACCCTGCTGGCGGGTGCTCTGACAGACCTGCCCCTTGGTTTGTTGATTTCAGGCCTCGCGCTGTACGCCGTGGGGCTGGGCATGAGCAATGCCGCACTGTATCGACTGGCGCTGTTTTCCAGCGATGACAGCAAAGGCCTGGTCTCTGCCGCGGTGGGCATGATCTCGATTGCAGTGATGGGCACCGGCGGTTCGCTCATCGCGGTAATCGTCGGCGGTGCCCGCCTCGAGTCCTTCGCCCTTTGGGCTGCACTGGGCGGGCTGCTGAGCCTGCCTCTCTTGTACCGGTTTCTGCGTGAACCTCCGGCAGAAACCGCTTCCTCGACACATCAATAAGGACGCCTGATGTTCCATTTCCCCCACAGCGACGCGCTCTGTGCGTTGACACAACCCTATTGCCCGGATTCCTTGCCGGCGGGGCTTTTCGATCAGGCCATGGCCGAAATCAGCCGCTTTCACAGTGAACACACCCCCGGGTATGAACACTGGTTGAACGCCAATGGACTGACCGTGACGGATCTGGACAGCCTCGACGACTGGTCGCGACTGCCACCGATCTTCGTCAGTTTCTTCAAACAGCAACAACTGCTCAGCCCGACCGGTGCAGACGCACTGGAACTGACATCGTCAGGCACCAGCGGCCAGAAAAGCCGCATGCGCTATGACGAACGCAGTCTGGCCGCCGCCCAATACATGGTCGAACGGATCTTCCACCACTATGGCTGGGACAGTCCGCAAACGCCGTGCAACTACTTGCTCCTGAGCTACGAGCCTGAAGCCAGCATTACCCTGGGAACGTCGTTCACCGACCAGTTCCTGTGCCGGTTCGCTCCGGTCAACCGCGTGGCGTATGCCTTGCGTCGGACCGGTGGCGGTCACGAGTTCGATGGCTTTGGCGTCATCTCGGCGTTGCAGTCCTTTGCCGAAGAAGGCCTGCCGGTGCGGATCTTCGGGTTTCCTGCATTTCTCTGGCAGACCCTGCAACGCATGCAGACCACTGGCGTGGCCGATCTGCAACTGGCAGCGGATTCACTGACGCTGTTTGGCGGCGGCTGGAAAACCAGCGCCGCGCAGGAAATCCCCCGCCGGAAGCTTTACGAGCGTATCCACCAGCAATTGGGAATCGACATCGCCCGCTGTCGCGACGGTTACGGTGCGGTCGAGCATCCGGTGCCTTACCTCGAATGCGCTCACCATCACTTCCATGTTCCGGTCTATTCGAAGGTATTTGTGCGTAGCCCATCCGACTTCACGGTCCTGCCCTATGGTCAGCCGGGGTTACTGAGTGCGGTCTCGCCCTACATTTCTTCGAGCCCCGCCCATGCGGTGGTCATGAGCGACCTCGCCACCCTGCACCCCGGCGCAAGCTGCGGCTGCGGTCTGGACAGCGACTGGTTCGAACTGCATGGCCGCGCCGCCACCACCGCTGGCAGAAGCTGCGCGATGGCGGCGTCCGAACTCTTGGGGAGGCACTGATATGTACCTGATCAATGGACAACTTCACGCGGACATCGGATTCGATACCGCCCTGGATCAGTTGCGTCAGGCCCTGCCCCAACGCCTGAACTCGCCTCTGCACAGCGAGACGGTCATCCATGCGGCGGCCACGCTCGCCCTTCGGTTGGGCGACATCAGCCTGACCCTGCCGCTCGACGCCGAACAACGCGAGTCACTGATCGAGTTCTGCCAGCCTCAAGGTCTGCGGCGCAAACTCGAACGGGAGCTTGGCGTTCAACCCGCTACACTGCGGCGCTTCGACTATCGCCAACCACGTTTCGAACGCTGGAGCCCGCTGGGCCTGGTGGTCCACATCACCCCCGGCAACGCGGCACTTCTGGCGTTCTGCGCAGTGATCGAAAGTCTGCTGGCCGGCAACGTCAACTGGCTGCGTCCCAGCAGCAGCGATCAGGGGCTGACCGCGCAATTGCTCCACGCGCTGACGCAATGCGACCCCAGCGGCCAACTCGCAGGGCATGTCGCTGTCGTTCCGGCCACCACCGCGCAAATCGGCCAGCTGTGCCAATGGGCCAACGGTGTCTCGGCCTGGGGCGGCGAATCGGCGCTCCAAGCGATTCGCCAGCAAATCCCCGCCGGATGCCGCTGGATCGATTGGGGACATCGCATCAGCTTCGTTTATCTGACACCGGACGCCGCCTCGCCTCAGGCGCTCGACGCCGTGGTGGACGAAGTCTGCCGCGTGCTCGAGCCCGCAATGGTTGTTGGTGGACAGCGACGATGAGACCGTACTGCGAGGTGTCGGTGAGGGTCTGGCCAAAGCATTCGAACGCCGCGCCGGACAATGGCCGGCATTGCTGCCAACGATTCAGGAAGCCTCGCAAATCACCACCGACACCGCCATGGCCAGGCTCGCACACAGTTTCGCCGAAGTGGCTGGCGAGGTCTGGACAGCACCGGGCTGGCGGGTGATCTGGACCCATGACCGACCATTGAAGCCTTCGCCACTGTTTCGCAGCCTGCTGCTCAAGCCACTGCCGCGCACACGGGTGATCGAGACCCTGTTGCCATGGCGAAACGTGCTGCAAAGCTGCGCCCTGATCTGCCCGGAGCAGCAGATTGCAGAGCTTTCACAGCTGCTGATCACCGCCGGCGTCACCCGCGTTGCTCCGACGGAAGCGATTCACGATGGCTACAACGGCGAACCTCACGACGGCGTCTATGCCCTGCAACGCCTGAGCCGGCGAGTCTCGGTCAGTCTGTCGCCGACAAAACTGCCCTCCCACGCCACGCTCAATGGCTCAGGCATTGCGCCCTGTGTGATGAACCTGCCGATCATGAGCAAGGAAGCGTTCATCGCCCGCCCGATCAACGCTTCGGCCCAACTGTATTTCCGTTCCGGCGGCAGCAGCGGCGTGCCGGCCTTGTCTGGTTTCAGTTATCGGGACTTTCGCCAACAGATGCTCGCTACAGCCGATGGTCTGTTTGCAGCGGGTCTCGATCCACGTCGGGACCGGGTGATGAACCTGTTTTTCAGTGGTGGTCTGTATGGCGGTTTTTTCAGTTTCTCCAAAGTACTGGAGCAACTGGACGTCACTCACCTGCCGATGGGTGCCCCGGCCGATGATGACTATCGGGAGATTGCGCAGTTGATCGTCGATCAGCGGGTGAACACGCTGATCGGCATGCCGAGCACCCTGCACCGTTTGTTCCTCAACGAACAAACGCGTCTGCGCGCCTATGGCGGGGTTGAAAAAGTATTTCTCGGCGGCGAACACCTCGGCGAGCAGAGTCGCCAGTTGCTGCAAGACTGCGGCGTCAGCCTGATCCGCTCGGCGATCTACGGCAGCGTCGACGCCGGCCCGCTCGGTCACGCCTGCTCAGCCACCGGCGACGGTGTGTTTCATCTTTTGAGCGATATCCAGCACCTGGAAATTGTCGCGTTCGAAACCGACCAGCCAGTGCGTGACAACGAGACCGGTCGCCTGATGTTCACCTCCCTCGCTCGAGAAGGTCAGGACGTTCAGCGTTATGACATCGGCGACAGCGGCCGCTGGGTGCCCGGACGGTGTGGCTGTGGTCTGCAGACGCCGCGCTTCGAACTGCTTCAGCGCCACGGCAGGCTGGTGCGCATCGGCACCGATTTCATCTGCCTCTCGGAACTGGCGCAGCACCTGCAGACCGAGTTTCAGGTGATCCTCGAACATGCCCCCGACGGACTGGAATGCATGAAATTTCTAAGTGCGCTCGAACCCCAGGACGTGCATCGCCGACTGCTGGGTTACCCGACGCTGGCAACCCTTGTGCAGACCGGGCTGCTGACAGTGGACGCGCAGGTCTGCGCCATCGACCGGTTCACCCGAAACAAGCACAGCGGCAAGACGCCGCTGCTGATCGATAACCGAGGAGCCCGCGCCTCCTCCGTTCTGCAAGGAGCACACCATGATCCCAAGGATTGAATTGCAGGAGCTGGTCGCTTTTGCGCGCAAGCATTCAAGCTTTTACGCCAGCCACTTTGCCGGCGTCCCCGAGCAGGTAACGGCACTGACCGATTTACCCGTGATTGACCCCACGCACTACTGGAAAGGCAGCCAGGACCTTGACCGCTGGCCGGTATTGACCGCAAGCCTGGGCAACGCACTGGTGTTCAAAACCGGAGGGACCACCAGCGATGGCAAACTGTCGGTCTTCGAGCGGCGGGAATGGCAAACGCTGGTGGAGGATTTCGGTCGCAGCCTCACCGGGCAACTGAACAAGGGCGACCGGGTCGCCAACCTGTTTTTTGTCGGCGACCTGTATGCCAGTTTCATCTTCACTCACGATGCCCTGGCCCACGTTCAGCCGGGCGTCGTGGAGTTCCCTTTCACCGGCCATGTAGAGTCGACCGTGCTGGCCGATTCGATTTCCCGGCATCGGATCAATGTACTGGCCGGTTTACCGGCCCATTTGTTGACCTTCGCCGCGTGGCTGGAACATCAGGGACGCCGGCTGGAGTGCATCGAATGCCTGCTCTACGGCGGTGAAAGCCTGTTCCCGGTGCAGTTGCAACTGCTCGGCCGGGTGTTCCCCAATGTACGCGTCGCCTCCATGGGGTACGCCAGCGTCGATGCCGGCTTTATCGGCGCCAGTCATCGCGACTGCGCCCTGGGTGAACACCGGATGGCGCAGGGCCACAGCGTGCTGGAAATCCTCGACGAACAGACCGGTGAGGTAATCGAAGAATGCAATCGCACAGGCCGCCTGGTGATGACCAATCTCACCCGGCGGTTGATGCCGCTGATTCGTTACCCGGTCGGCGATCGTGCGTGTTGGCGAGAGCTCAACCGAACGCCCACGCGCAAATTCGCGCTGATGGGCCGCAGCGCCGACAGCCAGCGAGTCAGGGTGGGAATCCTGACGCTGCTGCCCGATGAAATCGGCGATACGGTGCAACGCCTCACCGGCAGTGACGATTGGCAACTGGTGATCGAACAGACCGGAACGAAAGATATCCTGCGCCTGAAATGGGCTCCGGACGCTGTGCAATCCGCTTCGGCAGACACCGACCGGAGGCTGCACCACGCGTTGATTGAACACTACCCGTTGATCGAACAACTCAATGCCGATCACTTGCTGGACGTGGAGATTCACTGCTGCACGGTTCAAGACCTGTCACGCCATCCGCGCTCCGGCAAACGCCAGCGCGTACTGGATCTGCGCGTCTACGACAGCCTGCCCATGGAACAGCGCTGATGGAAACAGTCACCCTGCGCAGTTACCGCAACAGCGACGCTGTGGCCGTGAGCAACCTGTTCCGAAAAACCTACGGCGATCTTTACGCCCAGCCTCACGTCTATCTGCCCTGCATGATCGATCGCAACCATACGCTGGGTCGCTGGCACTCTCTGGTCGCCGTCGCCGAAGATCAAATGCTGGGACACGCGACCTTGATTCGTGCCAAGGGATCGCACATCGCCGAGCTGGCATTGAGCGTGGTTGCCCCCGAAACCCGAGGTCAGAACATTGCCACCCGCCTGGGACGGCAGCTGTTGATTCATGCGCAAGCCCTGGGATACCGGGGCGTGACGATCAAACAGGTCACCGGCCATCCCTACACACAGCGCATGGCAGCCAGTCTCGGCTTTCAGAGTGTCGGATGGCTGCCCGACCATGTCCCGTCTCCATTTAATGCCTCGGCGCGGGAATCGCTGGTCATCGGTTACACGCCTGTCGACGATAACCGACGTCCGCTCCCGACCCAGGCGTGGCCCGAAAGCTGCCGGGATTTCATGAGGCAGATGTGCAGCGTGTTCGGAACACAGGACAAGGCCGCGCCCTGGGTGGGCGAACCGGTGCAGCTGGAACAACAATTGAACCGGTATGAAGGCATTTTCAAAGAGCTCGATGGCGGCTTGCTCAAGCAGTTGCAGGATCTGCCGGCGCATTGGCTTATTTCAGTCAGGCTCAGGCTGGCAAAGGAATTCGCAAGCGCTTTTCACTTGCTGACGACGGCGGGATTCGTGTTCACCGGGCTGGTGCCGGATGAGAGAGGAGCTGGCTGGCTGGCGTTGTTTCATCGTGGCGCCAGGCCACCGGCGTTGACGCTGATTTGCCCGCAGATGCAGCGGCTGCATGACGACCTGCAATCGCTCATTGCCAAGCCATCATCCTCCGTGTAACGCAAGAATGCCCAGGCCCTGCGCATCGGAGGGCCTGGTTTTACGCGATCAAGCCTTGGCGCTGACGCCTTTGTCGGTCGGAGGCGGACGTTCACCGCCCTGTCCGTAGGTTTTCAGGCTCTGCAGCACATAAATGGCTTTCTTGTACTCCGGGATCAACGTATTGGCGTACTTGTTGCCCTTGAGGCTGTTGTTGTTGATGGTGTCCAGTTGCGTGGCGAAATATTCCAGCGCATTGAACTTGGCATCCGGGTCTTTCTGAATGCCGAACCGATCGAACTTGTCACCGGCATTGAGCAGCGTCATCGAGGTCACTTCGGAAATAAGGCCCCGGCTGCGCAGGAAGTCAGTCAGTTTGCCCAATTGCTTGGGAGTGACGTTTTCCGGATCGAACCCCTTGATGTTCTTGTGCAAACGCTGCTTGTCCATTTCCGCCGTGTTGAGAACGGTGGGGTCGTTGCCGACCAGGGCCAGCATCTGCTTGACCTTCACGCTTTGAGAAACCGGTTTGCCCGAGCTCCCTGCATCTCGAACCAGCAAACCTGCCTTGGGCTGCCACGCGCCGGTATAACCAACGGTCATGAGCGTGCTCCTTGCGAAAAGAACATGAAAATATCCTTGTGGAACGTCTTGAGTTGCCCGGAGTATCGGCCGGCAAACTGATGTCACCAATCTGTTTTTCACTTTTTTACAAATTTTGTACATTCTCGATACAAAGCACTGCAAGCCCCGCAGATATTGAGCCAGAGCCGCTTGGCCAGTCCGGCGAAAATCGGCTTTTTACTCTAACGAACGGGCTGGTTAGTTTGCATGTGTCGGATCTGTTACTTGCCGGTCAGCGTTTCAAAACTTTTTAGCACGTGAGTACCTAAAGCTTCCTCGCGCCGCGACGATACGTAAGGGATACCCCTACTGTTTTACTCCTCGCCCCTAATAAGAAACGCTGCTCAAGGACCGGTCTCCATGCCCGCATTCCGTACCATTCAGGCTCGCTACACGCTGTTTCTGGTTCTATTTATCCTGTTGCTGTCGGTCCTGACCGTGGTGGGCATCAGCCAGTTGGTCGCGCCGAAACTGCGTCATACCGAAGAACAGGTCGTGCTCAACCGCATTGCCGAGGTCGCCGAGCAGATCCAGGGCGAACTGAACAAGGTTCAATCGCAGCAACGCAGCATCACCCAGACCATCCCGCTGCTCGACAGTGCCGCCATCGATACGGTGCTGCCGGGGCTGGTGGACCAGTACGGTGAATTGAAAGTATTTGGCGGTGGTATCTGGCCACTACCCGGTCAGCGTGAGGCGGGACGCAACAAGTTCAGCACCTTCTGGCATCGCGACAGCTCCGGCAAACTCGCCGTGAACACCTTCTGGAACAGCGACGCAGCGCCCAACTATTACGACCAGAGCTGGTACAAGGGCGGCCTGCAGACCCCGCGCGGCCAATGCGCCTGGGCCGCCGCCTATAAAGACGATGCCAGCGCCGAACCACGCACCAACTGCGCCATGGCCATCCAGAAGAACGGCACGACCTGGGGTGTATCGACCATCGACGTGACGCTGGGCTTCTTCAACGACCTGGTGGCGCGCAAGGAAAAAGACCTCAGCGCCGAAATGCTGATCGTCGAGGCCGACGGCAAGATCATCAGCAACAGTTCGCGCATCAATGGCCCGATCGTGCTGAAAAACATCAGCGAGCTGGCCGGCAGTTCACCGTTTGCCAGCCAGGTAAAAGCAGGCCTGCAACAGCGTGATCAGGCCCAGCGCGTCGAGTTCGACAACAACGGTGAAGCCAGCACTTTCTTCATGCGCCCGATCGAAGGCACGCCTTGGTTCCTCGCCACCGCCCTGCCGACCAAATTGATCACCGCCCAGCGCGATGACGTGCTCAGCACCCTGAGCCTGTTGCAGATCCCGCTGGTGATCCTGCTGGTGCTGTGGCAGGTCTATGCGATCCGCCAATTGATCCAGCGCATGAAGGCCCTGAAAGCCAACATCGATCTGCTGTCCAGCGGCGATGCCGACCTGACACGCCGCATCACCATCCGCGCCGAAGACGAACTCGGCGCGATCGGTCACTCGGTCAACACCTTCATTGCCTACCTGCAGAACATGATCGGCGAAGTCACCCAGGCCACCGGCGCCATGGCTTCGAGCCTCGACAACCTGCAACGTACGTCGGCGCACACCAGTCAGATTCTGCTGCGCCACGCTTCGGAAACCGACCAGACCGTCACCGCGATCAACGAGATGAGTTCGACCGCTGAAAGCGTCGCGCAGAATGCCGCCGAAACCGCCGCCTTCACCCAGCGCGCCAACGAAAACGCCGACCGTTCGCGGGTGGTGGTCGGCGAAGCGTCGAGCAGCGTGGTCGCGCTGATCGACGAAGTGGCCAGCGCCACGCACAAGGTCGAAAGCATGCAACAGGACGCGCAGCGCATCACCGAGATTCTCGGGGTGATTGGCGCCATTGCCGGCCAGACCAACCTGCTGGCGCTGAACGCCGCCATCGAAGCCGCCCGCGCCGGTGAGCAGGGACGCGGCTTCGCGGTGGTGGCCGACGAAGTGCGCGCCCTCGCCGCTCGCACCCAGGCCAGCACTTCGGAAATCAACGAAATGTTGACCCGCCTGACCCAGGGCGTGAGTTCGTCGGTCAGCGCCATGGAAAACACCCAGGCCAGTTGCCAGTCGGCCGCCGACGCCACGGCGCGAGTCAACAGCGGCCTTGACGAGATGGCCGGCTCGGTCAGCCACATCAACAGCCTCAGCACGCAGATCGCCACCGCCGCCGAACAGCAAAGCGCCGTCACCGAAGAGATCAACCGCAGCATGGTGCAGATCCGTCACATGGTCGATGAACTGGTGCAAAGCGGTCAGGCCAGCGAGCTCAACACCCGACAGTTGCTGGAAGCCAACAGCCGGGTCGGCGCGATCATGGGCCGGTTCAAGGTGCGCTGATCCTTTGGCTTCCTGACAGATCTGTCATCTCTCGCTCAGCGGGCTGTCAGCCTTGATCTACGATCATGCTGGCAACCCGCCTTGTATTACTTGGAAACACTCCGTTGATGCCGGGCGGAAAATCCCGGTCAAAATGCGTTTTTTTACCCCGAGCCGAGAGCCCTCCATGCGAAACCACCTGCGTCTGGCCGCCCTGAGCGCGCTATTCATCTCCTCCCTGGCGCAAGCCGCCGACCTCATCCCGATCGAAGTCCACCGCGACGCCAACTGCGGCTGCTGCAAAAAGTGGATCAGCCATCTGGAAGCCAACGGTTTCAAGGTCGAGGATCACGTTGAAGCCGACATGAGCAGCTTCAAGCAACAACACGGCGTACCACCGCGTCTGGCGTCCTGCCACACCGCAATCATCAACGGCAAATTCGTCGAAGGTCACGTCCCCGCCGAACAAGTGCTGGCGCTGAGCAAGCGTGACGATCTGCTTGGCGTGGCGGCACCGGGGATGCCGATGGGCTCGCCGGGCATGGAAATGGACGGCATGAGCGATGCCTATCAAGTCATCGGCCTGAAAAAGGATGGGGCTGATGTGGTGGTGGCGGATTACCCGGCCCATTGATGACGGCGGGTTACATCGGGCTGTTCTTCGCCGCGTTTGGCGCGGCCACACTGCTGCCGCTGCAATCGGAAGCGGTGCTGGTCGGGCTGCTGGTCAGCGATCGCTATTGGCTGTGGGGGCTGCTGGCGGTGGCGACGCTGGGCAATGTCCTCGGTTCGCTGGTCAACTGGTGGCTGGGGCGAGGACTGGAGCGGTTTCAGGGTCGGCGCTGGTTTCCGGTCAGCCCGAAGCACATGGACCGCGCCCGCGTTCACTATCAGCGTTATGGTCACTGGTCGCTGCTGCTCAGTTGGCTGCCGGTCATCGGTGATCCCCTGACGCTGATCGCCGGGGTCATGCGTGAACCGCTCGGGCGATTCCTGTTGATCGTCACCCTGGCCAAAGGCGCCCGTTATGCGGTGCTGGCGATGCTCACCCTGGATTGGCTCGGTTGAACGATCAGGCGCGGGCATTGCCTGTGTTTAACGTCGCCCTAATCCGGCCGTTCCAGCATCGGCCGATTTCCTGTGGAGTTGTCCCATGTCTGTGTCGCTGACCCGCTGGCTGCCCGGCCTGTTGCTGACCGCTGCCCTGCCCCTGCTGGCTCACGCCGAAGGCCCGCAATACGGCCCGGAACTGCAAGGTTTCGACTATCCCTACACCCTCAAGCATTTTGCCTTTCAGTCCCAGGGCAAATCATTGCAGATGGGTTACATGGACGTCGCCGCCCACGGCAAGGCCAACGGGCGCACCGTGGTGCTGATGCACGGCAAGAATTTTTGCGGCGCCACCTGGGACAGTTCGATCCAGGCCCTGAGCGAGGCCGGTTACCGGGTGGTTGCGCCAGATCAGATCGGCTTCTGCACCTCCAGCAAACCCGATCACTACCAGTACACCTTCCAGCAACTGGCGGCCAACACCCAGCAATTGCTCAAGGCGCTGGGCATTCAGAAAGCCACCCTGCTCGGCCACTCCACCGGCGGCATGCTGGCCACCCGCTACGCCCTGCAATACCCGGATCAGGTCGAGCAATTGGCGCTGGTCAACCCGATCGGTCTCGAAGACTGGAAAGCCCTTGGCGTACCGTATCGCAGCGTTGACCAGTGGTATCAGCGCGAACTGAAAGTCACCGCCCAAGGCATTCGCGACTACGAGCGCAGCACCTATTACGGCGGTCGCTGGAAACCCGAATTCGACCGTTGGGTAGACATGCTCGCGGGCCTGAGCAATGGGCCGGGCAAGACTCAGGTCGCATGGAACTCCGCGCTGATCTACGACATGATCTTCACCCAGCCGGTCTACTACGAGTTCAAGGACCTGAAGATGCCGACCCTGTTGCTGATCGGCACCTCCGACACCACGGCCATCGGCAAGGACATTGCGCCGCCCGAGGTGAAAGCGAAAATCGGCCATTACGAGGTGCTGGGCAAACAGGTCGCCAAACTGATTCCGCAGTCCACGCTGGTGGAATTCCCCGGACTGGGCCACGCCCCGCAGATGGAAGAGCCGGCGCAGTTCCATCAGGCACTGCTCGGCTGGCTGAACAAAACCAATCCCGTTCGTTGAGGAGTCAAGGCTGATGGCGGTGCAGATTGCAGTGATCGATGACTGGCAGGACGTCGCGCGGGGTGTAGTCGACTGGTCGGTGCTCGACAGTCTCGGCGAAGTGACTTTCGTCCATGACTACCCGGCGGACAACGCCACGCTGGCCGAGCGCCTGGGCCGGTTCGAGGTGATTTGTGTGATGCGCGAACGCACGCGCTTCGATGAAGACCTGCTCAAGCGTTTGCCGAACCTCAAGCTGCTGGTCACCGGCGGCATGCGCAACGCGGCCCTGGACATACCGGCCGCTGCCCGACTCGGGATCAAGGTCTGCGGCACCGACAGCTATAAGCATGCAGCGCCGGAACTGACCTGGGCGCTGATCATGGCCGCCACCCGCAACCTGGTGAACGAGGCCAACGCCCTGCGCGCCGGCCAATGGCAACAGGGGCTGGGCGGCGATCTGCACGGCAAGACCCTGGGCATTCTCGGGCTCGGCAGCATCGGCCAACGGGTGGCGCAGTTCGGTCAGGTGTTCGGCATGCGGGTGATCGCCTGGAGCGAAAACCTGACCGCCGAGCGCGCCGAACAGGCCGGTGTCACCTATGTCAGCAAGCAGCAATTGTTCGAACAGGCCGACGTTTTGTCGGTGCACCTGGTGCTCAGCGACCGCAGTCGTGGTCTGGTCGATGCTCAGGCGCTGGACTGGATGAAGCCAACCGCCCTGCTGGTCAACACGGCGCGCGGGCCTATTGTCGACGAAGCGGCGCTGATCAAGGCCTTGCAGAAACAGCGCATCGGTGGCGCAGCGCTGGATGTGTTCGATGAAGAACCGTTGCCGGCGCTGCATCCGTTTCGCACGCTGGACAATGTGCTGGCCACGCCTCATGTCGGATACGTCAGCCGACAGAACTATCAGCAGTTCTTTTCGCAGATGATCGAGGACATTCAGGCCTGGTCAGCGGGAGAACCGATTCGTCTGCTGAACTGACCTTCCTCCAATTCGCGGGCAACCCCTGCCCGCGAATCAGCATCCACTGACCGCACGCCAACACAATTGTCCGCACCGCAACAGTGCACACGCACTTTCCTCGCGCCCGAAAACGTGACCAGCCGGTCACTGTTTTGCACCGTCCGCCCCTTCAAACATGCACTTCGTCGGTGCGATCCCCCGCTCAAAGCCACGGTTTCCGTGAGCCTGCAACAGATTGTCGAACAATTCGTCCGATTGCCCTGGCCCGCTCTAGGATCTGGCCTAGACTGGTTTTCGCGGGGCGAAACCGGTCGGTCACAATGTGGAAATTTTGTCGAAACTTTTGCTGATCGCGACGGGTCATCTGAAAGACAAGGCCAAGGCGACTGGTTCATTCCTTGCAATGGCCTCTTCACCCATTCTGCTTGCGCGTGTTGGGTAGCGTTTGCTCACCGATGCGTGGCGCGTTTGCGCCCGGCCACAGGATTTGGCCATGGACATCGCTTGTTCAAGACAAGAATCAGATCAACAAAACGGGAGATTCATATGATCAGTGCGGCATTGGATATTCAGGGAGAGCGTGCTCATCAGCCGGTCGGCGAATCGAGCACCGTGAGCGTTCCCGGCAGCCGGTCGATCAACGTCCCGGGCACCAAGACGCTGACACCGGTAGCCAGTCAGAATCCCAACAAGAAGAAAGTGTTGTTCGTGACCTCGGAAATCGCCGATCTGGTGAAGACCGGCGGTCTTGGTGACGTTTCTGCCGCCCTGCCCCGCGCGATGGCGCATCTGCATGATGTCCGGGTGCTGATCCCCGGTTACCCGCAAGTGATGAACAGTGAAAATCCGATCCACATCATCGGCGAACTGGGCGGCCACGCCGCGCTGCCACCGTGCAAGATCGGGCGCATGGACATGCCTGACGGCCTGGTCATTTATGTGTTGATTTGCCCTGAGCTCTACGCTCGCGACGGCGGCCCTTATGGCGCCAACAACGGCCGTGACTGGCCGGACAACCACATCCGCTTCGCCCGCCTGGGTCTGGCCGCCGCCGATATCGCCGCCAACCTCGCGCAAATCCACTGGTGCCCGGATCTGGTGCACGCCCATGACTGGCCGGCCGGTCTGGCGCCTGCTTACATGCACTGGCGTGGGCAACGCACGCCGACCCTGTTCACCATTCACAACCTCGCCTATCAAGGCGTGACCAGCCTCGGCTCGTGCCCGGAACTCGGGATTCCCGCCCATGCCCTGCAACAGGAAGGCATGGAGTTCTACGGCAAGATGTCGTTCCTCAAGGCCGGCATGGCCTATTCGAGCCACATCACCACGGTCAGCGCCACCTACGCGCAGGAAATCACCACCCCTGATTTCGGCTGCGGCCTCGACGGCTTTCTCGCCGCCAAGACCCAGCAAGGTTTGCTCAGCGGCATCCCCAACGGTATCGACGAGAGCTGGGACGCCGCCACCGACCCGCACCTGTTCGCGCCGTTTGCCATCGGCGACTGGGAAGGAAAAGCCGTCAACGCCGCCCATGTACGCGAACTGTTCGGTCTGAAAGACTCCGAAGGCCCCCTGTTTGCCGTGGTGTCGCGGCTGGTTTATCAAAAAGGCCTGGACCTGACCGAAGCGGTGTCGGAGTACATCGTGCAGAACGGCGGCCAGATCGCCATCATCGGACGCGGCGAGCCGGAAGAGGAACAGGCCATGCGCGAACTGGCCCTGCGTTTTCCCGGCCAGATCGGCGTGCGTATCGGCTTCAATGAAACCGACGCCCGGCGGATGTTCGCCGGCAGCGATTTCCTGCTGATGCCGTCGCGTTACGAACCTTGCGGCTTGAGCCAGATGTACGCCCAGCGTTTCGGCTCGCTGCCGGTGGCGCGCAACACCGGCGGGCTGGCCGACACCATTGAAAACGGCGTCACCGGGTTCCTGTTCAACGAGTCCACGGCTGACAGCTACCGCGAAGCCCTGAGCCGCGCGTTCAAGGTGTTTGCCTTCCCGGATCTGCTGCACGCCATGCGCTGCCGGGCGATGGCTGCCCCGTTCAACTGGTGCAAAGCCGTCGAACCCTACGCCGAACTCTACGAACAACTGGTGGCCAAGGCCTTGGGTAAAACGCACCACAAATAACCAGGGAGGTTTTCAACGATGCCGTTACGGTCCCTTGAAACCTGGCCCCACGGCGCGATCATGCTGGATGCCGACCACACGCAATTCGCGTTGTGGGCGCCGGATGCGTTTTACGTCAGCGTCGAGCTGGGCAACGGTCGGTCTCTGCCCATGCTGCCGCAGGCTGACGGCTGGTTCGTGATCAAGAGCCGCTGCCCCGCCGGCAGTCGCTACCGCTACAACATCGACGGCGAACTGGAGGTGCCCGACCCGGCCTCCAGGGCGCAGGACGGCGACCTCGACCGCCAAAGCGTGGTCGTCGATCCGCACGCCTATGCCTGGCGGAATACAACGTGGCAGGGTCGGCCCTGGAACGAAGCAGTGATTTACGAGCTGCATGTCGGCGCCCTCGGCGGTTTTGCCGAAGTCGAGCAGCATCTGGCGCGCCTCGCCGGGTTGGGCATCACCGCCATCGAACTGATGCCGATCGCGCAGTTTCCCGGCGAGCGCAACTGGGGCTACGACGGCGTGCTGCACTACGCGCCGCAAGCTTCCTATGGCACGCCGGAACAACTCAAACACCTGATCGACAGCGCCCACGGTTATGGCCTGGCGGTGATTCTCGACGTGGTCTACAACCACTTCGGCCCCGACGGCAATTACCTGCATCGCTACGCCAAGGGTTTCTTTCGCGAAGACAAACACACCCCGTGGGGCGCGGCCATTGATTTCCGCTGCCGCGAAGTACGGGACTTCTTCGTCGAAAATGCGTTGATGTGGCTGCTCGAATACCGTTTCGACGGACTGCGCCTGGATGCTGTGCATGCCATAGAAAGCCCCGACTTCCTGCCTGAACTGGCGCAGCGCATACGGCAGCAGATCGACCCGGCGCGGTATGTCTGGCTGACCGTGGAGAACGAGCACAACCAGGCCAGCCTGCTGGAAGACGCCTACGATGCCCAGTGGAACGACGACGGCCACAATGCCCTGCACGTGCTGCTGACCGGCGAAACCGATGCCTATTACGCCGACTACGCCGAACACCCCACCGAGCAATTGGCCCGCTGCCTGAGTCAGGGTTTTGTGTTTCAGGGCCATCTGACCCGCCACGGCACGCCCCGTGGCGAGCCGAGCGAACATCTGCCGTCCACCGCGTTCGTGCTGTTCCTGCAGAACCATGACCAGATCGGTAACCGCGCCTTCGGCGAGCGCCTGCATCAACTGGCCGATCCGCGCGCGCTTCAGGCCGCTACGGTGTTGTTGCTGCTGTCACCGATGATTCCGCTGGTGTTCATGGGCGACGAATACGCTGCCGAGCAACCGTTCCTGTTCTTCACCAGCCATCACGGCGAGCTCGCGAAGCTTGTGCGCGAAGGCCGGCGTAACGAGTTCGCCGCGTTCAGCGCCTTCGCCGATCCGCAACGCCGCGAGCAGATTCCCGATCCCAACGCCGAGCAGACGTTCCACGCCTCGCAACCGAGGCTGATCGGCAGCGGCACGCCGAAACAGCAGACAACGCTTGCGCTGTATCGACATCTGTTGCAGCTGCGCCACCAACACATCACCCCGCATTTGCCCGGCACCCAGGCACTCGGTGCACAGGTGCTGGGGTTTGGCGCCGTGAGTGCACGCTGGCGTCTGGGCGATGGCAGCGAGCTGCGAATCGACCTGAACCTCAGCAACACGCCAGTGGTCAACCCACCACAGGCCGACGCGGTGTGGCTCTTGCAGCAACCGCCCGCCGCCGACCTGCAGGACGCGGGCCGACTGCCCCCGTATTGCGCGCTCGTCAGCCTCACGGCCGCAACCCCTTTGCCACCCCTGGATGGAGAGCGCCTATGAGCGATGCGCAACTGGAAATTCTCGCCAGCCGAGCCGGCCTCGCGGTCGACTGGATCGATGCCAATGGCCGCCCGCAGAGAGTCGCGCCGGCCGTGCTGCGCAATGTCCTTACCGGGCTCGGTCACCCGGCCGGCTCAGCCCAGGAAATCGACGCCAGCCTGCTGGAACTGCAACAAGTGCAACAGGACCGCCAACTGCCGCCCTTGCTGACTGCCGATGTCGGCGCGGATCTGGACCTGGCGCGCTATTTCGAACCTGAAAGTCCCTGTGAGATTCATCTGGAGGACGGCACGCGGCTGTCGCTCAAGCTGGATGCCGATGCGGTGTTGCCCGGTGAGATCCCGGTCGGTTATCAGCAAGTTCACATCGCCGGTCAACAATTCACCCTGGCCGTGGCCCCCGAGCGCTGCTACAGCGTGGGCGATGCCGTGGACAGCCCGATCCCTCGCGCCTGGGGCCTGAGCGTGCAGCTTTACAGCCTGCGCCGCCCCGGCGACGGTGGTTTCGGCGACACCCAGGCGCTGGAAGAACTGGCCCGCAGCGCCGGCGAACGCGGTGCCGACGCTTTGGCGATCAGCCCGCTGCATGCGATGTTCAGCGCCGACACCGGGCGCTACAGCCCGTATTCGCCGTCCAGCCGTCTGTTTCTCAATTCGCTGTATGCCGCGCCGGGGACGATTCTCGGCGAGCGCGCCCTGCGTGATGCCATCGACACCGCTGGCCTCAACGATCAGTTCCAGCAACTGGAAAACCTGAAACTGATCGACTGGCCCAGCGCCGCCGACGCCAAGCAAAAACTGTTGCAAGCGCTGTACGAAGGTTTCACCCGTGGCGAACATCCGTTGCAGGCGGATTTTTCCAGCTACCGCGACGCGGGTGGCGAAGCGCTGGAAAACCACTGCCGCTTCGAAGCCATTCAGGAAATGCGTGCCGCCCGGGGCGAAAATCTCGACTGGCGTGAATGGCCGGAGCACTGGCACGACCCGCGAGGTGCCGCCCTCGGTGCGTTTGCCGAGGAGTACGCCGAGCGCATCGGCTACTTCGCGTTTTGCCAATGGTTGATCCACCGCTGCCTGGAGCGTGCACAGAACGCTGCGCGCAGCGCCGGCATGGGCATCGGTCTGATCGCTGACCTGGCGGTGGGTGCCGACGGCGCCGGCAGTCAGGCCTGGAGTTTTCAGGACGAATTGCTGGCGTCGCTGACCGTCGGGGCGCCACCGGACATCCTCAATCGCTCCGGCCAGGGCTGGGGCATCTCTGCATTCTCCCCGGAAGGCCTGATACGCAATGGTTTTCGTGCCTTCATCGACATGCTGCGCGCCAATTTTGCCCACGCCGGCGGCTTGCGCATCGACCACGTCATGGGCCTGCAACGGCTGTGGGTGATCCCGAACGGCGCGGCACCGGCGGACGGTGCTTACCTGTATTACCCGGTGGACGACTTGCTGCGGTTGCTGACCCTCGAATCCCACCGCCATCAGGCGATCGTGCTGGGCGAAGACCTCGGCACCGTGCCCGATGGCCTGCGGGAAAAACTGATCGCCCGCGCCATGCTCGGCATGCGCGTGCTGTTGTTCGAGCAGGACAACACCCATTTCAAACCGATCCTCGACTGGCCGGACAACGCGCTGGCCACCACCAGCACCCACGACCTCCCGACGCTCAATGGCTGGTGGCATGGCCGGGACATCGACTGGAATGCGCGACTCGGGCTGATCGACGCCAACGGTGAAATCGACTGGCGCCGTTATCGCGAACGCGAGCGCGAAGGCCTCCGGGGCGCCTTGAGCCAGGACCCGCAGAACTTTCGCGAGGAATCCCACGAGGCCGATCAAGTGGTCGACGCCAGTGTCCGTTTCCTCGGCCACACCCGTGCGCCGCTGGTGCTTCTACCGCTGGAAGACGCGTTGGGCCTGGACGAACAGGCCAATCTGCCCGGCACCATCGACACCCACCCCAACTGGTCACGGCGCCTGCCGGGCACCAGCGAAACGTTGCTCGATGGGGTTGATGCCGCGCGACGTCTGGAACTGCTCGCCTGCGCCCGCCTTCAGGCGGCCGAGCGTGACCAATGAGTGCACCGCCAGGCCAGTCGTTGCGCGCCACGGTGCGCCTGCAATTCCATAAAGGTTTCACCCTCGATCAGGCGGTGCCGCTGGTGGCGTACTTTGCCCGGCTCGGCATCAGCCATGTTTACGCCTCGCCGCTGCTCGCCGCCCGCGCCGGTTCCATGCACGGTTACGATGTGGTCGACCCGACCCGGGTCAACCCTGAACTCGGCGGCGAACCAGCCTTGCGCCGGTTGGTCGCGGCCCTGCGTGAACACGGCATGGGGCTGATCCTCGACATCGTCTCCAACCACATGGCGGTCGGTGGCGGTGACAATCCGTGGTGGCTCGATTTGCTGGAATGGGGCCGGCTCAGCCCCTATGGCGAGTTCTTCGATATCCAGTGGCACTCGCCCGATCCGTTGATGGAAGGCCAGTTGCTGCTGCCCTTTCTTGGCAGCGATTACGGCGTCGCGTTGCAGGACGGCACGCTGCCGCTGGTGTTCAACGCCGAGTGCGGCACCTTCCACGTCGAGCATTACGAGCATCACTTCCCGATCTGCCCCGGCGATTACGGCGAACTGCTCAAACCCGACGAGCCGACAAACGAAGCACTCAAGTCGCTGGCCGATCGCTTCAGCAGCCTCAGCTACCAGACCGATGCCCGCTCGCTGGCCATCCCGCTCAAGGAAGAACTCCAGCAACTGGCCAGCGACCCGCACATCCTGCAAACCATCCAGCGCAACTTGATGCACTACGACTCAAAGACCGACGACGGTTTCCAGCGTCTGCATCAACTACTGGAGCGGCAAAGCTATCGCCTGGCCAGTTGGCGCACGGCGGCGGACGACATCAACTGGCGACGCTTCTTCGACATCAACGAACTCGGCGGTTTGCGTGTCGAACGGCCTGCCGTGTTCGAAGCTACCCACGGCAAGATCTTCCAGTTGATCGGAGAAGGCTTGATCGACGGTCTGCGCATCGACCACATCGACGGCCTCGCCGATCCTCGGGGTTATTGCCGCAAGTTGCGCCGACGCCTCGACTTTCTGGCACCGGGGCGACACTTGCCGATCTACGTCGAGAAGATTCTCGGCGACGGTGAAACCCTTCGCGCCGACTGGGCGGTGGATGGCAGCACCGGTTACGAGTTCATGAATCAGCTGTCGCTGCTGCAACACGACCCGGCCGGTGAACATGTGCTCGGTGACTTGTGGCAACGCCGCACCGAGCGCCCCGCCGCGTTTATCGAAGAAGCACGGCTGGCACGTCAGCAGATTCTCAACGGCTCGCTGGCCAGTGATTGCGAAAGCGTTGCCCAGGCGCTGTTGCAAGTGGCGCGGGACGACCTGATGACCCGCGACCTCACGCTCGGCTCGATCCGCCGGGTGTTACAGGCGTTGATCGTGCATTTCCCGGTGTATCGCACCTACATCAGTGCGATGGGCCGTTCGGCGCAGGACGAGGTGTTTTTCCAGCAGGCCATGGAAGGTGCGCGCCAGACATTGAGCGAAAGCGACTGGCCGGTGCTTGAGTCCGTGTCCGCCTGGCTCGGCGGCCAGCCGTGGCGGCGCAAACCCCGTGGGCGGTCGCGCAAGATCCTGCGCCACGCCTGCGTACGCTTTCAGCAACTGACCTCACCCGCCGCCGCCAAAGCCGTGGAAGACACCGCGCTGTACCGCTCGGCGGTGCTGCTGTCGCGCAATGACGTGGGCTACAACACCGAACAGTTCAGCGCCCCGGTCAGTGATTTTCACGCAACAAACCTGCAACGTCTGGCGACATTCCCCGACAACCTGCTGGCCACCGCCACCCACGACCACAAACGCGGCGAAGACACCCGCACGCGCCTGGCTGTGCTCAGCGAGCGCAGCCACTGGTATGCCGAACAGGTCGAGCTGTGGCGCGCCCTCGCCCGGCCGCTGCGCAGCGACGATCAGATGCCGTCGGCTGCTGACGAGTTGATCCTCTATCAGGCGCTGCTCGGCAGTTGGCCGCTGGAACTGCACAACGACGATCAGGATGGATTCGCCGACTACGCCAAACGCATCTGGCAATGGCAGCAGAAAGCCCTGCGCGAAGCCAAGCTGCAAAGCAGCTGGAGTGCGCCGAACGAAGCCTACGAAAACGCCGCGCAATCCTTCACCGAACAGCTGTTGTTGGCTCCCGAAGGTGAACTGTTGCGCGGAGCACTGGCCAAGAGCGTCAACAGCATCGCCGCGGCCGGCGCCCTCAACAGTCTGGCGCAAACCTTGCTGCACATGACCGTACCGGGCGTACCGGATCTGTACCAGGGCAACGAGTGCTGGGATTTCAGTCTGGTGGATCCGGACAACCGCCGACCGGTGGACTACAGCCTGCGTGAGCAATCACTGAAGCCTGCGCCCGTTTCGGAACTGCTGTCGAACTGGCGCAACGGGCGCATCAAGCAAGCACTGATCGCTCAGGTACTGAACCTGCGCGCCGAACACACCGAGTTGTTTCGCCGAGGCTCGTACCAGGCCCTCGAGGTGCTGGGCAGCCAGGCGCACAACGTGCTCGCGTTTGCCCGCGAGCATGGGGGGCAACGGGCGATCGTCATCGTGCCGATCCGTTGCGCAACACTGCTGGAAAACGGTGCCGTACCGCAGGTCGATGCGCTGCGCTGGGGCGATACGCGGGTCGAATTACCGTTCGCCGCCTTGGACGAAAATCTGAAGGGACTTTTTTCGAGCACCGCAGTCACAAAAAACAGGGAGCTGGAGGTCAGCGCTGCGCTGGGGGATGTCCCGGTCAATCTGTTTATCCAACACTTCTAGAAGCATGAGTTCAGTTCAGGAGCATTGCGATGAGTACCGACGATAAACGCATCCGCGAATTCGCCTATCAGATCTGGGAATCGGAAGGTAAGCCCGAAGGCCATGAAGCCCGCCACTGGGAGATGGCGCGCAAACTGGCCGAGGCCGAAGCTTTGGCACCGAAGAAATCGCCGAAGGCGGCGACTGGCAAAACGGCAGCCACCAAAGCCTCTGAGGCCAAGACGCCTGCGGCCAAGCCCAAGGCCGCGACGGCCAAAGCCAAACCGGCGAGTGCCGCGAAAGTGATTCCACCGGGCGAAAAAGCCGCCGAGAAAAAGCCCCGCGCACCCCGCAAGCCCCCGGCAGCCTGAGGCTTTTCGAACCGTTGAACTGAATGGCCGTGTGGCGGGTTCGCTCGCCACCGAGGGTTCACTCGTCCTTTAAAAATGCCCACACCGATTTGCAGGAGCAATCATGACCCGTCCAAAGAAAGCCGAGCCCGCCGCACACGCCGAGCCCTCGCGAATCCGTGAAGGCCTGCCCTTCCCGCTCGGCGCGACCTGGGATGGTCTGGGGGTGAACTTTGCGCTGTTTTCCGCCAACGCCACCCGCGTCGAACTGTGCATTTTCGACGATGCCGGCGAAGTCGAACTCGAACGCATCGAACTGCCGGAATATACCGACGAAATCTTCCACGGCTACCTGCCCGACGCGCACCCGGGCCTGATTTACGGCTACCGGGTCTACGGCCCCTACGACCCGGCCAACGGCCACCGCTTCAACCACAACAAATTGCTGATCGATCCCTACGCCAAACAACTGGTCGGTCAGTTGAAATGGTCCGAAGCGCTGTTCGGCTACACCATCGGCCACCCGGATGCCGACCTCAGTTTCGACGAGCGTGACAGCGCGCCCTTCGTACCCAAATGCAAGGTCATCGACCCGGCGCACACCTGGGGCAACGACCATCGCGTCAGCGTGCCGTGGGACAAGACCATCATTTACGAAACCCATGTGCGCGGCATCAGCATGCGCCACCCCGCCGTGCCGGATAACGTGCGCGGCACGTTTGCCGGGCTGATGGTCGACGATGTGCTGGAACACATCCGCAAACTCGGCGTGTCCACCGTCGAGCTGCTGCCGATCCACGCCTTCGTCAACGATCAGCACCTGCTGCACAAAGGCATGACCAATTACTGGGGCTACAACAGCATCGCCTTCTTCGCCCCGGACCCGCGTTACCTGGCCAGCGGCAAGATCGCCGAGTTCAAGGAGATGGTCGCGCACCTGCACGAAGCCAATCTCGAAGTGATTCTCGACGTGGTCTACAACCACACCGCCGAGGGCAACGAGCAAGGCCCCACCCTGTCGATGCGCGGGATCGACAACGCTTCGTACTATCGGCTGATGCCGGACGACAAGCGCTTCTACATCAACGATTCCGGCACTGGCAACACCCTCGACCTGAGTCACCCGTGCGTGCTGCAAATGGTCACTGATTCGTTGCGCTACTGGGCCAGTGAAATGCACGTCGATGGTTTCCGCTTTGACCTGGCAACCATTCTTGGCCGCTACCACGACGGTTTCGACGAACGTCACAGCTTCCTCGTGGCCTGCCGCCAGGACCCGGTGCTGCGCCAGGTGAAACTGATTGCCGAGCCGTGGGACTGTGGCCCCGGTGGCTATCAGGTCGGCAACTTCCCGCCGGGTTGGGTCGAATGGAACGACAAGTTCCGCGACACCGTGCGTGCATTCTGGAAAGGTGACGACGGTCAGCTCGCCGACTTCGCCAGCCGCATGACCGCTTCCGGCGAGATGTTCAATCAGCGCGGCCGCCGTCCCTATTCGTCCGTGAACTTTGTCACCGCTCACGACGGTTTCACCCTCAACGATCTGGTGTCCTACAACGACAAGCACAACGAGGCCAACGACGAAAACAACCAGGACGGCAGCAACAACAACCTGTCCTGGAACCACGGCGTCGAGGGGCCCACCGACGATCCGGAAATCAATGCGCTGCGTCACCGGCAGATGCGCAACTTCTTCGCCACCCTGCTGCTGGCCCAGGGCACGCCGATGCTGGTGGCCGGCGACGAGTTCGCCCGCACCCAGGACGGCAACAACAACGCCTACTGCCAAGACAGCGAAATCGGTTGGGTCAACTGGGACCTGAGCGAGGACGGCAAGGCGCTGCTGAAATTCGTCAAACGCTTGATCAAGCTGCGCCTGACCTACCCGATCCTGCGGCGCGGGCGTTTTCTGGTGGGTGAATACAACGAAGACATCGGGGTCAAGGACGTGACCTGGCTGGCACCGGACGCCACGGAAATGACCACCGAACACTGGCACGATGCACACAACCGCTGCCTGGGCATGTTGCTCGATGGCCGCGCCCAGGAAACCGGCATCCGCCGTAAAGGCGCCGACGCGACGTTGCTGCTGGTGGTCAACGCCCATCACGACATCGTCAACTTCACGCTGCCGGAAGTGCCTGAAGGCAGTTTCTGGACCTGCATGGTCGACACCAACCAACCGTCGATCCGCGGTCAGGAGCGCTTCGATTTCGGGCATCAATATTCGGTTACAGGGCGCTCGCTGCTGTTGTTTGAACTGCAACGCGACGAAGAAGACTGAGCGCAAGACACCGACACATCGGCCTCCACCGCTGGGTCTGCGATCACGACTTGAGAGTTACGGCACAGCTTGAATAAAAAAAACCGGAGCAGATTGATCTGCAACGCGACGAACCGTGCGTCTTGAGCAATACTCAGCATCGCGGCAATCCAGGGTTCGGAGCGCTGCAGGGTTATCAACCAGCCTTCACGGGTCAGACACGCGTTGCCGTGGGTGACTGAAGGCCAGACTCAACAAGGACGTCCTGCCCCATGAAACCGTTATCTCTCAGCGAAAGCGGCCTGCCGGCGCAAATCTGGAACAGCGCCGCGCAACTCGACAACATCCCCGTCATCAACACCCATAGCCTCGTGCCGCCCGGCGCGCGTGCGGTGGTCATTGCGCCACACCCCGGTGACGAAGTGGTGACCTGCGGCGGCTTGCTGCAACTGTTGTCTTCCCTTGGTCATCCCCTGCAATTGCTCTCGATCACCGACGGCAGCGCCAGCCATCCCGGCTCGCGCCAGTGGTCGGAAAAACGCCTGAGCGTGTTCCGCCCCCAGGAAAGCGTCGAAGCCTTGCGCCGCCTGGGCCTGCCGATGCACAGCCTGAAATGGGTGCGCGGCGGTTTCACCGACAATGCCCTGTTTGAACAGGAAGCCCAATTGACCGAGTTCATCTCGCGTTACCTGCGACCCGGTGACGTGGTGTTCAGCACCTGGTGCGAAGACGGCACCGAAGATCATGAAGTGGTCGGTCGGGCCAGCGCCAAAGCCGCACGACTGGCCGGTGCCAGCTACCACGATGTGCCGGTCTGGGCCTGGCACTGGCCCGAGCGCGATCAGGCACAGATTCCGTGGCACCGCGCGCGCAAGCTGCGCCTCGATACCTGGACCGTCGCGCGTAAAAGCCACGCCACCCACGCCTACGCCAGCCAGTTGAACGGCGAACCGGCCATCGGCATTGCACCGTTGTTGCCCAGGGCTATTCTGGAGCGCATGCGCCTGCCTTATGAAATTGTCTTCGTGGATTGAAGGCCGGGCGCGGGCAGTCACTCAATGTGAACTGCCCGCGCCCGGATCAGTCGCATGAAAAGGCAGTCATGATTCAGAGGAGCGACCGTGTCCAGCGACCCCAAGCGTCACGTCATCGACGCACAGCCCTTGAACCCGTCGACCATCCATCGCCTGCGGGTGTTGACGGTCAACACGCACAAGGGTTTTACCGCACTCAACCGGCGTTTCATTCTTCCGGAGTTGCGTGAAGCGGTGCGCAGTACCCGCGCCGACCTGGTGTTTCTTCAGGAAGTGGTGGGCGAACACGAGCGGCATTCGAATCGCTACAACGAGTGGCCGCAAACCTCGCAGTACGAATTCCTCGCCGACAGCATGTGGAGCGATTTCGCCTACGGCCGCAACGCCGTCTACCCCGACGGCCACCACGGCAATGCCCTGCTGTCGAAGTACCCGATCCGCGAATACCGCAACCTCGATGTCTCGATCACCGGTCCGGAACGCCGCGGTCTGCTGCACTGCGTACTGGATGTACCGGGGCACGATGAGGTTCATGCGATCTGCGTGCACCTGAGCCTGCTCGAAAGCCACCGTCAATTGCAGCTGCAACTGCTCTGTCAGTTGCTCGAGTCCCTGCCGGAGGACGCGCCGGTGATCATCGCCGGCGACTTCAATGACTGGCAGATGCAGGGCAACCTCACCCTCTCCCGCCGCGACTACCTGCACGAAGCCTTCGAGCGTCATCACGGCCGGCCGGCCAAGACCTACCCGGCGCGCTTCCCGCTGCTGCGGCTGGACCGGGTCTACCTGCGCAATGCCAGCAGCCATGACCCGCAGATACTCGGCAACAAGCCCTGGACGCATTTGTCGGATCACCTGCCGCTGGCGGTCGAGGTGCATCTGTAGTTCGACCGCGCCGCGAGTGTCTATGCCAGCACCGACTACAGTCGCAATATTGACAGCAATGACCTGCATGGACTGGCAGGAAATCTGGGTGTTCGCATCACCTGGCAAGCCGATAGCAGGCTAAGCAAACGCTCTGTTTCGCGGTTCAAGGCGTGTTTCCCCCTGCAAACAACAACTTAGATATGTGCAGAAAAACAAACGCTTGCAGCTTCTGATTTAGCCATACCGCTCATCGTCCAATTTCTTGACGCAGGGACATCGGTCTTCTTAGCTCTACCTTACTACCCCCGGAAACACTACCCGGGGCGGGCCTTCGGACACTCGTGAAAACGGGTGGCTGCGGGTTCGCCTCGCTCCATTCGGTCGCCCCTCGTTCGGGGTAGGAGAGACGCCAAGGCGAGATACCACATGCGCTAGCAAGGTAGATCTTCATGAAAACCTCACTCACCCCACACGAGATCAAAATCACCTTTTGCACCGTTTCAAGTTCTATCTTGCTGTGCTCATCCATGGAGGCGCAGGCGGGTCCTGTGGCGGATGAGACCACGCCCTGGTATCGCCAGGACGTGCCGATCCTGACGCTGCCCGCGACCGTCATCACCCCCGACCCGCAACGCTTGAGCCCGCGCCCCGACCTGCGCGGCAACCACCTGATCACCGAAGACCTTGCCCCCTCGGCCTGGGATCAACTCTACGGACAAGCCTCTCGCCAGGCACAGACCGACCTCCTCAACCCCGGGTTCGCGACACCCGGCGGCGGAGCGTTCAAAGGACCGCCAGTGCTGACCCTGCAAGGCAGCAGCGGCCAGACCCAACGGATCGGATTGATCGGCGGCACGTACCAGATCCAGGGCAACGGCAACGGTCTGATCGTCAACCGCGCCCTCGTCGATCCGACCACCGACACCCTCAACCTGCAAGGCCAGAGCCTCGGCGCCTACTACAGCCTGACCGGATCCGAAGGCTGGCACGTCGACCTGTCGGCCAGCGGTGGCCGGGTCAGTGGTTTCAGCCGTAATGAACAGGGCGCGCGCCTGGCCACCGAAGGCAGTGCGATGACATTCTCGGTGGAGGGCGGGTTCCCGATCGGCCTGAGTGAAAACTGGGTTGTCGAGCCACAGGCGCAGTTGATCAATCAGCGGATCACCCTCGACACGCCCTACGCGGGTTCGGGCAACGCTTCATCGAGTGATATTTCGTCCTGGAGCGGCCGGGTCGGCGCTCGGCTGAAAGGCAGTTACGACCTGAGCGGTCTGCCGGTCGAACCCTACGTTCGCACCAACTTGTGGCACACGGTGTACACCGGCAACACGGTGACCCTCGATCAGGTGGACAAGATCAGCAGCAGTCGCAAGTCGTCGACGGTGGAATTGGGTCTGGGTCTGGTGGCGAAGGTCACGCCGTCGGTGAGCCTGTATGTCAGCGCCGACTACAGCAGTGACGTGGATGACAATGATCTGAACGGGTTGATCGGCAGTCTGGGAATCCGGATGCGCTGGTAAGGACACGTCCAGTCGCTCTGCGGGAGCGAGCCGCTCGCTCCCGCAGGTGCTTCATCAACGTTCGGGCTTGAGGATCAACACCGCCAGTGGCGGCAGATTCAGCTCCAGCGACAACGCCTGACCATGGCTCGGCACATCATCGGTGAACGCCCCGCCACCATTGCCGTAATTGGAACCGGCATAGGTGTCGGCATCACTGTTGAGCAACTCGCTCCAGCGCCCGGCAAACGGCACGCCCACCCGATACGACTGACGCGGCACTGGCGTGAAGTTGGCCACCACCAGCACCGGCGAACCGTCCTTGCTCCAGCGCAGCCAGGCATAGACGCTGTTGATCGCATCGTCACCGATCAGCCACTGAAACCCTTGCGGCGCGTCGTCCTGTTCGTGCAGCGCCGGCTCTTCGCGGTACAAACGGTTCAGATCGCCAACCAGTTTCTGCACGCCTTTGTGCTCGGAATACTGGAGCAGATACCAATCCAGCTGCTGATCGTGATTCCACTCACGCCACTGGCCGAACTCGCAACCCATGAACAGCAGTTTTTTGCCCGGATGGGTCCACATGAAGCTCAGGTAAGCGCGCAGGTTGGCGAATTTTTGCCAACGGTCGCCGGGCATCTTGTCGATCAGCGAGTGCTTGCCGTGCACCACTTCGTCATGGGAAATCGGCAGGATGAATCGCTCGGACCAGGCGTAGACCAGACCGAAACTCAGCTCGTTGTGATGATGGGCCCGGTACACCGGATCCTGCTGGATGTAATGCAGCGAATCGTGCATCCAGCCCATGTTCCACTTGTAGGCAAAACCGAGGCCGCCCTGCTGGGTACTTTGACTGACGCCGGGCCACGCCGTGGATTCCTCGGCAATCACTAAAGCTCCCGGTGCTTCCAGCGCCACCACATCATTCAAATGGCGAAGGAAGTCGATGGCTTCCAGATTCTCCCGACCGCCGTGGCGATTGGGCACCCACTCCCCGGCCTTGCGCGAATAGTCGCGGTACAGCATCGAGGCCACCGCATCGACCCGCAATCCATCGACGTGGAAATGCTTCAGCCAATGCAACGCCGACGCCAGCATGTAGCCATGCACTTCAGTGCGGCCCAGGTTGTAGATCAGCGTGTCCCAGTCCTGATGAAAGCCTTCCAGCGGGTTGCCGTATTCGTACAGCGCGGTGCCGTCGAACTGCGCCAGGCCATGGGTATCGGTCGGGAAATGCGCCGGCACCCAGTCGAGAATCACGCCGATTTCCGCCTGATGGCAGGCATTGATGAACGCCGCGAACTCGTCCGGCGTACCGTAACGCGCGCTCGGGGCGAACTGCGACAGCAACTGATAACCCCAGGAGCCGCCGAACGGGTGCTCCATGATCGGCATCAGTTCGATGTGGGTGAAACCCAGTTCCTTGACGTAGGGAATCACCCGTTCGGCCAGCTCCGGCCAGGTGTACTGGCGCGCCACTTCACCCAGATCGTCGAGCTCGCACTGCCAGGAACCGGCGTGCAGCTCATAGATCGACAGCGGCGCATTGTGTTGCTGGCGCTCGCTGCGTCCGTTCATCCAGTCCTGATCCTGCCAGTCGATCTGCAGCGGCGAGGCGACTTTGGAAGCGGTGTCCGGCGGCAGGCTGGTGGCCAGCGCCATCGGGTCAGCCTTGAGCGGCAGGATGCCGTGAGCGCCGAGGATTTCGTACTTGTACAGATCGCCCGCCTGCAGGCGCGGAATGAACAACTCCCAGACCCCGGACGGATGCCGCAGACGCATCGGATGCCGACGCCCGTCCCAGACGTTGAAGTCGCCGACCACCGACACCCGCCGGGCATTCGGCGCCCACACGGCAAACCGCACGCCGTCGACGCCATCGACGGTTTTCAGCTGCGCACCGAGGCAACCGCTGAGGTCGCGATGATTGCCCTCGGCGAACAGGTACAAATCCATTTCACCGAGCAACGGCCCGAAGCTGTAGGGGTCTTCCGCGACCTGTTCGCCACCGGCCCAGCGGGTGCGCAACTGATACGGCCGCGAAGGCTCGAAATGCCCGACGAACAGCCCCGGCGTTTCGGTCGCCTCCAGCGGACCGCGCTCCTCGCCGGTGTCCTTGTCCAGCACCGTGACACTCAATGCACCGGGCAGATACGCCCGGATGAACTGCCCGCCGGCACCATCGCCGTGGGGTCCGAGAATGGAAAACGGGTCCTGATGTTCTGCGCGCACCAAGGCATCGATGTCCTTCGCCCTAGGCAGCAAGCGTTCTTTAACGTGACCCTGTTCCTTGTTCGAGAAACTCATGACTACTCTCCACCAAGATCGGAAAAGGGTTCAAGCCCCGTCAATAACCCATACAGACCGTGCAACGGCACGGGCAGCCAGGTGGGGCGATTTTCGGCTTCATAGGCCACCTCGTAGGCCGCTTTCTCCAGGCCGAACAACGCCAGTGCGGCGTCGGCACCTTCAGGATCTTGCCAGGCATGATCAAGACTAGCTGCCGCCCGGCGATATGCCTCGACAAATGCTTCGCGGGCCTCACGCAAATAGCGTTCGGCGACCCGGCGACGCGCCGCCTCTGCTTCGGGACTGTTGTCGACGTTGTGCACATTGATGGTCATCGCGGCGGCGTAATCGAATGAGCGCAGCACCCCGCTGACATCCTTGTACGGGCTGTGCTTGCCCCGACGTTCGGCCAGTGGCCGCGCCGGTTCGCCTTCGAAGTCGATCAGGTACGCGTCGCCCTTGATCACCAGTACCTGGCCCAGATGCAGGTCGCCATGGACGCGGATGCGCAAGCCGCCGGCGGATTTTTTCGCCAGCTCCTGCACATGGGCGAGGATGGTTTTCTTGTGGTCGAGCAGACGACCGACCAGCTTCTGATCCGCCGCATCAAGTTCGCCCTGATGCTGCTTGAGCAGCTTCAGCGCATGCTCGACCTGAGCGCCCACGTCCTTGCCGGTCGCCTGCGCATCCTTGGCCGAGCTGACCTGCGGTGCGAAGTCCTTGTTGTCGCTCGGCGCCGCCAGCACCTGATGCATTTCCCCCAGACGCTGACCCAGCATGCCGGCGAAGTCCTTCAGTTCGCCGAGCGCATTGTAGTGTTGCGACTGTTCAGACACGGCGTCCGCCAGCTCATCGCGCAACGCCCGTTCGAGGTTGTTCTGCGTCCATTCCCAGGCGTCGCCCTGATTGCTCAAGTAGCCTTGGGCGATCATCAGCAGGTTGTCTTCGCCCTTCCCGTCCCGACGAATCACCGAGCCGAGCAGCGGGGAGATATTGGCAAACCCGGCGGCGGTCAGATAAGCGCTCATCTCCAGTTCCGGGTGTACGCCGGACGCGACTTTGCGGATCAGCTTGAGCACCAGACTGTTGCCGATCACCACCGAACTGTTGGACTGCTCGGCGGACAGATAGCGCACTTCGGATTCCGCACCGAGGCCAAGTTTGTCGAGTTGCGGCGTGGACTCGAAACGGATTTCTCCGTCACTCGATTCCAGCACTGTCCCGCTCTGCATGCCTTGCAGCACCGCTCGAATAAACGCCTCAAGGCTGAAGGCATCGGTGATCAGCCCGACCTGACGTACCCGACGCACCCGCGCCAGGGCCAGTTGCTGCGGCAAGGCCGGCCCGACCTGATCTTCCGAAATGAAGCCGAACGGCAGTTGGTAACGACTGGTCTGCCCGCCGCCGCTGACTTCGATTTCGCTGAGCAACACCGGATGCTGCGCGTCGCCGAAACGCACGCCATAGGTCAGCCGGACTTGCTCGATCGCCGCGTCCTTGCCGGCGAACCAGCGGCGATTCTGCAACCAGTTCGGCAGGATGCCCTGTTCGAGCGTGTCCCGGGACGGCGCTTCGAGCAGTTCTTCCATGCGTTTTTTCAGCACCAGCGTGGTGAAGTCCGGCAGGCTCTGCGCCGGCTCGACGTGCCAGCTCGGCATCTGGTTTTCCGCCGCCAGACCGAACCAGTAGAAGCCGTACGGCGCCAGGGTCAGCAGGAAATTCAACTGACCGATGGGCGGAAACGCATTACCGCCGAGCATCTCCACCGGCACCATGCCGACATAGGCTGACAGGTCCAGCTCCACGGCCTGAGCGCTGCGCGAGACGTTGGCCACGCACAGGATGATTTCGTGTTTGCCGTCCGGTCCGGTGTATTCGCGGGTGTAGGCCAGAACGCGACGGTTGGCCGGCGACAGCATCTTCAAGGTGCCGCGACCGAAGGCCTTGGACTGCTTGCGCACGGTCAGCAGGCGACGAGTCCAGTTCAGCAGCGAATGCGGGTCACCGGCCTGGGTTTCGACGTTGACCGACTGATAACCGTACTGCGGATCCATGATCGGCGGCAGCACCAGACTGGCCGGATCGGCGCGGGAAAATCCGCCGTTGCGGTCGATCGACCATTGCATCGGCGTGCGCACGCCATCGCGGTCGCCGAGGTAGATGTTGTCGCCCATGCCGATCTCATCGCCGTAATACAGGGTCGGCGTGCCGGGCATCGACAGCAGCAGACTGTTGAGCAATTCGATACGCCGGCGGTCGCGCTCCATCAGCGGCGCCAGACGCCGGCGAATGCCGAGATTGATCCGCGCACGACGGTCGGCGGCGTAGTAGTTCCACAGGTAGTCGCGTTCCTTGTCGGTGACCATCTCCAGCGTCAGTTCATCGTGGTTGCGCAGGAAAATCGCCCATTGGCAGTTGGCCGGGATCTCCGGGGTCTGGCGCAGGATGTCGGTGATCGGGAAGCGATCTTCCTGGGCCAGCGCCATGTACATGCGCGGCATCAGCGGGAAGTGAAACGCCATGTGGCATTCGTCGCCGTTGACGCCCTCGGCGTCGGTGTCACCGAAGTACAGCTGGGTGTCTTCCGGCCATTGGTTGGCCTCGGCGAGCAGCATGCGATCCGGGTAGTTGGCGTCGATTTCGGCGCGGATCTGCTTGAGGACGTCGTGGGTCTCCGGCAGGTTTTCATTGTTGGTACCGTCGCGCTCGATCAGGTACGGAATGGCATCCAGCCGCAAGCCGTCGATGCCCATGTCCAGCCAATAGCGCATCACCGACAGCACGGCTTTCATGACTTGCGGGTTGTCGAAATTCAGATCTGGCTGGTGCGAATAGAAACGGTGCCAGAAGTACTGGCCGGCAACCGGGTCCCAGGTCCAGTTGGACTTTTCGGTGTCGAGAAAAATGATCCGGGTGCCGTCGTACTTCTGGTCGTCATCGGACCACACATAGAAGTCGCGGGCCGCTGAACCGGGCTTGGCCTTGCGTGCTCGTTGAAACCACGGGTGCTGGTCCGAGGTGTGGTTGATGACCAGTTCGGTGATGACCCGCAAACCACGATTGTGCGCCTCTGCGATGAAGCGTTTGGCGTCGGCCATCGTCCCGTAATCGCTGTGTACGCCACGGTATTCGGCGATGTCGTAACCGTCATCGCGCCGTGGCGAGGGGTAGAACGGCAACAGCCAGATGGTGTTGACGCCAAGATCGGCGATGTAATCGAGTTTGGCGATCAGGCCGGGAAAATCGCCGATCCCGTCGTTGTTGGAGTCGAAAAAGGATTTGACGTGGACTTGATAGATGACCGCGTCCTTGTACCAGAGCGGGTCCTTGATGAAGGTGGCTGACTTGGGTTTCTTCGCCATGTGAAACTCCTGTTCGATGCATGAATGCGTCGGCCCGGATCAAGGGGCGGTGATCCGCCAGATCCCGAACGGCTGATAAGCCGGGTCGATCCGCATGAACTGGTACTTGCCGTGCCAGTCCCAGCGATGGCCGTTCATCAGGTCTTCGCCGTGGGTGGTGGCGTCGTCCGGCAGGCCCATTTCCCACAGTGGCAACTCGAAATTGGCCTCCTGCGGGTGATGCGGGTCGAGGCTGACGGCCACCAGAATGAAATTGCTGCCATCGGCGCTGCGCTTGCCGAAGTACAGAATGTTGTCGTTCCAGGCGTTGTAGATCTTCAGGCCCAGATGGCTGTGCAGCGCCGGGTTCTGCCGGCGGATGCGATTGAGCTGGGCGATCTCGGCAATGATGTTGTCGGGCGCATTGAAGTCGCGGACGCGGATCTCGTACTTCTCGGAATCGAGGTATTCCTCCTTGCCCGGTACCGGCGCCGATTCGCACAGTTCGAACCCCGAGTACATGCCCCACAGGCCCGAGCCCATGGTCGCCAGCGCCGCACGAATGAGAAACCCCGGACGCCCCGACTCATGCAGGAACGCCGGATTGATATCCGGTGTGTTGACGAAGAAATTCGGCCGGTAGCATTCGCGCCACGGCGATTCGTTGAGTTCGCTGAAATAGCTCGCCAGTTCAGCCTTGGTGTTGCGCCAGGTGAAATAGGTGTAGCTCTGGGTGTAACCGACCTTGCCCAGCCGCGCCATCATCGCCGGGGTGGTGAACGCTTCGGCGAGGAAGATCACTTCCGGGTACAGCGTGCGCACATCGGCGATCAGCCATTGCCAGAACGGCAGCGGTTTGGTGTGCGGGTTGTCGACGCGAAAGATCTTCACGCCCTCCTCGACCCAGCCGACGACGATGTCGCGCAGCTCGACCCACAGGCTCGGAATCGCTTCCGGCGCATAGAAGTCGACGTTAACGATGTCCTGATATTTCTTCGGCGGGTTCTCCGCGTATTTGATCGTGCCGTCCGGCCGCCAGTTGAACCAGCCCGGATGCTGCTTGAGCCACGGGTGATCCTGGGAACACTGGATGGCGAAATCGAGGGCGATTTCCAGACCATGATCAGCGGCAGCCGCCACCAGTCGACGAAAGTCCTCGCGAGTGCCGAGCTGCGAATGAATCGCTTCGTGCCCACCTTCTTCGCTGCCGATCGCATACGGGCTGCCCGGATCGTCCGGCCCTGCAATCAGGGAATTGTTGCGGCCCTTGCGGTGGCTACGACCGATCGGGTGGATTGGCGTGAAATACAGCACGTCGAAGCCCATGTCCTGAATCATCGGCAACCGCGCATGCACATCATTGAAGGTACCGTGACGGGCGGGATCGTCGGTGATCGAGCGGGGAAACAGCTCGTACCAACTGGCGAACTCGGCCAGTTCGCGCTCGACGTCCAGCGGAAATTCATTGCTGATGCTCAGATACGGGCGGTGATCGGCCTTGGTCATCAGTTGTGCACTCTGCGGGTGCAGAAACAGCGCCACCTGCTCGGTTTCGAGCAGCCCGGACAATTCGTGATGCAGCGCCGCCAGCCGCTCACTGAGCGGGCCTTCGCTGCGTTCGGCCGCCTGTTGCACCATCGTGCGGCCCTCTTGCAACTCCAGGCTGACCGGGACGGCGGCGGTGTGCTTTTTCTCCAGCTCGTACTGAAAACTGGCGAACAGGTCGATCCAGGCTTCGATCAGGTACAGATAGCGGCCCATGCGCTGGGGCCGGAACCGACCTTCCCAGCTGTTATTGCCCTGATCGGCCATGACTTCGCTTTGCCAGACTTCCTCGCCCTCTTCGCGCCAGCGGATGCGCACCGCCAGTTTGTCGTGACCATCGGCGAAGATCTTACTGGTGACCACGATTTCGCGCCCGACCACAGCCTTGACGGCAAACTGCCCGCCCTCCAGCGAAGGCTGAGTGTTTTCGATGACGATGCGTGGCAGCAGCAACGCCTGCGACAGCGGGATGTGCGGGTTGTAGCTCTGTTCGGAGGGTTTTTCAGCAGTCATTGAGCATCTCTCCTTAACGCCCCAAGGACGCTCGCTTGCCTGTTTGGCGATCACGGCCGGGCCTGCGCCCGACAATGAACTCTCTCAGGTTCCGAGCGACCCTCGCCGGCAAAAGTTCACAGGGATTTGCCCCGCCACAAAATCGGATCGAATTCGCGGTGAAGTGGTCAACCCACTTAAGCACTTCTCACGCCATGTGCCACACGGAGGTTCATCTGATGAGTATTCCGATCCCCGCTGAAACGCCCGATCCGAACATCGACAAACCCGTCCTGCCCGAAACCGAGCCGCAGCCGATCCCCGAACAGGAGCCACCGGGCACCACGCCGCCGCCCAAGGAAGAGCCACCGACGACCATGCCGCCAGTGATCGTCTAGCGACCATTAATCGGTTGCGCAGAACGATCCCCCGGGGCTGCGCCCTAACCTTTCAACACCCTTGGAAAAAGGACAGCCCCATGACCGTGCGCATCGAAAACCAGACCTGTTTTTTCGCCACCGAAAACGGTGAGCAGATTCGCCTGTGCGGTGACCTGACAATAATCACCGACAGTGAAAAATCGATGTCAGCCGTGGAAATCGAAGGCCGGCGCATTTACATCACCGAGGCCGAAGCCGATGCGCTGACCGTCGCAGGTGCCAGGGACGGACGTAAACACCTCAAGGCCACCGACAGTGATTCGGTGATTTGACTGACCTTGGTCAAGATCCTGCGCAGACGTCTGGGATAGGCGTCTGCACCCCGCCCCGTCAACTGCTTCAAGTTGTCGCAGGGCCGGGCGCAAAACCCATCTGATACGCTTTTTATTGAAATACCTGAGTCTGTTATGCAAACAGATCGGCGCTCATAGTTCACTGGCCTGATGGAGGCTGATGAGCGAACGACCATGAGCGAACGAATCCCCGTCCGAACCGTAGAAGCATCTCCCCAGATAAAAAAAGTACCGGCGCGCCCAATGAAGGCGAAGAACGCCACCAGCGACAACCAGATCTTCACCCGCAGCTTCACCGGCCTGTTCCGCACCCTGCGCATGAGTGGCGCGGGGTTTCTGTTCCTGTTGTTTTTCGGCACCGTGTGGCTGAACTGGGGCGGACGTCAGGCGGTGCTCTGGGACCTTTCCGAAAGCAAGTTCCACATCTTTGGCGCGACCTTCTGGCCGCAGGACTTCATTCTGCTGTCGGCGCTACTGATCATCGCCGCGTTCGGCCTGTTCGCCATCACCGTGTTCGCAGGCCGGGTCTGGTGTGGTTACACCTGTCCGCAGAGCTCGTGGACGTGGATCTTCATGTGGTGCGAGAAGATCACCGAAGGCGAGCGTAACCAGCGGATCAAACTGCAAGCGGCACCGTGGAGCCTGAACAAACTGGCACGGCGTGCGGCCAAGCACACGCTTTGGCTGGCGATCAGCGTGCTGACCGGCCTGACCTTTGTCGGCTACTTCACCCCGATCCGCCCGCTGGCCGAAGAACTGCTGACCCTGCAGATCGGCGGTGTCAGTCTGTTCTGGGTGCTGTTTTTCACCGGTGCCACCTACATCAATGCCGGCTGGCTGCGCGAAGCGGTGTGCATGCACATGTGCCCGTATGCGCGGTTCCAGAGCGTGATGTTCGACAAGGACACCCTGGCAATTTCCTACGACGTGGCCCGGGGCGAAAACCGTGGCCCGCGCAAACGTGACGTGAAACCGGTCGAAGCCGGCCTCGGTGATTGCATCGACTGCCAGTTGTGCGTGCAGGTCTGCCCGACCGGCATCGACATCCGCGACGGCCTGCAAATGGAATGCATCGGCTGCGCGGCGTGCATCGACGCCTGCGATTCGATCATGGACAAGATGAATTACGCCCGAGGCCTGATCCGCTATACCTCTGAGCGTGAATTGCAGGGTGGCAAGACGCACTTGCTGCGTCCAAGGCTGATCGGTTACGTCGCGGTGCTGGTGCTGATGATCGGTGCCCTCGCCCTGGCCCTGGTCGAACGGCCGATGGTGTCGCTGGACGTGACCAAGGACCGTGGCCTGTTCCGCGAGAACGGCCAGGGCCAGATCGAAAACATCTACACCCTCAAAGTCATCAACAAGACCCAACAGCGCCAGGACTACAACCTGAGCCTGGTGGATGGCGACGGCTTCCAGCTGCAAGGCAAGACCGAGCTTAGCCTTGCAGCAGGCGAGATCGTCGATGTGCCGGTGTCGGTGGCGATGACCACGGATCGCCCGGCCAGCAGCTCGCAGACCTTGAGCTTCAAGATTGCCGACAGCGATGAGCCTGAGGTTTATAGCGTGGCGAAGAGCCGGTTTGTTGCGCCGATGAATCGTTGAACCTTTAAGATGCAACCCTTTGTGCCAATGGCGCTGCGCCCATTGGCACAACCGTTTTCCAAATCCCATCCATTGCAGGACACCGATGAAACGCTACGAAAAATTCGCCGACGACATCGCTGAACTGATCCGCTCCGGCGTCCTCGGCCCCGGTCAGCGGGTGCCGTCGGTGCGCTACGCGAGCCAGACCTATGGCGTCAGCCCGTCCACGGTGTTCCAGGCCTATTACCTGCTGGAGCGTCGCGGCCTGATCCGCGCCCGGCCGCGCTCCGGCTATTTCGTCAACACCCACGCCCCGAGCCCGTTCTCGGAGCCGGTGATCAGCAGCCAGGTCAATGAGTCCACCAAAGTCGACGTCAGCGAACTGGTGTTCTCGGTGCTCGAATCGATCAAGGACCCGAGCACCGTACCGTTCGGCTCGGCTTTCCCCAGCCCCGAACTGTTCCCGCTGCAACGCCTGTCACGTTCGCTGGCCAGCGCCGCCCGGGAAATGGACCCGCGCATGGTGGTCACCGACATGTCGCCGGGCAACCCGCAACTGCGCCGGCAGATCGCCCTGCGCTACATGGTCGGCGGGCTGATGCTGCCGATGGAAGAACTGCTGATCACTAACGGCGCCCTCGAAGCGCTGAACCTGTGCCTGCAAGCGGTGACCGAACCCGGCGACCTAGTGGCCATCGAAGCCCCGGCGTTCTACGCCAGCCTGCAAGTGCTCGAGCGGCTGAAGCTCAAAGCCGTGGAAATCCCCGTGCACCCGCGCGACGGTATCGACCTCGGCGTACTCGCCCAGACGCTCGAACGGCACCCGATCAAGGCCTGCTGGTGCATGACCAGCTTCCAGAACCCGATGGGCGCGACCATGCCCGAGGCCAAGAAACAGGAACTGGTGGAACTGCTGAAACGCCATCAAGTGCCGCTGATCGAGGACGATGTCTATGCCGAACTCTATTACGGCCAGCAGGCGCCGAAACCGGCCAAAGCCTTCGACACCGAAGGTCTGGTGATGCATTGCGGCTCGTTTGCCAAAAGCCTGGCTCCCGGCTACCGCATCGGTTGGGTCGCCGCCGGACGCTACGCGCAGAAGATCGAACGCCTGAAACTGATGACCTCACTCTGCGCCTCGATGCCGGCCCAGGCGGCCATCGCCGACTACCTGCAACACGGCGGCTACGACCGTCACCTGCGTAAATTGCGCTATGCCCTGGAAGAACAGCAAAGCGCCATGCTCGCGGCCATCGCCCGCTACTTCCCGGCCCAGACCCGCGTGAGCCAACCGGCCGGCGGCTATTTCCTGTGGCTGGAACTGCCACCGCAGATGGATTCGTTGAAGTTGTTTCAGATGGCGTTGGCGCAAGGCATCAGCATTGCGCCGGGGCCGATTTTTTCGCCGACGCAAAGATTCAGGAATTGCATCCGGTTGAACTACGGCAGCCCGTGGACCGAGAGTTCGGAGAAGGCGATGGAGACGTTGGGGCGGATTGTGCGGTCGTTCTGACGGATCGATGTTCCCCCGTGCATCGCGCTTGCGCTTGTAAGAACGCTAGATTGCCGAGATGGATGTCCCGATTGAACACCAGCCGATCTACGAAGTTTCATTTCTATACCACTACATACATTTCCGATGAGCGGTTGTTTTTCCAGATAATACCTGTCAGATCTGACAGGTTACAAAGTTGACTCGCCCTGATGAAATATAGGAGCAATTTAACTAAAGGAGTATTGAGAATGTCTGGCAAAACAATTCTACACTCATGCGACTTCGATAATGGCGAACAAAAAGGCTGGGGATGGATTAAAACTGTACGATTATGTGAATTGGTAGATGATGACTTGACTGGTCACGGCAAGTGCCTCGCCACCCTAAAAAACATTGAGCCTAGAGCTGATCTTACATGCCCACAGAGAACACTTCAGGGTTTTGCGGGCAGGAACGTTATCGTTAATTTCGACCTGCGAGTTGAGTTCCCCCCTGAAGGTTATGTTGACGTTAGAGTTGACGCTGGTAGAAATAATATTTCCTTTGTGGAAAACCCTGTGCCAAATAGCCGGTGGCAACGATATTCCATTCCTTTGGATCTGCGTGAGGCTTCGCACGCAGACTTTGATATTGTCGCCTTCTACAGGGGTGATCAAAAACCGACCACCCGCATGTTTATAGACAATATCACCATTGAGTCCATTGAGTCCATTGAGTCCAATGAGTCCAATGATTAATATATCCTTGGACGACTAACAAAAATCGGGCCCCTAAACGGGGCCCTTTCACTTTGTGATACACGCAAACCAATACGGGCGGTACATGATTAAAAAGAGATCGGGACTTCTCATATATATTCGAGTTTTAACGCCCCCCGCCCAGATCAACAAACGTCCCCGTCGCATATGAGGCCTTGTCCGACAGCAACCACACAATCGCCTCCGCCACTTCATCCGGCCGCCCGCCACGGGCCATCGGAATCGCCGACTCCAGCTTGCTGACCCGATCCGGATCGCCGCTCAAGGCGTGGAAATCGGTGTAGATGTAGCCCGGGCGCACCGCGTTGACCCGAATCCCCTCGCCCGCCACTTCCTTGGACAGACCGATGGTGAACGTGTCGAGAGCGCCTTTGGACGCCGCGTAGTCGACGTACTCGTTCGGCGAGCCCAGGCGTGCGGCCACCGAAGAGACGTTGACGATGCTGCCGCCCTGCCCGCCGTGTTTGGGCGACATGCGCAGGATCGCATGCTTGGCGCAGAGGATCGGCGCCAGAACGTTGGTTTTCATGATTTTGAGGATGCGGAATTCGGACATTTCGTCGACCCGCGATTTGTGCCCGACGGTGCCGGCGTTGTTCACCAGTGCGGTGACCCGGCCCAGCTCCGTGTCGACCCGATGAAACAGGCCGATCACTTCGTCTTCGATACTGACATCGGCGCGCACGGCAATGGCAGTGGCGCCGCGTTCACGCACCTGGTCGAGTACGTGGTGGGCTGCCTGTTCGTCCGTCTGGTAATTGATGCAGATCCGATAGCCTTGCTCGGCAGCCAACAGCGCAGTGGCGGCCCCGATTCCGCGACCGCCGCCAGTGATCACAATGACTTTATCCATGCAGGCTTTCCCCCCAATGCACACGTAACAGTCGCAGGAAGAATAACCGTCATTGCGGGGTTTTGCATGGCCTGTGTCAGTCGTTCAGTTCACCGCCAATGGCTTGCCACGCACGATGTCCTGCAGGAAGCGATCCGCCGGCATCGGGTGGCCGAGCAGATAACCCTGCAGCGAATCGCAGCCCAGTTGCGTCAAAAAGTCCTGCTGCACGCCGGTCTCCACGCCTTCGGCCACGATGCGCAGGCCCAGCGCCTGACCGAGCGCGACAATCGCCGAGACGATGGCGGCGTCGTCGCTGTCATGCTCCAGGTCGCGGACAAAACCACGGTCGATCTTCAACTCGTTGGCCGGCAGGCGCTTGAGGTACATCAGGCTCGAATAGCCGGTGCCGAAGTCATCGATGGAAAGATCGACGCCCATGTCGGACAGTTCCTGCAACACCGTCATGCTCGCGTCGGCATCGCTCATGGCCGTGGTTTCGGTGATTTCCAGGGTCAGGCTGTTGGCCGGCAAGTGGTGAGTGGCCAAGGCCTTGGCGACGCTTTGCACCAGCCCGGTGTGGCAGAACTGCAACGCCGACAGGTTCACCGCGATTCGCCAGTCGGTGTAGCCCAGCACGTACCACTCGCGCATCTGTCGGCAGGCTTCGTTGAGTACCCATTCGCCGATCGGAATGATGAGCCCGGTCTTTTCGGCCAGGTCGATGAACTTGTCCGGCATCAGCATGCCGTGGAGCGGGTGCTCCCAGCGCAGCAACGCTTCGGCACCGACCGGACGACCGTCGGCCGCGTGGAACTTGGGTTGGTAATGCAGGCTGAACTGATTGTGTTCCAGCGCCGCACGCAGGTCCTGCAACAGTTGCAGTTGCTTGCGGGCGTTGCTGTTCATCGAGGCGTCGAAGAAGCTGTAGCCGTTTTTACCGCCGCCCTTGGCGTGGTACATCGCGGCGTCGGCGTTCATCAACAGTTCCTGAGCGTTCTGGCCGTTGCCCGGATACAGGGCAATACCGACGCTGGCGGAAATCTGCAGGTCATGCTCGGCCACGCGGAACGACTGCGCGATCAAGCCGACCTGACGTGCTGCCAGACCCAGCGCATCGTTGGGCTCGGTCAGGCGCACCAGCAGGACAAATTCATCGCCGCCGATCCGTGCCAGCGTGTCGAGGCTGCGCAAATCTTCACGCAGACGCACCGCCACTTCGCGCAGCAACTGGTCGCCCATGTGGTGACCGAAAGCGTCGTTGACCGGTTTGAAGCCGTCCAGATCGATGAACATCAGCGCAAAACAACCGCCCTGTTCGTTGACCTTTTTCATCGCCTGATTGATCCGGTCGTCCAGCAGCATGCGGTTCGGCAGGCCGGTCAGGGTGTCGTGCAGGGCCAGTTGGGTGAGTTCGCGGTTGGCCACGGTCAACGAATGGGCCAGATCAGCGGTGCGCGCTTCGAGGCGGGCATCGAGAATCGAGGTCAGCAGTGCGATGCTCAGCACCGCGAGCGTGGTGATCAGCACCAGATTATCGAGGCCATTGCCATTCAGACCGCTGAGCGCTGCGCCGCAGAAACTGCCTTCGGGAAACCGCGCTGCCGCCATGCCGGTGTAGTGCATGCCGACAATCGCGATGCCCATGACGATGGCTGCGCCGGCACGAAACAGACGCACATAAGGCGAATGCTGACGAAGACGAAAGGCAATCCACAATGCGGCGGCCGAAGCGCCGACGGCAATCAGCAGCGAAGCGCCGAACAGCGTCGGATCGTAATCGATACCCGGTTGCATGCGCATCGCGGCCATGCCGGTGTAGTGCATGGCGCTGATGCCGGCGCCCATGATCAAGGCGCCGAAGGCCAGTTGCCAGGCCGGCAGTTTCGGCTGGCTGACCAGCCACAGCGCAAAACCGCAGGACAGCACGGCGATCAGCAATGAAAGCGCTGTGATCGGAATGTCATAACCCAGGCTGATCGGCAGTTTGAAGGCCAGCATGCCGATGAAGTGCATCGACCAGACGCCGATGCCCATGGCGAACGCCCCGCCGGCCGTCCACAAATGCACGGCGCGACCCTTGGCGGTGGCGATGCGCCCTGTAAGGTCGAGCGCGGTATAGGACGCGAGGATCGCCACACACAGCGAAATGAAAACCAGCGTGAAGGAATAACTACCGATGAGCATGAGAATTCTCGTGACCACCCCACCGTACTGCTTCCGTTCTCAGCGGGGCCAAATGCGCCGATTGTACTGATTGCACAGAAGAACGCACTGACAAAGTAATCAAATGGCCATCAAGCCGATGAAACGCTTGTTTGATCGTTCGACAAGGCTCTAGCCCGGCAGTCGCAGTACTGATCGATCCCACGCGTTGCGTGGGAATTCAGGGTTACGGATTCTGGCTGGTTTCCAGCTGCCCGTCCCAGCCACCGCCCAGCGCCGCGATCAATTGCACACTGGCAATCAGTCGACTCTGCAGGATATTGAGCACCGTCCGCTCGTTGCTCAACGCCGTGGCTTGCACCACCACCACGTCGATATAGGCAATCAGCCCGGCCTTGTACTGGTTCTGGGTCAGACGCAAGGAATCGCGCGCAGCATCAAGGGCTTCCTGGCGTACCGCCGCCTCGTCCTCGTACACCTTCAACTGCACCAGATAGTTTTCCACTTCGCGGAAGCCGTCGAGCACGGTCTGCCGGTATTTGGCCACGGTCTCGTCGTACTTCGCTTCGGTGCGATCAACTTCCGCCGAGCGTCGACCGCCGTCGAACAGCGGCAGACTCATTTTCGGCCCCACCGACCAGAAACGGTTTGGCAGGCTGATCAGGTCCCGCGAAGTACTGCTGCTGTAGCCACCGCTGAGGCTCAGGCTGAAATCCGGGTAATACGCCGCTTTGGCAACGCCGATGTTGGCGTTGGCCGCAATCACCGAGCGTTCCGCCGAAGCGATGTCCGGGCGACGCTCCAGCAATTGCGACGGCAAGCTCAGCGGAATCTGCGGCAGCTTCGGGATGTCCTGGGTTTCGGCTAGCTTGAATTGCGCCGGAGGCTGGCCGGTCAGTACCGCGATGGCGTTTTCGAACTGCGCCCGCTGCCAGATCAGGTCCACCAGATCACCCTGGGTGGATTTGAGTTGTGTCTGCGCCTGGGCTACCGCGTCACGCCCGGAGACCCCGGCGTTGTACTGGTTCTGGGTCATTTTCAGCGAGCGCTCATAGGCCGCCACTGTCGACTCCAGCAGGCGCTTCTGCTGATCGATCACGCGCAATTGCAGGTAGTTCTGCACCAGTTCCGACTGCTGGCTCAGGCGCATCGCCGCCAGATCGGCGAAGCTGGCCTGGGCGCTGGCTTCATTGGCCTCCAGACCACGACGCAACTTGCCCCAGACATCGGCCTCCCAACTGACGCCCAACTGGGCGTTGTAGGTGTCACGAATCCCGCTGGAAGAACTGCTCAGGCTCGAACTGCTGCTGCCGGTGCCCTGGCTGGAACGGGTCTTGCCCGCGCTCAGGTCGATGCTCGGGTAAAACGCCCCGCGTGCATCACGCACCAGGGCCTGGGCCTGACGGTATTGCGCCTCGGACTGGGCGACGGTCTGGTTGGCGCTGTTGAGCTTCTCGATCAACTCGTTGAGCTGGCGATCACCGTACAGTTCCCACCAGGCGCCACGGGCCAGAGAGTCGGCAGGACTGGCCTGACGCCAGCCTTCGGCCTCTTTGTACTGGGCAATTTCGGCGGTCTGCGGGCGCTGGTAGTCCGGGCCGACGGCGCACGCACTGAGCATCGCCACGCACAGTGACAGGCTCAGCAAACGCGAGCCGCGGACACTGGCCAGTTGGATAAGCGAACGGTCATTCATAGCGGAGTTTCCAGAGCGGCATCGGTACGTACGCCACGCCACTTGTTGAAGCGGTGGCGGGCCTTGTCGAGATAGAGGTAAACCACAGGCGTGGTGTAAAGGGTCAGCACCTGGCTGAAAATCAGCCCGCCGATGATCGTCAGGCCCAGCGGCTGGCGCATTTCCGCACCTTCGGCACGGCTGAGCAGCAACGGCAAGGCACCGAGAATCGCCGCCAGCGTGGTCATCAGGATCGGTCGCAGACGTTGCAGGCAGGCGCTGCGGATCGACTCCAGCGGCGCCATGCCCTGATGACGTTCCAGTTGCAGTGCCAGGTCAATCATCAGGATCGCGTTCTTCTTCACCACGCCGATCAGCAGGAACAGCCCGAGCAGCGAAATCAGGCTGAATTCGCCGCCCAGCGCATAGATCGACAGCAACGCACCAACCCCGGCCGACGGCAGCGTCGACAGAATCGTCAACGGGTGAATGTAGCTTTCATACAGCACGCCCAGCACCAGATACACCGCCAGCAATGCACCGAGGATCATGAACGGCTGGCTCTTCTGGGTGGCCGCAAAGGCGTCGGCGGTGCCGGCCATTTTCGCGATCACGTCTTCCGGCAGGCCGACCTTGGCAATCGCCCGCTCGATGGCGGCACTGCCCTGCTCCACCGTCACGCCTTCGGCCATGTCGAACGAAATGCTTTCGGAGGCGAACTGGCCTTCGTGGCTGACCCGGTCGTCTTCCAGGCTGTTTTCGTAGTGGGCAATGGTCGACAGCGGAATCCGTGCGCCATCAGCGGTAATCACCTGCACCTGATTAAGCGTGACCGGGTCCTGGGCGTATTTCGGATTGACCTCCATCACCACCTGATACTGGTTGAGGCTGTCGTAGATCGTGGAAATCTGCCGCTGGCTGTAGGCGTTGTTCAGGACGGCGGTGACCATGTTCATGTCCACGCCCAGACGCTTGGCCTGATCACGGTCGACGATCAATGTCACCTGCTGCGCACCGCGTCCTTCACGGGCGTCGATGGCGGTCAGTTCCGGCAAGGCTCGCAGCGCGGTGACCACTTTCGGGTACCACTCGCGCAAAGCGCCGAGATCACCGCTCTGCAGAATGTAGGTGTACTGCGACGTGGTCTGCTCACGACCACCGCCAAATTGCAGGTCCTGGTCGGCCATCAACATCAACTGTGCGCCGGGCACCTTGGGCATTTCCTTGCGCAGACGCTCGATGACTTTCTGCGCCGAGATATTGCGCTCCTTGATCGGCTTCAGACGCACCAGCATGAAGGCGTTGTTGGTGCCGTTGTTGCCACCGATGAACCCGGCGACACTCTCGACCGCTTCGTCCTTGAGCACGGCGCGGCGGAAGGTTTCCATTTTCGGCTGCATCACGCTGAACGACAGACCGTCGTCGCCGCGCACGAAACCGATCAACTGGCCGGTGTCCTGCTGCGGCAGGAACGTTTTCGGCACCACCACGTACAGTGCGACGTTCACGCCGACCGTGATGATCAGGCTTAACAGCGTCAGGCGCCGATGACGTAATACCCAGTCGAGGCTGGTGGCGTACTTGCCGACCATCCAGTCGTTGGTACGCCGGCTCCAGCGTTGCAGACGGTTTTCCTGACCCGGCGTGTGCGGCTTCAGCCAACGGGCACAGAGCATCGGGGTCAGGGTCAGGGAAACCACCAGCGACACCACGATGGCCGCGGCCAGGGTGATGGAGAATTCGCGGAACAGGCTCTCGATGATCCCGCCCATGAACAGGATCGACAGGAACACCGCCACCAGCGACACGTTCATCGACAGCAGCGTGAAACCGACTTCCTTGGCCCCGAGGTACGCGGCCTTCATCGGTTTGACGCCTTCGTCGATGTGCCGGGAAATGTTCTCCAGCACCACGATGGCGTCGTCCACCACCAGCCCGGTGGCGAGAATCAGCGCCATCAGCGACAGGTTGTTCAGCGAGAAGCCGTAGAGGTACATCACCGCAAAAGTGCCGACCAGCGACACCGGCACCGCCAGGGTCGGAATCAAGGACGCGCGGAAATTGCCGAGGAACAGGAACACCACCAGGATCACCAGCGCCACGGCGATCAGCAGGGTCATCTCTGCTTCGTGCAGGGTGGCCTTGATCACCGGCGAACGATCCATCGCCAGGTTCAGCTTGACGCTGGCCGGCAACACGGCCTGCAACGCCGGCAACTGTGCCTTGATCTCGTTGACCGTCTCGATGATGTTGGCGCCGGCCTGCCGGTTGATCACCAGCAACACCGCCGCGTCGTCATTGAAGAAACCGCTGTTGTAGCGGTCCTCCACGCCGTCGGTGACCTTGGCCACGTCTTTCAGGCGCAGGGCCGCACCGCCGTTGTAGTGGATGATCAGCGACTCGTAGTCCTTGGCTTTCTCCAGTTGGTCATTGGCCTGGATCTGCCACAGACGCTGGTCATCCTCGACCGAACCCTTGGGCCGGCGAACGTTGGCGCCAGCGATGGTCTTGCGCACATCGTCCAGCGCCACGCCGTACTGGTTCAGCGCCTGGGGTTCGAGTTCGATGCGCACCGCCGGCAAGGAACTGCCGCCGATCTGCACCTCGCCTACGCCCTGCACCTGGGACAGGCTCTGGGACAGGATGGTCGAGGCCAAATCGTAGAGCTGGCCTTTTTCCAGCACATCAGACGTCAGCGACAACACCATGATCGGCGCCTGCGACGGGTTGACCTTCTTGTAGGTCGGCATGCTGCGCATCCCGCTTGGCAACAGGTTGCGCGAAGCGTTGATCGCCGCCTGCACTTCCCGCGCCGCGCCGTTGATGTCGCGGTCGAGATCAAATTGCAGAATGACCCGGGTCGAGCCCTGGCTGGAGCGGCTGCTCATGGTGTTGACGCCGGCGATGGCGCCGAACGAGCGTTCCAGCGGCGTCGCCACGGTCGAGGCCATGACTTCCGGGCTCGCGCCGGGCAGGCTCGCCTGCACCACGATCACCGGGAAGTCCATTTGCGGCAGTGGCGACACCGGCAGCAGGCCGAAGCTCACGCCGCCCAGCAGCATGATCGCCAGGCTCAGGAGCATGGTCGCCACCGGGCGTTTGATGAAAGGACCGGACAGGTTCATGGCTGTTCTACCGGCTCCACGGCCGAAGGCGCACGGCCCCAGCGCCGACCGAGACGGTCGAAGTACAGGTAGATCACCGGGGTGGTGAACAGTGTCAGCACCTGGCTCACCAGCAAACCGCCGACCATCACCAGACCCAACGGCTGACGCAATTCAGCGCCGGAGCCGGTGGCCAGCATCAGCGGCACCGCGCCGAACAAGGCCGCGAGCGTGGTCATCAGAATCGGCCGGAAGCGCAACAGCGCCGCCTGATAGATCGCCTGTTCCGGGGCCATGCCCTGGGTGCGTTCAGCGTCGAGAGCGAAGTCGATCATCATGATCGCGTTCTTCTTCACGATACCGATCAGCAGGATGATGCCGATGATCGCGATCATGCCCAGGTCATTGCCGCTGAGCAGCAACGCCAGCAAGGCGCCGACCGCCGCCGACGGCAGGGTCGACAGAATCGTGATCGGGTGGATGTAACTCTCGTAGAGCACGCCCAGCACGATGTACATGGTCACCACCGCCGCCAGAATCAGCAGCAAGGTGCTCGACAGCGACGCCTGGAACGCTTCGGCCGCGCCCTGGAACTGAGTCTGCACACCGATCGGCATGCCGATGTCTTTCTGCACCTGCTCGATGATGTCCACCGCATGGCCCAGCGCCACGCCATGAGCAAGGTTGAACGACATCATCACCGCCGGGAACTGGCCAATGTGGGTGATCGCCAGTTGCGCCTGACGCTCCTCGACATGGGCCAGGCTCGACAACCGCACCTGGCCGCCATCAGTGGTCTTGACGTGAATCTGATCCAGCGCCTGCGGGCCGATCTTCTCCCCGGCCTGAGCCTGCAGCACCACGCGGTACTGGCTGGCCTGGGTGTAAATGGTCGAGATCTGCCGCTGGCCAAAGGCGTCGTACAGTGCATCGGTGATGTTCGCCACCGACACGCCGAGGCGCGAGGCCGCGTCACGGTCGATCACCAGGAACACCTGCAAACCCTTGTCCTGCAAATCGCTGGCGACGTCGGTCAGTTCAGGGCGCTGGGCCAGTGCTTCCACCAGGCGCCTGCTCCACAGGCTGAGCAGTTCGGCGTCCGGCGAGGACATGCTGAACTGGTACTGGGTGCGGCTGACACGGTCTTCGATGGTCAGGTCCTGCACCGGCTGCATGAACAGGCGGATGCCCACCAGTTTGTCCAGTTGCGGTTGCAGGCGGGTAATCACTTCGGCGGCCGTCAGGTCGCGCTGACCGTGAGGCTTGAGGTTGATCAGCAGGCGACCGCTGTTGAGCGTAGCGTTGTCACCGTCGACGCCAATGTAGGACGACAGGCTTTCCACCGCCGGATCTTCCAGAATCACCTTGGCCAGCGCTTGCTGACGCTCGCCCATGGCGGCAAAGGAAATCGACTGCGGCGCTTCGGAAATCCCCTGGATCACCCCGGTGTCCTGCACCGGGAAGAAGCCCTTGGGCACCACCATATAAAGGAACACGGTCAACGCCAGCGTGCCGATGGCCACCAGCAACGTCAGCGGCTGGTGCTTGAGCACCCACTGCAACTTGCGCCCGTAAGCCGCGATCATCCAGTCGATGAACGCACCACTGGCCCGGTAGAAACGGCCCTGTTCATGCTCTTCCGGCTCGCGTTTGAGCAAACGGGCGCACATCATCGGCGTCAGGGTCAGCGAGACCACCAGGGAAATCAGGATCGCCACCGCCAGGGTGATGGCGAATTCGCGGAACAGCCGCCCCACCACGTCGGCCATGAACAGCAGCGGAATAAGTACTGCAATCAGCGACAGGGTCAGGGAAATCAGGGTGAAGCCGATCTGCTTCGCGCCCTTGAGCGCGGCCTGCATCGGACTGTCCCCTTCCTCGATGAAACGGGCGATGTTCTCCAGCATCACGATCGCATCGTCGACCACGAAACCGGTGGCGATGGTCAGCGCCATCAGCGTCAGGTTGTTCACCGAGAACCCGGCCAGGTACATCACGCCAAACGTACCGATCAGCGACAGCGGAACCGCGACGGACGGAATGATGGTGGCGCTGGCGCGACGCAGGAACAGGAACGTCACCATCACCACCAGGGCGATGGCGATCAGCAGTTCGTGCTGCACGTCGGTGACCGAGGCGCGGATGGTCTGGGTGCGGTCGGTAAGTACAGTGACTTCAAGACCGGCCGGCAAGTTGTCGGTGATGCTCGGCAGCAGCGCCTTGATCCGGTCGACCACTTCAATCACGTTGGCGCCCGGTTGCCGCTGAATATTCAGCAACACTGCCTGATTCTGGTTGGCCCACGCGGCCAGACGCTCGTTCTCGGCGCCGTCGACGATCTGCGCGACATCCTTGAGTCGCAGCGGCGCGCCGTTCTTGTAGGCCAGGATGAGGTTGGCGTAATCCTTGGGCGATGTCAGCTGGTCATTGGCATCGAGCATCGACACCCGGGTCGGGCCGTCGAAGTTACCTTTGGGCTGGTTGACGTTGGACGCGCTGATCAGCGTGCGCACGTCCGACAGGTTCAGGCCGTTGGCGGCGAGCGCTTCCGGGTTGACCTTGATCCGCACCGCCTGACGCTGACCGCCAGCGATGCTGACCATGCCGACACCACTGATCTGGGCGATCTTCTGCGCCATGCGCGTATCGACCAGATCGTTGAGCTTGGGCAGCAACATGGTTTTCGAAGTGATGGCCAGGGTCAGCACCGGGGTGTCCGCCGGGTTGACCTTGTTGTACACCGGTGGCGCTGGCAAGTCGGTCGGCAGCAGATTGGTCGCGGCGTTGATCGCTGCCTGCACTTGCTGCTCGGCGACGTCCATGTTGATGTCGAGGCTGAAACGCAGGGTCAGCACCGAGGCACCGCCGGAACTGGTCGAGGCCATTTGCGTCAGGCCCGGCATCTGCCCGAACTGGCGTTCAAGCGGCGCGGTGACGGCGCTGGTCATCACGTCCGGACTGGCGCCCGGGTACAACGTCATGACCCGGATGGTCGGGTAATCCACCTGCGGCAGAGCCGAAACCGGCAGCAGACGATAGGCGATCAGGCCGGCCAGCACGATGGCCAGCATGCTCAGCGTGGTGGCGACCGGGCGGAGGATGAACAGACGCGAAATGTTCATGCGCCCTTCTTGGCCTTGTTGGTGGCAGCGGCGTCAGGCGCGGTGGCGGCTGACTTGCCTTGCAGGTGTTCGGTCGGCGTGGCCGGCACGTCCTGGCTGTCGTTGACCACTTCGACTTCGCTGCCTTCTTTCAAACGGTCGGTACCTTCCAGCACCACGCGGTCGCCGGCGGCCAGGCCTTCGGTGATCACGGTGTTCTGACCATCGCTGGCACCGATCTTCAACTGGCGGATGGTGACTTTCTTGTCGCCGTCCAGCGCGTAGACGAAGGTGCCGTTGGTGCCGAACTGGATCGCGGCCGACGGAGCCAGCACGACGCCTTTGAGGGTGTCGGCCAGCAGGTGGACGTTGACGAACTGGTTGGGGAACAGCGACTGATCGCGGTTTTCGTAGCGTGCCTTGAACTTCAGGGTGCCGGTGGTCACGTCGATCTGGTTGTCGAGGCTTTGCAGCACGCCGCTGGCTTGCAGTTTGGTGTCGCCACGGTCCCAGGCTTCGGCGGGCAGCTTGGCGCCGCTGTGGTAGCGGGCGAGTACGGTTTCGAGGGTGTTTTCCGGCAGCGTGAAGACCACGCTGATCGGTTGGGTCTGGGTGATGACGGCGAGGAACGTGGTGTCATTTGCCGCCACCAGGTTGCCGACGTCGAGTTGACGCAGGCCGACGCGACCGGCAATCGGTGCACGGATCTTGGTGAATTCGAGGTTGAGCTTGGCGTCGTTGACCGCCGCCTGATTGGTCTTCACGGTGCCGAGGTACTGGCCGACCAGCGCTTCGGCGGTGTCCAGGGTCTGCTTGGCGATGCTGTCTTCCTTGAACAGGCCGCGATAGCGCTCGACGTCGACCTGGGCATTCTTCAGCTGAGCCTGGTTCTGCAGCAAGGTGCCTTCAGCCTGGAGCAAGGCGTTCTGGTACGAGCGCGGATCGATCTCCGCCAGCAGGTCGCCGGCCTTGACCATCTGCCCTTCTTCGAAATAGATCTTCACCAGTTCGCCGCCGACCCGGCTGCGTACGTTGATGGTGTTGAGCGCGGTCACGGTGCCCAGCGCCTTGTAATACAGCGGGAAGTCACCGGTGACGGCCGGCGCCACGCGCACCGGGATCGGACCTGCCGCGCCGCCGAAGCCCGGACGCATCATCCCCGAACGACCGGTATGACCGGCCGCGGCTTTCTCGCCGCCCTCTTTGTGGGTCGATCCGGCGGGCCAGAATTTCCAGCACAGACCGGCGATGACCAGCAGGACAAGCAGGCTGAGCAGCCAGCGACGAGAGTTTCGGGAAGACGATTGCATGGAGTGATTAACCATTGGGCGCGTGGGCTTCTTTTACGGGAGGCTGAACGATAAGCACTGGTGGGGGTAAAGCAAAGCAGCTTTACCGGCAATTTACCTTCAACTTACGTTTCAAGGTGTGAGCCAAAACACTGATACACAAATGAAAACGGCCTGGACAGGGCCAGGCCGTTAACAATTGTAAAGCGCTTGTTTCAGAACACTTATTTCAAAACCGAGAGAGCTGCATCGTAGTTCGGCTCTTCAGCGATTTCCTTGACCAGCTCGCTGTGCAGCACGTTGTCGTTTTCGTCCAGCACGACTACCGCACGGGCGGTCAGGCCTTTCAGCGGGCCGTCAGCGATGGCCACGCCGTAGTTCTGGATGAACTCGGCGCCACGCAGGGTCGACAGGTTCTGTACGTTTTCCAGGCCTTCGGCGCCGCAGAAACGGGCCTGCGCGAATGGCAGGTCAGCCGAGATGCACAGCACCACGGTGTTGGCCAGTTCGTTGGCCTGAGCGTTGAACTTGCGCACGGAAGTAGCGCAGGTCGGGGTGTCGACGCTTGGGAAGATGTTCAGCACTTTGCGCTTGCCGGCAAAGTCTTTCAGGGTGACGTCGGACAGATTGCCGGCTACCAGGGAAAAGGCTGGTGCCTTGGAACCGGCTTGTGGCAATTGGCCGTTGACTTGAACCGGGTTGCCTTTGAGCGTGACTTGAGCCATGAACGGAGTCCTTCTTAACGTTGTTGGGAAAGCATGCAAGAGGCGGAAGTTAACCACGAAATTGTCCGACGACCTATGCCTGAACCGAAATTGTCATGTGCCACCACGCAAGATTGGATACAACCTTGAGCGCTACCCAAGCAATTGCAGCATGTTGCGATGGCGGGCCTCGAATATCCGCCGCATGTAGCCGTTCACCAGCAATCGCTCGCTGAACGCCCCGCCAATCGCCGAATACGTCACGCGGTCGGTGTACAGCGTACCGCCCTCACCCGCCGCTACCCGATGTTCATGACGAAAGGCACGCAGCGGTCCCTTGAGCATTTCATCGACAAAATGCGTGTCGCCGACTTCGCGGATCGTCACCGTCCAGTTCGACGGGATCAGATTGAACATCCAGTGCCGGAAACGGAATTGCCGCCCGGCTTCGATACGCAAGTTGTTCAGGTCGATATCCCCCAGTGGCGTGACGCGTTCGGGAAAGATCTTCGGGAAATTGACGCCTTCCAGGCAGAAGTCGAGTACCTCGTTCGGGGGGCGATCGGGGATCAGGGTCGTGAGTTCCAGTGTGGGCATGGCGGACACATTCCGTATGGAGGCGATGCTTGTTAAAACGCGAGTCTGCATCTTTTATTTAACGACCTGTCGATTCAAGCCCCCGCCATTCGACAAAGCAGTGAATCCCTCACTTTCCAGCGGAGAAACACCATGCGTTTCATGATCATTGTCAAAGCCAGCCAGGACTCCGAAGCCGGCGTGATGCCCAGCGAACAACTGCTGACCGACATGGGCAACTACAACGAGGAACTGGCCAAGGCCGGTATTCTGGTGTCCGCCGATGGCCTGCACCCCAGCAGTAAAGGTGCCCGGGTACGTTTCAGCGGCGAAAAACGCAGCGTGATCGACGGCCCCTTCGCCGAAACCAAGGAGCTGATCGCCGGTTACTGGATCTGGGACGTGAAGTCGAAGGAAGAAGCCATCGAGTGGGTCAAGCGCTGCCCTAATCCCATGCCGGGCACCGAAGCCGAGATCGAGATTCGCCAGGTGTTCAGCCCGGAAGATTTCGGCGCCGAGTTCACCCCGGAACTGCGCGAACAGGAAGAGCGGGTACGCGAGCAGGCAAAAAAACACTGACTTTGCACAGGGCCCACGCCAGTACACAAACTGGCGTGATCCTGCGCACAAAACCAAAGAATTAATCCCTCTGACTGGCTAACCCCCGATTAACTGCTAGCTTCAACAGACATGTCCTACAGGCTTGATAAGAAAAGGATTACGCCTTAACGGCCGCGAAGTGCCGAGTCGTCCACTGAGCCACCAGGGAATCGGGGAATCATGTCGAATAAAACGGAAGTTCACGCCTTTTCGTCGGCGCGCTCGCTGACGTCCGTCCTCTGTAACCGGTCGAAACCAGCCCTCAAAGTGGCGGCATACAGCGTCATGGCCACGTTTGTCAGCTGTGGCGTCGGCGCTCAGGATTTCACCGCCAGCCCCGATGAAGCCCGGGGCATCGCCAAGGAAGCCTACCTGTACGGTTTCCCGGTCGTGGAGATGTACAAGACCCTCTACACCCAGGCCATCGACACCAAGAGCCCGAACTACAAGGCGCCACTGAACAGGATCGGCAACACCGCCAAAGCCTTCACCGCAAAAGACACCGCATTCGTCACGCCCAACGCCGACACGCCTTACTCGTTCGTCTGGATGGACCTGCGTGCCGAGCCGCTGATTCTCACCCTGCCGCCCATCGAGGAGCACCGTTATTACTCGGTGCAACTGATCGACGCCTACACGCAGAATTTCGCTTACCTGGGCACCCGCAGCACCGGCAACAACGGCGGGCACTTCATGATTGCCGGGCCGAACTGGCAGGGCCAGCAGCCGCTGAACATCGACCGTCTGCTGCGCAGTGAAAGCAACATCACCTACGCGCTGTACCGCACGCAACTGTTCGACGACAAGGACCTGGCCAAGGTCAAGCAGATCCAGAAAGGCTACAAGGTCGAACCCCTCAGCCATTACGTGAAACAGAAAGCCCCGGCGCCAGCGCCGAAAGTCAGCTGGCCGAAACCGACGCCGACCATGAGCGAAACCCCGGACCTGTTCCGCTACCTGAACTTCATGCTGGCCTTCACGCCGGCGCAGGATGTCGAGAAAGACCTGCTGGCCCGCTTCGCCAAAATCGGTATCGGTGCCGGCCAATCCTTCGATCTGAAGGCCCTCAGCGCCGAGCAACGCAAGGCACTGGAAGACGGCATAGCCGATGCAAAAGCCGAGTTCGCCGCGTTCCAGAAAGACAAGGTCGACACCCACCAGGTCTCCAGCGGTGATCTGTTCGGCACTCGCGATCACCTCAAGGGCAATTACCTGTACCGCTACGCTGGCGCCAACATGGGGATCTTCGGCAACTCCGCCGAAGAGGCCAACTACATCGGTTACTTCGTCGACAAGGACGGGCAGCACGCCGATGCCTCGAAACACGACTACACCCTGCATTTCGACAAGGGCGCCCTGCCCCCCGCCGATGCGTTCTGGTCACTGACGATGTACGACGGCAAGACCAAACTGCTGGTGGCCAACCCGCTCAACCGCTACCTGATCAACTCGCGGATGCTGCCGGAGCTGAAGCTCGATGCCGATGGCGGTCTGACCCTGTACGTGCAGCACAAGAATCCGGGGAAAGACAAACAAGCCAATTGGCTGCCTGCGCCGGATGGCCCGTTCTACGGGGTCTTGCGCCTGTATCTGCCAAGACCGGAAGTCGCCAGCGGTGAATGGAAAATGCCGTTGCTCAACCCGGTCGACACAAAACAATAAGCGGAGTCAGTGATGGTCAAGCCTTCCGTTGTGCGCCCGTTGCTGGCGCTGTGCATGCTCGGCAGCCCGGCGCTGTACGCCGCCGAGGGCGGTGTCGGGCGACCGATTACCGGCCAGCAGGTGTTTTCCAATGCCGGGGTCGTCCCGCCGGCACCGGGCTGGGTGACGTCGTTTACCAGCATCTGGTACGACGGCGAGCTCAAGGGTAGTCGTGGCGCACCGATTTCCGGGGCGGTCAGCGCCGGGATCAAGATGAAAGTCTCCTACACCATGGCCAACGTCACTCACGTCTGGGACACCGGCAAAGGCCGTTGGAACTATGCCTCGGCCATCGGCATACCGGTTCAATATACCGACATCGATGCGGCCATCACCGGCCCCCGTGGACGCACCCTCGGCACCAGCGATTCCGGCACCCAGTTTGCCGACGCGCTGATCACGCCGATCGCCGCCGGCTACCACTTCGACGAGCTCAACCACATCTCGTTTTCGCTGCCGATTTACGTACCGACCGGTGCCTATAACGACAATCGCCTGGCCAACCCCGGCCAGAACAACTACACGTTCATGCCCACCGTGGCGTTCTCGCATCTGGACGGCAAGGGTGGCGAGTTCACGCTGTCCGGCAACCTGCAGTTCTACACCGAGAACAAGGCCACCGATTACCGTACGGGCGACATCTTTTCCCTCGAAGCCCTGTGGACCCACGGCTTTGGCAACGGCTGGAATGCCGGGCTGGTCGCCGGCTACATCCAGCAGGTGAGCGACGACAAGGGTGACACCGCCGACACCCTGAACGGCTTTCGCGGTCGTTCGGTCGGTGCCGGCCCGACCGTTGGCTGGAGCGGCAAATTCGCCGACGCCCAGGCCAGCGTCAGTGCCCGTTGGGTGCCGGAGTTCGACACCAAGAACCGTCCTGAAGGCAATGGCGTTTCCGTCAACCTGACCCTGGCGTTTTTCTAAGGAGGCGCCAGGGATGGCCATCGCTCGCCGCTTGACCTTATGCAGCGCATTGTTCAGCAGCCTGGCCTGCGCGGGCGGTGATTTACCGGGGCTCGGTAGCGCCCCCGCCAACCCGGTCACCAAGGGCGATCCGGAAACCTGCCATCGCCTGCAACAGAACTTCGACATCGACCTGAAGGACGTCGTGAAGGCTGGTTGCGACCCGTCCACCGAACAGATCTCCAAACTGATGGATAACCCGGTGGGCAATCTGGTGCTGCTGGTCAACCAGTTCGACTACACCGCGCTCAAGGGCCCGAACAGCAACGGCACACGGATGCTCGGCAAGTACAGCTTCATGCCGACCTTCCCGATCTCCCTCGGCGAAGACTGGAATCTGATCAACCGCGTGCCGATCAGCTACGTCAGCGCTCCGGTCAACCACAGGGCCGGCAACCTGATCGGCATGGGGCCGAATGAAATCCTCAGTGATCGCGACGATTTCGCCTCGGTGGTCGAGGATCCGTTTGACCGCACCAGCGGCTTCGGCGACCTGACCTACGTTGGCGTGTTCTCGCCCAAGCAACCGGTGCGTTTTGCCGGCGGCGGCAAGATGGTCTGGGGCTTCGGCCCGACGGCGATGTTCCCTACCGCTGAAAAGGACGTGCTCGGCACCGGCAAATACTCGCTGGGCCCGGCGTTTGTCGCTGCCTATCTGGGCGAAGACTGGACACTGGGGGTTTTCCCGCAGCACTGGTGGTCGGTCGGCGGCGACAGTCATCGCAAGGACGTCAGCCTGACCAACGTGCAGTACTTCATCCAGCGCGTGATTCCCGGCCCGGCCCAATGGCGGGTCGGCATGACGCCCAACGTCACGGTCAACTGGAAGGCTGACGGCGGCAACAAGGTCACCTTCCCCGTCGGCATCGGCGCCGGGCGGATCTTCAATTTCGGCAAGTTGCCGGTGCGGATTTCCGGCGAGATCCAGTACTCGGCGATCCACCCCGAAGACCAGATCAGCAGCCGCTGGAATTTCCGGCTGTCGTTCGTTCCGGTCATCCCGACCTTCATGTTTTGAGCAAGGACTCGCGCCATGACCGCACTCACCGACCTCAACGCCCTGCAGGCCAGCATCGCTGAAACGGTGCTCGGCCAGGATCAGGTGATCCGGCAGATCCTGCTCGGCCTGCTGGCCAACGGGCACTTGCTGCTGGAAAGCCTGCCGGGGCTGGCCAAGACCCGCACGGTCAAGGCGCTGGCCAGGCATCTGGACGCGAAGATGAGCCGCATCCAGTTCACCCCGGACCTGCTGCCCTCGGACATCACCGGCGCCGAGGTGCTGCATCAGGTCGAAGGCAAAAACGAGATCCGTTTCCAGCCCGGCCCGCTGTTCGGCAATCTGATTCTGGCCGACGAGATCAACCGTGCGCCGGCCAAGGTGCAAGCGGCATTGCTCGAAGCCATGGAAGAACGGCAGATCACCGTGGCCGGTAACAGCCACGTGCTGCCGGAGTTGTTCATTGTCGTCGCGACGCAAAACCCGATTGAACAGGAAGGCACCTATCCGCTGCCGGAAGCGCAGATGGACCGGTTCCTGATGAAAGTGCTGCTCGATTACCCCAGCGCCGACAACGAGAGCCAGGTGCTGCGACTGCTGCGCGCCGAAGAGTTCGCCCAGGGCGCCAACACCGCGCCGGCCAAGGGCTTCGAACTGGCGCAGGAAGTGATCTTCGCCGCACGCAAGGAAGTCAGCGCGGTGCACGTCTCCCCTGCCATCGACCGTTACCTGATCGACCTGATCAACGCCACCCGCCATCCGGCCGATTACGACGAAGACCTCGGCCGCTGGATCACCATCGGCGCCAGTCCGCGCGGCGGCATCGGGCTGGACCGTTGCGCCCGCGCCGATGCGTGGTTGCAGGGCCAGGATTTCGTTTCGCCGGACAACGTGCGCGCCGTGGTGCATCCGGTGCTGCGCCATCGCCTGCAACTGAGCTACGACGCGGTGGCCGATGGCGTCAGCGCCGATCAGGTGCTGGACCGGATTCTCGACAAGGTGGCGATTCCCGCCTGAGGCCTGATATGGAAAGCACCGACGGGCTGGTCTATGTCTCTCTCGCACAGTTGATGGCGCTGGAGTTCAAGGCCCGTGATCTGAGTTTCCTGGCCCGCCAGCCACAGGGCAGCATCCTCGCCGGCAACCACGCCTCGCGCCTGCGTGGCCGGGGTTTGAACTTCGATGAGTTGCGCCGCTATCAACCCGGAGACGACTTGCGCCATCTCGACTGGCGCGCCTCGCTGCGCACCGGCAAACCGGTGGTGCGCACCTTCACCGAGGAACGCGATCGCCCGGCGCTGATCGTGGTCGACCAGCGCATGTCGATGTTTTTCGGATCGCAGCGCAGCTTCAAATCCGCTGTCGCCGCCGAACTCGGCGCACTGGCGGCGTGGATGGTATTCCATGCCGGGGACCGGGTCGGCGGGCTGGTCTTCAACGATCGGCGCATCGACTGCATCGCGCCGCTGCGCAGCCGCAAACGGGTCGAGGTCTTGCTCAGTCGCATCGCCGAGCAGAATCAGGCGCTGAATGCCGGCAACCCCGACGCCGAAGACGAGGATCAACTGGACAAGGCCTTGCAGCGTTGCCTGGCGCTGGCCGGGCATGACCATCTGATTTGCATCGTCAGCGACTTTGCCGGGGCCGGCGAACGCACCTTGCAGTTGATGCGGCAACTGTCAGCACACAACGATGTGATCGCTCTGCAAGTCTACGACCCGTTGGCGATGAAGCTGCCGAGCGATGGTCGACTGCTGGTCACCCAGGGCCAGTTGCAAGTGGAACTGGCGGTCGAGAAACGCAACGTGCATCAGCCGCTGGGGGATTTTCTCGGTGGCCGGCTCAAGGACGTCGCCACCCTGCTGCGCCGCAGTCAGGTGCCGCTGATGATGTTCAGCACCGCCGAAGAAGCCCATCAGCAATTGCGCGCCGAGCTTGGCAAAAGCGCCGGACCCCGGCGGTGAACCCGAACATTCCGAGCATCGAACAACTCAAGGAGTTGGGCCTGCCCGCGCCGATCAGTTACGCGCCACAGACCTGGGGCTGGTGGGTGTTGCTCGCCGTTCTGCTACTGACAGCGCTGGCGATCGGGGCGCGGCGGTACCGGCAATGGCGGCGCGATCAGTATCGGCGGGAAGCGCTGGTGCGGCTGGCGCAGTTGCGTGATCGCAGTGATGACCTGAATGCCTTGCGCGAATTGCCGGAGTTGCTCAAGCGTGTGGCTATTTCCATGCCGCAATCGCAATCGGTCGCAGCCGCTGAACAAGAGGACTGGCAACACTTCTTGCAGCAACACAGCAAAAAAACGCTGCCCGCCGATTTCAGTCAGCAACTGGCCCGACTGGCCTACGCCCCCGACGACGTCCTGCGAGACCTGCCTGCACCGCAGCGGCAGGCGCTGTTCGACACCTGCCAACACTGGGTGGAGCACCATCATGTGGCAGCTTGATTACCCGTGGCTGTTACTCCTGCTGCCGCTGCCCTGGCTGGCCTACCGCTGCCTGCCCGCGTATCAGGAAGCCCGCAGCGCCGTGCGCGTGCCGTTCTTCAACGCTATGAGCCGCGCCGTGGGTGAAACACCGCGCACCGCCGGCAGCCGGCGCAATCACTGGCAACTGCTGCTCAATTTCCTGGTGTGGGCCTTGTTGCTGCTGGCCGTCGCCCGTCCGGTGTTCGTCGAAAAACCCATCGAGCGCCAGCAACCGGTGCGCGACCTGATGCTTGCGATCGACATTTCGCAGTCGATGGAAACCGAAGATTTCACCAACACCAGTGGCCAGAAAATCAATCGCCTGGCAGCGGTCAAAGACGTCGTCCAGACCTTCATCGACAAGCGCAAGGACGACCGCCTCGGCCTGATCGTGTTCGGCAGCGGCGCCTATCCGCAGGCGCCGCTGACCCTTGATCACGCCAGCCTGTCGCTGCTGCTGGCCGACACCGGCATCGGCATGGCCGGCCCGAACACCGCGATTGGCGATGCCATCGGTCTCAGCCTCAAGTTGCTGGACAAGACCCATGAACAGGAAAAAGTCCTGATCCTGCTCACCGACGGCAACGACACCAGCAGTGCGATCACGCCGGACCATGCCGCCGAAATGGCCGCTGCAAAAGGCGTGGTGATTCATACCATCGGCATCGGCGACCCGAGTGCCTCCGGCGAGGCCAAGGTCAATCTGCCGGGGCTGGAGCAAATCGCCAAAACCACCGGCGGCCAGTTCTTCCGTGCCGAAGATCGCAACGCGCTGGAGCAGGTCTACAGCACCCTCGACCGTCTCACGCCGCATCAAGTGAAAACCCTCAGTCATCAGCCGCAACGCGAACTGTTCCACTGGCCGTTGGGCGCGGCCCTGCTGGTGCTGGCGCTGTATCACCTCGGCGCGCTGCTGCACCCACGGCTGGCGGTTGCACGTCAGCGGCAGGAGGCCTGAGATGGAGATCAATCTCGGTGACTTCCACTTCCTGCGCCCGCTGTGGCTGCTGTTGGCGCTGTTCGGCGCCCTGCTGCCGTGGCTCTGGCGCCGTGGCCGTGACCTGCAACGCAGGCTGCGCGGCAACATCGCCGGGCATCTGCTGCCGCACTTGCTGGTCACCCCGCAGGATCACCAGCGCCTGCGTCCGGTGCACTGGCTGTGTGCGCTGCTGATGCTTGGCGCGGTGGCAGCGGCCGGGCCGACCTGGGAGCAGGATCGCCCGGACTTTCTGGAGAATCGCGCGCCGCTGATCGTGGCTGTCGATCTGTCGCCGTCGATGGATGCCAACGACGTGCAGCCCACTCGCCTTGAGGCCGTCAAACACAAGCTGCATGACCTGATCCAGCGCCGCGCCGGTGCCCGCACCGCGCTGATTGCCTACGCCGGCAGCGCGCATCTGGTGCTGCCGCCAACCGATGATCCGGCGCTGCTCGACACGTTCATTCAAGCGCTGGGCACCGGGCTGATCGACAAACCGGGCAAGAACGTCGGCGCAGTGATCGATCAGGCCAGGCGGTTGCTCAACGCTGAAAAGGTCCCGGGCAGCCTGCTGCTGATCACCGATGGCGCCGACACCGCACCGCTTGAAAAACCGGATGAGCAGTTGCAAGTACTGGTGCTCGCGGTGGGCAATCAGGATGGCGGCATCATTCAGGACGCCACCGGCCAGCCACGTATCGATGCCAACGGTCGCCCGACCCTGGGCAGTTTCGATCCGGCCGCCATCAAGAAACTGGCCTCGGCGCTCGATGCGCCGCTCGGCAGCCTGACGCTGAATGACGACGACCTGGACTGGATCGAACTGCACGCGCAGCAGCACTTCCAGAGCGCCAGTGCCGAGCAGCGGGAATTGCACTGGAAAGACGCCGGTTACTGGCTGTGCTGGCCGCTGGTGTTGCTGGCGCTGTTAAACGTGCGCAAGGGTTGGAGCGTGAACTGGATGCCGGCGCTTGCAGTGGCCGTGGGCCTTGGCTGGCCAGCAGCGCCGGCTCAGGCCAACGCGCTGACCGACGCTTTCTTTACCCGCGACCAGCAAGGGCGCTGGGCCTTCGAGCATGAGCATTTCCCGCAGGCGGCGGCGCTGTTTGTCGATCCGTACTGGAAAGGCGTGGCGGCCTATCACGCGGCTGACTACGACCTGGCGCTGGCGACCTTCGCGCGGCTGGACACGCCGCAGGCGTATTTCTATCTGGGCAACATTTACGTGCGCCGCTTCAAGTTCGACGAGGCCATCGCGGCGTACACCCAGGCCCTGAAGCTGCAAGCGCAATTCCCCGAAGCCACGGCCAATCTGGCGTTGGCGATTGCCTTGCAGAAAGACACCGTGAGCGCCGAACAGAACGCGCCGCAAACCAAACCGGACGAGGTCAAGTTCGACAAGGCACCGGGCAAGGGCCAGAGCAAAGCGGTCGAGACCGAACAAGCGGCGTCGGATGCGCTGTGGTTGCAGAACCTCACGACCTCCCCGGCGAAATTCCTCAAGCAGAAATTCAGCTTGCAGGATCAGGCGGGGGCCAAGCCATGAACCGGTTGATAGGGCTTGTGTGCCTTTTGAGCGCCCAGATAGCAGCCGCTGAACCGCAGCTGCGCGTGCAGGCTCACCTGCAACCCGCCGATGGCGCCATCGTCGGCGGCCTGCTGGCGCTGCAACTCGATGTTCTCACCGACACCTGGTTCACCAGCGCCCCCACCCTGCCCGACCTGAAGCTTGACGGCGCGCTGGTCATGCCGCCGGACGGTCAGGCCCAGCACCTGAACCAGACCTTCGACGGCCAGAATTTCACGGGCCTGCGCTACAGCTATCTGATCACGCCAAACGCTGCCCGGGGTTTCAACATTCCGGCCCTGACCGTGCGCGCCAGCCCCGGTCAAGCCACCAGCGAGATCAGTGCCCAGAGCCAGCCGCTACAGTTCAGCGCCGCCCAGCCACCCGGTTTCAAACCCGGTGAAACGCCGCTGGTGGCCACGGGGCTGCGCTTCAATCAAACCCTCATCAACTCGGCGACGCCGCTGAAAGTCGGCGACAGCATCACCCGCCAACTGACGCTGCAGGCCGACGGCGCACTCGCCATGGCGCTGCCCGCTCCAGCGCTGGTGGAGGTCAACGGACTGAGTCGCTATGTGAAGACCCCGCAGATCAGCAATCTGGATGACGGTCGCGGCGATATCCTCGGCGGTCAGCGCATCGACAGCGTCAGCTATCGCATCGACACGGCCGGCGCCCACACCCTGCCGGCCATCGAGGTGAAATGGTGGGATTCGCGCGCGCAGCAAAGTCGCACCGCGCAGGTTCCTGCAATCACTTTAGAGGCCGCCGCCAACAGTGCGTACAAGCCGGTGTTCTCGATCACCGAAGACCTCAAACGACTCGGCCAGAACAATCGCCTGCACCTTTCCCCCCATTGGCTGGCGTGGCTGGCCTTGCTCGTCGTACTGATCGTTGGCGGCTATCTGGGCTGGCCAGCGCTCAGCCGTGCCCGCCAGCAGTGGCAAACCCGCAAGCACAAACGAGCGCTGGCCTGGCAGCAATCAGCCGAAAGCGCGTGGCAACAAATCACCCCGCAACTCACCAGCAAGCCTGCGCAATTGAGCGCTGTTTATCTGTGGCTGCGCCGCCGTGGGCTGGGCTTGAAACTGGTCGATTCAGGGCAACGCCTGCAAGGACTGTTGCGTGGCCTTTACGGCCGCGAACCGGCCACCGAACAAACACTGGGCCAACTGCGCCAATCGTTGTCTACGCTTCACAGTCAGGCCGAACAGCAGCAGGCCCGATCGGCCCCGGCCTTGCGCCCGCTCAACCCCGTCCACGAGAAGGATTTCCCATGACGAACCCGATGCTGCACCGCCAACGTTTTGGTCTGGCCCTGTTGTTCAGCCTCGCACTGCCATTGCTGGCCCAGGCCAGCGAGCCGCTGCCGTCATGGAACGACGGGCCGGCGAAAAAGCACATCATCGAATTCGTCCAGGCGATCACCGACCAGTCCGGCAAGGACTTCGTCAAACCCGCCGAACGCATTGCCGTGTTCGACAATGACGGCACGCTGTGGAGCGAGCAACCCGCGTATTTCGAGTTGCTGTTCGCCTTCGACGAGGTCAAGCGCACCGCGCCGCAGCATCCGGAATGGAAGACCACGCAACCGTTCAAGGCCGTGATCGAGAATGACCACAAGGCGCTCGCCGCCGCCGGCATGGACGGCATCCTGAAGATCTTCGCCGCCACCCACACCGGCATGACCACCGACGCCTTCGATGACTACGCCAAAACCTGGCTGACCCAGGCCCGGCATCCGAAAACCGGCAAACCGTACACCGAGATGATCTTCCAGCCGATGCTGGAAATGCTCGACTACCTGCGCAGCCAGGACTTCAAGACCTACATCGTTTCCGGCGGCGACACGGCGTTCATGCGTGCCTTCGCCGAGAAGGTCTACGGCATCCCGCCGGAGCAAGTGATCGGCACCACCTTCGTGACGGCGTTCAGCTACAAGGACGGCAAGGCCTCGATCGTGCGCACCGCCAAACTGGCGCACAACGACGACGGTCCCGGCAAACCGGAAAGCATCGATGCGGTGATCGGTCGCCGGCCGATCCTCGCGTTTGGCAACTCCGACGGCGACCTGCAAATGCTCCAGTGGACGGCGGCAGGCCCCGGCAAACGCTTCATGGGCCTGGTGCATCACACCGATGCCAAACGCGAATGGGCCTATGACCGAAAATCCGAGATCGGGCGCCTGGACAAGGCCCTCGACGAAGCGAATTCCCGTGGCTGGACCGTTGTGGACATGGCGAGCGACTGGCGCCGGATCTACCCGTTCGATCCACCCGCCCCCGAGCAAGTGAAATAACAAAAGCGTGACGCAGGACTGCAAGAAACGTTTGACGCACCACACCACCCCCGCGCAAAAGGAGCAAGTCTGATGACTCGCATACGCAAGTGGCTACCGAAACTCGCCCTCGTGGCAACGTCGGTGATGGCGCTGTCGGCAACTGCCACAGCCGCTGAAAAACCCAACATTCTGGTGATCTTCGGCGATGACATCGGCCAGACCAACATCAGCGCCTACTCGATGGGCGTGGTCGGCTACAAGACGCCGAACATCGACCGGATCGCCAAGGAAGGCATGATGTTCACCGACTACTATGCGGAGAACAGCTGCACCGCAGGACGATCCTCCTTCATCACCGGTCAGACGCCACTGCGTACCGGCCTGTCGAAAGTCGGCGCACCGGGCGCCACGGTCGGGCTGCAAAAGCGCGATATCACGATTGCCCAGGCACTCAAGTCCCAGGGCTACGCGACAGGCCAGTTCGGCAAGAACCACCTCGGTGACAAGGACGAATACCTGCCGACCAACCACGGCTTCGACGAGTTCTTCGGCAACCTCTATCACCTCAACGCCGAAGAAGAACCGGAACGTCCTTACTGGCCGAAAGACGATGCAGAGTTCGTCAAGGCCAACTCCCCGCGTGGCGTGATCCACAGCTTCGCCGACGGCAAGATCGAAGACACCGGCGCGCTGACCACCAAACGCATGGAAACCATCGACGACGAAACTACCGCCGCCGCCCAGGCGTTCATCGAGAAACAAGCCAAGGCCGACAAGCCTTTCTTCGTCTGGATGAACACCACCCGCATGCACTTGTTCACCCACGTGCGTGATTCGATGAAGGGCCAGAGCGGCATGCCCGGCAACGAGTACGCGGACGGCATGGTCGAGCACGACGGCGACGTCGGCAAACTGCTCAAGACCCTCGACGACCTGAAAATCGCCGACAACACCATCGTCGTCTACACCACCGACAACGGGCCGAACCAGTTCTCCTGGCCGGACGCGGCGACCACGCCGTTCCGCAACGAGAAGAACTCCAACTGGGAGGGCGCGTACCGCGTACCAGCGATGATCCGCTGGCCGGGCAAGGTCAAACCGGGTGAGGTCTCGAACGAGATGTTCTCCGGACTCGACTGGTTCCCGACCTTGCTCGCGGCGGCCGGTGATACCGATGTCGCCAGCAAGCTGCTCAAGGGTTGGGCGCCCACCAGCGGCGGCACCAACTTCAAGGTGCATCTGGATGGCTACAACCAGTTGCCTTACCTGACGGGCCAACAACCGAACGGTGCACGCAACGAATTCTTCTACTTCAACGACGACGGCATGCTGGTATCGATGCGTTTCGGCAACTGGAAAGCCGTGTTCGCCGAGCAGCGTGCGCCCGGTGGCTTCGCGGTGTGGAGCAACCCGTTCACACCGTTGCGCGTACCGAAAATCTTCAACCTGAGGATGGACCCGTATGAGCGGGCCGACGTGGTGTCCGATCAGTATTACGACTGGTCGACCAAGAACGTGTATCTGGTCGCCGTCGCCACCACCAAGGCAGCGCGCTTCCTCCAGACCTTCATCGAGTATCCGCCAAGCCAGAAACCGGCGAGCTTCAGCATCGACCAGATCCGTGCGGCGGTGGACGCGAAGATCGAAGAAAAAATGAAGAACCAGCCTGCACAGTAAGACCGCTGGACCGCCGCTCGCCGTCAATGGCGAGCGGCCCTTTTTAGTGGTCGTTCCCACGCTATGCATGGGAACAATCATTCATCAACCGGAACAAGGCAGTCGCAATGTCCTCACGTGTCGCCAGCAAGTCGTCGGCCCATCCCCTCCCGCATACCGCCGCCCCGGCGTTGCTGATCCCCGCCCTGCTGCTGTGCATTTCCGGCGCGGCGGCGCTGGTGTATCAGGTGTTGTGGATCAAGCAGCTGTCGCTGGTGGTCGGGGTCGAGGTCTACGCGATCACCACCGGCATCAGTGCCTTCTTTGCCGGGCTGGCTATCGGTGGCTGGCTGTTCGGGCGTTGGGCGGATCGCCTGGCGCAACCGGTTTTGCTATATGCCGGGCTGGAAGTACTGGTGGCCGTGCTGGGCGTCGGTGCGACGTTTGCCATGAGCGTGGCGGCCAGTCCGTTTGCCTGGTTGCAGGATCATGTCGGTCTGTTGGCCTGGGTGTTGCCGTTCATGCTGGTGGGCGTTCCGGCCGTGTTGATGGGCGGCACGCTGCCGGTGCTGGTGCGCTCGCTGGGCAGTGCGCCGGGCAAGGGCGGCGGCCAGTTGTACGCGGCGAATACCCTGGGGGCGATTGTCGGCACCCTGCTCGCGGCGTTCGTGCTGATCGCCACCCTCGGCGTGCGCGGTAGTGCGTTGGCCGCAGCGATGCTCAATCTGCTGGCCGCCGCCGGCGCATTGGGTTGGCAGCGCCAACATCCGATGCCGGTCGAAGCCCCGCTCAAACATCACACTGAAAAAGCGCCGGATCGCACCGCCCTCTGGCTGTATTCCATCGCCGGCGGCGTGGCCCTCGGTTACGAAGTGGTGTGGTCGCAGTCGATCGTGCAATTCATGAGTACCCGCACTTACGCGTTCGCCGTGGTGCTGGCAACCTACCTGACCGGGCTGTTTATCGGCAGCGCCCTGCTCGCCCGTCGCGTCGAACGGATTCGCGATCCGTGGGGCGTGTTCGGCTTGCTGATCGCTGGCGCGGGATTGATCGCCCTGCTGGAAATCGCCCTGCTCGGTCGCTGGCTGGTGATCGCCCAGAGTCAGGCGGAAATCTGGCTCGTGACTCAAGGCGCCAGTGAACTGGCCGGCATGAGCGCACGTTTCGCTGTTGCGGCGTTGTGCATTGTGTTCCTGCCGACCTTGCTGCTGGGCGCGGCGTTTCCGTTGGCCCTGCGTTTGAGTGTCGGCCACGAGCATGTCGGCCGCGATGTCGGCGCGGTGGTAGCGTTCAACACGTTGGGCGGAATCATCGGCGTGATGCTCTGCGGTTTCCTGCTGATTCCATTGCTGGGGTTGGTACGCACGCTGGGCCTGCTGGCGATCATTGCCGCCGGCATCGGCTGGTTCGCCGTGCGCAAGGGCCATGGCGTGAAGAAAGGCCGGCGTCAGGCAGTGGCCGCGTTGGGCTTGCTGTCCGTTGCACTGGCCGTGCTGACGCCGGTCGACAAACTCGCCAGCCTGCTCCCCGGCGCGCGCAACGGCACGCTGGCCTTTTATGAAGAGGGACGCGGCGGCACGGTCGCGGTGGTCACTCAAGGTCGAGGCCAGAACGCTTTCCAGCGCCTGTACATCCTGGGCGTGTCGAATACCGGCGATGCGATGCCGTCGCTGCGCTACATGCGGATTCAGGCGCTGCTGCCACTGCTGATCCACAACGGCGAGCCGCGCTCGGCGCTGGTCATCGGTTTCGGTACCGGCATCACTGCCGGCGCGTTGCTGCGCTATCCGGGGCTGGAACATCGGGTCGTGGCCGAGCTGCTGCCGTCAGTGATCAAGGCTGCGCCGTTGTTCAAGGGCAACTTCAACGCTGCCAGCGATCCCGGCGTCGATGTGCGGCTGCGCGACGGTCGTCAGGAACTGCTGCGCAGCCCGCAGACCTACGACCTGATCACCCTCGAGCCGCCACCGCCCTCCGCGGCCGGCGTGGTCAATCTGTATTCCCGGGACTTCTATCAACTGGCGGTCAGTCGCCTGAATGCTCAGGGTCTTGTGGCGCAATGGCTGCCACTGCCGACCCAGAACATCGACGACTCGCGTTCACTGGTGCGCAGCTTCCTCGACGTCTTCCCGTACGCGACGCTGTGGACCAGCGAGTTCCACGAGATGCTGCTGGTAGGCTCGCTGACACCCATCGAACTGGATGCCGAAAAAATCACCCGACGCCTGCAACAGGACAGCGTACGCAGCACCTTGCAGGACGTCGGCATCGGTTCGGCGCCGGCGTTGCTGTCGACCTGGGTCACCGATCGCGCCGGTCTGGAACGTTTTGCCGCCGACGCACCGGCGGTGACTGACGATCAGCCGCGCATCGAATACGCGCCGTGGGTCCGATCCAAAGAGATCACCCGGGTGCTGCCGGCGTTGCTGGATCTGTATGTCACACCGCCGCTGGTGAATGCCGATGCCGGGTTCGCTGAACGGATGCAGGGGCACAGACAGCGCCTGATGCAGTTCTATCGCGCAAGCCTGCACGCCTATGACGGTGATCGGGATGCCTGGGGCCGGGATATTCGCGAGGTGATGCAGGGAGATGGAGGGAATCCGTATTTCCGCTGGTTTGTCGGGCAGTGACTCTCGTCATCCGATCATTCCCACGCGGTGCGTGGGAATGATTTCCGGGACTATTTGGCTTTCATCTTCAGATACGACTGATGCATGTCCGACGCCCAGCCATCGATCACGGCTTTCACGTCATCGGCCTTCATCACCTGGGAGTCGTTCTGCAGCGGTTTGCCGGTGCCTTTGCGCACGACCTGGGCCACGACCTTGTTATTGCCGCCATCGAGGAACACCGCTTCGGTGGCCAGGGTGGTTTCCTGATCGCGGATGCCGCTGGCGGTACTGACCGCTGCCGCCACCAGGGCAATCGGGATCACTTCATAGGCATGCAGCCCTTCGGTCTTGCTGCTCACGGCGGTGATCGCCGCACGCACCACGATCACGCCCGGGCCAGGGCCGCTGGCCAATGGCAAGGATTTGCCCACTTCACGCTTGAGCGCCTGATCGTAGTAAGCGGTGATGCCATTGAGGGTCTGTTGCGGAATCTTCACGGTCGGTTGAGGTTTTGGGTAGAGCTGCGTCGGTTCGATATAGACGCTGGTGAACTTGTTGATATCGAGCTTGGGATCGACCCAGCGCATCACCTCGGCCCCGGACGGTGACTTGGCCTCCTTGAGTTGGCTGTAGTCCTTGAGAAACCCGGAGTACTCATCTGGAGCGACGGTTTTGCTGGAGCAACCCACCACGCCAAGAGTGGCAATGCACAGGGTGCTCATCATCACGGCTAGCTTCATGCTGTAACTCCTGTCAGAAGGCCTGATTTGTTGCATTGGGGAGTTACAGGTATAGCTAAAAACCCGCGAATTGCGATCAGAACACACAATATTGGCGCGGTGCCGTGTACCGGTTCACAACGGTCATTTGACAGATGCCGGGCATCCGGCAAAGCTGCATCGAGCTTGAACGCACGCCAGAAGGCCAATGCACCTGGACTACGGAAGTCGCAATGCCCAAGCATAAAAATAACGATGCACCGCGCCAGCCTGATGCTTCACCGACCTCGATTTCACGCTACCTGTTTCCCGTCACCATTGGCCTGCTGCTCGCGGCCGTGGCGGGGATCGGCTGGTTTCTGTTCAGCCCCGCTCCGGCACCGGTCAAAGTCGTGCCGGTCAGCACGCCTGTTGCGGTAGCGGCCAAACCTGCAGCAACACTGCCCGCGTCCATGGTTGATGAACAGCAATGTCAGGGCTGTCACCAGGAACAGGTCAAGGACTGGCAAGACTCCCATCATCAGTTGGCGATGCAACCGGCGAATGCCGAAACCATGCTCGGTGACTTCAACAATGTCACCTTCAAAGCCGAAAACGAATCCACCCGTTTCGCGCGCAAGGGCGACGAGTTCTGGGTCAATACACCTGGCGTCGACGGCAGGAACGCCGACTTCAAAGTCGCCTACACCTTCAGCATCGCGCCGCTTCAGCAATACCTGATCGAAGTCGGTGAAGGCCGCTTGCAGGCCCTTGGCGTCGCCTGGGATACCGAGAAAAACCGCTGGTTTCACCTCTACCCCGGCCAGGGCGTGAACTTCAAGAATCCGCTGCACTGGAGCAAGCCGAGCCAGAACGCCAACTTCATGTGCGTCGAGTGCCACACCACCGGGTTCAAGCGCAATTTCGACGCGGCCAGCAACACCTTCGCCAGCCACTGGAACAGCCTCGGCGTCGGTTGCCAGGCCTGTCATGGGCCGGCGTCGAATCATCTGCAATGGACGGCGAAGAAAACCGACCTGATTCACGCCGGCTTCGACGTCGATCTCAAGGACAAGAACGCCACCGTCGAGATCGAAACCTGCGCCCGCTGCCACGCTCGCCGCGCGCCGCTGGGCGATGGCTACACCGTCGGCAAACGGCTGATGGACGATTACCTGCCCAGCACCCTGACCCGCGAACTGTATGCGCTGGACGGCAAGATCAAGGACGAAGTGTTCGAACACGGCTCCTTCGCCCAGAGCAAAATGTTCGACAAGGGCGTGCGCTGCAGCAACTGCCACAACCCTCACAGCACCGAGTTGAAAGCACCGGGCAACGCGGTGTGCCTGCAATGCCACAACAGCGCCGGCAAGACCTCGGTGGAAGGCGTCGACGGCCAGGGCCTGCAAGCGAAGAACTACGACTCCATCGAACACACCCGCCACACCATGGGTCAGCCCGGCTCGCAATGCGTGGATTGCCACATGCCCGGCAAGTTCTACATGGGCAACGACTTCCGGCATGACCACAGCTTCAGCATCCCCAACCCGGAGCGTGCGCAAAAGCTCGGCACGCCAGACGCCTGCCTGACCTGTCATCAGGGCAAGGCCGGCGACAAGGTCACCGCGCAATTCAAACTGTGGACTGCCTCGACCGAACCTCAAGCGCCGCGTTACGACGAGAGCCTGTGGCTGATTCGCAACGGCCAGCCCGGCGCCGCACAAGCGTTGTACGAGCAATTGCAGCGCAGCAACCTGCCGGCAATCCAGCGAGCGACATTGCTCGCGGAATTGCCACTCTATCCAAGTGAACAGGCGCTGAAACTGGCGACCACGGACCTGAAGCACCCGGCGTCACAGGTACGCGAAAGCGCGGTACGGGCGATCAGCGCGTTCCTGCCACCGCCAGAGCGCTTGCCGCTGTTGACGCCGTTGCTCGGTGATCCGGTGAAAGCAGTACGAATCGTCGCTGCGCGGGATCTGCTGAGTGTTGCCCGCAATGGCCTGGGCCCGGCTCAGGCCAATTGGGACGTGGCGATTGCCGAGTACGAAGCCGTGCAGAAGAGCCTGGCCGAACGTGCCGAAGCCAACCTGAACCTGGCGATGCTCTATCAGGCCAGCGGTCGCGGCTCGGAAGTTGAAGGGCTGTTGCGAACCGCACTGAAGCGCGACCCGGACTTCTACCCGGCGCTGGTCACGCTGGTGCAATGGCTGGAGGCCAATGGTCGTGGTCAGGAGGCGCAGCAACTGCTCGATGCCAGCCTCAAGCAACACCCTGACGCGGCCCTGCTGCAGCACACCCGAGGCCTGTCACTGATTCGCGCGGGCAAAACCACTGAAGCCATGTCGGCGCTTGGCAAAGCCGCACAACTGGAACCGCAGAACGCGCAATACGGTTACGTGCTGGCGGTGGCGTTGCATGACAGCGGCAAGGTGGATCAGGCAAGCGAGCAACTGGAGAAACTGCTCAAGGTACAACCGGCGAACCGCAATGCGCGGTTGTCGCTGATTCAGTGGTATCTGGACAGCGGGCAGGAGCCGAAGGCGCAGGTGCTGTTGCAGGGGTGGAAGAAGATGAATATGGGGGATCCGGCATTGAAATGAAAACGGGCGGGAGCAACGCTTGGTTGCTCCCGCCCGATTGCGTTACCAGGTCGAAGTCTCTCCACTGCGCAACGCCATCTCCCGCCGACTGTTAATCCGCATCGCCTTGATCAGCGAAACCGTGCCCACCAACAACAACGCAGCACCAAACAGGAAGTCGATGTTGTACAGCTGGAAATCCTGCACCGGCCCCACCAGCACCGTGCGCACCACGCCGATCCCCACCAGCGTGGCGAGGAAGTCGATCCCCGGCTCATCGCGGTAGAACACCAGCAGCAACGGCAGGCACAACACCAGCAGCATCAACAGCACCACAACCTTGAACGCGCCTTTGCGCTCGACGCTGAAGGCGCATTCGTGGTGGCCGTAGGCTTTGTAGTCCTCGTCGCGGACCATCACGTTTTTCTCGTTGATGTAGTCGGCGCGGTTGTATTTCTGGATCGGCGTGAAGGTGTTGGACATCTCCATCAGCGTGGTGATGTTCTTGAAGCGCAGGTCGACACGCTCGTTGCCCTTGAGGTAGTACAGGACTGGCTTGTAGCCGTAGCGATAAGTGTCGAAAGGAAACTCGGTGACCCGCCCCTGAACGCCGATCGGGCGCGATTCGAGTTGGGCAAAGGCACTCTTGTCGGTCGAGGCGAGGTTGCGGCTCAGCGGCAGGACCTTCACTTGCTCAAGGAAGATCGGCGTGGCGCCGTAAGTCCACTGCAACGGTTCCAGGCGCAGACGCAGTTCGTTGCGGCCCAGGTCATAGCGGTTGAAGGTGCGTTCGGACACCACCACCGCACCGCTGAGCATGAACTCGCCGCGCAGGTTGTTGGTGATGCGCAAGGTCAACTGATCCTTGCCCAGCAGCGCCGCATCCGAGGACGGCGGCGTGCCGCACCACGCGGTGCTTTCGCCGACACCGCCGAGCTGACCGCCACGGCTTTCGTTGAATACGTAGATGTAACCGGCCCACAACGTCAGCATCAACAGCAACGCCGTCAGGCCCAAGATCTTCTTGCCCGCACTCACAAACAGACTCCCTTCTTCGTTCCGTCGTCCAGCCGAAAACCCGCTGGCGACGGGGACTCTACCAAAAGGCCACCATCGACCCAAGGAAAAATCCCCGATTTGTAAGGGTTCTAAGGGTTTCCCCTGTGCGGGCCTCGCTTCAACGCCGCCTGAACAACGGTCGCGGCTCGATGACGGAGCGCCCGTACAACACGCTCATCCCCGCCAACCCCTTGAGCGCATCCTCGGCGGATTTGTCCTCGCGCACGGCGAAGCTGTCGAACCCGCACTGGCGCATGTGGCTCAGTTGATCGCGCAGCACATCGCCAATCGCCCGCAATTCGCCTTTCCAGCCAAAACGGCTGCGCAGCAGATAAGCCTGACTGTAGGCGCGGCCGTCGCGAAAACTCGGGAAATCGAGGGCAATCAGCGGCAGCGATGCCAACCACGGCAGCAGGCTTTCGACGCCGTCGTCCGGGCCCAGCCAGACTGCATGGGTCGAGGGTGATTCGAGCCAGTGGGCCAGCGGCAGAATCGACATGTCAGCGGCGCCATCCGTATCCGGTGAACGGATCAGCGTCCATGGATCGTCGAGCACAATCCGCGCCCCGCTCGCCTCCATCCGCAGCAGATTGTTCATGCCGACACCTCCAGCGTTTTCGGGTAGACCCGTTCCTTGAACGGCTCCAGCCCGATGCGCGCCACGGTATCGACAAACAGTTCTTCGCTCTCGCGGTAGCGCACGAAGGTGCCGATGATCCGTTCGATCACCTGCGGCACTTCGGCAGCGCTGAACGACGGGCCGATGACTTTACCCAGCGCGCTGTTTTTGCCCTGCGACCCGCCGAGGGTGATCTGGTACCACTCGCTGCCGTTCTTATCGACGCCGAGAATCCCGATGTTGCCGATGTGGTGATGGCCGCAGGCGTTCATGCAGCCGGAAATGTTCAGGCTGATATCACCGAGGTCGTGCAGGTAATCGAGGTTGTCGAAACGCGCCTGAATCGCCTGGGCAATCGGAATCGACTTGGCGTTGGCCAGCGCACAGAAATCGCCACCGGGGCAGGCAATGATGTCGGTCAACAGGCCGACATTGGCAGCACCCAGCCCTTGCTCTTTCGCCAGTTGCCACAACGCGAACAGCTCGGACTTGGGCACATCCGGCAGAACGATGTTCTGCTCGTGGGCGATACGGATTTCGCCGAAACCGAAACGTTCGGACCAGTCGGCCACCGCCAGCATCTGCAAACCGGTCACGTCCCCCGGGGGCGAGGCCAGGCCCGGTTTGGTCGACAGCACCACGCTGGTGTAGCCCGGCACCTTGTGCGGTTGCACATTGCGCGCAACCCAACGGGCGAACGCCGGGTTGTCGGCCAGGTACGTGCCGAAATCCAGATCGGTGCCCGCCAGAGTCCGGTAGCTCGGTGGGACAAAGGCGTTGGCAACCCGCAGGTATTCGTCCTCGGTCAGTTGCGCCGGGCCATCCTTGAGGTGTTGCCATTCTTCTTCGACTTCCTTGGCGAACGCCTCGATACCCAGCGCCTTGACCAGAATCTTGATCCGCGCCTTGTACTTGTTGTCCCGTCGGCCGTGACGGTTGTAGACCCGCAGCACCGCCTCGACGTAGGACAGCAAGTGCTGCCACGGCAAACCGTCGCGGATCTGCAGACCGAGGATCGGCGTGCGCCCCAGACCACCGCCAACGATCACTCGCAGCAGCATCTGCCCGTCGCGGCCGGGGTAAAGGTAGAGGCCGATGTCGTGCATCATGATCGCCGCGCGATCCTGTTTCGCCGAGCAGATGGCGATCTTGAACTTGCGCGGCAGGAACAGGAATTCCGGGTTGATCGTCGACCATTGCCGCAGGATCTCCGCCAGCGGGCGCGGGTCGATCAACTCGTCTGCCGCGACCCCGGCGAAGGCTTCGGTGGTGATGTTGCGCACGCAGTTGCCCGAGGTCTGGATCGCATGCATGTTGACCTGCGCCAGACGTTCGAGAATGTCCGGCACCTCGTGCAGTTCGATCCAGTTGAACTGCATGTTCTGCCGCGTGGTGAAGTGGCCGTAGCCACGATCGTAGTCACTGGCAATGCTCGCCAGTGTGCGCATCTGTTCGGCGCTCAGCGTGCCGTAAGGAATGGCCACCCGCAGCATGTAAGCGTGCTTTTGCATGTACAGGCCGTTTTGCAGACGCAGCGGCAGGAACTCTTCTTCGCTCAACTCCCCGGCCATGAAGCGCTCGACCTGATCGCGAAACTGCGCAACGCGCTCGAACACCAGTGCCCGGTCGTAATCGTCGTATTGATACATCGGCTACCTCATCAGGAATGCACAGATTCCTGTGGGAACGGGCGAACCCGAGATAGCGCCAGTTCGCGTCTGGCGCTATCTCGGGTTCGCCCGTTCCCACAGTATTTTCCCTGACTATGGACGAACGGCGCAGTGCACAACAGATTCACCTGAACACATAAAAACCGTATCAGGGCGCGGCAGATGGCCGCAGGCAGCGCTTCGATCTGATCCGCACAAATGATCAATTCCTGAGCCTGTTTTGTTTCCGGTGGGGTTTCTACAGTGCAGCTCGTGCCAGACCGGGTGGCCTGGCAAGACTTTGCAACCGTGGAAGAATTGACCATGAGCACAGCAACAATCGGACAGGCTTATAACTACAAGGTCGTCCGCCAATTCGTCATCGCGACTGTTTTCTGGGGTGTCGTGGGCATGGCGATGGGGGTATGGATCGCCTCGCAACTGGTATGGCCGGACATGAATCTGGACTTGCCGTGGACCACCTTCGGCCGCTTGCGACCGTTGCACACCAGTCTGGTGATTTTCGGCTTCGCCGGCAGTGCGCAATTCGCCGCCAGTTACTACGCGGTACAGCGGACCTGTCAGGTGCGGCTGTACTCGGACAAACTCGCAGCCTTCACTTTCTGGGGCTGGCAATCGGTGATCGTGATCATGCTGGTCACCCTGCCGATGGGCTACACCACCACCAAGGAATACGCCGAGATCGAATTCTCCGGCGCGGTGTGGATGGCGGTGGTCTGGGTCGCGTATGCCGTGGTGTTCTTCACCACCGTGGTACAGCGCAAGACCAAACACATCTACGTCGGCAACTGGTTCTTCGGCGCGTTCATCCTGGTGATCGCCATGCTGCACGTGGTCAATCACCTGTCGATTCCGGTGGACTGGTTCAAGTCCTATCCGGTGTATTCCGGCGCCACCGACGCCATGGTGCAGTGGTGGTACGGGCACAACGCAGTGGGGTTCTTCCTAACCACCGGGTTCCTCGGGATGATGTATTACTTCGTGCCGAAACAGGTCAATCGGCCGGTGTACTCGTACCGGTTGTCGATCGTGCACTTCTGGGCGCTGATCACCCTGTACATCTGGGCCGGCCCGCATCACTTGCACTACACCGCGCTGCCAGACTGGGCGCAGTCGCTGGGGATGGCGATGTCGCTGATTCTGCTGGCCCCGAGCTGGGGCGGGATGATCAACGGGATGATGACCCTGTCCGGCGCCTGGCATCAGTTGCGCACCGACCCGATCCTGCGTTTCCTCGTCCTGTCGCTGGCGTTCTACGGCATGTCGACCTTCGAAGGCCCGATGATGGCGATCAAGACCGTCAACGCCCTCTCCCACTACACCGACTGGACCATCGGCCACGTACACGCCGGCGCGCTCGGCTGGGTGGCGATGATCACCTTCGGCGCGACCTACCACATGGTGCCCAAGGTCTTCGGCCGCGAGCGGATGCACAGCACGCCGCTGATCAACCTGCACTTCTGGCTGGCGACCATCGGCACGGTGTTGTACATCGCTTCGATGTGGGTCAACGGCATCACTCAGGGTCTGATGTGGCGGGCGATCAACGAGGACGGCACGCTGACCTACTCGTTCGTCGAAGCGCTGCAGGCCAGCCATCCGGGGTTTGTCGTACGGTTTGCCGGTGGGGTGTTCTTCCTGACGGGCATGTTGCTGATGGCCTACAACGTATGGCGCACCGTGCGGGTGGCGGATGTCGCGATTGCCCACCGTGAAGCGCAGATCGCCTGATCAAGGGAGCCGGTCATGTTCGATATCTTTTTGAATGTGTTGGGCGTGCTGTTTTTGTGGCTGTCGGTGGAGTATTGCTTGCGCCACGAAACGGCTGAAAGCCTGGATGATGCGAGTCTGACGCCGTTTGCCGATGATCCGGAGGTGGCTCGGCGGGTTGAGTTGGCTACGGGCAAGACTGTGAAGGCGGTGGCGCCGGAGGTGGCGAAGCCGGGGTGGGTCAACCTCGAAATGTAATTGCACCCGATGATCGATCCCACACTGGGTGTGGGATCGATTTGGCCCTAGGTGCGATCGCGCGGAATCAGGCTCTGCAGCTGCTGCGCCAGAAAATTCGCATCAAACACAAACGTATCCGGATCCTTCAACCCATTGGTCTTGCGCCACTGCCACTCCCCGCCCGGCAGCCCCACCAGCGAAATACTCCCGTACCGCGCCGCCGTCAGCCCCATCACCGCCAACGAAATCTGCCCGCCACTGCCCATCACATCCGGCACGAACTCCACCGGTTTGCCGGCGATCACGATGCTCAGTTTTTCAGTCTTGAAGGTTGACGTCTCAACCTGAATGCTCGGCCCGAACGCCACGTACGCCTCCCGACTCACCTCCAGCAAACCCGGCGCCTGCACCGGTGCCAGCCATTGCTGGATCTGCCCGAACAACTCAGTGATCCGTGTAGCCCAGGTCGCCGACTGGGTCTCGAACAATTGCTTCTTGTGCGCTTCGCTGTCGGCATAGTGGCGAAGCATTTCGCCCAGTTGCTGTACGTCGTCCATTGCGGTGTTCCTTCAAGGAGCGGTGCTGCGGACTTTGAGCATGGCAGATGCCGATGACGACCGTACAAGTCATTTGCCTGCACGGTCGCCTCGTCAGCCATTGACGGACAGAAGGTCAGCGTTTGCGCAGACGCGCCATGCTCAGGGTGTCGACCCATTGCCCGTCACGCACGGCGTAATCGCGGAACAGGCCCTCGGTTTCGAAACCGAACTTGCGATAGAGCCCGATGGCCGCCTCGTTGTCGGCGTACACCGAAAGCTCGACCCGGTGCAGGTTCATCCAGTTGTCCGCCACGTCCAGCGTCGTCGCCAACAGCTTCGAACCGACACCCTTGCCCTGCCACGCCACCGCAACGGCCATGCCGACACTGCCGGCGTGACTGCGGCGAATCCGTGAGAACTGTTCCAGCCCCAGATTGCCAATCACCACCCCCTGATGCAGCGCCACCAGTTGCACCACCCGCTCGTTGTCCGGCGCGAGGCGTTTGCGCCAGACCTCGGTGGTCTGAAACGGCATCTGCAACACCTGCCGGGTCACGGCCGGGTCGTTATAGAGCGCTGTGATGCCCTCGACGTGGGATTCGTTGAAACGTTCGAGGTGAATGGCGGGGTTGTGCTCAGGCATGAAAGATCCCTCCTGGATCAGTGCGTGGCCGGTCACTGTAAACCGGCGCAACTGATTCTGGCGAGACCTACTCGAACCACTCCTGTCGCTCATTGAACGTTCGCTGAATCAACTCAACCAACGTCTGCACCTCCCCCACCGATTCTGACTCCCTGTTCACCGCCAACCAAGCCTGCAACCGCATCGCCTCCCCAAACAACCCCGGCAACGCCACCAGCCCGCGATCAAACCGGCTCATATACATCGGCAGCAAACCAATGCAAGCGCTGCAGCGAATCATCTCCAGCATCAGCTCATAGGACTGCATCTGCACCACCCCGGCCAAGCGCTGTTCGACCAGTTCATTCCACGGTCGAAAGCTGTCGATCTGCCGATCATGCTGCCATTGCACCAGCATGAAATCGGCAAGGTCGTCGGGACTTTCCGGGCGTGCAGTCACGCGGGAGTAGCGTTTGGCGATGTGCGGCTGATATTCCAGTTGCGCGAGGCGTTGCGGTTCGCTGGTGGCGAAGGTCGGGCCGGGATGTGGGGTGTCGCCATGGGCGAGCCAGAGCACGATGTCGGCACTGACGGCACTCAGGGCCAGTTCGCTGTCGAGGGCGATGATCTCGAGGCGCACGCTGGCGTTGCGGCGCAGCAGTGCGATGAGGTCGCGGCCGAGGATGTCGTGCAGGATCGATTCGGCGACCGCCAGCCTGATCAAGGGTTGCTCGATCACCGGGAGTTTGCGTTCGTGGGCCAGGGCAACCAGTTGCGCCTGCAATTGCTGGCCTTCGCGGGTCAGGGTCAAGGCGCTGCCCTGGAAGCTGAACAGCGCACATTGCAATTGCTGTTCAAGCTGCGCCAGTTGCTTGCGCAGCAGGGTCGAGCGCACGTTGAGGCTGCGGGCGGCCTGCATGAAGCAGCCGCAACGGGCGCTGACCAGAAAGTATTGGGCGACGTCGCCGTCGAGGGTCGCGGCGTGCGCCGGCCAGGGTTCTTCCTTGTCCCGGGGCCAGCGGAAATCGGCGCTGCTCTGTCGTGCTGCGGGTTCGGTGAATGACATCGATGACTCCCTGTCGATCTTTGTTTTGGTGTGCAGCGCTTAAGGTTTGGTCTCCAGCACCTTGTTGAGCTCGGCCCCGTCGATGCTCAGCGTCGCGGTGTTGAGCATGCCGTCCAGATACGCTTGGGCGATCTGTTCCTGACGCTGGGCACGCAAGGCCTGAGTCAGTTGGTCGCGCAACTCGTCGAGGGTCGCGGTGCGGGCCGGTTGTTGTTCGGTGAGTTTGATCACGTGAAACCCGGCGCTGCTTTGCACCGGTTCAGAGACCGCGCCGACCTTGAGCCGCGCCACCGCACCACGCACTTCCGGCACCAGTTGCTGCAACGGCTGCAACCCTGTGTCGCCGCCACGTTCAGCGGTCAGGCGATCCTGGGAAAACTCTTTGGCCAACGCCGCGAATTCTGCTGGGGTCGACTGCGCCTTCTTGCTCAACTCCGCCGCCTGCTTGCGCACAGCGTCAAGATTCTGCGGCTCATTCACGCCGAGGAAAATCTGGCTGACCCGATACAGCGCCGGCGTCTGCCAATTGGCCTTGCCCGCGTCATACGCCTGCTGCAACTCGGCAGCACTCGGGTAATCCGCCGGTACTTTGCTCACCGACTGAAGATAGTCGCGGAACACGATCTGCTCGGTGGCTGCACGGGTTTGCCGCACCACGTCCGGACGCTGCGCCCAGCCCTGGGCATCGGCCTGTTCCAGCACGGCTTTTTCAGCCAGGCGTGAACGAATCCAGCGCTCCAGCGCTTCACGATTGCCGCGCAATTGCTCGCGGGTCTGCGGCGGTACGGCCGCCAGCAACGCCTGCAACTCCTCCGGCGACACCTGCTGATTGCCCAGCCGCGCCACCGCCGGCCCGGCATTCGCCGCAATGACCGGCGCCGGTTGCTGGGCGGCGACCGGGTCATTGCCCGGCCGCACCACCAGCGCCACGGCCACCACCAACAGCGCCACCGCAGCGGCGCTGATTACCATGGCAGGTTTCGTCACAGCGCGACTTCCTCTTGCTGAACCTTTGGAGCCTGGGCGGCAGCAGCGTTCTGGGTGAAGTCACGCAGGTAAACGATGAATTCCTGAAGCAGGCGATCCCACAATTCCAGGTTGCCGCGCAGGTAATCGCTGCTGACGCCAGCGGCCACCACCACGTCCATTTCCATCACCAGAAACTCGCCCTGCAACGACAACCGGGCAAAGCGACGGGTCGCGTTCCACTGCTCGGCCACACCCGCCGGCAACTCACCCTGCACGCGCAAGGCGCAGCTGAAGGTGAAGTCGACGTAGCTGCCCTGCTCCGCCACCGCCGGGTTGCCGAAGCGCACGGCGTAACCGATGCCCTGGCTCGCGCTGAGCAACTGGACGATACCGTTCTGTTCGGTCTGGTTGACGCGATAACCGGCGGCTTGCAGTACGTCGGTCAGGGATTGCGGGGAGACGTGGGAGATCAATTGAGTCATTACTTCTTCCTTGTTTATGAGTCTTTTAATCAGTGCGCGATCGCGGCTTGCGGCGCATCGAATTGAGTCTTGTACAGCTCATCGCCGAAGCCCTGAGCCAGTTCATCGAACTTGACCCGGGCGCTGCCAGCGAAGGGCTGGCGGATTTTCATCACCTCGGCCACATCGATGTTTTCGTAGGCGGTGAGAATCTGCTTGGCCACGCCGTACATCTGCTGATTCTTGACCGAACATTGCTGCACTTGTGTGTCACGTTCAGTCAATTGCGCTTGAAGCTTAGACCGTTCTGCCTCTTTGGCACGGGCCATGACCAGTAGCTCGTCATAGGCCTTTTTGAACTTGCCGGTCTGCTCGTTACTCGCCGCCACCTGCGCCTGAGCCTGGCTGTGCAGACTTTGCTGCTGCCCGGCCAGTTGCTCGGCGACGCCTTTGGCCTTGGCCAGTTCGGCGGTCAACTGCTTGATTTGCGCCTGCGCTGCCTTGGCTTCGTTCTGCGCCGCCAGCTGCGCGGCGCTGGCCTGGGCCTGCTGGCTTTGCAGGGTTTGCAGCTGCTGGGTGGTGCTGCGCAACTGAGTGCGCAGACGTTCCTCCATGCCTTCGGCGCTGGCCCCGCTGGCGACTATCAAGCCCAGACCCAACACTAAAAATCGCGCGTTCATAACCCTCTCCCGGCGCCTTAGAAGCGCGTGTTGATCTCGAGCTGCAAGACGTCGATGTCGAACGGCGCGCCATACACCGCCTCGGTGCTCATCCAGCGGCCGGTGGCGTAGACGTTCTTCGCCAGACCGTAGTTGCCACCCAGGAAATAGCCCTTGGCGTTGGTGCCGCCGAGGTGGAACGACGAGTCGTTGAAACCGTCCGGCAAGGCGTCAGGCTGGATGTACTTGTAGCCGGCGAACATATTCCAGTCGCCCTGCTTCTTCAGCTCCAGCGCGCTGCCGAGCGTGAACTGAACCATCCACGCGTTGGCGCCGCTTTCAATGTTGCCGTTGCTGTCGAGGTTGTTGACCAGTTGCCCGGCCGCACGCTTGCGCATGTCGCCTTCGTCGTAGCCGAGGTTGTGGATGTAGTTGCCCTGGGTGCGCAGCTTGAAGTCTTCCGGCAGGTCGGCGTCCCACACGAGGTTCAGGTCCAGCAGGTTGAACTCCGAAGCCAGGCCAACGAATTGCGGCTGCGGCGTGGTGCTCGGATTGAGCGGGTTCGGCGTAATGTCACGCAGCAGGAACACGCTGTTGCCCTTCTGCATGAATGCGGCACGCGTGCCGTCGCTGTCGCAGCCCGGCGCGCCGGCCCACGGCTCGCAAGGGCTGGAGCGCTGGCCCTGGATGTCCTGGAAGCGGTAGTAAGCCAAAGCACCTTTCAAGCGGTTGTTGCTGTTGATCGCCCACTTGGCGCCGACCTGCCCGCCATAAAGCCATTTGTTGTCGCTTTCTTCCTTGTCGAAGCCGTTGCTGGTGGTGGTGTCGTTGGTGTAGTCCACCGGGAACGCGCCGATGGTGCCGAACACGCCCCAGTCGCTGCTGAGTTTGTGGTCGAAAATCGCCGCCACGCCGTCGAAGTTCAGGTCGTTGGAATACAGCATGTCGGTGGACATGAACGGGTTGGCGAACCGGCCACCGGTCAGGGTCAGCTCATCCGATGGTTTCCAGGTCAGGTAACCCTGATCGAGCCAGATGTCTTTCTTGGCGAAGCCGCCGCCAAGGCTCTGGGTGGTCGACACCGGGTTATTGTCCGAGCCGGTGCCGATGCGGATGCCGGCAGTCCATTCCGGCGAAATCACCGCTTTCATGCCCAGTCGGGCGCGCAGGCGGAACAGGTTGGTACGGTCTTCACGGGTGTTGAGCAACGGCGGCAATGCGGTGCTGCTGTTGGGGTTCACGTCGTACGGGCCGTTGTTGTTGAGTTTGGCGAAGTCGACGATTTCGTTGCTGTTGCTGCCCGAGTAGTAGCGCGACTCGTCACGCAGACGAATATCGCCGTCGAAGCTGATGCGCGACGCCCAGTCCGGGAAGGTGTTGGGCGCGGCCCAGTTTTCTTGCTTGGCGGTGGCCATGACCTCGGCCTTGACCTGATCACGGATCTGGTCGCGCACCGCGGCCGGCACGTATTGCACCCGCACATCGCCCGGTGCTGCGACCGGCCCGGCTGCCACAGCGGTAGACGCCGCAGCCTGCTTGGCCTGGGCCGCTTCGTTCTGGGCCTGGGCGATCAGTGCGTCAGCCTTGTCCTGTTTCAGAATGCCCTGCTCGACCAGCAAGCGGATCAGATTGATCGTGGCGTTCTCCGAGGGCGCAGGCGCTGCCGCGGCCTGACCGACCAGGGTCGCGATGACCATGCCGACTGCCAGGGACAATCGATTCACGTTGGAAATCATCTGCACACAACTCCTTTTCATACAGCTTTATGAATTCGGTTAACCCGGACGCCGCCCTTGCAGGGACATGCGCACAGGCAAGGTGATGGAGGCCGGCGGCCGTTCGCTCAGATGCGGCGCGTTACGCAAGGCCGCCAGCACCTGACTGTCGATCTCGGGGTTGCCGCTGGACTTGATCAGCTCGACCCGGGTGATCTCGCCGACGCTGCTCAGCCACACATCGGCCTGCAGCGAAAACGCGAGGTTGCGCAGGTCGGGGTTCTCGCGCAGCAGCTTCTGGAAGGTGAACGCGAGGAACTGGCTGTAGGTGCCGTTGCCCACGCGCCCACCACCGGCACCCGCCATGCCGCCGCCCTTGCCCGCACCGATGTTGAAGGCGTCGTTGCCGCTCTGGGCGTCGCCGTCCATTTGCATCGGGTTGGCCAGGTCGTCCGCCGGCGATGGCGGCGCTTCTTCTTCGGGTTTCACTTCCTGTGGCTCGGGCGTCGGCTCCGGTTCGACGATTTTTTCTTCCACCGGGGTTTCCGGCTCCGGTGGTTTTTCCGGCGGCGGAGGTGGCGGTGGCGGCAACGGGATGATCGTCGGCACTTTCGGCGCTTCGCGGCGAATGCCGCTCATGTCGTTGGCCCACTGCCACAGGAACCACGCGGCGAGTGCCGCGAGAACCAGCCCGGCGCCCCACTTCGCATAGCGCAGGGGCGACGGCTTCACCGGCAGCGGTTCGATCGGAAGTTGTGCGGTCATGACTCAGCCCTGACTCGGTTTGCCGGTGACGAGACCGACCTGGGACAGTTCGAGCCGGCGCAGCAGATCCAGCACTTCGATAACCTTCTGGTACTGCACCGTGGCGTCGCCGCGCACGATCACCGGGAAGTCCGGGTTCTGCGCCTTCTCGATGCGCAGGCGCTCTTCCAGCTCCGGCAAGGTCACCGGGTAGGCGTCGAGGAACACCTGGCCGCCGTCGTTGACCGAAATCGCCTTGGTCTTGGCCTCGGACAGCGACACAGCGGCGCTGGCCTTGGGCAAGTTGATCTGGATCCCGGAGACCTGCGCGGTGGCGGTGAGGATGAACATCACCAGCACCACCATCAGCACGTCCACCAGTGGCGTGATGTTGATGCTGTCCACTGCGGCATCTTCGTCATCGTCGTGGGAGGCATTTACGGACGCCATGTCAGTGCTCCTCAGGCCGGTACGGAATGGTTGGCGTGATGACCGCGCTGATGCGCCGCTTCACTGGACTGGCCTTCGCCGTGCATCTCCGCCAGACGGGTGATGAACTCGTCGACGAACACGCGCATGTCGGCGCTGACTTCCTTGTTGCGGGTGATCAGGCGGTTGTAGCCAAACAGCGCCGGGATCGCGACGAACAGGCCCATGGCGGTGGCCAGCAAGGCTGCGGCCATACCCGGGGCGATGGCGTTGATGTTGACGTCGCCGGCCATGGCCGTGCCGAGGAACACCACCATGATCCCCAGCACGGTGCCGAGCAGGCCGATGTACGGGCCGCCGGCGATGGCGTTGGACAGGGTCGAGAGTTTCGAGCTGAGTTGCTGGTTTTCTCGTGTACGCACACCGTCCATGGAGCAACGGATGGCTTCGATGGTCGCGGCTGAAACCGACGAGGTATCGGCGCCCTGCTCGCGGCGGGTGCGGATCTCTTTCACCGCCACTTGGTACAGACGCCACAGCGGCGAGTGCTGCAAACGCTGGGCGAGTTGCGCGTCGTCCGCGAACATCTCCAGGCGCGTGCCCACCTTGGCGAATTGCACGCGGAAGTCTTCGTTGGCCGCAGTCACTCGGCTCAGGGTGCGGTTCTTGCGCAGCATGATGATCCACGACTGGAACATCATCAGCACCAGCACCGCGATGATCACCCAGGCGTCCACCGGTACGGCGTTGAGCAGGAAGCCGAGGCTGCCGAAACCGAAACCGGACTGTTCTTCATCGACACCGTAAGCGACCAGTTTCGACTCGGCGCCTTGGGAAGTGGCGTCGGCCAGCAACAGCGGCGCCGGACGGGCAACTTTCGACAGGCGCAGTTCATCGATGGCGCCCACAAACGGCTGGAACGCACTCGGGGAAAGATCAGCACCAATGGCCATGACCGAATTGAACGCCGGCATCACCTGGGCCAATGCCGCGCCTTCGCGACCGTTGATGTACAGCGTCACTTTCGCGCCTTCGGCGGTCAGCGCAACGTGCTGCCATTGGCCCGGATTCAGCGGTTGTGTGGCCACAGCGCGCTGGCCGTCGATTTCCACGAACGGCACGCCCTGATTCACACCGACCAGCAGGCTGTTGGCGCCTTCGCGGCGGGCCAGGATCAGTTGCTCGCCGTTGGCCTGATCCAGTCTCAGCCAGGCACTGAAGGTGAACGCGCTGCCAGCGTTATGTTGCAGCGACGGACTGGCCGGCAGCAGCAACGGCTGACCGCTGAACTGCAAGGCCCGCCCTACTACGCCGTCGATGGCGGCGCCGGTCGCGCTCTGCGCGGTGTTGCCGTAGGCAGTGGTGTCTTTCGCCGGGGTGCCGGTGGCGCCTTCGAAGTGATAGAGCGCGGTGTAATTCGGATCGAATGTGAGCTGACCGTTGCCGGTCGCCGGCGCCTTCTGGTTGCCGTAGTACATCCAGATGTCCTGGCGCTGACCGCCCTCGACATTCGGCACATCGACCCAGATCAGCGCCATGCCCATCAGCGCATCGAAGCTTTCGATCTGGTGGTTGAGCACGGTCTTGTCATCGGCCGCGACGAAGCGCAGGTCCGAGCCGTCCTCTTTCACGCCATCAAACGTGAAGTTACCGGTGTGCAGGCGCACCAGCAGCGCGGTGCGGCCGAGGGCCTGATTGATCCCGGCGCCCTGCGGCGTGGTGTCGACGGCGATCTGTTTGCGGTAATGCCAGTCGTCCTGCCACCAGGCCTGAGCCGTGGCCGGGAGCACGAAGCCCAGGCAGATCAACAACGAAAGGAAGAGGCGCTGCATGGAAGTGCTCCTTGTTAGAAAGTGGCCTGAAGGTTGAAGTGCAGGCGCGATTCCTGTTTCGAGGTGTTCGGCCCTTCGAGTAGCGGGTAGCCCCAGTCGACGCTGCCGGACAGCCATTTGCTCAGGCTGGCGCGGGTGCCGAGGCCGACGCTGGCCAGGGCGTAACTGGCGTCCTGATCCGGCAGCTCGTCGCGCAGATACAGCTGCGCGCCTTCGGCAAAGGCGTAGAAGCGCCAGTCCTGCATCCAGGTGCCGGCGTACTTGGCCAGCGACGGTGTGCGAACTTCCTGACTGAGCAGCACGCCGTCATCACCGGTGCGTTCGGCGGCCAGATAGCCACGTACCGAGGTCGCGCCGCCGGCAGAGAATTGTTCGTTGGAAACCAGTGGCCCCGACGCCAGCTGGAACGCGGCTTTGCTTGCGCTCTGCCAGTCGCTGTCGAAGGTCCAGGTGAAGTTGGTATCGCCCTTGAGCACGGCGAAACTCGGGTTGGCGCGGTAGCGTTTGTAGTCGAACTCTTCGTCGGAGCTGCCGTAGCCGAAAATGCTGCGGGTGGCCGCGACCAGGCTCAGGCCGAGGCCGAGCTGGCTCTTTTCGGTGTAGCGATAGCCGTTGTAGGCGAAGGTGAACGGCGCGTATTTCAGCGGCACCTTGTCGCTTTCGCCGGACAGGGTCAGGCGTTCGTCGAAGTCCTTGAAGTCGATGCCGGCCGACAGAGAGTTCGACCAGTTGCCGCTGGACGGGATCGTGTAGATCGCCGACACACCGTAGGAGTGGCCCTTGCCGAGCACGTTGCTGCCGCCGATGGTGGCGACGTTGCTGTCGGACTGGTAACCGGAGAACTGCACGCTCCAGCGGTCGGTCAACGGCGCGGTGTACGAGCCCGACCAGACCTTGGCGTTGTCGGTGTCCTGCGGCGCGGTGAAGTAAGTCAGGTTGATGCTGTGGCCGAGTTGCCAGAGGTTGTTGTAGCCGAGGCTGGTGACGGCGCGGAGTTTTTCGGTATCGGCGCTGTAGTCGTTGTTCAGCCCCACGCTGGCGGTCCACGGGTTCTGGTCTTCGACCTGCAGGTCCACGTCCATGGTGCCGGGGCGCTGGCCTTCGCGAACCAGCGGCATCACCTGGCGGCCCGGGGTCTTGTTGAGTTGCGCCAGTTCGCCCTGGACCTTGGCGAAGTCCGGCACTTCGCCTTCTTTGAGAGCCGGGACGTTGTCGCGAATATCCAGCGGCGAATAGTGTTTGGCGCCGACCACCCGCACCCGGCCGACCTTGGTTTCGCTGACTTGCAGGTAGACGATGCCGTCGGCCACCGCTTGCTCCGGCAGTTCAACGAACACCGATTGATAGCCGCGTTCCTGATAGACCTTCTGCAAGGCGTCCCGCGCGCCTTCGATGTCGCTCAAGGCTTTTTGCGGGCCGAGAAACGGATACACCGCTTCTTCGATCGCCCGCGCATCGAGCACGGTGTTGCCGCGCACGAAGTATTCGTTGACGTCCACCAGACGCTGCGCCGCTGTGTTTTCGGCCTCCTCGGCGAACGCCGGCTGCGCGCCGGCCGTCACCAGCAGCCAGCCCCACAGCGCCAGCCGTGACGTGAAAATCTGATCCACACTACCCCCTGAAATTCGCGATGACCTGTTGGCGCTCATGCGCCTTGCGTGTGCGTCAGTTACTGGCGTTCTTGATTGCTGAAGTGCACGCCCCGGTGTGTTTGCCCAGCCAGGTGTGCAGCAGCGCGAAGTTCAAGGAGAACTCGGGCATTTGCAGCAGCGCGCCGCAGAACACTTCACCGATGATTTTCTGGATGAGCTGCACCGCACGCGGCTCGTTGAGCAGCATGGCGATGTCGCGACTGAGGACGTTGAAGCTCCAGACTTTCTGATTCAGGCCCAGGCCGACGAACCAGCGGAACAGCAGGTTGTAATTGAGCTGTTCGTAGAGCTGCTGCTCGCTGGGCACCGAATACAGCAGTTGCAGGAGCAGGATGTGCATGACCGTTTGCGCCGGGATCAGCATGCCGGGCTGGGCGTTGAGGTCGTGCAGAAGATCGCTGTGACCGTCGAACAGGTCGTCGATCTGCGGGCGCAGCAGCACCAGCGAATGCCCCGGCGGAATGTAGCTGGAGACCTCTTTCAAGGCGCCCTGCCAGTCATCCTGCGACACGATCCAGACCCACGGCGCGCCGTAGCGATACACCGAAACCGGCTTCTTGCGCGCGGCTTCGACGATCTTCGACAGGCGTTGATCGAGTTCCTGCATGCCCACTTTCGAGTAGCGTTCCATAGTCCCCATTGCCTCACTCCCGGCGTCCCGCCTCGGCTTGTGAAAAGCGCCCAAAGGGCCCCTCAAGCGCGTTACATAGGCATGACCGGACTGGCGATGTGCTACCGAACTTTTGTCATAAAAGCTTCATTACAGAAATCCAGTGAGGGTTGAGGACGCCGCAGTAACACCGCGAAACAGGAAATTTCAGCGCTGCATTTAGGAAACGTCCTAACGCCAGGTCAGGGGCCGCCCGGTTAGGTTTCGCGCTTCTTCGGTTACATGCAGAAAAACAACCATGGCGCGGGACAACGACATTCCCCAGGTCTGGGAAGACCGGGGCGGCAATGGCGGCGCCGGACACGGCAGGCTTGTCCCACGGGACATGACGTCGACCGAGTTCGCCGAATTCAAAGCCCGAGAAGCGACCTACGACGCAATGATCGCCCGCCAGCAGGCGTATGAAGATCGGCACTTGCGCCAGGTCGAGCAGCGTCCGCAAGCGCCCGGCCGGGGTTGTGTGTTCGCCAAAAGCTGCAACCTTTCGGACGGCGTGATAGATCACAAAAATCCGGCCGGTTTCATCCCGACCGAACGCTTGGCCGAGTACGGTCAGTGGGCCGTTCTCGGCAGTCAGGTACCGATCAGCGCTGAAGGCGTGCCATTGAAATGGGCGGCAGGCTCCGGAAGCGGTCGGGCGCTGGCCCAGCGGCTCGGCGGTTCGCTCGGGCTCAGCCTGTTGAGTGGCGCCAGTACCGTCGGCACGCTGGCGTTGTTGATCCCCAACACGGATACCTCGTCCGACAGCGCTTTTTACACAACCGAACAATACGCACTACTCGCCAGCGGCCGCACCCGTGTGCGCTTCAGTGCCAAGACACTGCCCGACGGCTCAATCAGCGCCTACGGCTTCTACACGGGTGGCAAGAAAGACTGGGAGTTCGTCCCGGTCATCAAGGCGCAACGAGAAGGCGAACACTTCATCGCCGACCTCGGCCACGGCATCGGCCTGATCTGGACACCTGCCGCCAATCCCGACGACGCGCCCCCCATCCCCGCCCTGGAAGGCGCCCCGCCGCTGCCGACGATCTGGGTCTATCCGCCGGGCGAGAAGACTGACCGCATCCTCGTCAACCCGCAGCACCCGCCGGATTATCACGACGCGATCGTCTGGTTTCCGGTGGATGCGGGGCTGGCACCGATTTATGTGGTGCTCAGCACGCGGTATGAGCCGGGGGTTGTGACGGGGGTGGGTGAGGATGTTGAGGGGATTTGGCTCGCGGGGGCAGGCAATGGGTTGGGTGCTCCGATACCGACGCGGATTGCTGATCAGTTGAGAGGGCAGCGATTCAGAGATTTCGATGCGTTCAGGAAGGCGTTCTGGATCACAGTAAGAAACGATAGAGAGTTCTTCAGCCAGTTCAACAACATCGCTCAAGAGCGCTTACGCTCAGGCAACGCTCCAGTGGTGCGTGACAAGGATGCCACCGGAAACAGAAGCACTTTTGAAATTCATCATGTCCGACGCATTGCAGATGGGGGCCCTGTTTACGATGTAGACAATCTGCGGATAAATACACCAAAAAATCATATTGAACAGCACAGAGCAAAGTAGAGCAGACCATGACAGACATCTCAGACTTCACCGAAACAGAATTCATAGATTTGATTCAGCAGATTCTCGCTGCTAACAAAGCTAATTCGGATGAGGAGTTCGGCGAAATGTTGGCAAAATTCAGAAAGCTTGCGGCCCACCCTGAAGGTACTGACCTGATCTTTTATCCGGAACCGGGTCGGGACAGTTCCCCGGAAGGAATTGCACGCACAGTGAAACAATGGCGTAGTGACCGAGGTTTGCAAGGGTTCAAGCAACAATGAGCGACTCGCTCACCAAAGCCAGCATTACTGACTACACAGAAGCCGAGTTCATCCAGTTGCTACAACGCATCGTTGGGAATGAGGAAAGCGAAGAGAACGAAAACTCGCTCGTGCACCACTTCAATACGATCTGCGAGCACCCTGCTGGCTCCGACCTGATTTTCTACCCGGATGACGGTGCAGATGATTCTGCACAGGGAATCACAAGAACCCTGAAAGAATGGCGTTCATTTCGAGGGCTACCGGGATTCAAGCAAGAATGAATGACTCCTTCATCAAAGCAAGCATTTCTGATTACACAGAACATGAATTCATTAGTTTTGTGGATGAGATTTTCAAAGAAGACAAGGCATCTACGGATGCGCGTGCCGACTTGCTGGTTCGCCACTTCAACAAGATCGTCGGGCATCCGGAGAAGATGAACCTGATCTATCGTCCGCTGCCCGAGGCCGATGACTCAGCGGAAGGAATAACCCGAACCATAAAAGAATGGCGCATATCCCAAGGCCTGCCGGGATTCAAACCCGACTAACCTTCAGGTATACACCGGCCAGCTGTCGACGATCTTGCCGCCACGCACCGCCAGCAAGTCACCGAATTGCAGGAGGACGGCTTCAGTCTGGGTCGGTCGCAGGAACACCTGATCCTCCACCGTCAGCCCGACGGCATTCGAGCCATTGACCATCTCCTGATTCGAACTTCGGCCATACACACCGTTACTCTGCAGGCCCGGCGGTGATTCGAACTCGGCCATCCAGTTGCCGCCGTAGATGAAGAACGTCTGGCGCTGGTTGGCGTCCCACCACGAAAACAGCTTCGACTTGTCGTCCAGCGCCGGAATATTCACCGCCCCCGTGCTTTTCAACACCGGCGTGGCGATGTACGCGGCAGGCTCGTGTTCGACCAGCGACGGCAGATCGTAATGAGTCGGCTTGAGCATCGCCGTCCCCACCGACACTTCGCTGCTGAGATTTTCATTTTCGTGCATGCGGTAACTCGGACTGCCAGCGGTGTTCAGGCACAAGCCGTCATGCCACAGCGCCGGATATTGCTGTCGGGTGAAGTCGACGCAGCGCTGATAAATCACCATCACCTTGGCGAACAGCTCTTCGGGCGAACCGAGCATCCCCGGCACGCCCATGCCCACGAACGGGTCGTAGCCCATGAACCCGGCGAACTCCAGGTGTTGCGGGTTGGCGGCGATCAGCGCGAGCATCTGCCCGAGCACGTTCAGATCACTGACGCCGCCACGGTGCAGGCCGACATCCAGCTCGATGTTGATCCGCATCCGCGTGCTCAAACCCTGGGCCAGCGCTAGGTATTGCTGCAGGCGTTCGGGGTTGTCGATCAGCCATTGCAGTTGCTTCGCCGGGTCGAACGGGCCTTTGTGGGTTTGGTAGAACAGCTCCGCCGAGCGCACCGGCAAGGGCTTGCCGAGCAGAATGTCGGACTGCGGGTAAACCTGTGCATCGTGATTGAGAAACGGCTGATGAAACGACATCAGTCGCTGCGTCCCTGCTCTTTGACCGATGTAGCTGAGCAGCCCCGGCGACGGCAACGATTTCTCCACCAGTCGCAGGTGCTTGCCGGTGCGTTTGACCGAGCGCATCACCACATCGATGTTGTGATCGAGCCGATCCAGATCGATCAGCAACACCGGGCGCATCGGGCCTTTTGCCTTGAGCTCATTGTTCAGCGCCCGGAAATACTCGCTGTAGAGCCCACCGCGATCCCCCGGCCGCAGCCATGCACCAACGCCCACCAGCAAGGCACCGACACCCAAGGTGCCGAGCACGAAATTACGTCGATTGACCGCCATCAGCTCACCCCCAGAATCGACGACAGATGCCCGTTGAGGAACTTGCCACTCGGGTCCAGCGCCTGACGCACCTGAATAAACTCCTGCCAGCGCGGATAGAGCGTTTGCAACGTGCGGGCATTGAGTGTGTGCAACTTGCCCCAGTGCGGACGACCGTTGTACTTCCAGAAAATCGGCTCGACGGCGGCGAAGAAGTTGTGATGGTCCATCTGGTAATGCTGGTGGACCGAGATCGAACAACTGTCGCGGCCCTCGAACATGCTCAGCGGAATGTCGTCGGCCTTCACGTAGCGGTACTCGATGGGAAACCAGGTGCGCAGGTCCTTGTCGCGGATCAGCTTGAGAATCTCGCGCAGGCACGCCGGGCCATGCTCGGCGGGCACCGAATATTCCATTTCGTTGAAGCGCACCGTACGCACGTTGGCGTAGATGTCGAACGAGTCGCCAACCCGGTCATCGAAACTCGCCAGATGCCGCAGGCTGTTGAGCAGCGAACTGCGCAGGTTCGGGAAGTCGCTGCCGTACTTGTCGATCTTCTCGATCAGCGTCACGAACTCGTTGCCGCCCTCCTCTTCAGGCGGGATCGGTGGCGTGGGCGGGTCGGTGGTTTCGTTGAGGGCGATCGACAAGGCGTAGTCGGAATGAGTGACGACGAGCATTTCCCAGTGCTGGTTTTCGCGGGTGTTCTTGTCGATGTCTTCCAGCAGCTCTTCGGTCTTGGCGATCCACTGGGTTTCGCGCAGGCGATAGGCCGGGCGGTTTTGCAGGCGGATTTTGGTGGCCACGCCCAACGCGCCGAGGGATACCCGGGCGGCATTGAATACTTCGGGATGTCGCTGGCTGTCGCAGTCCAGCACTTCGCCGTTGGCGGTCACCAGTTGCATCCCGCAGACATGGGCCGAGTAGGACTGAAAGGTTTTGCCGGTGCCGTGGGTCGAGGTGGAAATGGCCCCGGCGAGGGTCTGGTAATCGATATCGGCCATGTTTTGCAGGGCCTGGCCGATGTCCTTGAGCGGCGTGCCCATGCGCGACATCGGCGTGCCGGCGGCGAATTCGGCCTGCAAGGTTTTCGGGTCGTGTTCGAGCAGGCCGTTGAAGTAACTCAGCGACAACAGCGTGCCGTCGGTAGGCACCAACGCGCTGAAGGAATGCGCCGAGCCGACCGGGCGAATCTTGCCCGGTGCCTGCTGGATCACCGTCGTCAGTTCATCCAGATTCTTCGGCGCTACCCGCGCCGCCGGCAGGCAACTCTGCCCGCCCGACCAGTTGCGCCAGGGAATCAGCCGGGGCGCGCGCATCAACTGGCCCAGCGCCGGATTGGAGGCCAGCGCGCTGAACGCCCCGACGATGCTTGCCCGTTGCAATAACTGCCGGCGTGTCAGATCTATCGGCATGCCAGGATCCTTATTGTGGGAGCGGCTGATCGGCCATGAAGCCGATCAACTGAAGGAATTGTTCTTCCGAGCACTCGACGCACTGGCCCATTGGCGGCATGCCGTTGTAGCCGTTGATGGCGTGGTCGAGCAGCGTGTCGACGCCCTGCTGGATGTGCGGTTCCCAGGCCTTGCGGTCACCGGTCAGCGGCGCATTCGCAGCGGGGTTGGCGTGGCAGAGCTGACAGCTGTTGGCGTAGATCTGCGCCAGCGCCGGGTCTTTGGGAATGGTGTTGTTGGTGCTGGCCGGGGGTTTGGGGTCTTCGCCGCAACCGGCCAGTGCAGTGACCAGCATCAGCAGCAACGTGATTCGGGATGCCCGCATAACGATCCTCGCGTGGGTGCCACTTATTGTTGTGACCACACCTTAAGGCAGCGACGGCGGCGGGTTGAGGGCATTGCGGGCCAGTGAAGGGGGCAAACGGGGACAGTCGGGATGCGACTCGGGATCGAATAAAAGGTGGGAATCTTGTTGAGCCCTCTGTCCTGCGCCTTTGAGTGACATTCGCGTGACATTTGCGGGTTTAAATTTCAGCGCGTTCAGGCGTATAACCGTTACAGACTTTTTCAATGACACGCGGGGTAGCGACATGACCACAGCAAACATCCTTGGCAACCTGTTCCCTTCTGTCAGCGACATCCCGGAAAAATACCGTCTCGACGGTCAGGTCGAACAACGCGAATACCTGGTCGATGGCCAGTTGCGCCGCTGGGACGGCCCGCTCGCCACCGTGCGCAGCCCGGTCTATCTGAAGGGTGACAACGGCGACGAACAAGTGATCCTCGGCAGCACGCCGCTGCTGGACGCCGAGACTGCCCTCACCGCCCTAGACGCCGCCGTCCGCGCCTACGACCGGGGCCAGGGCCTGTGGCCGACCATGCGCGTGGCCGAACGCATCCAGCACGTCGAAGCCTTCCTCGGGCGCATGCGCCAGCAGCGCGACGCCGTGGTGAAGTTGCTGATGTGGGAAATCGGCAAGAACCTCAAGGACTCGGAAAAAGAGTTCGACCGCACCTGCGACTACATCGTCGACACCATCAATGCGCTGAAAGAACTCGACCGCCGCTCCAGCCGTTTCGAGCTGGAACAGGACACCCTGGGCCAGATCCGCCGCGTACCGCTCGGTGTGGCGCTGTGCATGGGCCCTTACAACTATCCGTTGAACGAGACCTTCACCACGCTGATTCCGGCGCTGATCATGGGCAACACCGTGGTGTTCAAACCGGCCAAGCTCGGGGTGCTGCTGATCCGTCCATTGCTCGAAGCTTTCCGCGACAGCTTCCCGACCGGTGTCATCAACGTCATCTACGGCAGCGGCCGCGAGACCGTGAGCGCGCTGATGGCCAGCGGCAAGATCGACATCTTCGCCTTCATCGGCACCAACAAGGCCGCCAGCGACCTGAAGAAACTGCACCCGAAACCGCACCGTTTGCGCGCCGCGTTGGGGCTGGATGCGAAGAACCCCGGCATCGTCCTGCCCGAGGTCGATCTGGATAACGCGGTCAGTGAAGCGGTCACCGGTTCCCTGTCGTTCAACGGCCAGCGTTGCACCGCGCTGAAGATCCTGTTTGTGCATGAAGACGTGGTTGAGAGCTTCATCGAGAAATTCAACGCCAAACTGGCCAGCCTCAAACCGGGCATGCCGTGGGACAGCGGCGTGTCGCTGACGCCGCTGCCGGAGTCGGGCAAGGTCGATTACCTGCACGGCCTGGTGGCCGATGCGCAGAGCAAAGGCGCCCAAGTGGTCAACCCGAATGGCGGCGAGTCGCGAGAGTCGTTCTTCTATCCAGCAGTGCTGTACCCGGTGACGCCACAGATGCGCGTGTATCAGGAAGAACAGTTCGGCCCGGTGGTGCCAATCGTGCCGTACCGTCACCTCGATACCGTGATCGACTACGTGCTGGAATCGGATTTCGGCCAGCAACTGAGCATCTTCGGCACCAACCCGGTGGCCGTCGGCCGATTGGTGGACACCTTCGCCAACCAGGTCGGGCGTATCAACCTGAATGCCCAGTGCCAGCGCGGCCCGGACACCTACCCGTTCAACGGGCGCAAGAACTCCGCCGAAGGCACGCTGTCGGTACACGATGCGCTGCGGGTGTTTTCGATCCGTACGCTGGTGGCGACCAAGTTCCAGGAACCCAACAAGGATCTGATCAGCGAAATCATTCGCGGACGGGATTCAAACTTCATCGCGACCGATTACATCTTTTAAGGAGGAATCAGCGCTGAGCACTTTCAGCCCCCACCGCTGGCCGCCGCTGTTGCGGCGGATCCTGCGGCCGCTGCTGGACCCGTACCGTCGCTACCGGCACGCGCGGTTGATTCATGCGGTGCGGGTGGCGCTGGGGTTACTGGCGACGATCCTGCTGACCACCGGCATCAACCTGCCCCACGGCGAGTGGGCGTCGGTGACCATGCTGGTGGTCATCGGCGGTTTGCAGCACCACGGCAACATCGGCAAGAAAGCCGCCGAACGCGCCACCGGCACCTTGATCGGCGCCGGCGTCGGCCTGTTGTTGGTGGCGCAACAGGCATGGCTCGGTCTGCCGTGGCTGACCTATTTTGCAATGGCGGTGGTGTGCGGATTCTTCTCGTATCACGCCATCGGCAAGGGCGGCTACACCGCCCTGCTTTCGGCCATCACCGTTTTCATTGTCGCCGGGCATGGCGACAACCCGATCACCGACGGGCTGTGGCGCGGGGTCGATATCCTGATCGGTATCGCCCTGGCCCTGGCTTTTTCCTTCGCGTTGCCGCTGTACGCGGTGTATTCGTGGCGCTACAACCTGGCCGACGCATTGCGCGATTGCGCGACGGTGTACGGGCGGATCATCAGCGGTGAGCCGGTCTCGGCCGATGAACACTTGAAACTGATGGGCCGGTTGAACACGGTGATGGTGCAACTGCGCTCACTGATGCCATCGGTGTCCAAGGAAGTGAAGGTCTCGATGACCGAACTGGATGCGATCCAGCGCAACCTGCGCATGTGCATCAGCACCCTGGAAATCCTCGGCAATACCCGGCCGGACACCAACGATCCCGAAGCGATGGCGCATCTGCAATCGGCATTGAAGGCCGAGCACCGGCAGATTCGCGTGCAACTGATCGGCATGGCCCGCGCCCTGAAAACCGGTGCAACCCAGCGTCTCGGGCGCCCGGTGGAATTACCGGACGCCAGCCTTGACGCCCCGGTCTACAACCCGTTGGACGGTTACCGTCTATTGACCCGGCAACTGGCGTCCAACATCGGCGAAATGCGCCAGCGCCTGGCGAAAACCGCGCCGCGCTGGAACATCTGAGGTTACTGCGCCGCCAGCCGTCGGGACTTGAAACCCCAGCCCTGTTGCATCCCGGCGGCGGCCAGCAGGATGGCCGCCACGCCTACCCATTGCAGGGTTTGCAGTTGATGGCCGAAGGCAAACCAGTCGACGAAAATCGCCGCAATCGGGTAGATGAACGACAGCGCGCCAGTCAGTGCAGTCGGCAGTTTCTGGATCGCCCCATACAGCAGCACATACATCAGGCCCGTGTGAACGATGCCCAGCGTGACCAGACTCGCCCAGGCACTGGGCGCTTGCGGCAGCGCGCTGAAGTGAGCAAACGGTGCGAGCATCAACACCCCGGTGCAGACCTGGATCAACGCAATCAAGTGTGGCGGCGTGCCGGTCAGGCGCTTGATGATCAACGCGGCGATGGCGTACAACAATGCCGCGCCAAGGGCCAGGGCGATCCCCATCAGGTAGTCATTGCCGCCCTCGCCTTGCTCGCCGTGGGCACTGACAATCGCCAACATGCCGAGGAAGGAAATTCCCAGCCAGAACAGCTTTTGCAGGGTGATCTTCTCGCCAAGAAACAGCGCCGCCAAACCCACCAACATGAACGGCTGTACGTTGTACACCGCCGTGCCGATGGCAATCGACGCCCGGGAATAGGAGGCGAACAGCAACACCCAGTTGCCGACGATCGCCATGCCACTGAGCACCGCCAGCAGGAATGTGGTGCGCGTCAGAATCCCCGGACGCAAGAAACCGAACGCGGCGCAGATCAGCAGCAAGGTGCCGGCGCCGAATACGCAGCGCCAGAACACCACGTCCAGCACCGGTTGGCCTGACACCAGTACGAACCAGCCGATCGTCCCGGATATCAGCATGGCAGCGGTCATTTCAAATGAGCCGCGACGGATTGGGTTGTCCATCATCAATCTCCTTAATGTGTGGCAAAAGTATGCCAAGCGAGACCGGGGCTTCTCCAGCGCAAAAAGCAGGCTAAACTCGATTTCTGCCTTTTTTATCAAGGGTAGTTTGCGTCATTCGCCTAATGCGGGAGATTTTTGTATGACCGACGATATCGACCAGATCCTGATCGGGGCCTTGATGGAAGACTCCCGGCGTTCGCTCAAGGCGCTGGCGCAAATCAGCGGCTTGTCTTCACCGAGCGTGGCCGAACGCTTGCGGCGCCTTGAAGAGCGCGGCGTACTCAAGGGCTACACCGTGGAGATCGATCCTAAGTGCTTCGGCTACCAGTTGCAGGCCATTGTCCGGGTGCGGCCGTTGCCGGGGCAGTTGCAGGAAGTGGAACGGCAGATCCTGTCGATTCCCGAGTTCACCGAATGTGACAAGGTCACCGGCGAGGACTGTTTTATCGCCCGTCTGCATGTGCGTTCGATGGAGCAACTCGACACCCTGCTCGACCGGCTGAACACACTGGCGGAAACCAATACCGCGATCGTCAAGAAGACCCCGGTGAAACGTCGATTGCCTCCCATGGCGTGAGCGGCGTAGATTGAGTTTTTTCCGGCGAAGGATTGGCGGCATGAAAATTCAGGCAATGACGCTGGCGGCGTTGATGTTGGCTGGGTGCGGGACGGTGCAGACCGTGGCGTTCAGTGACAAGTTTTCTACCGACCAGTTGAAGGCTAAAAAATCTTACTGCGGCGCCGTACCGCGCATCTACAGTGGCGTGACGTATGACTTCTGCATGCTGCACGCCGAAAAGCCGGATGACGTCGATGCGTTCGACTACAAGAACGCGACACCGGGTCTGCTGGTCGATGCGGCCGTGTCGGGAGTGCTCGATACATTGCTGTTGCCCTACACGATCTACAAGCAACAGGCCGATGGCAGTATCGAGATCAATTGATCGTCTGCTCCCTTTTCGCAGGCAACAAAAAACCCGCTTTCGCGGGTTTTTTGTTAACGCCGATTCAACCAATCAGTCGTCGCGGCTCATGATGCCGAAGATCTGCAACAGGCTGATGAACAGGTTGTAGATCGATACATACAGGCTGATGGTCGCCATGATGTAGTTGCGTTCGCCGCCGTGGATGATGGCGCTGGTCTGGAACAGGATGCAGACCGACGAGAACAGCACAAAACCTGCGCTGATCGCCAGTTGCAGGCCGCTGATCTGGAAGAACATGCCCGCCAGAGTGGCACCCAGCAACACGAAGAAACCGGCGGTGATGAAACCACCGAGGAAGCTCATGTCCTTGCGGGTGATCAGCACGTAGGCCGACAGACCACCGAACACCAGTGCAGTCATCGCGAACGCCGAGCTGACCACTTCAGCGCCGCCCTGCATGCCCAGGTAACGGTTGAGGATCGGGCCGAGCAGGAAACCCATGAAACCGGTCAGGGCAAACGCGGACACCAGGCCCCAGGCCGAATCACGGAGTTTGTTGGTGAGGAAAAACAGCCCGTAGAAGCCGATCAGCACCACGAAAATGTTCGGGTAGCCAACACGCATCTGCTGAGCTACGAAAGCCATCACGCCGCTGAATGCAAGGGTCAGCGCCAGTAGGCCATAAGTGTTGCGCAGGACGCGGCTAACCTCTAGCTGCTCAGCCTGCACGCTGTTGTGAACTGCGTAATCCTGTTCGCGCATGGCGACACTCCTGTTGGTTTGAAACGTTCAGTCGCAAAGATCATAACAGACGCTCTGTAACAAGCCATGCACAGAGTTTGACAGTGTGTTTCATTCAGGTATTATGGCGCCCGCAACGCAACGGAGGTGTGGCCGAGTGGTTTAAGGCAACGGTCTTGAAAACCGTCGACTGTAACAGGTCCATGAGTTCGAATCCCATCGCCTCCGCCATATTTGATACGACAAAGCCCTGATTATTCAGGGCTTTGTCGTTTCTGGTGTTCTGAAAATTCTGCGGTCATCATGGCGGTCCTTCAGAAAACCGAGCAATCCATGACAAGGCTGTCATTCGCCATCCGAATTCTGTTCGCCTGCTGTCTTTTGGTGGCGACTACCAATCACATTCGAGCGGATTTCCAGCATGGGTTGTTCTGGGATTACGGATATGGGCCGAGCACTCTTTGGGCCAGCCGCATTTTCTGGGCAGCGCTTACGTTTCTGGACCCGCTGGCAGCGCTGCTGCTGTTCATAAAGCCCAGGGCTGGAATCTTCCTGACTGCAGCAATCATTCTGGCGGACGTCGCCCACAACACCTACTACGTTGCCCTGAATCACCAGTGGCTGGAGCTGTTCTACCTGTCTCAGGTGGCGTTTCTTATAGCGGTAGTTCTACTTTCGCCTGTCGTCTGGAGAAAAGCGCCCGCACCCTCTCCTTAAAATAAAAACCTTTATTATCGTTCCATTAGCAAAATCAGGATAAGACTCATGGGCGCGCCCATTATTATTGGCAACAGCTATGACCTCTGGGTCAGCAACAGCATGAAAGATACCTTTTGCGAGGTACTAACCGCGGTCGCAATCCTGGAAGGTCATGATGTGAAGGCCATATACGACGAGGCTCCAGGTGTAGCGGGCACCTATGGTATTCCAGGCGTGGGTATCGTTCTCGACGAGTTCTATCTCTATCTTGGCGGGTTTTCAGGCGTTCGACGCCACCTCGATGTTTGCCGAGCACGACTAGGCGAAGTTATAGAGTCTTGCGGACTGTCGCCAGTTGGTGCAGAACGCATGGCACACCTACTGGCATGGGCTGCATACCACATGGATGGCAACCCGATCCCTATAGGCGGCTCTTTCTATGAGGACTGGCCCCCTTTATTTTCTCAAGCCTAACCAACAGATAAACATCTGCCGAATCAAGCGGCATACGGAAAAACACGGATGACTTCTTTCAGAAATCTTGGCTTCTGGGGCAAAGTCTGGGCCTGTGCCTGGATAGCGTTCCTGCTGCTGACTTCCGGCGATTCAGGCGCTAACTGGATGGATATAAGCTCATCCGGCCGCAAGCGTGTCTTCAGTCCTGGCTTTCTCGTGCTGTGCGTATTTGTAGCTGTGGTTGAGCTGATACTACTCAACCACTTCTATGGTGCGCGAATGAAGTGAAGGCAAGGCAAGGCAGATCACGTGGTGTGGGCCCTTGTGCTGCAGATTCATCAGGCTTGTGTTCTTCCCGTTTTCACAGCAGCGTGAAAAACTGCGCACGCTTTGCTACTCACTTTTTGTCTGTTTTGATGGAACTGCCGATGGACATCATGGATACCCAACAAGAAAACACCCTCGAAAAGTCACTCAGGCTGGCGGCGGATGAGCCGGCCCATCGACCCGACTTTTTCAAGACACTGTTGAATTCCACTATCTACATTCTTGGTACGACCGACACTGGCGAAGGTCAAGTCAACCTTGAGGCTGGCAGCAACATCAGCATCGCGCATTGGCAAAAGCCCGACGGCACCGCGGTCATCCCGTTTTTTTCTTCGTTGCAAACGCTACAGAAATCCATAGACAGCGAAGAGTCCTACATCGAGATCCCGGCCAGATCGCTGTTTGAAATCACACAGGGCACCCCTCTTTTCCTTAATCCAAAGTCTCCTTACGGGAAAGAGTTCTTCCCGGAGGAAGTGCGCCATTTGCTCGGCGACGAGATCGGCCAAAAGCCGACGCAGCGCACGGTCGAAAAAGACACTCAAGTGCTGCTCGGGCAGCCATCGCAATATCCCGCGAAGATGGTCAACTCGCTCACCCAATTACTCGCCAAACATCACAACGTGAAGCGTGCGTTTCTGGCGTTGATGCATGACGCATCGTCCGATCAAAAGCCTCATCTGATCGTGGGTATCGAAGCGGACGGCGATATTGAACGGGTCATGCTTGAAGCCGGCAACGTTGCCGGGGACACCGCTCCGGATGGCGAACCCGTGGACCTGTACCGCGTTCAAGAAGGTGATCCAGGCCTTGGCGATTACTTCCTCAAGCAAACCACCCCCTTCTATGAACGGAAGTCGGCAGGCTGGCTGCGCTCATTGTTTGGCTTTGGCAAGGCGTGACAGAGCACAACGCCGTGTTAACGGTGCCGAGAAAACTCTGCACCAGCAAAGACAAGTAATCCCATCGATCGAAATTTACCCTGCTTCGTCATACTAAATCTCCCACCGCAAAGCCAATTGCCGAGGAAACCTCATTGCAAGATTCAAAGTATCTGGAAGACCTCCGCTCCCGCTTCAACTCAGGAGAGGCGCTTGAATTTACGTTTTTCTGGGGACACCAGCGAAGCAAGAGCGGCGTTACAGCGTCGTGCTTCAGCCAGTGGTTCGAGGCCGAATTCGCTGTCGACGGGCAACGCTACGCGACTGCCGAGCATTTCATGATGGCCGAGAAGGCCGCCTTGTTCGGCGATCAGGAAGTTCGTGCTCAAGTGCTCCAGGCACCTACACCCAATGCAGCGAAAGCGCTGGGCCGCAACGTGCGTGGATTCAACGAACAGGATTGGCTGCAACACCGATATGCAATTGTCGTCCGGGCCAACCAGGCCAAGTTCTCTCAGAACCCGGAGTTGAATGCATTCCTCAAGGACACCGGTTCGCGCATCATCGTTGAGGCAAGCCCGGTTGATAGCATCTGGGGCATCGGGCTCGCCCAGGACCACGAAAACGCGAGGAACCCCAACCTGTGGCAAGGCCTGAATCTGCTGGGGTTCGCGCTGATGCAGGTCCGCGACGGAAGCTGATTCGTCCACTATCACACTCTAGCGATCCAGTCGCGGTGGTGAACACCGCGACCGATCTAGCGAACAGTCATCATGCGACTTGCGCGACCACCCTCTCATGCTCGCTTTCGTGGACGTAAATCCATGAGTCGTTTCCAGTAGTCGGCCCGTTCCATGATCTGGCCATCCGTGAGCACCACACGAAAATCGTCCGCTGGCAGTCCTCCTGTCCGGGGCCAATGGCGAAGATGGCATACTCCCCCTGAACCTGATCATTTCGGAGACCCCTATGCTTCGCGTGTTTGAACGCAGGCTCGACCCCTTCCCCCCCGACGAGGCGCCGCCACCGCCGGTTGGCCTGATGCGATTTCTGTGGGCCTGCACCCGCGGTGCCCGTGGTTATGTCCTTGCCCTTGCGTTATTGAGCGCCAGTGTGTCGATCTACGAAGCCTGGTTGTTTTCCTTTCTCGGGCAAGTGGTGGACCTGCTCTCGACCTGGCAGGCCGGTGGTGAAGTGAGCGGGCAAGAAAGCCGAGTGCTGTGGGGGATCGCAATCGTGTTGCTCACCAGCATCGGCCTGGTGGCGTTGCGCACGATGGTGCAGCACCAGATTCTGGCGATCAATCTGCCGCTGCGGCTGCGCTGGGACTTCCATCGCCTGATGTTGCGGCAAAGCCTTTCGTTCTTTTCCGATGAGTTCTCCGGCCGAGTCACGACCAAGGTGATGCAGACTGCGCTGGCAGTGCGCGAGGTGCTGTTCACCCTTATCGAAATCGCGCCCGGCATTGGTGTTTACTTTATTGCGATCATCGCGTTGGCCGGTGGCTTTGCCCTGAAACTCATGCTGCCCTTTCTTGCCTGGGTCGCGCTGTTCGGGTTGGCGATGCTGTACTTCGTGCCGCGCCTGGGGCAAGTCGGGCAGGAACAGGCCCATGCACGCTCCTCGATGACGGGGCGTATTTCCGACGCCTACACCAATATCACCACCGTCAAACTGTTCTCGCACTCCAACCGTGAAGCGCATTTCGCACGCGCGGCCATGGAGGATTTCAAGCAGACCGGTTTTCGCCAGATGCGCCTGGTCAGCCAGTTCGAGATCGTCAATCAGGCGCTGGTGGTCGGCTTGATCCTTGGCGCAGGCGGCTATGCCCTCTGGCTCTGGCATCAGGGCCAGGTCGGTGCGGGTGCTGTGGCGGCGATCACCGCCATGGCGCTGCGGATCAATGGCATGTCGCACTGGATCATGTGGCAAATGACATCGCTGTTCGAAAACATCGGCACCGTGCAGGACGGCATGGCGACCCTGACCCGTGGCCCGAAAGTGCAGGATGCGCCGGACGCCGGCCTGCTGGTGCCTTCGGGCGGCGCCGTGACCTTTGACAACGTGCACTTCAACTACAGTGGCGAGCGTCAGGTGCTCGACGGATTGAGTCTGAAGATTCGCGCGGGCGAAAAAATCGGTCTGGTGGGCCGCTCCGGTGCCGGCAAATCCACGCTGATCAATCTGCTGTTGCGGTTCTATGACGTCGACAGCGGTGAGATTCGCATCGACGGGCAGAACATCGCTCAGGTAACGCAAGACAGCTTGCGCAGTGCAATCGGCATGGTGACGCAAGATACGTCCCTGCTGCATCGCTCGATTCGCGACAACATCGCCTATGGCCGCCCGGATGCTACCGATGCACAAGTGCGCAGCGCCGCGATCAATGCCCAGGCCGACGGTTTCATCAGCCAACTGAGTGATCGCCAAGGCCACTCGGGCTATGACACGCTGGTGGGCGAGCGCGGCATCAAGCTATCGGGCGGCCAGCGCCAACGTATCGCCATCGCCCGGGTGATGCTCAAGAACGCTCCGATCCTGCTGCTCGACGAGGCCACCAGTGCTCTGGATTCCGAAGTCGAAGTCGCCATCCAGGAAAGCCTCGATGAAATGATGAAGGGCAAGACCGTCATCGCCATCGCCCATCGGTTGTCGACGATCGCGGCCATGGATCGTCTGATTGTCATGGATGAGGGCCGCATCATCGAACAAGGCACCCACACCGAACTGCTGGAAAGAAACGGCACCTACGCGCGACTCTGGCAGCACCAGAGCGGTGGTTTTCTGGGTGAGGATCAAAGGCTGGATGAGGCGATGGATCGGGCGTGAAAATAGGGACGTGAAAATAGGGACAGATTTATTTTTTCGTCCCCACCAAATCGACAAAGCCCTGATTATTCAGGGCTTTGTCGATTCCGGGCTTCCTGGATATTACAACCAGTTCAACGCCCCGGGCACTTCGAGACTTCGCCATTGGCAGCGCCGCAACGGATGAGATCCCTGACGTCCGGGTTTTTAAAGTAGTCAACGTGCGCGTTCAGGGGAAGCTCGATGATCAGGAGCTTGGGGGTATTCTGCACAAATACGTCCGTCACATCGATCCGTGGCCGCCCTCCCGGCGTAGCCTCAGCGTTGGCGTACCAACTCGGGATATGCCAGGTGAGCAGGTCATTTGTGTCATTGAAAGAGACTATCTGAAGGCCGTCAGTTTGTTTTCCGCTCTTCGTTTCTACGGTTGATTTTAAATCTGCGAGTTCCGAAAGAACATTACCGTACACAGCCGGTCCTGCGTTTTCTTGCGACTGAAACGAGGGAGCATCAAAGTCACTTACAGGAAATAACTGCCAAAAAAAAGGATGTGCAACGCTATCACTGGAGCGGGCTAGTGGCGGAACTTTGGCCAAACCCAGCAACGAAAGCTGATTCGCCATCATGTAGAAGGCAGGCGTATTCGCGATCATGTTTTCGATGAATCCCTGTGCACTGCTGCGTTCGCTGTAGGGAAAAGGGTTGGTCTTGCTGTCTTTTGTCTGGTCCAGAAGCTGGAGGAACATATCGTAAGTCATGCGACTGCCCAGACTGTGGGTCACGAATAAATTCTTGTGCGGTGTTTTTTTACTTTCCTGCGCAGAGGGCCATATACATTTTTTATTCTTGTCCGTAGGCGTGATGGCATGGCAAATCCCCTCTGCAAGCCCTCGCACCATGGTCTGCCCATAGGTTCCGGTATAGAGAATGGCATCGGACAAGTTCCGGTCAAAAACCTGCTCCTTGATTGTTTTGTCGAGCAAAAGCCTTGGTGGCGCCTGTACCGTTGGCGGAATTTTCGGATCGGGGAACTCAATGCATGGCTCGCGTTTTTTATTTGCGAAAACAGACGGCGAGTCATATCCAAGCTGATTGCTTTTCAGCCATCGGGTCAGGGGTGACCAGGTAATTTCAATCGCCTCTACGCTCACTGCGCGGTCCCTGTCAGGCAGCGTCAGAGAGTAATTTCTTTTGAGGACGTTCACCCCTGAGTGCGGGTCTTTTTTTCCCCCCATATAGACGTTCACATTGATGAATTCATCAGATTCGATTCCGCCGGGTACGGGTTTCAATCCCATCGCAGCAGCGTTTTTTTCATTCAACCAGCCGTCAGGACCCAGGGCGTAACCCGGACAGTGATCTCCTACACCATGAACAAAAAACAGCCTCACAGGGGTGTTGTCAGGGAGCAGTTTCTGTAGCGGTTTTATAGTGCCTGGAGAGTTATCGCTGGCATTGTAGATAAGCGGGGTGGACGAACAAGCGGTCAAACTCAAAACGATAGATGCGCATAGCGTGCGGGGGATTTTCATTTTCAGACTCCTTGCCTATGGATGTAGCTATCCACTGATGGGCATTGAAGTCATGCAGATTTGAAGCTGGCGGAGCGCACACAGATGCCCATGTTGAGGTTAGGTGTAAAAACCATGGCTGCAACCTGCGCAAACTCGCACAAGCGTCTTGATGAGTCCGCGTGGTGATGGGTAACCCTTGCCTCAACGACCGGTTGACCGGCCTTTGAGGCAAGGAAGATACGCTGAATGACTCAGGCGCTGCTGGCCGCTACGACTGAGCGACTGACCGGCGCACGTTGATCGCGGATTCCCGAAAGAAAAATCCATGACCACTCAGACAGCGCATCACTGCAGATCACAAGCGGAAGTACGATACGTAAGGCAGGAACGGCGAGCGCTTAACCTGAATAGTGTTCATATCAAACACTTCAAGCAGCGCTTGTGTTTCGCCTGGGAAGTGAGGGCAGTTCAGCTCGTCAAAAACCAGAATCGAACCTTTTGACAGTCGTGGCTTGATCGCTTCCAGTACATCCTTCGTCGGCTTATAAACGTCCATATCGAAAATGGCCATCGAGATGAGCGAGTGAGGATTGTCTTCAAGCCATTGTTTCGAAGTCTCTGAAGCATCACCCTTGATCAGGGTGAACTTCTTCAGGTGATTATTGGGGCTCAGCGACTCTTGAGCCTGGAGCAGCCGCTCCAGCAAATTCTCATAACCATCGTCTACATGAAAGTCGCCTGCTTTGACTTGCGCGCCATCTTTCTCGTCAACTTCGGCAAAACCACTGAAGGTGTCGAAGCCAAAGATATGCCGCGAGTAATTGTAGGGTTCCTTGATAGCCCGAAGATTCAGCAACGTTGCCAGACTGCTGCCGTAATGAACGCCAAACTCGCAGATCGATCCCGCAACAGGGAGCATCTCGTCGTACAGGAGGTTAAGGTTCAGGATTCGCGCCAGCGAAGGTCGTGACAGCGTAGCAACCGAAGGCCAGTTCCAGTATTCCCCTGCGATTGTATGAATCTCGCCATGAATATCCCGCAGTTCCTTGTAGGCATCCGCCTGGCTGGGAGGGGTAAAAAACAGCTGACCGTCTTGAGTTTTCATTTACTTTCCATCAAAAAGTTAAGACCGTTCGAAATGAGTTTGCTTTGAATCAGGTACGCCAGTTTGGAAACCTTGGCGTGGATACTGGATATGTTTTGATCCGGCCTGTGCACGAGCCCCATGCCTCCGATGATAATCGCCTCCAGCGTCAACTCGGCGTTCAATATCCGAGACCAGACATGGCGCGAAGCCTCGTAGCCGACGGTACCGCTCTCATATTCATCCGACGCGGTGAGCAATCTGACGGGAACAGGACCGCCCACGGCCTTGTTCAGAAAACGCTCGAGCTGCCCAAGCAGCAAATCAAAGAGTTCTTCACCTGGGGAGTCATGGAGCTGGCTCGTTTTTATGTCGATTCCGGACACACACTGGGTAAACGGCCCTGGATTCCGGCGCAGAAAGTCTTGCGCAAGATCATAGAGCGACCCGCGATCCCAAGAGGCCGGGTATTGGTACAGCGATTGATTCGCGTAATAGAAGCCCTTGTCGAGTCCCAAGTGTTTAAGGTTCGCCGTGGTGGCGGCCTGATAAGACTTGAATCGGGATTCAATCATCTCGTCCGCACTTTGCTTGTCAAAGGACGGGTAGTTGACAGGGAAACTGTCAGCGATGCCGAACTGGATAAAAAAGTAACGGTTTTCAACCGGGACAGCACTCAAGCATTCATTGAGCGCATCGGTGAGCGCAACCGGATACTCGTGCCAGTTATCGTTGGCATGAATAACCGCATCGGTTTCAGACACGACAGTCACAATCGAATCATATTCCGTGAAATCCGGATTGATGAAGCATCTCAACTCCACCCCGTCGACGTAATAGGCTTCTTCTGTCAGTTCAACCGGATAACGGCCGGTGAGGCGCTCAATCCGCTTGGAGAGTCCATTCGTCTTGAACTTCGGAACAAAGAATGCGGCATCTGCCAAATGCTGCTGAATGAAAAACTCATCCAGATGATCATCATGGCCATGCGAGATAATGACATTAAGTTTATCGGCCGGAAGAGAAAGCAACTTCTCAATCATTGCTGTTCTGGGTGACGGGTTTTGAATCCAGCCGCCAAACGCAGGAGAAACGTACCAGGGATCAGTAAGAAAATAACTGCCCTTCTCTTCCAGAAGCAATGAGGCGTGATTGACGAACTCTATATCCAACTGCCTAACCCTTCATATATTAATTAATCAAACTGTGAGTTAAGCAAAAGAACAACAACCTCAAAAAAACAACCCGTTGCCAGTTTACTGACAGACCACCACTAAACGCAGCCGCTACACCACTTTGTATACATATTCAATGACCTGCTCAAAAAAATAACACACCCGGGCTCAGTACGAAAAGTAGCAACGCGGGCGTCGCAGCGCGCAGATCAGCAAGGTACTCTGGGCCTGTATCGGCCGCCAAACGCGATTCCACACCTGTCCATTCAACAAAAATACTGAGGTCTTTGATGTTGTTTTCAAAAACGTGGCTCGCACTTGCAGGACTGGCGCTTGGCCTGATCGGCCCCCATGCTCAAGCGAAAGAGCCGCTGCTATACACCCTCAGCGCCTCGACGGTATTGCCAGGCGACGGTCACAGTTGGGGCTTCGCGGCACTGGAACCCAAGGGGCCACGCCTGTTCGTGTCCCGCCGGGAAAACGGACTGTCGGTGTTCGACGTCGAACAGCAACGGTTGGTGAAGACCCTCGACAACTCCGCCGGCGCCAACGCCGTCGCCTTCGTGTCTGAGCGCAATCGGGCGTATGTCGCCAACATGGACGGGACGTTGGGGATCGTGGCGCTGGATCGCCTGCAAGTCCTGCAACGGCTGAAGCTCGATTCCGGCAACCTCAACAATCTGCTTTACGACGCCAGCCGTGACCGGTTGATCGTCACCAGTGGCCGGCGCGGTGATCATTCGACGCTGTACCTGATCGACCCGAAAACCGATCGCCTGACGGACGCGGTGGATGTGCCGGCGCAGAAGCTCGACGGCCCCGTCATTCTTGAAAACGGCAACTTCATTGTGCCCATGCGCGATGAAGACCAGGTCGCCGTTCTTTCCGGAAAGAAACTTGAACACCAGCAACTCTGGACATTCAAAGGCTGCAGCAAGCCCAGCGCTCTGGCCGCGGACGAACCGCATCAACGTCTGTTCGTGGCGTGCCGAGGCGGCGCCCCCGTTCTGGTGATCGCAGACCTGAACACGGGCAAGGCCTTCAGCATCCTGCCGATCGGCCGCGCCGTGAACGCACTGGCTTACGATCCCGTGAAAGACCAATTGCTGGTGCCCAGCGGCACCGACGCCAGTCTTGCGATCGTCCAGCGCGACAACCAGGGCCAATACCAACTGCGCGGTACAGTCGGGACGCGGCCGTGGGCCCACAACATGGTGCTGGACACCAAACGCAGTCAGGCCTACCTGTTCACCGCCGACTTCACCCAGCCGGCACCGAGCCGGGAACAGCCCAAGCCCGACCCGGTGTTTCACCCCGGCACCTTCACGGTCCTGACCTTCAAGTCGCAGTAAGCGTCAGGATGCCTCGATGATCCCGGCGGCCTGTGTCTTGTGCCGCCGACGCTCGAACCACAGGTAGACCACCGGCGTGGTGTAGAGCGTCAGGATCTGCGAAACCGCCAGACCACCGACAATCGCGATGCCCAGCGGCTGACGCAACTCTGAGCCAGCGCCATGCCCGAACGCCAGCGGCACGGCCCCGAGCAACGCGGCCAGCGAGGTCATCAGGATCGGCCGCAAACGCAACAGGCACCCTTCCCTCACGGCTTCCCGAGGCGACAGCCCTCGCTGCTGCGCCTGCAAGGTGAAGTCGACGATCATGATCGCGTTCTTCTTGACGATGCCGATCAGCAGAATGATCCCGATCATCCCCAGCACCGACAGATCCTGCCCACAGAGCATCAAGGCCAGCAGCGCGCCGAAACCGGCGGACGGCAAGGTCGAGATGATCGTCAGCGGGTGGATCGCGTTTTCATACAACACCCCGAGCACGATGTAGACCGTCAGGATCGCCGCCAGAATCAGCCACGGCTGCGACTTCAGCGAATCCTGAAACGCCTGGGCGGTGCCCTGGAAACTGCCCACCACCGTGTCGGGTATCGCGACCGCCAGCGACGCCTGATTGATCGCGCTGACCGCTTCGCTCAAGGCGTGCCCCGGCGCAAGGTCGAAGGACAGGGTAATGGCCGGGAACACGCCCTGATGGTTGATGATGATCGGCACCTGCTCGGTCTTGATACTGGCCAGCAGGTTCAGCGGCACCAAGGCTCCGGAACTGGCGCGAACGAACAGATGCTCAAGGGTGGCAGTGGACGTCTGCCAGCTCGGATCGAGTTCGAGAATCACATGGTTCTGATCCAGCTGGGTGAACATCGTCGCGACCTGCCGTTGGCCGAACGCGTCGTACAGCACGTCATCAATCGCTTGAACGGTCACGCCCAGGCGCGCAGCGGTCGGACGGTCGATCACCAGCGTCGATTGGGCGATCGCCTGCTGCTGGTCAGAGGTGACGTGTTGCAGTTGCGGCAAGGTCTTCAGTTTGGCCAGCAGCACCCCGCTCCAGTGATCCAGCTCGACGCTGTCCGGGTCCTGCAAGGTGTACTGATACTGCGTCTTGCTGGCCCGGCCGCCGATCTGGATGTCCTGGTTGGCCTGCATGAACACCTTGACCCCGGACAACCCGTCGAGCGCCGGTTGCAGGCGCCGGATGACCTCGGCCGCACTCGCCGTGCGTTCACTGAACGGCTTGAGGTTGATCATCACCTTGCCCTGACTGACCGTCGGATTCGGGCCGATCCAGAAATACACCCGCGCCACCGCCGGATCCTGGCCGATGATCTCGGCCGCCCGGTTGACCTGCGCACGCATGGCGATCGGCGAAATATCCGCCGCCGCTTCCGCGACACCCTGAATCAGACCGTTGTCCTGCTGCGGGAAGAACCCCTTGGGGATGCCGACATACAGCACCGCCGTGGCTGCCAGCGTGGCAATCGCCACCGCCATGGTGATGCGCTGATGATCGAGCACCCAATCCAGACTGCGTCGATAGCCGTTGTGCAGTCGGTCGAACACGCGCTCGCAGGCCTGGGCAAAGCGCCCCTCCTCCTGATCGGCATGGGGTTTGAGCAGCCACGCGCACAGCATCGGCGTGATGGTCAGGGAGACGATGCCGGACATGATGATCGCCACGCTGACGGTCACTGCAAACTCACGCATCAAGCGCCCGACGATGCCGGACATCAACAGAATCGGCAGGAACACCGCGATCAGCGACACCGTCATCGAAACGATGGTGAATCCCACTTCGCGCAAGCCATCGACCGCCGATTGCAGGCGCGACTTGCCCATTTCCAGGTGCCGGACGATGTTCTCCATCACCACGATGGCATCGTCCACCACAAATCCGACGGCAATCGCCAGGCCCATGATCGACAGGTTGTCGAGGCTGTAACCGAGCAAATACATGACGCCGAACGTGGCCACCAGCGACAGCGGAATGGTCAGGCTGGGAATCAGCGTGGCGGTGGCCTTGCGCAGGAACACGAAGATCACCACGACCACCAGCGCAATCGACAGCAGCAAGGTGAACTGCATGTCATTGACCGACGCTTCGATGGTCTGGGTACGGTCGCCCACCACTTGCACCTGCACGTCACGAGGCAATGAAGCGGTCAGTTCAGGCAACTTGGCCTTGATCGTGGCGATGGTCGACAGCAGGTTGAAACCCGGCTGTTTGTGGATGTCGACAATGACGGTGGGTTCGCTCCCCATTTGCGCGGCTTGCTGAGTGTCCTCAGCCCCGGCGATCACCCGGCCCAGGTCGCCGAGTTTGATCGGCATGCCGTTTTTATAGGCGACGACCTGATCGCGATAGTGCTGCGGATCAAGCAACTGATCAGTCGCGCCAAGGGTGATCGAACGACTCTGGCCATCGAGCGTGCCCTTGGGCTGATCCAGGGTGCTGACGCCAATCACGCTGCGCACATCTTCGAGGGTCAGGCCCCGTGCGGCCAATGCATCGGGGTCGATCTGCACGCGAACCGCCGGTTTCTGCTCGCCATGGAAATCCACCAGGCCGACGCCGGGCATTTGCGACAGGCGCTGAGCGATGTAGTTGTCGGCGTAGCGATCCAGCTCAGGCAGCGTGCGGGTCGGCGACGTCACCGCCAGCGACAGCACGGTGCCTTCGGCCGGGTTGACCTTGTTGAAGGTCGGCGCGCTGGACATGGTCTTGGGCAGGTTCGGGGTGGCGGTGTTGATTGCCGTTTGTACGTCCTGCGCAGCGCCGTCGATGTCCCGCGACAGATCGAATTGCAGCACGACCTGAGTCTTGCCGGCCGCACTCGACGAGGTCATCGAAGTGACTTGCGGCACGGCAGCGAAGGCCCGCTCCAGTGGGGTTGCCACCGACGATGCCATGGTTTCGGCGCTGGCCCCCGAGAGTTTCGCGGTGACCTGAATGGTCGGAAAATCCACCGTCGGCAGCGGCGCCACCGGCAGCTGGAAGTAAGCGAAAGCCCCCAGCAGCATGACGCCCAGCGCCAGCAGGCTCAGCCCCACACGCCGTTGAATCAGTCCGGCCAGCGCATTCATTGGGCAGCCTCCGCCAGATCGGCGGTGGTGTCAGTCTTGACCGGCACAACCTTCAGCCCCGGTGCGACCCGGGACTGCCCCTGCACCACAACGGTTTCGCCCGCATTCAGGCCTTGGCGAATCCACTGCTTGCCGTCCACCACATTGGCGGCGTCCACCAGACGCGGCTGCACCCGCTGCTCGGTATCGACCACGTAGACGAAATTACCCTGACGCCCCAGCTGCACCGCATCGGCCGGGACAACGGCCACATCGCGATGGGTCTGCACCAGCAACCGCGCACTGACCAATTCACCCGGCCAGAGTTTGGCGTCAGCGTTGTCGAACTGCGCCTTGAGCTGGATCTGCCCGCTGGCCGCCGTCACCTGGCTGTCGATGAAACTCAGATGCCCATGAGCAATTTCCTGCTGGCCATCGCGGGTCATCGCGACCACTTGCAAGGCACCTTTGGCATTCTCTTCAAGGATCTCCGCCAGTTCGTCCTGGGACACGGCGAATGCGACGGAGATCGGATTCATCTGGGTGATCGTCACCAGCCCCGTCGCCTCGGCACCGTGGGCAATCGCGCCGACATCCAGCAAACGCTGGCCGGTACGGCCGGTCAGCGGCGCCTTGACCTGAGTGAATTCCAGTTGCAACCGCGCCGCATCCAGTGCCGCCTGATCGGCCTGCACGGTCGCCTGTTGCGCGGCCAGTTGCGCGCGGTAAGTGTCGACGTCCTGAGTCGGGCCAGCCTTGGCAGCGGCGAGTTTGCTCGCGCGGTCGAGATTGACTCTGAGGTTCGCCAGTTGCGCCTGATCCTTCGCCAGCAATGCCTGAGCCTGAGCGACCTGGGCCTGATAGACCCGCGGATCGATCACCGCCAACAGGCTGCCGGCGGTAACGGTCTGCCCTTCGTTGAACAGCACTTTCTGTAACTCGCCGTCCACCCTCACCCGCACATTGACGCTGTTGAGCGCCTGCACGTTGCCGATGGCACTGATCCACACCGGCAGATCCTGACGACTGACCTGGGTCATCTGTACCGGAATCGCGCCGGCATCACTTTTTACCGGAGTGGCCTCAGCCCGTTTGATCCATTGAAAACCGCCAACGGCCACAGCCAGCGAAAGTGCCGCGACGCCCAGGAAAACGGTGCGACGACGTGGGTGCAGGACAGTCATGGGTGAGTCACCTGAGCAGAAGAATTGAGAGCGAGGGCATCAGCGGAAAAGTCGCCGCCCAGAGCGCGGAACAGACCGACAGCCGCTTGCAGGTGTTGCAGGCGCACCTGCAGCAATGTGTCTTCGGCCTGATATTGCGTGCGCTCGACGATCAGCAGCGTCTGGAAGTCCGTGGAGCCGAGGCGATAGCGAACCTGCGCCAGGCGCGCCGCTTCCCGCGCCGAGTCCACCGCCGAGGCGTTCAACGCGTAGCTCTTGTCGAGTTCGCGGGCGGCGCTGATCTGGGTTTCGACGTCTTGCAGGGCCTCAACGATCGACTCGCGATAACTGGCGGTCAGTTCCTTTACGTGGGCCTGATCGAAATGCAGTTGGCCCTTGAGTTGGCCACCGGCAAAAACCGGCTGGCCAAGGGTGCCGATGACGCTCCAGATCTGCCCGCCGGCAAGAGTGTCGATGCCGCCCAGCAGGTCCAGCGACAGATTGGGCAGGAAAGCCGCACGGGCCACGCCGACATCGAAGTTGGCGGATTTCAGCCGCGCTTCAGCAGCCTGGATATCCGGCCGCTGACGCAGCAGACCGATCGGCAGCCCAGTCGCCGGTTGCGGCACTCGCAACGCACCGAGGCCGTCGCCCTGCAAATGAAACCCTTGCGGCGGCGCACCGACCAGCACCGCCAGTTGATACAGCGCTTGATCCCGTTGCTGACGCAGAGGTGGCATCGCTGCTTCGAACGTTTGCATGGCGTTGCGCTGCTGGGCGACCTCAAGATTGGAAACCGCGCCCTGACTGGCCTGGATCTCCACCAGATCGAGCACCTGCCGGGCATCGTCGGCGATCGACTGGGCCAGACGCAGGCGCTCTTCCAGCGACAGCACCTGAAAGTAACTGTCAGCGATGCTCGCGCTCAGACTCATGCGCAGGGTCTGGGCATCGAACGCCGTCGCGTTGGCCAGCGCATCGGCCGAATCGGCGGCGGCGCGCTGCTTGCCCCAGAAATCCACTTCATACGTGGCTTCGGCAAACACACTGCGTTTTTGCGTGGTGCCGTAATTGTTCTGGCGCTGAAAGTTGCCGCCCAGATTCAGCGCCGGGTATTGCCCGGCGCCAGTGACTTGCGCGGAGGCCCGCGCCTCGTCGATACGGCTGATCGCTGCTTTGAGGGTGAAGTTGGAGGCCAGCCCGCGATCGATCAACTGATCCAGCTCGGCGCTGTGAAACTCGCGCCACCATTGCCCACCCGCCGCCGATTGACCGCCGGAAGCCTCGTTCCACTGCTGGGCCAAGGGCAGTTCGGGTTGCCGATATTCAGGCACCATCGAACAGCCGCCGAGCGTCAGAACGCCCAGCAGGATCAGCGTCGCTGATGATTGAAATGCAACGCGCCGTCTGCGCGCCTTCGTCTTTGAAACCGACATGAGCAAGCTGTCTCCCCCGCTTGAGCCTTTGTGGAGCGATCCACGAATGCGGCGAAGATAGCGAGGGGTGCCTGCCAGAGCGTTCCCCGGCAGATAAACTTTTGTTTAGCCTTGCTCGGGCGTCGTCTGGAAGCTGTAGCCGGCACCGGGCACCGTCTTGATCAGCGAATACTCGAAACCGTCATCGAGTTTGCGCCGCAAGCGATGGATGTGTTTGTCGATGACGTTGTTGTTGGGGTCGAATTCGTAATCCCAGGCACTGTCGAGCAACATGTCGCGGGTGACGATCTGGCCGCTGTGGCGCATGAGTTTTTCCAGCAACAGGGCTTCGCGATGCTGCAACGCAATGACCTTGCCCCGACGCACGGCCGTGCGTGTCGCGCAGTCCAGTTGCAATTCACCCACGACCAATTGCCGTGCCGGCCCGGCGACCTGATCACGCCCGCGCAGCAAAGCTTCGAGCCGCGCCAGCACTTCAGCGAAGGCATAAGGTTTGGCCAGGTAATCATCACAACCAGCCTGCAAGCCTTCGACTTTCTGCTCGGTCGATGCCTGGGCACTGAGCATCAGGATCGGCACCCGCACCTGCCGGGCGCGCAAGGCCTTGATCAGGCCGATGCCGTCGAGGCCGGGCAAGCGTCGGTCGACGACCAGCACGTCGTGGATCCCCTCCAGTGCCATGTCCAGACCGCTGTTGCCATCGCTGGCGACATCGACCACATGCCCGCTTTCGCTCAACCCGCGCAGCAGGTAAGCGGCGGTCTGGGCGTCGTCTTCAACCACGAGAATGCGCAAGGCACCTACTCCATCAAGCCAACCTGAACTTTTATTTATCCAGCGGGAACGTGGCGCGACCGCAGGCTTTGCCACACTATGCCATCTCTGCCTGATGATGTGAGTGGTTCAAAAGCCATGACCCATGTTCTGGTCGTCGAGGACGACTTGCCCACCCGCCGCGAAATCGAAGCGGCCCTCACCGACCACGGTTTCACCGTGAGCAGCGTCGACAATGGCCGCGATGGCCTGCTCAAAGCCCTCGGCGAGCCGTTCGACCTGATCGTTCTGGACCGCATGTTGCCCGGTGGCCTCGATGGCCTGGGCGTACTCACCGCGTTGCGGGCCGCCAGTGTGAACACGCCGGTGCTGATTCTCAGCGCCCTGAGTGCGCTCGATGAACGGGTACGCGGCTTGCGTGCGGGCGGCGACGACTACCTGACCAAACCGTTCGAGTTCATCGAATTGACCGCCCGCCTCGATGCCTTGAACCGGCGCCGCGCCGAACCGGTATCCCAGGTTCAGGAAACCCGTTTGCGAGTCGGCAGTCTGGAAGTCGATCTGCTGAGCCGGACCGTCCGACGCGGCGAGCGCACCATCGATCTGGTGCCCCGGGAATACGCGCTGCTCGAACATCTGGTGCGTCATGCCGATCAGGTGGTCACCCGCACCATGCTGTTCGAAGCGGTGTGGAATTACAGCTATGACGAGCGCACCAACGTCATCGAAGTGCACATGAGCCGATTGCGCCGCAAGGTCGACAGTGACGGCGAACCGCCGATGATCCATACCATTCGTGGAGCCGGGTATGTCCTCCGTTCACCTGAGTGAAATCCCGCGCACCATCAGCTTTCGTACCGCGCTGCTTTTTCTCGGGCTGTTCGGCTGTTCGTTTCTGGCGTTGTTCGGTTACGTCTACTGGCAAACCGCGTTCTACCTGAAAACCGAAGCGGACACGGCCCTGTATCGTCAGGTGGAAAACCGCAGTGCACAGCCGCCGGAACTGCAATTGCAGGAGATCCGCAAGCACGCCTTGCAGGACGTCGAAGCGCGCCTGCCCCACAGCCTGTTCGACGCCGACGGCAAATTCATTGCCGGCGTGATAAAGCAACTGCCGCCCTTCTCCGCCTATGACAAGCCGCAGGAATTTCGCTGGCTCAAGTCCAACGGGCATCATCGGCCGGTTCGGTTCATCGTTCATAAACTGGCCGACGGCAAGACCCTGCTGGTCGCCCAGGACGTCCACGACATTCGCGAGTTCGACGAGCTGCTGATCAACGCGCTGATCTCCGGCGGCCTGCTGCTGTTGCTGGTCGGGTTGCTCGGCGCCGTGGTGCTGGGTTATTCGGCGCATCGCCGGCTGGATAAAGTCAGCCGCTCGATCAAAGGCATCATCGAGGGCGACCTGACCGGGCGTTTGCCGGTTCAGGGCAACAACGACGACATCGACCGGCTCGCCTCGGTGGTGAACGGCATGCTCGATGAGCTGGAACGACTGATGAGTGAGGTCAAAGGCGTGTGCGACGACATCGCCCACGACCTGCGCACCCCGCTGACCCGCTTGATCGCTGGCCTTGAACGCACCCAGCGCCGGGGCCTGGATGAAGCGCAATACGCCGCCAGCATCGATGCGGCGCTGACGGAAGCCAAGGCCTTGCTGCTGACCTTCAAGGCTCTGCTGCGGATTTCGGAAATCGAAAACAGCGCCCGGCGCAGTCACTTCGCCCCGCTGGACCTGAACCTGATCAGCGCCGATGCCGCCGAGCTGTATGAGCCATTGGCCGAAGAACGCGGCATCAGCCTGACCATCGAAAACAGTCAGGCCCCCGCGATCATGGCGGGCGATGCACAACTGCTGTTCGACGCCTTGTGCAATCTGCTCGACAACGCCATCAAATTCTCGCCCGACCACAGCCAAGTGCGGTTGAGCGTTATCGCGGATCAGGACAGCGTCGGGATTCGCGTCACCGACAACGGACCCGGCATTCCCCCGGCCGAGCGTGAAGCGGTGTTGCGCCGGTTGTACCGCGCGGAATCCAGCCGCCACACCCCGGGCAACGGGTTGGGATTGAGCATGGTGTCGGCGGTTGCGCGCCTGCATGACATGCGGGTGACGGTGAGCGATGCGGCGCCGGGCTGTCGGATTGACTTGCTGGGCAAGGCAACGCCGGTTATCGACCGGCCTTGAAAAACGGGCGCCTGTGGATGCCGCCAGCAGCGCCTGATACCACTCGGCAGATGCCCTGGAAAACGCCTTGCACGCAGAATAACGCCGACTATGCTCCCAACAGCTGCCCTACTGGCCATTGGCCTTAAGCGGCTGAACCTCCGGTTTTGCTGTCCGGGCCTCGCAACGCTGATTAGCAAGACGCTATGCACCTGACGACGCCATTGCGGTCGCCGCGGTGTTCCCCAGGAGGGAGTCATGCCTGCACCAGGACAATACCTGATCGCAATCGCGGTCTACGATGGCGTGGATCTGCTCGACGTCAGTGTTCCCTACCAGCCATTCAACTGCATGGCTCCGGTTGAATCGCAGCACGATCCCGCCACCTCACCCCGCCCCGTTCAGTTGAATTCCCTTGATGGACCAGCCATTGCCACCGGTGACGGCATGACCATCGTCAGCGTGCTCAAACGCACAGCCCCCTCCTGACAGCGAGCGTGCAGCCAACACTTTTCAAGTTGTTCAGTTGATCAAGGGACACGCGGCCATCGAGGCTGTCGCAGACACGCGCGCAACGACGCAGGGAGCACAACATGGCTTCGCTTCACAGGGTTCTGGCCGGATTGATGATGTGTACAGCCTCCCACGCAGCGCTCGCCGACCTGGCGGCGCAGCCTTTCCTGTCACCGCCCAGGCTTCTTGAAAAGGGCCGGCCCGGCACACTCAAAGCCACCGAACTGGCCGTTGCGCAAACGGGTTGCAATCCGGCGGGCGATATCACCCGCGACGGGCAAACCGTGGAACTCAACCTGCAAGTGCAGAAACGCGAAAACTACATGTACAACCCGGGCAATCCCGATGGTGCCAAGGACAAAGTGATGCTGCGTTCGTATGGCGGCTGTCTGTCGGGGCCGCTCATCGACGTTAGGCCCGGCAACACCCTGCGGGTGCATCTGGACAATCAACTGGATAAAAACGACCCCAGCTGTCCAGGTGGACAGGACCCGGCGAACGGTGACCCCGGCTGCTTCAACACGATCAACCTGCACTATCACGGGATGCACGTTTCGCCAGCGGGCAACAGTGACAACGTGCTATTGAACATCGCGCCGCAAACAAAATTCGAATACGAGATCAACATCCCCACCGATCACCCATCCGGCACTTTCTGGTATCACGCGCACCGGCATGGTTCCACCGCGCTGCAGGTGGCCAGCGGCGCGGCCGGCGCCTTGATTGTGCGCGGCGACCGCCCTTACACCGGCGACAAACAGGGCGACATCGACACCATCCTCAAGGACGCAACCGGGAAGCCGTTTACCGAACAGGTTTTTCTGTTCCAGCAGATTCCCTACGCCTGTTTCAACGACGACGGCACCATCATCACGCAAAAGGATCACACCTGGACGTGCCCCAGCGGCAAGACTGGCGTGGTGGAGAATTTCGACAAGCAGCTCGCTTCGGCCACGGTCTGGGACGAGAGCGGTCGATTCACCAGCATCAACGGCGTGGTGCAACCGACACTGCAAGGCATCGCTGCGGGCGAGATCCAACGCTGGCGCTTTATTCACGGCGGCATCCACGACACCGTGAACCTGCAGATCGTGCCCATGAACACGGCCAGTCCCAAAGCGAGTCTCGCCCTCAAGGGTGTGCTCGGCGGCACGCCAAAGGAACAGGAATCGATCATCGCCGACCTGTGCCCGGTGACGGTGCCCGACTCCAGCAAACCGGTCGAGCTTGTCCCGCAATTCGAAATTGCCGCCGACGGAATCACGCGCACGGCGATCCGCCCCATAGGCGTGAACAAGAAAAGCATCAGCGGCGGCATCGGCAGCAACTTTCTGCAACCCGGCTATCGCAGTGATGTGCTGCTGATGTTCCCCCGTGACGGCACCTACTGCGTGCTGAACCAGGCGGCAACGCCAGCAGAACGCGCCAACGCCGGGCCTCATGGTGGCCCCGGCGGCCAGGGACCGAACGAAACCCAATTGCTGGCGACGGTCATCGTCACTGGTGGAAAAGTCGTCACCGACGACCCGCAGCGTTATATCCAGCAAGCGCTCTACGACGGCAACAAATCAGACTCATCGCTGCCCGCCGAGGCCCTGCAAGGACTGCTGACCGGCAACCTGAAGCCGTGGCGCGGGATGGACGACCTCAAGGATGCCGTGGTCAACGATGACATTCAGAAGGTCGACTTCTTCATCGGCAATCCGCCATTCCCGCCCTCACCTCCTGCGACCCCACCGTCGAAACCGGGAGAACCATGGACGGGCGCGTTCGGTTTTTTCATCAACTACAAATCCTATGACCCGGACCGGGTCGACTTCACCCGCCAGGTCAACACCACCGATGACTGGGTGCTGACCTCCCAGGGCGAACCCCACATCTTTCACATTCACGTCAACCCGTTCCAAGTGATGGATGTGCTGTACGCCAAGCCCGGCGAGAAGCCCAAAAGCATCTACGGCCCCAACGGCGAATGCCTGGTGCCGGCCGACGAACTGGGACTGCAAAACCAGTACTGCGGAATGTGGCATGAATTCAAGGACACCCTTTTCGTGCAGAACGACTATCAGGTGCTGGTGCGCACTCACTACGACCGCTACATCGGTGAGTTCGTCATCCACTGCCACATCCTCGACCACGAAGACGGCGGCATGATGACCAACATCCGGATCGTCCCGGACCTCAATGCCGCCGGCGGCGGCATCGGCATGGCCGGCATGAAGCACGCAGCGAATCAACCGTCGGGCACTCATTCACATTGATGTTGCTGCAAACAGAGCAAGGCTGCTGGGCCCTGGCGCCAGACCCTACGTGATGAGGGCCGGCGCTGACGTTGGGCAGACATCACCTAACAGAAATGGAGCAAAGGATCATGACCGCTTCTCGCCAGGATGTTGCAACACTGGGTTCTGGATGGAACAAGACATTACTGAACTACGCACTGGCCATGCGAGCGCTGGACGCATTGCCGATAATGGATCGCAATAGCTGGAAATTCCTTGGTGCCATCCACGGGTTCGAGCCCCAGACATGGATCGACGAGAACCTCATCACGGCGACTGAGCCGATTCCGACGGATTGGACCAACGACACATTTGGCGCTCAGTGTCAGCATGGCAGCTGGTACTTCCTTTCCTGGCACCGCGCTTATCTGTTTGCGTTCGAGTCGATCGTCGCAGCCAAAGTAAAAGAGCTGACCGGCGACGACTGGGCCCTTCCCTATTGGAACTACCTCAACAGCAATAACCCGCAAGCACGGTATCTGCCAGATGCCTTTGTGGCAAAAACATTGCCCGATGGTAGCCCGAACCCTCTGAACAAATACCCTCGTACCCCCGGGATCACTGAATTGCAGCCGGGTGACGGGGATGGGTTCAGTCTCGATGCGATGGATGAAAACGATTTTGTCGTGGGCAACGACGGAACAATTGGATTCGGTGGCGGAGTCATGGGCGATTTCGCTCATTTCGCCAGAAAAACCGGCGACCTGGAGAGCAATCCCCACAACACGGTTCACCGTCTCATTGGGGGATTCATGGCCGATGCCGATCTGGCGGGCCTCGACCCGATTTTCTGGCTGCATCATTGCAACATCGACCGGCTCTGGGAGGCGTGGATGAACACGCCGGGCAAGACGATGGTTCACAATCCGCTGTGGTCCAATGGCCCGGTAAATCGTAGCTTCATCATGCCAGCTCCCGGCGACAACGCACCTGGAGTAACCTTTACCAGCAAGGACACGTTGAAAGGTGGCAAGTATTATCGGCCCTATGATGATTTGATCACAGGCACGGGTGTAACGCCGGGAGTTCATGCAGTGGCACGGGTCAATATGGGTTCGCCCGGTAACCAAACCGTTCTGCCAATCGGCGCCAACACTTCAGTGGTCAAGGTCGGGGGCACAGCGGTAGACACCCACATCGACCTCGAACCGACGGCCACCGCCAAGAGCGTCGCCACCATGGGCGCGACAGCACCGGGCAAGGAAGTGGCCCGGCTCTATCTTTCCCTGGAGTCAGTGCGCGGCTCCGCGCCATCACCTCTCCTGCAGGTTTACGTCAACCTGCCCGAAGGCGCCGACCCGGCACTCAATCCCGACCGACTGGCCGGCAACCTGACACTCTTCGGACTCAACGTCGCTTCAAGACAGAACGGGCCCCACGCCGGCACCGGGTTGGGCTATACCATCGACATCACCGATCTCGCCCAGCGGCTGACAGACGCCGGAGACTTCGACCTGGATCATCTGCGAGTGACGCTGGTGCCGGGAGAACAGATCTCGGATGCCAAACCCGTGACGGTCGAACGCATCAGCGTTCTCAAGCGAAGTGGTGTCGTGAGCTGAGGGTCGACGTCATGCGACCAGGCCTGGTTCTACGCAGCTTCACCTACGCTCCCTGGCCATTGCTGTTGGCCACGGCGGGGCTCGGCCTGGCGCTGTCCCTTTACAACGATGTGAGTGCCGAAGGCCCGGCCTTCTGTGTGGCGGTAAATGGGCTATCGATCATCACCAGTTGGCCCGCTGCGCTGCAAGCGGAGCTGGCATTGAACCCACTTCACCGAATCCTGGCGGGTTGGTTCCTGATGCTGCTGGCCATGATGCCGCCCCTGTTGGCGATGCCGCTCATGCATGTCTGGCGTTCCAGCCTGCCCAACAGGCGAATACGGGCGTCAGTCATGTTTCTGCTCGGCTACTGCGCGCTATGGATGGCCATCGGCCCGCTTCTGTCGGCCCTGGCGTTGCTGCTGCAGATCACTGCGGGAAAAAGCGCGCTGGTCGTGGCAATCCTCATCGCCCTGCTATGGCGTATGGGGCCGTGGCACCGCGCGGCACTGATTCGTGGCCATCAACCGCGGCGAATCGGTCTGTTCGGCTGGACCGCTGACAGGGACTGTCTGGCCTTCGGCATGACCCACGGCCTGTTTTGCATTGTGTCGTGCTGGGCATGGATGTTGGTGCCGCTGATCAGCGGGGCCTGGCACATTCCGGTGATGCTGCTGGCGGGCGCCATCATGCTGGCTGAACGGCTCACGCCTCCGGGTCCTCGGCGCGGGTACTGGCCGCTGTTTTTTTCTCCTGTTCACCTTTACACCCTCCTCACCAAACCCAACAAGGAGCGTCGTCATGGTTAGGCGTGCATGTCTGGCAATTGGAGTGAGTACTGTAACGACTGTTGCAAACCCGCCTCTGAGTTTCGCATATCTGGACGGCGCCATTTTCGCCGCCCGCTCAATGGGTGAATGGGCCCTGCGCTCGGGTTTCGGTGCTGACAATGTAAGAGTCGTCGACGACGGTGACATCCGCGGCCAAGTGATTCCAGTCACGCGTGAACGGGTACAAAAAGCTGTCGATGAGTTGTTTCCCGCAGGTGCCGACGTCGTTGACCAACTGATCCTGGCATTTTGCGGGCATGGACTGACCGATGCGAATTTCGGTTCGATTTCCTGGCTGTTCAGCGACTCGTTGCAGCTGAAGTACCGAGTCGTGGCTGACTCTTTCTATGCAGAATTACTGCTGCACGGCATCAAGCGCATCACACTCATCAGCGATGCCTGCCGCGAAGCGCCCCAGGGTCTGGAGTTGATGCGGCTTGATGGTGTACGCGGGATCGTAGTCCAGGGCACTCAAGTGGATAGCCCTCGATTCGATCGCCTCGCATCCTGCCAGGACGGACAGCTCGGCTACATGGTCCATGATCCGGCAGCAGCGGCGCCGGGAAAGTGTGTGTTTTCCGGGGTTGTCGCGGATGTGCTCTGGGGGCAGGAGCCGACTGCGATCGAAGACGGGGTGATTACCACCTCGACGCTGGGTAAATGCGTTCGCACGCTCACTACCGAGCGTGCCAGCGAATATCATCTCAAGCTCAATCCTCAATGCCAGGTCGATCCCGAATCGGTGGTGCTTTACGACACGACTATTCCACTGCAAGGCCCTGCCGATCTGCAACCCTGGCCTGCCGGAAACAATGTGGCGAAACTGGGCGCAGAGGCAGCAGTGGGCGTACCGGATTCCGCCGACCACATCCTTGAACGGGTACAGATCGACGGTACTTTCCGGGATCGCATGCTCGGCAAGAATTTCGGGCTCAAACGTTTCAACCTGACGGCTCCGCTCAGTCATGCCATTCCAATACCGGTGGACAGCAAAGAGTTACTGAAGAGCCTGGCTGAACTGCGCGAGGCCGTAGTCCGGATTCCCGGCAAGCAGCAAAAGATCAAGGCGCTGGTTCAACAACTTGAATCCGAAGCCGCCGCCGGAGAGGTTCGAAACCGACTGGAGCAGATCGAACAGATTGGCAGCGCAAACCTGATCGTTTGGGGCAATAAGGTGAAAACCCTGTCCGGCAGTCGGATCAAGCAGCTAGGGATCAAATCCCATTCCATTGAGTTTCACGTTGATCCCGATGCCAACGGCACCCCTGTTCTGGTGGAACTGAGCGACGGGCAGTTTACCCCGGTTGTGCCTTATGACGGTTTGTACTCGGTGGTCACCTCCAGCACCGGAGGAAACGTTTTCCAGGCCTATGGGGTTCAAGGTTCTCCCGATCGGTACCAGGTTGCCTTGCAGGCCATTGACGACTTCGTGGCAGGCCGACTGCAAGTCGACAGTCTTGACCGACTGGCCGCCGACCTGCGGCACGAAAAACATGCCGACCCGATGCTGGGCGTCATCTGCGCCTATCTCTATCGAGCGGTGGCCGACTACGACAACATCCGTCGCATGGCTTACTTCTACGTCACCCAAGGCCAGGCCGTACCCTATGACATCGCCCTGCTCGGGGCGATGCAGGTGTCACGAGACGAACAGGGCAATCTACGGCTGAGTGTGCCAGCGGTGAAGGCACGCGAGTCGCGACAGAACACGCCATCACTCCCTGACTACGCCACCCAGGCAACGCCTGCCGTGGAAGCCCGTATTGGCGGCCGATGCCCATGGCTTGGACTTGGCTGGGATTATGTCAACGATCCTCGGCCGGAATGGGCCGTGCTTGTCGAAGGGCTTGCGGGTCATGCAGCGAATGTTCGCCGCAGCGGCTCGACAGCGTTGCCTCCGGACTCTGCACAACAACTGGCAAAGGACTGGGGCCTGCTGCCGGGTTGATCGGCGGACGGTCACATGTCTCACAACCTCGCTCGATCGGATCACCTCTGACCTGAGAACTGACAGGGCTCAGAGGTGAATCCGTCACCGCCTCAACCCACCGCCCGCAACCATTCCAGCAAATCCGTTTCCAGGCTGCCCGGCTTGGGAGGTGTGGGCGACAGCAAGCAATAATGCGAGCCGTCTTCAACAAACCCGGATGGCGCGACCAATACGCCGCTCTGGATATCGTCGCGAACCAGGTGCCACGGCCCCATGGCCACTCCAAGACCAGCAACCGCTGCCTGAATACTGAAATAGAAGTGTTCGAAGGACTGCATCTGCGTCGCCGGAACCGGCTGCCCTGTTGCGGCGGCCCATTCCTGCCAGGCGGTGGGTCGGCTGCTCGTTTGCAGTAGAGGGGCCGTGGCGCGGAGACATTTGCCGCTTTCATCGAACCATTGGCCGACCCTTTCCGGTCGACAGACAGGCCCGACCTTCTCGGCAAATAACCTCTCGGCGTGGTAACCGGACGGACGGGGAAAATCGTCTCGCCGAATGGCCAGGTCTATCCCCTGCTCAAAGGAAAAGAGACCACCGCCGGCCACCAGATGGATGTCCGGGCCACGATGTTGTGCCTGGAACTCACTCCAGCGCGGGATCAGCCACCGCATCAACAGCGTTGGCTCGCAGGACAGGACCAGCCGCCGCGCACGGCGTGCCTCGCTGCGTATCTCGCGGACGGCATGGTTCATCACCCCAAGCCCTTCACTCACCGCGGTCAGCAGTCGTCTTCCAGCGTCCGTCAGGAAAACCCTTCGCTTGCGCCGCTCGAACAGGTCAACGCCCAGGTCCTCTTCAAGCAGGCGCACGGCCCGGCTGATGGCGCCGGGTGTCAGATGCAGTTCATCAGCCGCACGGGCGAAGTTTTCAAGCCGGCCAGCAGATTCGAAGCAACGCAGCGCCAGCAGAGAAGGCATTCTCGATTCGGATTTCAGTGATTCAAAGTCACCATCTACTTCAGAAATCATCGTTAGTTCCAGCGCACGATATCTGTAAACATGGCTTTCTATCACCAACCACCGCAAGGTTCCACCATGAGCGAATGGATAGCCGTAATCACCATTACATTGCTGGCATGCATCAGCCCCGGGCCGGATTTCGCCATGGTCTCTCGCAACGGCTTGCTGCTCTCTCGACGCGCAGGCGTTCTCACTGCGATGGGCATTGGTCTGGGGGTGCTGGTTCACGTCGGCTATACGCTGCTCGGGCTCGGATGGGTGCTTCAACAAACGCCCTGGTTGTTCAATGCGCTGAAGCTGGCCGGGGCTGGGTATCTCGTCTATCTGGGCATCAAAATGCTTCGCTCAAGGCCCGATGTTCAGCCGCAGGATGCGCCGCCACCTGCCCTGTCGGATCTGGCCGCGCTGCGTACGGGGTTTCTCACGAACGCGCTGAACCCCAAAACCTCGATTTTCATCGTGAGCCTGTTCATGGGTGTCGTCCGGCCGGACACGGGGCTGGCGGTGCAACTGGCCTATGGACTGTTCATCGCCGGGGCGCATGTGGTGTGGTTCAGTCTGGTCGCGCTGTGTTTCTCGGCCGGGAGGGTGCGCGAGAAGCTGATGGCGGCACGACTGTGGATTGACCGAGCGTTTGGCGGCCTGCTCGTGAGCTTCGGGATATTGCTGAGCCTCTCTCAGCGCTCAGGATGATCCAACCGCTACACAGCGATACATAAACCCCCGCTGCACGACACATCCCGGGTACATGCCGATGCAAAAGTGTGGGCCATCGGAACCTTCGTTTCCGACTCCATCACTCACTCAGGCAGGCATTCCCATGATCAATCAAATCGACACCGTGCTGTACACCGGCAAGACCCGCACCACCGGCGGGCGCGATGGCGCCTCGCGCAGTTCGGACGGCAACCTGGACATCAAACTGTCACCACCCGGCTCCGCTGGCAGCGGCACCAACCCGGAGCAATTGCTGGCGGCCGGTTGGTCAGCCTGCTTCATCGGCGCCATGGGCAAAGCCGCTGCCGCGTTGAAAATCAAACTGCCGGCCGATGTGGCGGTGGAAAGCGAAATCGATCTGGGCAAGACCGGTGATGCATTCTTCCTTCAGGCACGCCTGAATGTCAGCCTGCCGGGGCTGGAAACTTCGGTCGCCCAGACACTGGTGGAAGCCGCGCACCAGACCTGCCCGTACTCCAAGGCCACTCGCGGCAATATCGACGTGACCCTGCGCCTGATCTGAAACAGGTTTACGCCGGTTTCATCCTCAAACGCCCGAAGCACTGCTTTGGGCTTTTTTTTACATCACTCGTGTGCGGCATACCGGCGTGACAATCAGCGAGAACCGGCCAGCGTCTTGCGCATGAAAACCCGGGCAAATCCGTCCTCGGTGGCGCGATGGGTTTCCACAAAACCGAGCTTTTCATAGATGGCGATGTTCTCGGTCATCCGCTCGTGGGTGTACAACCGCACCGCTTCGCAGCCGGCACTCAACGCATGCTCTTCACAGAACGACATCAGCACTTTGCCCAGACCTTTGCCCTTGTGCCGAGGCGAAACCGCGACGTTGATCAGCAGCAGCTCCTGGCCTTCCCGGCTCATCACCAGCACACCGAGGATCTCCTCGTTGTCGGTCAGCACGAACGTATCGGTTTCGCGCAGCACTTGCTCGTAGTCATCGAGCATGGGCGCGGGCTTGCGGCCGATTCGGGCGATGTAGGGGCTGTAGGCCTCATCGACCAGCGCGGCGATGGGCGCGGCGTCTTCGGATTGAGCACGGCGAAGGGTCTGCAAGGGATGCCTCTTCAGTGACGATGAATAAGACGTTCAGCATGCGATGGATGGCGTTCGTTGCCAACGCCGGGCCTTTGAATTTCTGACCATTCCGGAGCCGATCCCAAGCCTTGCCGTAGCACAATCGAAGCACCCGAGGATGAACATACGTTCACCAAAAACATCGTCGGATGCGTCTAGTCTGCGGGTTCCAACATAGTGACTACAGGAGTAACCCACCATGTTCTCGCACGAAAGCGTCCCGCTGATCATCCTCTTCATCATCCTGCTGCTTGGCGTGCTGACCGCCGTTCTTCATCCGGTGCATGCGTTTTTCAGCTGGCTTAAGAGGCGCAGGCAAAGAGCATCGGCCGGGAATGTGAAAGAGGTGGATGCGCGCTGAAATCCTCCACCAGCCCGGCCAGGTCCGGGCTTTTCTGGCCTGTACGAATCCTCAGTAACGCCGTGCACACTCAAAGTAGTAGCTTTCGGCTATCAACCTTGCCGATTTCAGGGAAAGAACATGGCGAAGCGAGTCTCAAAGGCTGAGAAGGAGTTGACTGGGTGGCTGTTTCTGCTCGCAATCGTTGTCGGGCTGCCGATCTACCTGTTTGACAGAATGAACAAGTCAATTGGCTGGCAGATCCCGGCTTTGGTGGTTGGCGGAGTTCTTTTGCTGCTGATACTCAATAGCTGGTCTAAAAAGCGCGCACGACTGAAATACCTGAGAGACAAATACCAGAGCGAAGATATCGTTCAAAACATCCTCGGACGAAAAGTCTGGATCGGTCAAACTTCCGAGCAACTGATCGACTCCCTTGGCCAGCCTGCCGCTACCGATCACAAATTCTTGAAAACAAAAACCCGAGATATCTGGAAGTATCGACACCGAGGTGCGAACAGATATGGCCTTCGCATCACTGTCGAGAATGGCCAAGTCACTGGCTGGGACTCTAAATCAGGTTGAAGCCTATGAAGCGTGCACTTGCGCTCATCGCGCTTTATTGCATTGGCACCCACACCGCGTTTGCGGGTGGTTCACCCGACAGCGGTGGGCCGGCAGTCATCACTGTCGGTGAGCCGCTGATGACCGCCAGGGCCAGGCTCGTCAAACAAGGATGGAAGCCAACGCGAATGCATTCCACCGACGGATATGTATTGAGTGGTGTGGAACGAGAGCTGGTTGCACACAAGCTCTTCGAGGTAGAGACCTGCTCTGTTGATAGCTCGCGCTGCATCTTGTTTTACTCAAAGAAAGACGCCTGTCTGCGCGTCGACACCATTGGAGAGCAATTCAAGGAGATGACGGTTACACGGTGGGCCGATGAGTGTCCTGGCATGCAATAGGCGTCGTACAGGCGATCAATCGGTAGCGGCATCAACGGCGGCGCCTATCAATACAAACGGCAGCAGTACAATCACGAACACCGTCATCCACGCATTCCCGTAGGCGTCGTGAAACTTGTCACTCAGCCCTCGCTTCGGTGCCGCTGTTTCAATGGATTCACGAACCTGCAGGTCAAAACGGTAAACATCACGCGGATCCCCTTGACGATCCCGACAGCCGCCCCCGCTCACTTCGACATGGCGCTCTCCCGGCAGATACTCACGTCGCCCTGCATTTTCTGACCGCCTGTTCGCGATGTTGTAGGCCGTCATTTGCTTCTTCAGTTCGACGGTTTGAGCCGCGAATACGGATTCGCATTCATCCTTGGTGTCAAAGGTCTGGCTGATCCGTTCAATACCCTTGGGGCGATGATTCTTGTCGAGGTACACCCGCAACACACCGCCCTGCCCGTCATCACGCTGATATACCCAGCCCCCGAATCCCCACTTGTCTCCGGTATTGGTCACCGCGTTGAATTCTTCTTCGGTCAGTGGCTGATTCAGGGTGTAACCCAGCACTTGAGGTCCAATGATCGGTTGTTGCACCGACGGCGTAGCACAACCTGTCAGCGATGAAGTGATGATCGAAATTGTCAACGTGATACACAGCATCCTGCTCATGACTCGTCCTTTGAGTTGCGCCCATCACCTGAAAAACCGGAAAGGAGATTATACGGTTTCATGACAGATGGCTCTTTCCGGGATCGATCGCACACGAATCTGCGGTGAAAAAAAAGGCCTGCCATTGTGGCAGGCCTTTGTCGCTCTTGTTGCGCCCGGACTGAAGTCAAATCAACGCTTGTGTGCAGTTTTGGCGAGTTACCATCAAGCTGTCACTTGAGAATCAGCAACGGCTCGCCCTTCCTGACAATGTAAGTCGCCAGCTCCGAACCCTTTTCGTTACCGATGTTCTTCGCGATATGCGCCACGCCCTCCGGGATGAACAGCGAGTCTCCCGCCTTGAGTGTCACCGGTGCCCGGCCTTCGAGCTGGTATTCGAAGGTGCCGCTGATCACGTAGGCGACTTCAACGCCCGGATGCGCATGCCGGGGCGAGGTGATACCTGGCTCGAAATCCACCCGGGCCTGAATCACTTCGCGCTCCGCTGCGCCCAGATCCTGGCGGACCAGATCCGTGCGGCTCAGGCCTTGTTGCCAGCTCTTCGCGGGGGCGGCGGGTTGGGTGTCAGCCGCGTACGCGAGGCCGGTCAGTGAAACGAGTGCGGCGGCTGCGGTCATCAGAAGTGTGCGGCGCATGGTGTTGCCCTCTCGGAAGTAGTGAAGTGACGCCTCTACTTTGAGCATGGCATGTACCGGGAATGTGTCCCGATACCGGCGCTTGTTACCTCACTGTGTACGAGCGCGGGATTGATACACGCGCATACAACTCACACCACTTGCGACAGCCACTGCCTGAAGGCGACGACCTTTTTCGAATTCGCGTTTTCATGGGGCGTGACGAAGTAGAATCCCGAGTCGGACTTCAGCCGCAGATCAAACGGCGCCACCAGTCTCCCGGCGCGCAAATCGTCATCGACGTAGGTCGAGCGCCCGATGCACACGCCCTGCCCGTCAATCGCTGTCTGCACCGCCATCATGGCCAGATCGAAGGTCAGACGCGGGCCTTTGGTCGTGAGCGGTGGCTGGCCTGCCGCGTGCAGCCAGTCGTTCCAGTCATTGGCGGTCAGGCCGCTGACTTGCAGCAACGGGTGATGAACCAGGTCCGCCGGCGTCTTCAAAGGTTTCTCGCCCGTCAGCAGTCGCGGGCTGCACACGGGAAAGACCTCGTCGGACATCAACCAGTCAGCCCGTAATCCAGGCCATTCGCCCTTGCCGTAGCGGATCGCCGCGTCGATGCCGACCTTGCGAAAGTCGACCAGTCGAGTTAACGCGCTGATCCGCACATCGATCTCGGGATGCGCCTCGCGAAACGACGGCAGGCGCGGCAACAACCATTTGGACGCCACCGAAACCAGGGTACTGATCGTCAGGACGCTTTGGTTGTTCGCCTCCTGCAAACGCTCGGTCGAATGGCGCAGCTCCAGAAACGCCGAACGAACACCGGGAAAATAAGCGTTGCCTTCATCCGTCAGCGTCAACCCATCCTTCGAGCGCATGAACAGCCGCACGCCGAGTTCATCTTCGAGGCGGCGGATCTGATGGCTGATCGCGGTTTGCGTGACGTTCAGTTCTTCGGCGGCGCGGGTGAAACTCAAATGGCGGGCCGCACATTCGAAGGCGCGCAATCCGTTGAGCGATGGCAGTCGGGGGAGCATATGACCTCTTCAGTCCATGAGATTTTGTCATACGCTAGCACCACAGATGTCCTTTGCGAAGCGGCGCAGCGGTAGTGGATTCTGAGCCTTCACCAGGAAGGAGATCCCATGAAACTGTACTTCGCGCCCATGACCTGTTCGCTATCCCCGCACATCGTGCTGCGAGAACTGGACTTGCCGTTCGAACTGATCCGGGTCAACAACCAGACCAAGCGCACCGCCGATGGCCGGGACTTTCGCGAGATCAACCCGAAGGGCTACGTGGCGGCGCTGACGCTGGACAGCGGCGCGGTGCTGACCGAAGGTCCGGCCATTTTGCAGTACCTCGTCGACCTCGTGCCCGGTCATACGCTGGCCCCGGCCAATGGCACCTGGGAGCGCTCGCGCCTGCAGGAATACCTGAACTTCATCAGTTCGGAAATTCATGGGGGTAGCGCGCCATTGTTCAGCAGCGAAATCCCGGAATCCACCAAAACGATCTTCAAACACAAACTGTTCAAACGTCTGGATTACCTGAACCGCATCCTCGCGACCCAGCCCTTCCTGATGCAGGCGTTCGGCGTGGCGGATGCCTATCTGTTCACGGTGTTGAAGTGGCTGCCGACATTCAGTATCGCCATTGAAGACTGGCCAGCGCTGGCGAACTACATGGCGCGTATCGCCGAACGGCCCAGCGTGCGGGCGGCCATCGCGGAAGAAGATGCCACGCAACCGGTCTGAAACGCCCGGTTGCGTGGTCGTTGTCAGGCCTTGGCGGCCTCATCGATCAGCGCCGCCACTTCAGCAGCGTGGGAGGCCAGCGAGGCGTGGCTGGCGTCGAGGGTGATCACTTTTTTCGCATTGAGCCGGGCGGACATGCGCTTCTGGTTGTCCGGGTGAATCATGTGGTCCTGACTGGAAATCTGATACCAGGACGGTTTGTGCTTCCACGCCGGATCACTGATGACATCGCCAAAGGTGCTGGCCAGCGGCGCTTTCTGCGTCACGGCCATGACCAGCGCCTCATCCGCCGGCAGGTCCTGGCAGAAGCTTTCATGGAATTTGTCGGCCTTGAGCCAGAGGTAACCGTCGCTATCCGGCGCCAGATTCGGCGCGGCGGCAGGCAGATGTTCCTGAGTGATACCGCCGGGGCTTTCGCCTTGATCCGGAGCGAACGCGGCGATGTATACCAGCCCGACCACATTCGGTTGATTGCCGGCCTGAGTGATCACCGCCCCACCATACGAGTGCCCGACCAACAGCACCGGCCCGCTCACCTGAGCGACCATTTTGCGGGTGCGCTCGGCGTCGTCGGCCAGCGAGGTCAGTGGCATTTCCACGGCCTGAATCGCGCTGTAACCCTTGCGTGTCAACTCAACAATGACTTTGCCCCAGTGCGCGGCACCGCCCCAGAATCCGTGCACCAGCACAATCGTCGGTTTTTCACTCATGGCGTTTCTCCTGCGGATGATGAAGGTCGATTTACCAATGGCGCACAGGAGTATGGAACGGTTCCGGTGACGTGTCTGCCGGCCAGACCAAAGGCGCGTTTCCGGATGTGACAGTTGTCGAATGCCCCATCGCGCCTATATTGAAGAGGTTCAAACCCTCCTCCCCTCGAGCGCCCATGGCCAGCACCGATCGACTGATCATCTGCGAGCATTGCGACTGCGTGTACGAACACGCCACGCTCGCCAAACATCAGAAAACCCTGTGTTCGCGCTGCGGCGGCGTGCTCCAGCGCTATAGCGGCCTGACCGTGGAACAACGGCTGGCCTTGAGTTTCACGGCGGCGATGCTGTGGTTGTTCGCCAATTTCTACCCGGTGATGAGCATCAGCATGCAGGGCCTGAAAAACAGCGCGACCCTGTGGGATTCGGTGCTGGCGCTGAGTCAGGGGCCGATCACCTTCATGGCGATGGTCGCGGCGATCTCGATCATCATCGCCCCGGCCTTTCAGCTGGTGTTGTTGATCTGGGTGTTGAGCTTCGCCCTCGCCTCGCGCCGTTGCCCGGCCTTCAAGGTGTGCATGCGCTGGCTGGAAACATTGCGGCCGTGGAGCATGCTCGAAGTGTGTCTGCTCGGCGCCATGGTCGCGGTGTTCAAACTGGCGGGCATGCTCGACGTGATTCCCGGCATCGGTCTGTTTGCGTTGGCCGTGCTCAGCCTGTTGCTGATCCGCATCGCCGGGCGCGACGTGCGTGAACTGTGGGACATCCTATGAAACGGCCACCGACTGCCAACGAACTCAATATCTGCCTGTGCCACAGTTGCGGACTGGCCTGCGACATGACCGGCGAGCCCCACCAATGCCCGCGCTGCGACGCCCCGCTGCACCGGCGCAAGACCAACTCGCTGGCCCGCACCTGGGCCTACATGTTCGCCGCTCTGGCGTTTTACGTGCCGGCGAATCTGCTGCCGGTGATGAACACCACGCTGCTCGGCAATGGCGCCGACAGCACCATCATGAGCGGCGTGCTGGAGTTCTGGGAACACGGCGCGTGGGACATTGCCTTGATCATCTTCATCGCCAGCATCGCGGTGCCGGGGGTGAAATTCGTTGCGCTGACGCTGCTGCTGGTGACCGTGCAGCGGGACAGTCACTGGGCGCGCCGGGAACGCTCGAAGCTGTACCGATTCGTCGAGTTGATCGGCTACTGGTCAATGCTCGATGTGCTGGTGGTCGCGCTGGTGGCGGCGCTGGTGAAGTTCCAGGCGCTGGGGGATATCGAGCCGCGACCGGGGATTCTGTTCTTTGGCCTCGTGGTCGTGTTCACCATGCTCTCGGCGATGAGTTTCGACCCGCGTCTGATCTGGGATAACGCGCCGGCCGAAGAAACGGACGAACCCCAGCACTCGACTGAACAAGTGCCGGGGCATTGACCGACACAGATCAGATCTGCGCGGTGCCACCGTCAACGAACAACTCGATGCCGTTGACGAAACTGCTGTCATCCGACGCCAGGAACAACGCAGCCTTGGCGATTTCGCTCGGCTCACCCAGACGCCCGATCGGCACGATAGACGCCAGTTGATCGAACAACCCTTGAGCGTGTTCCGCCGGCACCAGCCCCGCCAGACCTGGAGTGCGCACCGGGCCGGGGCTGATGGCGTTGACGCGGATGCGCCGGGGCTTCAAGTCCAGCAACCACGACCGGGCGAAGTTGCGCACCGCCGCTTTGCTCGCGCTGTAGACGCTGAAGTTTTCCGTGCCCTGCACCGAAGTGGTCGATGAGGTCAGCAGGATCGATGCGCCATCGCGCAACAGCGGCAAAGCCTTCTGCACCGTGAACAGCGTGCCCTTCACGTTGGCGCCGAAAATCCGGTCGAAGTGCTCTTCGGTGATCGAACCCAGCGGCAGCATGTCCCCGCCACCGGCATTGGCGAACAGGATGTCGAGGTGCCCGGCCTTCTCGGCGATTTCGCGGTAGATGCGATCCAGATCGTCCAGATTCGCCACGTCACCCTGAATGCCGATGGCCCGTGGGCCGATGGCGGCGACCGCTTTGTCCAGCTCCGCCTGACGACGACCGGTGATGAATACGGTGGCACCCTGGGCGACGAATTCCTGCGCCGAGGCCAGGCCGATGCCGGTGGTGCCGCCAGTGATCAGTGCGATTTTGCCTTCAAGTCTGTTGCTCATGATGAATCTCCAGTAACCGTTTCGAGGATGGTGACGGGTCGTAGGTGAGCCGTTGAAAGCGACTTTAGGCCGATGGATTGAATTGAAAAATCCGCCAAATCGGTTTTGTTTGTGCACAGACATGCACAATACTCAGCCCTGCCTTCCCCTCCGAGCCCGAGCCGATGAATCAGTTAATGGCGATCCGCACCTTTGCCCGCGTCGTGGAAAGCGGCTCATTCACCAAAGCCGCCGACTCGCTGAACCTGCCGAAAACCACCGTCAGCAAACTGATCGGGCAACTGGAAAGCCACCTCGGCGTGCGCCTGTTGCAACGCACCACTCGCCGCCTCACCGTCACGGCCGACGGCGCTTCCTACTATCAGTTGACGCAACAACTGCTGCATCAACTGGACGACATCGATCAGGGTTTCAGCCAGGCCCAGGGGTTACCGCGCGGCAAGATCCGCGTGGACATCGGCGGCTCGACCGCGACGATGCTGGTGATCCCCGAGTTGCCGAAGTTCTTCGAGCGCTACCCGGATATCCAGATTGATCTGGGCGTCAGCGACCGCCCGGTGGACATGATCAGCGAACGCGTCGACTGCGTGATTCGCGGCGGCCCGCTGACCGAACAAACCCTGGCCGTGCGCCGCCTCGGCGAAGTGTCCTGGACCACCTGCGCCACGCCCGACTACCTGCAACGCCACGGCATACCGACCCACCCGCAGGAGTTGGCCAACCACCAGATGATCACCTACCGCTCGGCCTCCACCGGGCGCATCCTGCCGTCGAACTTCCAGCGCAACGGCGAACGCCATCAGATCGAAGGCAAAGGCCTGGTCAGCGTCAACGAGAGCAACGCGCATCTGGCGGCCGGGTTGGCGGGACTGGGGATCATCCACACCTTCAGCTACACGGTCAGGGCCGCCATCGAGCGCGGCGAACTGGTGCCGATCCTCACGGACTGGCGCCCGCCGGCGTACCCGTTTCATTTGCTGTATCCGCCGAACCGGCATTTGAGCAATCGGGTGCGGGTGTTCATCGATTGGCTGGTGGAGCGTTTTTCTCAAGTGGACTGAGCCCTCGCAATCGCGCCGTTTCGTCTAACCTGACTTTGCACCCGATGACGAATGTCATCACCCGCGCATCGATCCAGACGACCACGAAACGGAGAACTCCATGCTCAAGCGAACCCTGGCACTGACCGCTGGTTTGGCCCTGTCCCTGTCCGCCGTGCTGGCGCACGCCGCGGATGTGTTGAAGGTCAGCGCGATTCCCGACGAAGCCCCGACCGAGCTGCTGCGCAAGTTCGAGCCGCTGGGGGCTTATCTGGAGCAGAAACTGGGCATGAAAGTCGAGTTCGTCCCGGTGGCCGACTACCCGGCGGTGGTCGAAGCGTTGGCCACCAACCGCCTCGACATGGCGTGGCTCGGCGGTTTCACCTTCGTTCAGGCGCAGCTGAAAAGTGATCCCAAAGTCATTCCTTTGGTTCAGCGCGAGCAGGACGCGCAGTTCACCAGCAAATTCATCACCGCCGACCCGAGCGTCAAAAGCCTCGCCGACCTGAAAGGCAAAACCTTCGCTTTCGGTTCGGTGTCGTCGACGTCCGGCAGCCTGATGCCGCGCTATTTCATGCTCAAGGACGGCATCAAACCGGAAAGCTATTTCAGCCGCGTCGGCTACTCCGGCGCCCACGACGCCACCGTCGCCTGGGTGCAGGCCGGCAAGGTCGACGCCGGTGTGCTGAACGCCAGCGTCTGGCAGAAACTGGTGGACGCCGGCAAGGTCGACACCAACAAGGTCAAGGTCTTTGCCACCACCCCGACCTACTTCGATTACAACTGGACCGTGCGCGGCACCCTCGACCCGGCGCTGGCAGCGAAGATCAAACAGGCCTTCCTCGACCTCGACCCGGCCAACCCCGAGCAGAAGAAAATCCTCGACCTGCAAGCCGCCAGCCGTTTCATCGCCACCAGCCCGGACAACTACAAAGGCATCGAGGAAGCCGCCCGCGCCGCCGAATTGCTGAAATGACCTTGCGCCTCCGGCAGGGTTTTCTGCGCCACACCCATGGTGTCGAAGCCCTGCGCGGCGTGGATTTGCAGATCGAGGCCGGCGAACAGGTGGCGATCATCGGCCCGTCCGGCGCCGGCAAATCAAGTCTGCTGAACCTGCTGGCGACTGCCATTCGGCCCAGCAGCGGCGAAGTCGAAGTGCTCGGCGAGCGCGCCTGGCACTTGTCCGCCCACCAGCGACAACGCCTGCGCGCGCGCATTGGCCTTATCCATCAGGCGCCGCCCCTGCCGCCCCGGCAACGGGTGGTGACGGCGGTGCTGGCCGGCAAGCTTGGGCAATGGAGCCTGGGCAAAAGCCTGATCAACCTGCTGCATCCGCTGGACGTGCCCGGCGCCCGCGCCGCACTGGCGCGGCTGGATCTGGCGGACAAACTCTTCAGCCAATGCCAGCAACTGTCCGGCGGGCAATTGCAGCGCGTCGGCATTGCCCGTGTTTTGTATCAGGCACCGGAAGTGTTGCTGGCCGACGAACCGGTCTCGGCGATGGACCCGGTGCTGGCCGGGCACACGCTGTCGATCCTGTCGCGCCATGCCCGGGAGCACAACGTCACGCTGGTGGCGAGCCTGCACGCGGTGGAACTGGCGCTGGCGCACTTCCCGCGCATCATCGGTTTGCGCGAGGGGCAAATCCTCTTCGACTGCCCGTCCGCGCAGGTCAGCCGCGAGATGCTCGACACCCTCTACGCCAACGAACAACTGCAATCCCCGGCGCCGACCGTACCCCCGCTGGTTGTGCAGATTCCCCGATGCTGAGCGCCGACACCCGCGACCCCGCCGCGCTGCCACGGCTGCTGCTGACCGTGCTGGCGATTGCCTTGCTGTGGCCGGGGATTCAGCTCAGCGAACTGGATGTGGGCGTGCTGTTGCGTGCCGACAATCAGAACGAAATCGGCCGGTTTGTCTCGACGTTCTGGCCACTGGAGCATGATCGGGACTTTCTTCAACTACTGCTCAAAGCCACCCTGCAAACCCTGGCCATCGCCACCGCCGGCATGGCCATGGCGCTGTTGTTGGCGGTGCCGGCCAGCCTGCTTGCTAGCCGCGCCTTGTCGTTGTCCGCCGCCTCCCGCAGCGGCCGCCCGAGCCTGTTGGGCCGACTGCTGCGCTGGCCGGTGCGCGGACTGCTGATCTTCCTGCGCAGCGTGCCGGAAATCGTCTGGGCGCTGCTGTTCGTACGCGCCGTCGGCCTCGGCCCGGCGGCAGGCGTGCTGGCCATCGCGATCACCTACAGCGGCATGCTCGGCAAGGTCTACGCCGAAATCTTCGAATCCACCGACCAACGCCCGGCCCACGCCCTGCTCCAGGCCGGCAGCGGACGCCTGGCCAGTTTCGCCTACGGCGTACTGCCCAACGTCGCGGCGGAACTGCTCTCCTACACCGTCTACCGCTGGGAATGCGCCATCCGCGCCTCGGTGGTGATGGGCTTCGTCGGCGCCGGCGGCCTCGGCCAACAGATCGACCTGTCGATCCGCATGTTCGCCGGCGGCGAAGTCGCCAGCATGCTCCTGACCTTCCTCCTCCTCGTCCTCGGCGCCGACCAACTCAGCCGCCTGCTGCGCTGGAGGCTGGCATGAAACGCCTGATCAACCCGTTGCTGATCCTCGCCATCGTCGCCGCCGTCATTGCGTCATTCGCCTACCTTGGCCTCGACTTCGAAGAACTCGGCAGTGCTACCAGCCTTAAACAAATGGGCTCGTACGTGGGCCGCTTTCTCAGCCCCGACCTCAGCCCCGGTTACCTGAGCGCCATCCTTCGCGGCTCGATGGAAACACTCGCCATGTCCGCCCTCGGCACCCTCCTCGCTGCCGTGCTGGGACTGCTATTGGCGCTCCCCGCCGCTGGCCGCTTTGGCTGGTTTTTTCAGAGTGTTGCCCGCCTGCTGCTCAATGCCCTGCGCGCCATTCCCGAACTGGTGTGGGCTGCGTTGATGGTGCTTGCGGCCGGGCTTGGGCCGAATGCCGGGACACTGGCCCTGGCCCTGCACACCACGGGCGTACTGGGGCGGTTGTTTGCTGAAGCTCTGGAAAACACGCCGCCGGAACCGGCCGAGGCGATTCGGTTGCAAGGGGGGAATCCGGTTTTGGCGTTCTGCTACGGCACGCTGCCGAATTTGGCGCCGCAGTTGCTGGCGTATTGTTTGTATCGGTGGGAGAACAATATTCGGATGGCGAGTGTGCTGGGGTTTGTCGGGGCTGGGGGGTTGGGGCAGATGTTGTATGTGAGCTTGAGTTTGTTTCAGGAGGCGCAGGCGGGGACGGTGATATTGGCGATGTTGGGGTTGGTGTTTGCGGTCGACTTTTTGAGTGCTTGGAGTCGGGGGCGGTGGGTTAAGGCGTAAGTTGGATAGTAAAACCGAGTAAACGCAGGAGTTCGCCAAGGTCCGCTTTCGGCCAGAAGCTGACTGTCGTGGACGGCTGTGAATGACCACGCCAGGTTTCATAATTGAGTTCATCGAAAAGTAAAACCTGTCCTAGACTTCAGCCAGACTGTAAAAAATGGGACAGATTTATTTTCCAGTAGACAAGGAGATAAGCATGGCTGGCGAGCTTTATGTAGAGTCCCTCAGTAGCAGTGACGTGGATAACCTAGTCCGGTGTGGCGGCGAGTTAATAGAATCCGTATTCCACTCGGACAAAAGTGACTTGGCTGTTCTGTATACTCGGGCAGCCCTTGCTGCCGGAGCGCAAAATAGAACAAACCTGCCAGCACATTGCTACATCCGCTTTACGCAAAACAAAACTACGCAAATGAATGTCCTTCGGATGGGCAGGATACTGAATCAGACCTCTCGTCCTCCGGTCATCGTTTCAACAAGGCAGACCCTTGCAGGCTGGGCTCTGCTCAATGATATCCAAAAGGCACAACTACTCTGGGTAGAGCTTGGCAGAGCAGCCGTAACGCTCGAGTTCTATAAGGTCGGACTTTCAACCGTGAATTCCTACTACAAGGATTTCCACATGGTTCCAGAGTGAATTCGACAGGCAAAGCAAACAAGCCGAGCTCAAAAATGAAAAAATGGGACAGATTTATTTCCGGAAAAAATAAATCTATGTTCTCTATTTCAGAGTTTTTAACTAGCGAGCAATGGAATGACTGATCGATTTCTGCTGTACATTGACATCCTTGGGTTTTCTGAAATGGTCAGCAAGGAACCTAGGAAAGTAGTTAGGGTATATGAAATACTTGATACTCTAAACGTGCATAGTCGATCTGATTTTAAAGTTATCGTTTTTTCAGATACCATCCTTATCTACAACGATGTTCCAGTATCGAATGATCTAGACAGAAATTACTGTATACAGACTCTCGTCGACATTGCTAGCGACCTTCATCATCGGCTTGTCGGTCAGGATATTTTCTTTCGCGCTATTATTGTTAAAGGTGACTTTAGTCACTACGAAAGAAAACATGTCAACTGCTTCTTTGGCAGCGCTCTCATTACTGCGTACCAAGCTGAAAAAGGCATTCCATCTCTCGGGCTATTTATTTCAGATGAGTGTCGAGTTCTTGGTCTTCGACAGCCAGCAGCACATTTTTCTCCGGGACTATCATTCGTTTTTCTTTGCGAGGGACTCCAAGCATTAAGCACGCTCACTCCTAAGGCGTGGCCTATCAATCTGGGAGGTGAATACAACGAATATTTCGCAATTAATACTCCGTGGGATGTGCGATTCTTAAAAGATGTTTATACTCAAATGAGAGAGCACAGAGAGCCTGCGGTTCGGACTAAGTTTCTTACGGCATGGGACTTCTATCAACGAGAATATTCGGAAGCACTGGCTGCATTAGTTCGGAGAGATTTTAGCATTGATGCGTTAGAAAGTGGCGACTGGGAAATGGTCAATAAAAAAATGGAGGATAATATCAGGCATTTCAAACGCATAGGCTCTGGTACGGACTTGTCGAAGTCAGTACAGGAATCATCAAAACAACTCAAGACAGGCTACAAAATGAAATACAAAAAATCGTATAAGGGCTGGCAGGTTTAAAGATTTCTAGATCTGGGAAAAGCCGCGTCAGCTTTCGTTGATGTGCTGACTATGAAAAAACGCATAACCAATAATGTAAGAGCCAATTTTATTCGTACGAGCCGTCACCCATACGGCATCCATGCCTTGTTTTTTCTGCCCATACAGGTCTGCCTTTGTTGTGCAGAGATGAATCTTGCGTCGTGTGTTCGAGTCCTCTATCCAAATGCCTGCCTCACAGCGACCGGTCTTTCCGGTGGCGGGCCCTGAAAAGGTTATTTCATATGTTGATTCGCAATTAAAAACTTTGCCAGGTAAAAGGTAGGTGCCGACATCATAAGCATGGAGAGAGAAGAAGAAACTTATGCAGAAGCCACTAAGAAAAGAATATATTGCACGTTTCGCCATTTTTTCGAAAAAGGGGGCTGATTTATTTCTTATAAAATAAATCAGCCCCCTTTTCTGCTAATCGATCGACTAGGGATAGTGTTCAAAATGGATGATCGAAGTTGTTCGAGCTTACGATACCTAGAAAAGCGCTTGCAGTTGCTGGATACTCCCGATGGCGCCCCAGGTGGCATTACACGAGCATATGTGCCCGATGGAAGAGCAAGTACAATGCATGAGGCCGACCTTCAAGTCCGCAGCAATCTCGCCAGTACGCGGTACCGTCCCAAGCCCCGAGCGCTCTGCGCCATGGTTCGTGCTTCCGGAGTGGTGGCTTTCCGGAATCGACTTCGATCCGAACAGAAATCCAGCGCGATGACCGTGGTGCGTGTCGCAGCCACAGTGATCTTCATGCTTGGGCTGGGCGCAGTGTCTGCCGCTGCGCAGCCGTCAGCAAGCACCGCAGAACAGATAACAATGAGGGTGCCGCCCACCGGAGCGCGCGTATGCCTGGGGTGGCAGCAAGGCCAAACTCCGGCGCCTCAATCGTGTACAGCTTCTGGGCCGCTGACCTTAGTACCAAAACAGGACGGCATGTTGCGTGCAGGCCGTCCCGACTACGAGACGGTGGCTGGCCAACCTTTGAGCTCGTGCGTGCGGGATCGGGTGTCCGGGTTGGTCTGGGAGGGCAAGCCAGATAGCGGCAGACCTGCGTTCATACGTAGGCCGATTGGCCCACCCGACCTGGGCTATAGCTCGCTGGTCAATACCTACGGACCGCACAACCAGCCGACACCAGGAAGCCGGGCCAATACCGACGCTTATTCTTACTATGGCGATGGACGGCCGGGTGACGCCATGGCTTATGTGGCACAGGTGAATACGATGCGGTTGTGCGGCTTTACCGATTGGCGCCTGCCCACGGTGGCTGAGCTGCAGGGCTTGATCGGTATGGACGAACTGATCAATGTACTGGCCGATAAAAGGCCCGCAGAGGCGGCCGTCGATGTGCAATGGTTTCCCAACACCGTGTCGGGGAATTACATGACCTCCGAGCCTGCCGATATGACCCGCATGTGGTGCGTAAGCTTCGACTCCGGATCTGTCAACAGGTGCCACCGCAGGATGACAAGCGACACTGCGCCGTTGTTTGTTCGCTTGGTGCGCGGCCCCGAAGCTCCGGAGGCAGGGCGCTATCGCGCAGTAGCCGACGAACGCGGCGTGCCCGGCGGTGTGGTTGAAGACCGCCACACCGGCCTGGTGTGGCGCCGCTGTCAGGAGCCTCAAGTATGGAGCGGCCAGCGCTGCATCGGGATGCCTGTTCGCTACCGCTACCTGCGAGCCTTAGTAGACGCCAGCGCGCAACCGGGCTGGCGCCTGCCCACCATCAAAGAAGTCAACAGCCTTGCAGAGCGTTGGTTCAATATAGTGAACATACCCGCTGCCGATTTCCCGGCGTCCGGAACATCGCCGCTGCACGAGGGCTATTGGACTTCTACCGTCTGCAACGGTGGCTCCGAGACGCGGGACAGCAGTTCATGGGTCAGGGTCTGGGTGTTGTGGCGCGACGGCAACACTACCTGCGAGCCGCTCGTTTTGAACCTTGAGGTCCGACTTGTACGTGAGTGAAGTGCGATTTCCAGTGACCACGCGTTTCCATATATTCCTATGGGCACAAGAATATCCGTGAAAAGCATTATCATAGCTGTTGTAGGGGTTATGGCGTCGATCTTGGCAAGCTCCACGCAGGCTTCCAGCTGGCAGGTCTGTAAGTTAGAAGTAGAGATCACCGCGAGGGGGAAGCAGCCCTACGCCGAACTCCAGGGCCGTGTGGCGTCAGTTAAGGCTGACCCCGCAGACGCTCAGTGCCCGAAGACAGGAACGGTGATCACCTTCGAGCCGGAGAGCGCCGACTGGCAAAGTACGATCCCGCGTAAGCTCTGGCCTGCGTCCGGCCAATGGGTAAGGATGCGTTACCAATACCTGGATGGCATCTGCAAAGGCGACGGCAACAGCCACCCTTGCAGGATCGAGCATTACCCGATGGACTGGTGAAACGGCGTCAGCTATGCACCAGCACTTGCATCGCCACACGCAACGGCGCCGGCGACTACCGGTGATGGGGGCCTTCGCCGAGTTCGAGCGCGCCCTGATCCGTGAACGGCAACGCGAGGGCATCGCCCTGGCCAAACAACGCGGTGCCTACCGAGGCCGCAAGAAAGCCCTGTCCGGAGAGCAGGCTGTTACCCTGCGGCGCAGCGCGGCGGCCGGCGAGCCCAAGGCACAACTGGCCCGCGAGCTCAACATCAGCCGGGAAATACTCTACCAGTACCTCCGCACGGATGACTGATCCATGCCGCGTCGCTCGATCCTCTCGGCAACGGAGCGGGAAACCCTGCTTGCGCTGCCGGAGAGTCAGGATGACCTGATTCGTTATTACACCTTCAACGACTCCGATCTGTCGCTGATCCGCCAGCGGCGTGGCGATGCCAACCGCCTGGGCTTTGCGGTGCATTTTTTCCTGCTGCGCTACCCCGGCTATGCGCTGGGCACCGACAGGGACCTCCCAGAATCGGTGATCCAGTGGGTGGCCAAGCAGGTCCAGGCCGAGCCGACGAGCTGGGCGAAGTACGGCGAGCGCGACGTGACCCGCCTAGAGCACGCCCAGGAACTGCGCACCTACACGTCACGAATTTCCGCTTCTGGCCGAATGCGGACGGTCAGGAGTGACAGCTATCGGCCAAAAGCGGTCAGCCAGAGTTGCGTGCACGGACGGCAATCATAGGAGCGCGCGCCCCCATTTCTGCGAGTATTAAAGAATTAAACCCGATCTGTATCTATTCGCGTTTTTGCCACCTCGCTACGATTCATTCTCCTCCCTGGACCGAGACAACCATGCAACTCACCGACATTCCATTTGGCACCACCGATTGGTCGAAAATAGAACCCACCTTTCATCCCGGCGAAACTGGTACGGCGCTCTGGCGCACCTGTCAATTCGGCACTGCAAGAGTCCGAATGGTTGAATACAGCCCTGGCTATCTTGCCGATCATTGGTGCTACAAAGGGCATATTCTGCTCTGCCTCGACGGGCGATTGGAGACCGAACTCGATGATGGTCGCACGTTCACTTTGACTGCAGGAATGAGCTATCAGGTGGCCGACAACGCAGAGGCTCACCGGTCGTCGACCGCCATTGGTGCTAGATTGTTCATCGTGGATTGAGGCTTGAACAGGGAGGACGGCTTCTGGCCGACCACTTCCAGTTATGATGGGCGCGAGTCGGCCAGAAGCGGATCCACGGCGTCACTACTTAGACACGTGTCAAACCCATCAGGTTTTATGGAGATCCAGGCACACCTTTACGTGTGCTGTCAGTCCATTGAAATCTTCATATGCCAAATCTAAATAGCCAGGATCGACTCGTTCGAGGTACTGCCAGACGGGAAGGTTCACATTCGCGGCCTGACGCTTGAGCAGGCCGGTGCGTTCGAGGCAAATTTCCCAGTTGGTGCCTGGCAGGGAGTCTCTGATATGGGCAATCAGCAGCCAACGCTCATGGCCTTCATAACTTGAAACAGCCGCGTCCAGGCGTTTCATCGTGGCATCGTCTTCCTGTGCGAAACGAAAGGCCACCCAAGGTAGACCGCCAGGAACATCTACAAATTCGCGACCATTCCAGGTCTGGGCTATCCGCGAACCGTATCGCCTCCATGCCAGAGCCCCCAGATCCTCGAGGACATTCAGCAATTCACCTTCGGGACGCTGTATTCGCAAGACATCGCCACCTGTCATTTTTTTGAGCCAAATAATTGATTACCCGCTTTTTTACACTGTGTATGAAGGAATGCAACGCGTATTTGTATTGGATAGTTAGCAGCCAATAGCGACCATGGCCTTCCGGCCGACAGTCGTGTTGTGTCAATGTCCGCTTCTGGCCGATAGCGGACGCTCGCAACGAGCAACGCGGTCATGAATCGCACCTTGATAGGTAAGCTGACTCAAGTCCCTCATGTCAATTATCCGCGATTTACACAGCCACGTTTAAAGTCACCAGCCGTAACTTCCCCAAGGCTACAACGCCTTGCGTCATTGCCTACGACTACGCCAGAATCCGCCGGCTTGTGCGTCTACGGCGCGGGTCTTATCGTTTCCCGGTCACTGAAAAATCAGTGACGGGGTTTGGTAGCCCCGGATTATCGTAGGTTGCATATGCATCATGATGTGCAGTGCCTGAAAGGCTCGGCGTCATGGTGGTCATGCACAGGGCGTCTTCGGGCGCGCCGGTTCCTACGTCCCGGTCTACCAACCTGAGCATGGCCGCCACCCATCGTTTGGTAGCGAGAGTGTCGGCTCCCATTTGACGATGTAGGAGTTTCACCATGATCAAACCAACACCCAACCCACCCGAAACCGACCCAACCTCCCCCTACGAATCCCCCAACTCCAAAAAACTCCACGACGCCGCCGAGCGTGCGCTGGATCACTACCTCTTCCCCGCCGCCGGGGTCATGTCGTCCTGCAACGAGCCCGAGCGGATGTACCTGGCCAATCCGAAGTACAACACCGAATGCCTGCTGGCCAATGCGAGCGAAACCCTGAGTTCTGCGAGCGAGATGCTCAGTAACTTCGCCGCCCTGCTCGATCCCTCGAACCGCAAGACGGCGCTGGGTATCGCACAAGTGGTGATGATTGCCGAGCTGGCGGTAAATCAGGCGCTGGATCACGTCGAAGTCGCGTAACCGGTCGACTCCTGTAGGAGCAGTCGGTGACTGCTTCTACAGTGCGATTTGTGTGGGACGTCTAACGCCCATTCAGTTTTCAGAATGTTGCATCATGAGCGTCCATGACTTGCGTCAGGCTCGGGTACCATTCGCGTCACTCAATCGGTGAAGTCTCGATGAATAGCTCTGGTGCTGCGCAGGGTCTTAGTAGAAATGGGGTCGTGGAGAAATAGATGAAACGGTTGTTCCTTGGGCCCCTATTCGGAGTGCTATTTGTCTTGTCCGGTTGCGCAAAGGCCGAACCGCACTGTGAAGATTTTCTTGCAAAACTCAGCGACAAACCTGAGTTTGTTGAGCTTCTGGAGTGCACCCAGCACAACCACATACAAGGAAAACCTTTCGTTGCTCGCTACCGAGTAAAAGGCCTTGATGCACTTGAAGCTGAGCGATACATGAATCAGAGCTTCGGTCTGCCAAAGCTTCAGCACATGTGTTGCGGATGGGATTCAGCACCGTTCTTCTATCGCGATAAAAAAACACATGTGGGGTACATGCTGGGTATGGGATCCGAAGAGACGCCAATAGACAAACGGGATTCGTGGTCAGACATAAAGTATTTCTACATCAACGTGTCCCTCTTCACTGAAGACACCTAAACACAACGTCGCCCGATTCGGACCAATCCAAAAAAGCGGTTGCTCGTCGGAGGAGTTTTCGCATTGGGACATTTTCTGAGTGAGCCGCAGCTGTCCGAAGTCAGAGCTGCACTCTCCTGGCCATTCAACGACTTTCCGGTCGAATATGACTATATCGCGGATAAGGTTAGAGACATCGATCCTGACGTAGTTTACGAAATCCTTTATGAAGAGGTCGCACCGGTTTGTTTCACCAACCTTGTGGCAGCCGTCCCCCCGGTATGGACGGGGTTCGATCCCGATTTACTCAGAGTCTCGATAGAGGAAAGGCTGGCAGCAAGAAAACGTAACTGGTTTCGCAGGCAGTTCGATAAGGCATTGGTTCGTTGGCTGAAATACAACTACGACTACATCTGGAAGGAAATCTCCTCCAGACTTTGAATGCAGTCGGGAAAAATCACAGAGGCTCTGTCAGAACCATCAAATGAAACTAAAACCACTCCTCATCAGCCTTCTCTGCTGCATCAGCCCCCTGTCCCACGCAACCGACGTTCCGATCAAAGAACACATGCCATTCGTAAACGCCCGAAAGGCCTTGATCAAAAATGGCTGGAAGCCGAACCCGACCTACACAGGTGAATACGGGGTCGAAAACATCCTCCAGAGAAAAGGCTTCACTGAAGTCGAGTCGTGCACGGTTGGTCTTCAATTCTGCAGTTTCAACTACGTCAGGAACGGCGTCTGTCTGGGCGTGGCGACTGTCGGGGAAGAGGTCGAGGACATGAAGATTTATTCCTGGGGCTTCAAATGCCCTGAGAAGGATTGAGGCTCTCTAAAACACCTCAATCCTCCTGTCGCCTCACCAAAACCAATACGGCAAAAACTTCGGCGTGGGCTCGATCATGAGTTCCAGGTGGTAGGTGATGGGGTTGAAGAAGAACATATCCAGTATCAGAAAGGCCCCTACCCCAAACGACAGCGTCATGAACTCACGGTAGCGATGCTCGGCGAAGTACTCGCGTTTGGCGTGGTAGAAGCTCAACAGCGCAAACAGTCCAAGGCCTGCGCCCAGGTAGTTGGGCTGCAATGGGACTTCCGCGAAGTTGTTGTACACCAGCACCGACAACAGCAGGCCCAAACCCAACGCCGGCAACTTGAGACAGAACTGCATCAAGCCGTTTTTGGCGCGTACGAATGCCGCTTCATGGCTGACAAAGAGGTAGGCGGCCAGCAGGGAAATGGCTGGGGTGATTGCCAGTATGTAGCGCGCTTTTTTGGAGCTTGGGATCGTGAACAGTACGAGCAGTACCAACAACCACCCAGTTAGATAAAGCAGCAGGTCGATGTCTTTATCGCGGGTCGAGCTGAAGAATAATTTGTACTTCTTCAGAATCACGCTGATGGCGTAAAACACCGTGAAGCCGTAGGTAAACAGGCCTGCGGAGAAGTAGAAGTAATAGCGCGGCGCGTGGTCGGAGCCGAAGCGCCCGATGCCCTGCATGTTCAGCACGTCTTCGAGGAACGCTTGGCCCCCTTGCAGGTACGCGGCCCATGCCAGCAGCACAACCCCGGCAGCCAGAATCAGGCCCGAGAGGAATGAAAACAGCAGCAACATGCGCCATTGACGGCTCAGGAAGTAATAAGCCCCGATGACACAGGCGGGCCCGATCAAGCCGATAGGCCCACGAAACGCAAAGCCCAGCGCCAGCCCCACGAACAGGAACACCAGGCGACGCGGGTCTTTTTTCAATTCGGCCGAATAGGCAACGTAGAAGCAGATCAACGTGAACAGTGCCGGATAGATATCAAGTGCCAGTGAGTTCACGCCGTCCAGAAAGGCCCAGGTCAACAGGCTGAAAAGTACGCCATACGCGCCCCACTTCTTGCTGTGCAACGCCCCGAGCCGATAAATGAATACCAGCATCAGAGAAGCGGCAATGCAGGAAGGCAGGCCCATTGAGAGTATGGAGACACGGCCAAACGGCAAGGAAGCCAGATAGACCAGTAAGGTATTAAGGACCGTATAGTCGGGATACGGTTTGAGGTCGTCGGCAATGGGAAACAGCGTGACGCCGTTCGCCAGCATGTAATCGGCGAAGTCGACAAAGCGTGTTGTGTAGTTGAGGACGGCAGGTTTGTACTGCAACACCATGAACACGGCCAGTGTCATGAAGAAAATGCTCAGGCATGGATTTCTTGTAATCAATCCCTTCAACATGCCTGCCCGCCAAGTGCGCTCTACAACAAGCGGGGCATCATATCGATCCATCGGTAACCCTTTAGTGAAGTTGTTCTTTTTGGCTCCAGTCCGGAAAGCGCGCTAACGCTGAAAATAAAGTCCTGCTCTCTGGAAAGTTGATTTTGAGCCTAGCCCACGACATGGACTATTCAAGCAGCACGCTCCCCAACACTTCCTGAACGAGACTAACGAAAGTCAATAAAAAGCCCGGCCAGACACCTTCGTCACTGACGAAGAGTATCGGGCCGGGCTGTGTACACAGTTCAGTTACTGTTATTGACGGTGATGTAGGGGTCCCAGTTGAAGTTCGAGCCAATCTGGTTCAGATCACGGTCGTACAAGGCGAAGGTAATGGTGTACCAGAGTTTTCCCGGTTTCTGCGCAATGGATTGCCACAAGGTGTAGACCACATCGGTTTTGGAAAGACCGCCGGCGACGCCATTGTTCAGATAGGCCACCACTCCGGGGAGGTTGTAGGACTGCGGTTGCGACATGGTGCCCGGGTACTCGCCGCCATTGCTGCCGCCGCTCTGGATACTTTTGATGACGGCGATACGGTCGAAATTGCGGGAAAGCGTCGTGGCACGCCAGCGGATGTTGTCGCCGGAGTTGACATCGAACCACAACTCGCTGCCGCCTTCGCCGGTGTCACCGCTGGCATGGCTGTCGATGGCAGAGCGCGTTACCAGCATGGAAATTGCGCCGGCCACATTGCCGGGATGGTCCAATAGGTAATCGGCATCGACGTTCACGAGCACGTCAAAGGTTTGGGTCGCACTGGACATTTTGCTGCTCCTTGGAGGAATGGCATAAACGACCGCGCCCGCAAAGGCTGTCCGGCTCATCCGGTCCCTGGATGCGGTCTGCGGAGAACAATAGGAGATGGCTTTATGGTGTCAACGTGCGATCAGTTGACGCGAAATAAACGCGGTGTGATGCGGACTGACCAAGGCTTTGATTTGCTTCTCTACTGGCCAATCTCGTCATCGTTTTCTGGATGTTCGCTGACTGCTTGAGTTGTTAAAGGCGCACAGTCATTGTCGGCAAGTGCCGCATAGTAAAAAGGGGACGTATCTATTTCCGGAAAAATAAATACGTCCCCTCTCAGCGCTATGTCGATCCGCATTGGGTTCCGGATATCGGCGGGTTAGTCCCTTTGGTCTTCCTCAAGCCTGTTGCGGAGCTGGTTCAGCACATTGTGGGTCGTCTGGATGTCATCGACGTCCAGCCCCTCCGAAAGTGTGTTGATCCAGGGCGCTTGAAGTTTCATCGCACGTTCGAATGCTTCTCTTCCGGCATCCGTCAGCACAACCAGCTGCGCTCGGCGATGGTGAGGATTCGGCTGAAACTCCAGCAGTCCATCCTTCACGAGATCGTTGACGATCCGCTGAACGTTCTGGCGATTCGCACCCATGTCGCGAGCAATCCATGAAACGGGTTGCGCCCGATCGGCATTGACAATCGTTCCCAGGAGCTGCCAGCGGGCACTTGTGAGACCTATTTCTGCTACGAGGCGATCGCCTGCCGTGATCATTCGTGCACTTGCTCGAAAGAGTTCAAGGACCAGATCAGTCATCGCGCGCCCAGCGGGGGTGTGGTTTGGCTTCTTCATGGTGCGAACCTTTCCATATTGACACCATGGTGTCAATTAACTAGAGTTTCGACACCTCGCACCACATTGTCATCATGTTTACAAACTGGAGGTCATCATGCTTTCTAGCTGAACCGTTACCCCTCCAGCGCCATGGCCATGCCGCATCTGTTTACCAAGGTCGCGGTGCCGAACATCTGTACCGCTTGAGTAACGCCCAATTGACTGACGGTATTCGATAAATGCTGAAACGACTCCACTTGACCGCCAGCATGCTGGCACTGTTTTGCATCGCCACTTTCTTTCTATCGACGATTCTTGTCGAAACCATGGGAGCCCGGCAGTCGATCGCCCAGCTCAAGCACCTGATCGTCAGCCCTGGACTTTGGGTGCTGATCCCGACGATGGTGCTGGCCGGGGCGAACGGAATGCTGCTGAGCCGATCACGGCAAGGACGCCTGGTGGGCTCAAAGAAGAAACGTATGCCGTTCATTTCCGCCAATGGTCTGTTGGTGCTTGTACCGTGCGCAATTGCGCTCAACCTATGGGCCGCCACTGGAAGATTCGACATGTGGTTTTACATCGTACAGGTCATCGAACTCATCGCAGGGGCCGTCAATCTCACGCTGATGGGGCTGAATGTGCGCGATGGCTTGCGTTTGAGCGGCAGGTTGCGGCGGGCCACACCTCACGGTCAGTAAACTCGGGGCATCCTTTGCTCTGGCACTCGGATCATGTCTTGCTACATGAACCTAAAGTGACACCCGCTCCAGAAACCTTTTGATCTCCAGCGAATACGCCCCTGGATGCGAGAACCTGAACATGTGCCCGGTGCGCAGCAGGATGACTTCCTGCGAACCCTTGATGCCGTTGAGGAGAACGCCTGCGGCGTCTTTGCCGATCAGTTTGTCTTCCTCGGGCGTCAGAATCAGTGTGGGCACGTCGATCTTTTTCAGCAGCGCCGTGTAGTCCGCTTTCTCGATCGAGCGCATGCGGTTGATGTAAGCCTTGTGGGACGTTTCCTTGATGAAGAAGGCGCGGCTCTTGCCGGTTGACCAAGGGATCTCCCCTTCCCTGTCGAACGCCGACGCCAACTGCGCGGCGTGAATCCGAAGGGTCATCTGTCGGTAGAACGGGCCGGGGAAGAATGGTGCAAGGGCTGCCAGAGTCTTTAGCCAGGGAGAAGTGATCGGGCTCCTGGCAAAACCGCCGGAGAGCACCAACCCTCTGAGGCCTTTTGGCTGCCGCGCCGCCACCGCGATCGAGGACACTGCGCCGTAGGAATCACCCACCAGCACGTAGTTTTCGAGGTCTTTCACCTGGTCGGTGATGAAATTGGCCAATGCTTCCAGCTCGCACACGTCGTCCGGCAAACGCAGGGTGCGCAAGGGGCGGTTCTGCAAGTGGGTCATCTGGTTCAGCTGCCACGGGGCCCCGGCGAAGCACGGGATCATGACCAAAGTGGGCTCTGTGCGCATGGGGTATTCCTGGCGGGTTGAATGAACGACAACCGAACTCTAGGAAGACCGACTCAGGCGATCCAATGGCTTTTACACAGTCTGTTGATGCACCAGATTCATGACGCCTCAGTCGGCGATCATCATGTTCGTGATCCACTCGATGGCGGGCTCGTTGGCGCGCCCTCGTGCTCGAACAACGAGCACCTCCCAGGTGGGGAACGCCAAGGGCAGTTCGAACAGGCTCAGTTGTGCGGTTTCTTGCAGCTGCAAGGCGACGCGCTCGGCCACCACGGCGATGGATTGCGACGCGCCGATCATGAACGGAACGGCCAGAAAACTCGGGCAAGTGACGCTCACCTTGCGAGTCCGACCGAGGCTCTCCAGCGCCTCGTCGACGGCGCCCCGAGCATCCCCGCGTGGCGAAACCAAGATGTGCGGCAGGCGCACGAAGTCATCCAGTTCCATGTGCATTTTCTTGCCGCGCTTGAGCAGCGCCGGGTGGCCCTTGCGCGCGATGCCGACGAAACGCTCCTGATGGACGAGCTGACAATCAAAACGTTGCGGAATCTGGGCGAAAGAACCCGAGCCCAGCACGATGTCCAGCTCGCCGGCGTCCAGTTGGCGTAGAGCGGATTCGCCATCGGCTGGTCTGAGCTTCAGCACCACGTCGGGCGCGGCGGCCTGAATTCGGGCCAGTGCCGGGGCGATGACGGTCAACACCGCGTGATCGGTGGCCGCCACGTTGAGTTCGGCTTGTAAACGGCTGGGATCGAACGAGCCCCGTGGACTGGCGACAAGCCTGACCGACTCAAGCACCGCCGCGACTCTCGGCATTAGCTCCGTGGCCAGCGGCGTCGGGGCAATGCCTCGGGGGTGACGGATGAACAACTGATCGTCGAAAGCGGTACGCAACCTCGACAAGGCGTGGCTGGTGGCGGACTGGGACAGGTGCAATCGTTCGGCGGCGCGACCGACATGTCTTTCGGCCCAAAGCGCCTCGAGCACCACCAACAGGTTGAGGTCGAAACGCGTCAGGTCCAGGGGCTTCATCCTGTTGTAGCCTTTTTGTTGATTGTTCGGCGCCACGATAGCGTGAGCGCCCTTCAATTGACAGGTATCGGCCGAGGCGTTCTGGAACGAGATCGGTTGGAACGCGTAACGACAGCGGCTGAAAATATGGCTAGTATTCCGGCGTTTTTTGCCAGCCTTCAACTCGGACGAAAGCTAATCCAGACATGAAAAGACCACCCGCCTTTCTTGCGCTCATTATCACTTTGTATGTCGCCTATTCTGTATGGCCAATCCTGTTTGGGCCTGCATCAAACAACCTGGGCTATGTAGCGTTTTCATTGACTGTTTCGCTTTTTGCTTTCTACGGAAGTGTAATTGCGTGCAATGTTCTGGCAATCGTATGCGCCATTGCTGCTCAGGGCGCTCTCGGCACAGCCATAGAAATCATCGATAGCAGCATCTATATGAGCGCTTTCTTGATTGCTGCCGCAGTGTTTCTGGCGCGCAGCGCTCACTATTTACTTTTCAGCAAGCGAGTTCACGAGTTCCAAGGAAAGTATGCTCAGTAAAATCCTGGATTGAACGGCAATAACGGAGAAGCAATGCCAGCAGAATTAAGTCAACACGATGGGCTGACGATGACCATCCTGCCATGCCCACGCGGTCGGTCGGGCTGTATTCAGGTTCGCCTCACTGGCACTGCGATGCAGGCAGAAATAACGTCGGAGAAGTTTTCTGCGGATATCCAGCAGCCGCTTGACGCGTTTTTTGCGTCGGTTGCGCAGATTAAGGTGGGGGTCGATCAAGATTGGCTTTCTGAAAGCCAGGACTTTTCTTTGTCCGCCACTTTGGATCCATTCTTTCCCGGGTTCATTTACTTGCGTGTGTACCTGGGCTCCACGTCCGATGACGCCTGCGATTGGCAGATGAATGGCTCTTTTTTGGTAACGCCTGAGCAGGTCAGTCAATTCGCCAAAGCGTTGTTGAGCATTTGACGGAGCACGAGGAATTGCCCGGGCATCCGATGGATGTTCCGGCCTTTCACAAAGCCTCAAGCTACGTTAGCGTGCACGTTTTTATGCCGGGAAGCTTCAATGAAAGCAGTGATGGAACGACTTGAAAAATGGTTGGAAACCAATATTCCTGAAATACGTGAAGATTTGGCGCCGGGATGTTCGGACGCTGCAATCGCCGAGTTCGAAAACCTGGTTGGCAGGCCTTTTCCAGAAAGCCTGAAGAATCTCTACAGGTGGCATGACGGGCAACGCGGTGCTACGAATTCAGGCCTTTTCTATGGTCTTGAGTTTCTGTCGCTGGCAAAGGCCAGGGAGAATTGGGAATCCTGGAAAGACATTATCGATGAGTGGTCGCCCGAGGAAATGACCGAGGGGAGCGCCTTCTGCACGTCTGGAACGCCCGACGCTGTCCAGGCGTTGTACGCCAACCGATACTGGATTCCCTTCGCCTACGACTACTGTGGCAACCATCTCGGCGTTGATCTGGACCCAGGCGCGCGCGGAACCGTGGGTCAGGTCATCAACTTTGGCAGTGACGAAGAGGATAAATACGTTGTGGCTACCTCCGTCGCTACGTTTATGGAATGGCTGGTTGATCAGCTCGAAAGTGGCAACTTCGCAATCAGTGAGGAAGATGATGGTTCGCGAAGCTTGAACACCAAGGTGCCCGAGTTGTTTCATTTTCTGGATGCGGTTCCCGTTCTGTTTGGGGCACAGCGTGCTGAGTGAGTCGGAATAAGCACTTAAAAGGGAACTGGTTTTTTTTCAAATAACAAATCATGCCCCTTTTTTCACTCCAGACGGTGCAACGTGCTCGAAATACTTCAAGAGGACGGTCATGTACGCTTTCGCGATTAGACAAGGCTATGGCAGCAACAAACTGCTAATTGAGTTCTATCCACAGCCATCGGATATTGGGTTCCAGGAGGCGCTCCGCCTGGTACTGGCGCCATTGGGATTCTCAGTCAGCACCACTGAGCATGGCATTTGGGCATCCCACTCCCATCTAGAAAGCAAGTTTGGAACTGTTCGAATTGATAGCGACTCTTGGAGCACGTTCGGAGAAGCCGACCAGTGTTCCGATAATGCCACTCTCAATAGGCAACTCATTTATGAGCTCGGTTCAATACTGACCACTAGCGAAGCGTTCCAAGAAGTTCCGTGGCATTGCGCTGGCAAGTCGGGTGACTAAATGCCTGCAAAGGGCTAATGAGTGTGGACAGCTATCGGCCATCTTCTACCCGCCGCGAGACAGAAGAAAACGACCCAACACAGCCGGTCGGCACCGCCCGAAGTGGACCAAAAGCGGGAGTTATCTGCTATGACAGCAATGACGAATTGGTCTGTGAGAGAGATTGTAAAAATATGAGCACCCAGGGAGGCACTGGACCAAAAATGGATTTCATCGTGGACTTCCTGTTCAACGTATTGGCTTACAAGGTTGGCGTTTTCGTGCTGCGCCTGCTGAGTGGCGGTCGTTTCAAGGGCGAAAGCGGTTTTGCCTGGGGCTGGGCACTCGTCGTCGGCGGTTTGGTGCTGTACACACCTTTTGTGGTTTTTATCGCCCTGCTCATTCATTACAGCGGCGGGTAGCTATCCGTCATTCGCGTCAACTTCTGAAGCGAGTGAAGCGTTTCATCGTCAAAACCCATCAATATCGACCTATAAAAATGAAAACATCAGTCTTCTCTTTACTGGCCATTTTGCTACTCACTCAAACAGGCCCTTCCTTTGCGGACAACCTCAACGGAAAGAATCTCTACTCACAGAGATGCGCCGTGTGCCACGGACCCGATATCAAGGGAACCGGGCCATTGGCCCATAAAAGCAATCCTCCGACACCTGATCTGACAACACCTGCCTTCAAGAAGCGGCTCAATGATTACCCGGGCGTGATCGTGTCCTCGATCATCCTTCGCCCGAACGGCGACCTGATTCCAAAAACCTTGCGCGAGAATGGTGTAAAGATCCCGCCGCACGCCTGGAGCGTCAGCGATTTTCGCGATTTGAATCAGTACATGAACGATGTCATTTCAAAAAAGCAGCACTAAGCCGGGCAACAGTACCCTTCAGCCTTGGTCAGTCTTTTTGTCGGTGCCTTTTATGTTTTCAATCAGGTCAACGACATAGTCCTGATTGAAGCCCGCCACGAATGACCAGAACAGCAACTTGGCGTAGGCCGCGTACCCTTCCGCATGTTGGCAAAAAATATCGTTGAAGATTTGCTTCAAACATTTCGGATCGTCGTCCGGAACGATCACCGGAAACAGATCGCCCCTGATAACGCCGGAAAGGAACAAGAGATACAACAGCCCCGCCAGTATCCCGCCGATGAATGAAGGCAGTATCAAAGCGAACCATGACTTGGCGAGGTTTTCGATTTCCGGATCGGTCAGTATCGACAGTCGTCTGTGAAACCCTACGTAGCCCCCGATATTCCCGGCGATACAAACGATAAAGGGCACTTTGTAGTCGGGCAGACTGTAAGTGACGGCAATCGCCAGCAACAACAGGGCTATGAAAATCCAGAATATCCGCTTCCAGATGATGTTGAGGTCGTCCTGACGATTCATGATCAGCTCCCTGATCCTGGCCATGTGTTGGTCTTCATGACGATAGACGAATCCTGTCGCACGCATGAAAGATCAAACCGAAAAATGCCTCGAAGGTCCGCTTCTAAAGCAACACGCACCCTCGCGGCATTTCGGATGCCACCGCTCAGCCCAACCGCATCGACACTTCAATGTCATCGGCAAACGGCACGCTGAGGTAACCGTTCTCCGGCGAGCGCACATGGGCCAGGTATTCCGGGCAGTAATTGGTGTTGTCGGCCACCACCAGCGCGCCAGGTCGCAGGTGTTTTTCAACCAGATTCAACACATCGCCATACAACGCCTTGGCGCCATCGAGCAGCAACAGATCGACCGTTTCCGGCAGGTCGCTCGCCAGGGTCACCAGTGCATCACCTTCGCGGATTTCAATCAGATCACTGACGCCACCCTCAACGAAGTGACGTCGCGCCAGTTCGATTTTCGACGGTTCGAATTCGCTGCCGATCAGCGCACCGCCGCCATTGTCCCGCAGCGCCGCTGCCAGGTGCAGGGTCGACAGGCCGAACGAGGTTCCGAACTCAACGATGGCTTTGGCCTGGGTGCTACGGGCCAGCATGTACAGCAGTTTGCCGGTGTCGCGGGAGACAGGCAGCCACAGGTCTTTGAGCATGCCGTAGAGTTCGCGGTACTCGGTTTTGCTGTGCATCAGGCGTTCACGTTCTTCATTGGACACGGTGTTCAGGAGCGGACTGGTGGCGGCGCTGGCCTGGGTGTAGAGGCGTTCGATCAGAGTTGCCAGGGGTTCAGTGGTCAAGGTTGTCATGGTGGTTTTCCGTCAGTTGAGGGCTAAAATGCGAATGATTCGTCGCGTTTAAATGATGCGAGCGAATGGCCCGATTCGCTATTCGCATTCCCTCTTCACACCTGAGCCGACCATGACCGACCGTCAGACTGCCCGTATTTCCTCACGCAAACAGCCGCAACAGGCCCGCTCCGCCGAGTTGGTTTCCGCGATTCTGCAGGCGGCTATTCAGGTTTTGGCCAAAGAAGGTGCGGCCCGATTCACCACGGCGCGGGTTGCGGAGAAGGCTGGCGTGAGCGTGGGCTCGCTGTATCAGTACTTCCCGAACAAGGCGGCGATTCTGTTTCGGTTGCAGAGTGATGAGTGGTTGCAAACCACGGAGATGCTGCAACGGATTCTGCAAAATCGGGAAGCATCGCCACTGGATCGTCTGCGCACGCTGGTGCATGCGTTTATCCGTTCGGAGTGTGAGGAGGCGCAGATGCGCGGTGCGTTGAGTGACGCGGCGCCGCTTTATCGTGATGCGCCCGAGGCCCATGAAGTACGGGCGGCGGGCAAGCGAACCTTTGAGGCGTTCATGGTTGAATTGCTGCCCGAGGCGAGCGAATCCACTCGTACACTGGCCTGCGATCTGATCCTGGCCACACTCAGTTCGGTGGGGAAGGATTTCTCACTCAGCCCGCGTACTGACGAGGAAATCACCGCGCGTGCGGAGGCGATGGCCGACATGTTTCGTGCTTATGTGGTTTCGCTCGATGCCAGGTAAAGCTGTCGATACGCCGTCACCAGTTGTTCCTGGTTGAACGCCAGATTGCGGCCGCTGGGATTCGGCAGAACCCACACTGCCGCGCCGCCAAACGGGGTGTTTTGCAGCCCCCATTCAATCGACTTTTCCCCGGACAACCCGGCATAGGCAGCCTTGCCGAGAAACGCCACGAAGCGCGGCGAATACCGGGCGATCTTGCGTTCGAAATTCGCAGCGGCGGCGGTGAATTCGTCCGCCGATAACTGATCCGCCCGGGCCGTCGGACGCTCGACCACGGCGGTCAACCCGCAATGAAATTGCAGGATCGTACGATCGCTTTCAGGGCTCACCTCGTGCGGTGTGAACCCAGCCAGGTGCAACGTGCGCCAGAAGCGATTGCTTCGTCCGGCGAAGTGATGCCCCTGCTCCGCCGCTAACAGGCCAGGGTTGATCCCGCAGAACACTACGGACAGGCCTTCGGTCAGGATGTCTTCAAGCATCAACTTTTCCCCTTTATTTCAGATACTCCAATCTGTACGACTGCGTGTTTTGATATTGACCGTTCAAAACAGTCATACCCCATTCCTTCAAGCTACAAGCCCTTGTGCAAAAACCTACAAATACGTCAGAAAGTGCTGGCTTGTGGGCCAATTCCTTAGGCTTTATCTTTCCCCCGGTCCCTGCTCATCGACAGAATGAAAAGCACATTCAAGACTGATGGGCAGGCCTTGATCAAAACAAAGAAGGCGCGATTGACGGCACCGTCATCGCTCCCTAACCTACCCACATCCCGCCCAAGGCAGTAAGCCGTCCTAACCATCCAGGACGTGCCAAACCCTTGGGCGTTTTTGTTTTCAGGAAGAACGTATGCCCACAGCGGTTCTGGTTGACGGCGCCTACTTCATCAAGCGATTTCGAAGGATAGAACCTCACAACGCATTCAATGCCGAACGCGCTGCCGATCTGGTACACCGATGGGCAACAGCTCACCTGATGTCCAGAGCCTTCTCTGGTCAAAGTGGCCTGCCTTCAGGGCCGCAGCAACGTCCCAGAAAAGAGCTTTATAGAATATTTTTCTACGACTGCCCTCCATTGGACACAAAGCAGCACAACCCCATAACGAAAAAATTCGTGGACTTCTCCAAATCCAAAGAAGCGGTTTTTCGTAGAGAGCTACATATTCGGTTGCGAAGCAAACGCAAACTGGCCCTGCGGCTGGGACATCTATCGAAAGATGTGAAATGGACAATCAAACCCTCAAGAATCGCCGAGCTGCTCAAAGGCAAAATTCAGATATCCGACCTGACAGAAACCGACGTCAGCATAGACACCCGACAAAAGGGGGTTGATATGAGAATCGGCGTCGATGTCGCATCACTTTCGTTCAAGCAACAAGTCGATCAGATCGTCCTCATTGCGGGTGATGCAGACTTTGTACCGGCGGCGAAGATGGCTCGCCGCGAAGGCGTTGATTTCATACTTGATCCGATGTGGCAGAACATTCCTGATGGGTTGATGGAGCACATCGATGGATTACGCTCCACATGCCCGAAGCCGAAGCTTCGACCCGCATCCAATGACAACAGTATCGATCTGGGTTCAAACCCATGATCCGCCCAGCAACTGGCCCACGGAATAACCTCAAAACTGTAACTGTTAACCGCGCAGATCATGAGCGAAATTATGGCCATTTCCCGCCCTCATGAAGTGAGCGAAAACCTTGGAACTGACCATCACCACCCTCCTCGTCACCTTCGCCGGCGTGTTCCTGATCTGCTTCATGAAGGGGGCGTTCGGCGGTGGTTTCGCGATTGTCGGGATTCCGTTGCTGTCGTTGGTGATGGACCCGATCACGGCTGGCGGGCTGTTGGCGCCGCTGTTTGTCGCCATGGACTTGTTCAGTCTGCGCTACTGGAAGCCCTCAACCTGGTCGAAACCGGATCTGCGCCTGCTGGTACCAGGGCTGGTCGTCGGCATCGGCCTGGGTTATCTGCTTTTTCGGGTGCTGGATCACCGAGCGATCGCCATCGTAATGGCGGTGGTCACCCTGCTGTTTGTCGGTTTGTGGTTCAAGGCGGGTGGAGAAGTCCGCGTGAAGCCGCGCTCATCGCCCAAAGCGCTGGCCGCCGGCCTTACATCGGGCATCACGACCATGGTCGCGCACTCCGGCGGGCCGCCGCTGGCAATCTATCTGTTGCCGCTGGGCCTGAGCAAACAGATGTATGCCGGAACCACCAGCCTGTTTTTCACGGTGGGCAATCTGCTCAAAGCCGTACCTTGGCTGCTGCTGGCCAAACCCAGCGGCAACGTCCTGACGCTGATGCTCGTCAGCCTGCTCGCCGTACCCAGCGGGGTCTGGCTGGGCTGGCGGCTGCACGCCAGACTGGATCAGCGCCAGATGTACCGCGCCTGTTATGGCCTGCTGGTAGTTACGGCGCTGAAACTGTTGTGGGATGGTGTCGAGGGATACATGGCCTGAGTGAATTCCCAGACCAGATCCGGTTTACTTGAACACCGGCACGGCAGCCGACCCGTCCGACTGTTTGAGATACTCACGCAACCGCCCACCGATTTCCGCAATCTTCGCCTCACCCTCTCGCAAGGCTTGCGGGTTGGTGTGCACGGAGTAGTTTCCCAGCGCCAGGTCATAGGGATGTGGTTGCGCCGAGCCGATCACGAACACCGTGCCTTCGCGCATGGCCTTTAGCGTCACGGCGCCGTTGCCAGGTTCGAAGACCGCCATTTCACCCGCGCTGACCAGATCCGGCGCCGCCAACAGTCCACGGCTGACACTCAGCCATAACGACTCGTGACCTTCGGGTGGGGTGTACGTCCAGGATTCCCCGGCACCCAGCGTGACCAACAAGTAATTCATTCCCGCAGGCGCTCTAACCGGGCTCTGGACACCTTGGTGCAAGCCGAGAATCACCCGCGCCGGCCCCACTTCAGGCATCGCGCCGGACTCAAGGTATTGGCTGTCGACACTGGCGTTTTCCAGCTCTGGAGGCAGCGCCACCCACAGTTGAAAGCCCTGAACCCGCTCCGAAGTACCCACCGACATTTCCTTGCCGTGCCAGACACCGCCGCCCGCCCGCATCCACTCGACACCGCCGTAATCGATCATGCCCTTGCCCGACTCGGCGTCCTCGAAACGCAAGTTGCCTTCGGTAATCACCGTGACGGTGGCGATCCCCGAATGCGGATGCATCGGCATGCCGTGAATGAAAGAAGCCTCGCCTTCAAACAGATCGAGGAACACAAACGGCTTGATCAGATGCCCCAGATCCGAAGGGCTCATCAGTCGCACGATCGCGCCATGCCCACTGCCGCTGGTGCGATAACGGATTGCTCGGAGGGTATGGGTCTCACGGGTATAGCCAGAAAGTTGCTGCTGAACGGTCATGATGATTACTCGGTTCTGTCGCGGGGTACGGCCAACAAAAAATGCTGAAACGCGGTGAAGGAACCTGTCCTTCACCGCGCTCGGGTATCAACCGCGGCGAGCGTCGAGGCTGAAGCGGCCGGCACCGAAGGCCACGACCTGCAACAGGCCACCGGCCATGGCGATGTTCTTGAAGAAGTGGATGAACTGGTTCTGGTCAGCCAGTGCACTGTGGAAGGCCAGTGCGGTGAACACGCTGAACGCAGCCAGCACAGCGGCGACGGTGCGGGTGCGGTATCCGGCGATCAGCGCCAGGCCACCACCGACTTCAACGATGATCGCCACTGCCAGTGCCACTTGTGGAAGCGGCAGGCCCACCGAGCCGATGTAACCGATCATCATGGCCGGAGCGGCCAGTTTGGAAAAACCGGAGAGAATGAAAATCACGCTGAGCAATACGCGGCCAATCAAGGCAGCCGAAGCTTGTTTGGTGTCGGAAGCGTTCTGTTCAGAAGCCTGTGTTTGAGCGATGTTTGCAGAAGTAGCCATGGGAGTATTTCCTTCAATGGGGTCCGGTTCGACTTGAACCGTCCGGATGAAGAAATGTTGCGCCTCGGCAGCTCATCTGAATAGCCGACTAATTTAGATCATTACGTTCGATAAAATAGGTAAGCTGCATATTCCACGGTAACGCGCCCATGGCGACTCAAGGACACAGGCATGATCTCCGATCCAGGCACACCGACACTCGATCAACTGCGTGTATTCCTGACTGTCGTCGAAGTCGGCAGTTTTGCAGCCGCTGCGCGCAAGCTTCACCGGGCGACGTCGGTGATCAGCTACTCGATCGCCAACCTTGAGATGCAATTGGGCGTCACCCTGTTTGATCGCGAAACCACCCGCAAACCGCAACTGACCGACGCCGGCCGCACCGTGCTGGCCGAAGCCCGGACCATCGCCAACGGCGTGCACGGTTTGCGAGCCAAGGTCAAAGGCCTGCTGCAGGGGCTGGAGGCCGAAGTGCACGTGGTGCTCGACGTGATGTTGCCCGCCGAGCGCGTGGTGGATGCGCTGAAATCCTTTCGGGAAGAATTCCCCACCGTGGCCCTGCACCTGCACATGGAAGCACTCGGCGCCGTGACTGAACGGGTGATCAATCGCGGCGCGGTGGTCGGCGTCAGCGGGCCCATGAACGACGGCATCAACGGTATCGAAAGAATCGGCATCGGCAGCGTCGAGCTGATTCCGGTGGCGGCACCGAATCATCCGCTGGCTTCGGGCGAAGCCAACGTTCCCGGTGCCGGACGTGAGCATACGCAACTGGTGCTGTCCGATCGCTCACGCCTGACCAAGGACAGGGAGTTCGCCGTGCTGAGCAACCGCACCTGGCGCCTGGCGGACCTGGGTGCCAAACACATGTTGCTGCGCGAGGGCATCGGCTGGGGGAATATGCCGAAGCCGATGATTCAGGAGGATCTGGACAGCGGCCGACTGGTACAGCTGGATTTGTCGGAGTACGCCAGCGGGCAATACACCTTCGATGCGATCTACCGTACCGATGTGCCACCGGGCCCGGCGGCGCGGTGGTTGATCGAGCGCTTCGTTCAGCAGAACACGCACGAGGCTTGACCCGGAAAGTTGACGAGCGGTCATCCGAATGTTCAGATGCCGCCCTGTTTCAGGTGTCCCATGCCGCCGTGCATGGGGTGAAACGGGAAACCGGTACGTTCTTTTCGAACAAGTCCGGTGCTGCCCCCGCAACGGTAGGCGCGTGATGCTTTCGACACACCACTGTGGCCAGACGGCCATGGGAAGGTGAAAGCGTCCATACGCGCGAGCCCGGAGACCGGCCTGAAATTCTGTTTGGCAAACTCCTGCGGTGGGCGGGCATGGGCCGGTGTCGGCGTGTGCGCGATGCCTTCTCCTGCATGCTCTTCTGCGAAGATCCTTTCGAGAAGACAATGATTCGACCTTTCAACACTCCGGCTCCATCCCTGTTGCTTGGCTGTCTGTTCAGCCCCCTGTTGCTGGCGGACGACGCGCCGCTCGAACTCACTCAGCAAATCGTTTCCGCACCGTCCGTGGAGTCCACGACCGTGGCCGACATGGCGCAGTTCGGCAGCAAGGTCGAGATCGTCACCCGCGAGCAGATCGAACGCGCCGGCCCCAGCGCCGATGTCACCCGCGTCATGCAGATGTTCATTCCCGGCCTGTACGTCGCGCCGAAAAATGGCCCGTTCGACTACGGCACCTATTCCCTGCTGGGCGGGCGTAACGATGACACGCTGATCCTGCTCGACGGCGTGCGTCTGAACAATCGCCTGTACGGCGGCCTGTACCTGGACACCCTGCCGGCCAACGCCATCGAACGCATCGAAGTGCTCAAGGGCGGGCAAAGTCTATTGTTCGGCACTCAGGCCGTGTCCGGCGTGATCAACATCGTCACCCGCAGCCCGCAGACTCGCAAAGCCTCCGGCGAAGTGAACATGGGCGTGGATACCTTCGGCGGCACCACCGAGGATGCGCGGGTCGAGAACATCTTCACCAACGGTTTCGGCGATCTGGGCTTGCTGGCCTACGTCAGTCATAACGTTTCGGATGGCTATCAGCCGTTTCGCAATCGCGACATCAAGAACGACAGCAACAAGAAGCGCGCCTACGAAGTCACCACCTTCGGCGCCAAGGCCATTCAGTCCTTTGGCGACGATGCGCGGATGGAATTGTTCTACCAATACGCCGACGCCAACCTCGACTTCGCCCGCCCGGTCGACAACCACAAGACCACCAACGACCGCGTCCAGCAGATCGCCATGGCGACCTTCGAACAGAACATCAACGAGCGCCTGAGCTATTTCGTCAAAGGCCACATCAACGACTGGGACACCCGCTACACGCGCATCAACAACACCGCCAATGGCGGCACCAGAACCATCAATCACAACGACTACTGGGGCTTCACCGACTGGGGCGTGCAGGCCGAAGGCAAAGCCGAATTGCCCGGCGGCCATGTGCTGGTGTTCGGGACGGACAACCAGTGGTTCAAAGGCCAGGACGATGTGCTGATCATCGACAATGACAAGGCCGAAGCCCACGCGCTGTACACCCAGTTGCGCCCGCAGATCGACGCCCTGCCCGACTGGCATCCGAGCATCGGCATTCGTCACGAAGCCATGAGCGGCGGCGACAGCGCCACGGTCGGCATGCTCACTTCGCTGTACGACCTCAATGAACACTGGGCACTGCGCGGCCAGTACGGCACTGCCTACAAACTGCCGAACGCCGAGCAGTTGTTCGTCAACGAACCGGGCGACGAGTTGGGCAACCGCAACCTGAAACCGGAGAAAAGCCGTAACGCCGAACTGGGTCTCGACTACAAAGGCCTGCTGCTCGATCGCGAATTCAGCGCCAGCGCCACCCTGTTCAAACGCAAGATCGACGACCTGATCACCCTCGACGACATCCAATGGGTCAACGGCCAGGGGCGGATCCAGATGCGCGGTTTCGAGGCGGACGCGAAACTGGCGCTCAACGAGCAATGGAGCCTGCAAGCGGACATGACCCGCAACCTCACCGAATCGCGCGCCGGGGTGACGCTGAACGATGTGCCGAGCTTCTTCGCCCGCTCGCGCATCGGTTACGAGTCGGTTGACCGGATGTGGGGGGCCGGCGGTGCGATCCGCTACATTCGCGATGTGATCAGCTCGAAACAGGTCGAGTACGGCCATTACTCCGTGGTGGACGCCGACGCTTATCGCTACCTGGACGGCGCGCACCAGCACCGGTTGAGCCTGCTGGTGGAAAACCTGTTCGACCGCGATTACGTCACCAGCCGCTCGAACAACGTCGACAACCTCGGACGGCCGTTCACCTCCGAAGTGCGCTACACGTACCGTTTCTGATGGCTGAAATCAAAACCATCGACGGCGTCGACACGCACCCGGACTGGTCGCATGTTCCCGCCCATGCCCGCCACGTGTTCCTCTGCACCGGCCCGCGCTGCACCCAGCGCGGCGCCTTGCAGATATGGAAAACCCTGCGTCGACACTTGCTGGCGCATGACCGCATCGAGACACCGGGCGGGGTTTTGCTGACCCGCACGCACTGTCAGTTCCCGTGCAACCTGGGGCCGGTCATGACGGTGTATCCGGAGACCTGCTGGTATGGCGTGCGCAGCCACGCGGATGCGCAACGGCTGGTCGAGGTGCACCTGGTGGGCGGCGAAGTGGTCGAGGATCTGTTGATCAAGGAGCGCTCATGAGAACGCTGTGCTTTCTGGCGGGCGCCCTGCTCTGCGCTTCTCCGGTTCTGGCAGATGACTACCGCAATTGTGGCGAGACCTGGCACCTGCCGGCATCACCACCGTCGCGGATTGTCGCCCTCAATCAGCATGCGGCCGATCTCGTGTTGGCGTTGGGCGCCGGCCCGGCGCTGGCCGGCGTCGCCTATCTGGATGACACCGGTGCGCCGCAATCCGAGTACTTCGGCGTGCCGGTGATTTCGCCCCGCTATCCATCGAGCGAAGTGCTGTACGCGCAGAAACCGGATCTGGTGGTCGGCGGCTTCGCCACGGCGTTTGGCAACGGCGTGACGTCACGCAGCGGACTGGGGCGCAACGGCGTGGCTTCGTATTTGCTGGAGTCGGCCTGCAACGGACATTCGCTGGATTACTTCGAACACATCCGCAACGACCTCTCGACCCTCGGAGCCTTGCTGCACCGACAGCAGCGCGCTCGAGAACTGAGCGATGCGATGGATGCCGATCTGGAAAAGGCCAAGGCTTTAACCCGCCCGGGCAGGCCGCTGTCAGTGTTCTATCTCGACAGCGAGGTCAACGGTCTCGACAGTGAAGGCCGGCGTGGATTTGTCACCACCCTGCTGGCCGCAGCCGGGGCTCGAAACCTGTTCGCCGACATCAATCAATACCGGGTGACCGCCAGCCGCGAAACCCTGCTCGCCAGTGACCCCGACGTGATCCTGCTGGCCGACGCGCAATGGTCGCCGGCCAGTCGCAAGCGTCAGTTGCTGAGGCAGGATCCGGTGCTGTCGACCCTGCGGGCGGTGCGCGAGAACCGGATCATCGATATTCCCTTCACGCATCTGTTGCCGACGGTGGGTAGTGGTCGGGTGGCGCTGGAGTTGGCGCGACAGCTCAAGGCATTGAGTCCTTAAAGGGGACAGTCCTTAAAGGGGACAGATTTATTTTTCCTGCCTCCGGCTGAAAGGCGTTTCGCGAGTTCTTGGTGAGAATCCCGCACCGCCGCCATTCATGGCGGCAAATGACGATTTTCAATGCGTCCAGCTTTCGGTACTCCCGATTCGCGTTTACCATACGCCCAACTCGTATTACCGCGGCTGCTGAACCCGGTATTCACGAGGACAGACCATGAACAGAACCCGCGCCTGGAGACGCACCCAGGCCCGTAAATACGGCAATGACAAAGCGGTTCGTCCGCCAACTTTCAAACCGGAAAAGAACTGGAAGTTGATGTACATCCGATCCACCAAACTGGTCAGGGCTCGCCAACTCGGCATGAGCTACCCCATTCGTTCCACCCGCCAATTGCTGGATCAAGAGTGACGAACCTACTGTTCATTTGCAGTCGTAACCAATGGCGCAGCCCAACAGCGGAAGCAGTCTGGCGCCGCCGGCCCGGCTTCAATGTTCGTTCAGCGGGCACCAGCCCCAATGCACGCAAGACCATCGGCCCAGCGGATATTCGCTGGGCCGATTTCATTTTTGTGATGGAAACCAAACACCTGAATCGCCTGCGGGCCGAGTACGCCCGGCTGCTGGAGCACAAGCGAGTTCACTCGCTGGACATTCCGGATGACTATCACTACATGGATCCGGAGCTGGTAGAACTTCTTGAGAAATCGGTAAAACCCTACCTCCCTGACTGACTTCTCCGTCGCCAGGCAATGAAACAAATAAAACGGAATTCCCCTCATGTCTGCATCATATGGGGACAGATCTATTTTTCAATCGAAGGCGCCGTTTAGCACTTCATAAATCAACCCGGTGGCCAGCGCGACCAGGATCAGATCGGTGCCGACCTGCTGCCATTCGTAGCCGTCGTAGTGCGGCAGTCTGCCGACCAGTCGACCATCGAGTTTCTTCGCAATCCCGGGTGGGAGCGGCTTGCCCCGGGCCAGGTTCTTCTGGATCCCGGGCGGCAACGCCGGGCCCGGGGTCCAGTAGCCGCGATACCCGTCCACAATCCCGACCACCCCGGCGTAGTCGATACTCGGACCATGCCCCTGATACCCGTCCCCGCCTTTTTTCCCCTGATTGCCATGGCCCTGGCTGTTATGCGGATTGCCTTTGCCCTGCCCCTTTCCGTTGCCAGGATCGGCCAGCGCTGTCACCGAACTGCTCAGCAGCGCAATACAGGTCGTGGTCGCAATCAATGTGCGTAAACCGGACATCGGTCGTTCCTTGAGTGAATGGGTGTCTCTGGATTCTAGTCAGTTTTTTTACAGGTATGGAGAGACGGCCCTGTCATCGCGGTTTGTGACGATTTTCGATGCGTGCAGCTTCCGGTACTCCCCGATTCGCGCTTACCATGCGCCCGACTCGTATTACTGCAGGGAAGAAGTCTGGCGCCGTCGTCCCGACTTCAACGAAAAGGAATTCACCCCATGTTTGAACGGAACAAACTGGTTCCAGAATTGATGGTCACGGATCTGCAGGCCAGCCTCGCGTTCTGGGTCTCCTGCCTGGGGTTCAACATCGCTTATCAACGCCCTGAAGATGGCTTCGCCTACCTCGACCTGAATGGCGCTCAAGTCATGCTCGAGCAGGTTGAACCGAATGCAGGCCAGTGGCTGACGGCGGATCTGAGCAAGCCTTTCGGAAGAGGCGTCAATCTGCAGATTGACGTTGAGGCGGTTGCCCCCATCATCGAAAGACTGGGCACCGCCCAGGTCTCACTCTATAAAACCTGCAAAGACACCTGGTATCGCGCTGACGATGTCGAAGTCGGCCAGCGTGAATTTCTCGTTCAGGATCCCGACGGTTATCTCGTAAGACTGGTAGAACGTCTGGGCGAACGTCCTGTTTGCCCGATTTGATCAAGGAAGATAAAAACAATGAAAAACGCTTTCCGCATCCTGCTTCTGATCTGCCTTTCGGCCAGCGCACACGCTGACGAAAACCCCATCGGTTTCCGGACCTCCACACTGCCGGATGCGCACAACGACCGTCCGCTGGAGATGGTCGTCTGGTATCCCGCCAAGACCACCGCCACCCCGCAGTTGATTGCCGACGATATTGTGTTCGTCGGGACGGCGGCAGTGCGCGATGCACCACCGACTGCCGGTGAGCATCCGCTACTGGTGCTCTCGCATGGTTACCGAGGGAACTGGAGCAACCAGGCCTGGCTGGCTACCGCCTTGGCCCGTCAGGGTTACATCGTGGCGGCGGTCAACCATCCCGGCACCACGACGCATGACCGCAGCCCTCAAGCCGCTGCACAGTTGTGGCAACGACCTGCCGACATCAGCCGCGTCATCGATGCGGTCACCGCTCGGCCCGAGCAAACGGGGGCCGTTTCGATGCGTCGAATTGCAGTAGCCGGCCATTCACTCGGCGGCTGGACCGCCCTCGAAATCGCCGGTTCACGGTTCGATCCCGAGCGCTTTGCGAAGGACTGCACAGCCCATCAAAAACTGGCCAGTTGCTCGGTCTACAAGACGATCAACGTCGCCGACACGCCAGAATCGAAGAGCCGGATGAGCGCGGACTTGAGCGACAAACGCGTCAGCGCGATCGTTTCACTGGACCTGGGCCTGTCACGCGGCATGACCGATACAAGCCTCGCCGCGCTGCCGATTCCGACACTGGTGATTGGCGCTGGCGTACCGTCAGAAGACCTGCCCGCCCAATTGGAGTCGGCCAATCTTGCCAAGCGGCTGCCTTCGGCATCGTCGCAGTATGTCGAGATCAGCGACGCCAGCCATTTCAGCTTCATGGCATCGTGCAAGCCCGGCGCAGTGGAGTTGCTTGAAGAAGACTCACCAGGCGACGGCATCATTTGCGGGGATGGCGGCGGCCGTTCGCGTGAGGTGATCCAGCAACAGGTGGTGGCCTTGATCGACGGGTTTCTGACCCGGTCACTCCCGAACTGATGACGGTGTTGCCCGCGTAGCACCGGGCGGCGCTTGATGAGTTTGAAAGGGCTGAATAACAGCGGGTTTTGACCAAGGTGACTCTGGATGACGATACGGCAACGGATGCCTATGTCTACGCCCTGCGCTAGACAACTTCACCAATACGGCTACGCCCTGCTCCGCCAGGCAATCCCGGCTGCATGGCTGACCGGACTTCGGAACACGTTCGACACCGGCGTAAGGCCCTCAAGCGAATGGCCCGTGCCCCGTGGCATCGACTGGCGCCATTCGCTGCTGGACACGGATCCGACCGTTCAGGCCGTGTGCCGATTGCCACAAGTGCTGGCGGTGGTGGGCGAGTTGATCGGCGAACGCTTCTTCCTCTCCCAGGTGGAGGGCCGCGAGCCGCTTGCCGGTGGCGGCCATCAACAGTTGCACCGAGACTTGTCGACGCAACGCCCCGGCGATACCGTCAACGCGCTGGTGTACCTCGACGATTACGGCCCGGAGAACGGCGCAACCCGCATCGTCCCCGGCAGCCATCGCCCTGCACTCGGCGAGCCCCCGTTCGATTTCACTGACGAGTCCCGCTCGGTGCAGCTTTCCGGCCGTGCTGGCGACATCCTGATATTCGATGCCGACCTGATCCACGCCGGCAGCTTGAACCCCACCGGCGCACGCCGCCGCACTCTGTTGATCACCTGGTTTTCTGAATCGCTCTACGCCACACACCTGGAAACGGTGAGCCTCAGAAACATACAAATGGACACGACCGAGCGGTTCGATCCGGCGGACTTCGTCCTCGAGCCCCTGAACTGAAGCAGCCACCCGCCACCGAAGGAACGTGACACCCCATGGACGAAACCACGCAGTACAGAATTGCCACCGCTGAAGATGCATTGATCGTTTGCGAACTGGGCCAGATTCTCAACGCCGTCCACCACGCAGCGCGCCCCGACATCTACACCGCCACCACCGAGGACTTCGCGCGGGACCTGCCGCACTGGATGAACTACTTCGACAAACCGGGTCAGGTTGTCTTCATTGCACACGTCGGTCAGCAGCCCGCAGGTTTCATTGCGGCGAGCCTCTCGGCCAGCACCAGCCCGCTGATGCAACCCATGAACATCGTGCGCATCGGATCGGTGTGCGTCGCCGAGGCCTTCTGGGGCAAAGGCATCGGCCGTCAATTGATGGAGCGGGTCAAAGGCTGGGCCATCGAACACAACGCCCAGGAGTTGAGATTATCGGTCTGGCCGTTCAATGAACGCGCGGCACGGATGTATGCAGAGTTCGGGTTTGAGAGCCGCACCGTCGATATGGGTATGCGTTTGTCCCCGGCATGATCAACGCCGACCATGTCACGACGTGTGCATTCTCAATGCGCACGTCGTGACGCAGCCTCACTCATTGCACGCTGATGTACTGGAATTTCGCCTGGGCTTTTTCTACGGCACTGCGCGCCGCATCCTTCTGACCTTCACCGCCCGCGTAATAGATGCGCATGCCATTCAGATCGAGCGACTCAAACGCATTCTTGATGATGGCCACGTCGAGTGACGTCCCCGCACCGATGATCAAGAAGCCGCTTTCGCCGGCAGACTTGGCGATCAGCAGTTGTTGCTTGAGCAGCGTGGCGTTGGCCCCGCCTCCCGCTGCAATCGCCAGATTGTCGGCGATCAGGCCGTGACTCAGGATTTTGGTCGCGGGCAAGCTGACCTTGTTCTGCCCGGCAGGAAGGGTCATGACATGGGCGTCGGCGGCTTCACGGTAAATGGCGTCGTCGCTCTTGCCGTGGGATGCACAACCGGCCAGAAGGGCCAATACAGACGCAGCAATCAGTAATTTCACGTTCTTTCCTTGTGAGTGTGGCTCCATGAACACGCAGGATAAGGGAGGCTGCCGTTGGTCAGCAATTCATTTGACTTGGTTGCCTTGAGCAACTATATAGTTGCTCAAGGCAACCATTTGAGCACCCACCATGTCCACGCCCCCTCTCATCGAACGAGCCGACATCGTCCGCCAGTTCAACCGTTTCTACACCCACCAGATCGGCGTTCTGCAGGAACACCTACTGCAAAGCGACTACTCGTTAACCGAGCTGCGCATCCTCTACGAACTGGCCTCCGGCGGCGATCTGACCAGCGCCGACCTGCGCCAGATGCTGAGCCTGGACGCGGGCTACATGAGCCGGATCATCAGCGGCTTCGACAAAAAAGGCCTGATCCAGAAAGTCCCCTCTGCCACCGACGCCCGCGCCAGCCAGTTGCACATCACCGACCTCGGCCGCGAAATACTCGCCCCGCTGGAACAAGCGTCGCGGCAGGAAGTCATCACCCTGCTCGAACGCCTGGCCGAGCCGCAGCAACTGCAATTGATCGAGTCCATGAGGCAGATCCAGACCTTGCTCGAGGGCCGCCAACAGCCGACCTACCTGTTGCGCGACCCGCAACCCGGCGACATGGGGCTGGTGGTGCAGCAACAAACCGTGATCTATACCCGTGAATACGGCTGGAACTGGGAGTTCGAAGCGCTGGTCGCCGAGATCGTCGCCAAGTACCTGCGTGAGTTCGACCCTGCCAGCGAACGCTGCTGGATCGCGGAAAAGGACGGCAAGGTGGTGGGCTCGGTGTTTGTCATCCGGCACGACGAAACCACGGCAAAACTGCGCATGCTGTTTGTCGACGCCAGTGCTCGGGGGTTGGGGATCGGCAACCGACTGGTTGAAGAGTGTCTGCGCTTTGCCCGGGATGTCGGGTACGAAAAGATGATTTTGTGGACCACCAGCAATCTGGTAGAGGCTCGCCGTCTGTATCAGCGAGCGGGGTTTCAATTAATGGAAGAAGAGTCAATTCAGAGCTTTGGAAAAGAGCTTGTAAGTCAGACCTGGGCGATTGAGTTGTGATGCTCCACTTCCTCTGATTCGCTGTGTGCAAGTCAATCATTTGGCGTTGCCTCCCGGCGCACTCTTGGTTTTTCAAACGCCAACTGGTAGCGTGCGGCACCTCGCTGTATTGCCCGATCCCTTTCGTCATTCGTGACCTGTAAAAGGCAGACGTGCACGAGTACCGTTGCCCCACTCGAGGGCACCGACGCAGGACGCATCGGGCGATGCACAGTCATTCGCAAATGGAGTTCACAATGACGCAAAACAGCACCGTGCTGTCCGGCATCCAGCTGGATCAATTCATGGATCGTCTTGAGGTCGAGCATCAGGAACATGGTGTCGACTACCTGTTGGGCCAGCTGCGCGGCCAACCGCTCAAGGCAACCTCGCTGGAATCGATCGGACGGCTACACGTGCTGTGGGTCAACGCGGGTGATGCAGACGCGGCCAGGGCGGTACTGGCCGACGACGGCCAGGCACTGATCGAAGCTACGCCTGATGATGAGCGCAACGAACTCAAGGTCAACCTGCTGATCTACCAACTGCGGCTGGACAACTACCTCAAAGATGAGCAGGGCCTGCTTCAGGCGCTCGACACCCTTCAGCAATTGACCAACGAGCCGCTGCCGTTCGATATCGAGCAGTACCGGCGCTACCGCATTTTCGAAGATCTCCAACACGCCACACTCGACGTCGCCCTGAAGACCATCGAAGTGCGTCACACCCTCGCCCTGATCAACCCCGACCGTCATGCACTGCGGGCCTGGGACGATGCCGATCAACACCAGCGACGGGCCCAGGCGCTGGCCGCCCATGAACGCGACGAAGAAGCTCGCGAAGCCGCGCTGGCGGCAATTGCCGCATTACGCACCGCTGGCGAAGATCAGGATGTCGACGGTAACGACTGGCTGTGGCTGGGCGATGCGCTCATCGAAATCGTTCCGTTGCGCCTGGCGATGTTCGAACAGCCGGTTGTGCGATTGATCGCCGAATTGTCGCTGCCCCAGCGTCGAGAATGGGAAGTGCGCCTGGCACGTCTGGCCGCCCGTTCATTGCAGGCCCAGGGCGACCTGGCCGGTGCTTTGAAAATCTGTGAAGTGGCGACCCTGAGTCTGGATTCCGGCGGCGGTGACAACTTCGTTGACTTCCATTTGCCTTGGCTGCTTGAAAACGGCCAGATCGACGACGCCGGGCAACGTGCATTCATGGAAACCTATGAAATGCGCGGCAAAATGTGGCCGGGCACGGCCTACTGGGTACAAGATCGCCTGCTCGATGCCGAGGATCAGTCAGCGTGGTGGCCGTTGTGCGTGATGCGTGCCTGTGATGATCAGAGGGTGCTGGAGCGATTCACGTCCGGCCTGCCGTGGCGGGACGAGTCGACCCCGTCCATGGGCCCGCTGCTCGATGCACTGCATGACGCGCGCGATGACCTTGAGCAAATCGACAACGTCTTCACTCTGGCCCTTGCAGAAGCCCGGCGACGCGCGCCGAATCACCCGTGGATCACTCGCCTGGTGGCGATGCGTGAACGTCAGGCCGGGCGCATCGACGCCAACACCGAACTGACGATGCTGCGCGAGGCGGTTTCGGCCGGCGATCTGCAGGACTACCGCAGCGTCTACAGCCTGTTCAGCGCCCACGCCAATGTGTTCGGCATATCCGATGCCTTGCGCCAACCCTTGCCGCCATTGGCCAGTGGCATGTACTACTACAATTTTGCGACTTCCCTTGAAAGCGTGGTCGAAGCGCATGTCGAGAACCTTTCAAGCGAGGAGACAGATTCGGCCTGGTGGCGGCTGCGAGAAGTACAAAAGGCTGCTTACGAACAGGGCCAGGCCCGTATGGAGCAATGCTTCGCCAACGGCCACGGGCACCGCTACGATGCCTGCGCGCACCTGTACTCGATGCTGTGCAACAACCTTGCGCTCAATTACCAATGCTACAACGACAAACTGATGGGTCTGGCCCTTGAGTTGCATAGCCGTGGCATCGCCGCCAGCCCGTTCGCCGAGCACTATCAGGGCATCCTCGACAACCGCATTCTGCTGAACGATAACCCGGGCATCGCCGAAGCCGCCGAACAACTCTGGCACTACGCAGCCGACTATGGCTACGGCCGCCACGACCCGGAAGATTACGTACAGGACGTCACCCGCGCCCTGTTTCAACTGGACCGCGAGCGCGAGATTCTGATCTGGCTGGAGCGCGTTCTCAAATGGCAGGAAGATCGCGAAATCAGCGACAAGGACCTGGAATATTCGCCACTGTTCGCACGAATGAAAATTGCCCTGTACCTGTCATACAGCCTGCCGGAGGCGGCCACTAGCCTGTTGCTACGTTACGCGCCGGTCATTGATGAACTCGCCGAACCCTCTCTGTTGGGGTGTGCCGGCGATGTATTCAAGGCACTGGGGCGCAAGGAAGAGGCCATGGCCTATTACCAGCGCTCCATTCAACGCAGTGATCCGAACAACGAAGTTGATCAGGGAAACAATGAACTGATCCGCCAGTGCATCGCCGAACTGCAGGCGCAGGCAAAACCGGCCGGCAAGGCCTGGTGGCAGATATGGAAGTGACACTGGAGCTGCGAACGTCCGGTTACGCCCCGCGCAATGCACTCAATGCCGATCAACTCAAGCGTGGCATTGCCGAGCGCAGCAAGGCCCGAGGTGATGCGCCAGAGGTGGGCAAATGGTTGCTCAACCATTTCTACCGTCATCTGGTCGGCAATTTCGAGCCTGCGCGACGAATCCTGAGCATGGGGCAGGCTATCGAGGCATTGGGAGCCGAGCCGCCATCCTGGGTAGTCAGGCATTTGAGCGAGGCCGGCAGAGATTCACTTGCACCGCTGGTGTGGATCGATCCGCAGCAGGCGCCACTGCTGGCCCAGGAGGCCTTGCTGGTGGAGTTCCTGACCTCGCGCCAGGGCACAGCGCTCGCGGGCAAGCTCGAACGCATCAACTGCCCCCAGGCGTTGTTGCTGTGGCAAAAGGAACACGCGCAGATGGCGGCGCGGGTCGAACAAGGCTGGCGCCAGAGCCAGCCCGAGGCCTTGCTTGCGCGGGTGACCACCGCTGAGCACCTATTGCAGGAACTGCGTCCCGAAAGTTCCTTGCTGCGCGCGGAAATGGCCTTTGAAAGCTACGTGATGCGCCACTGTCTGGGCCAGTTCGCCGATCGCCGCGCCTTGACTGGCGGCTACGGCGAACGCTATGCCGAAGCGGTGGAACAGCAGCGCATGCGCGTGTTCAGTTTGCGTGACAGCCAGGGCCAGCCACACATCACCATCAGCCTGATCGTCCAGGCCGACGGCACCTTGACGGTCGAGCAGGTCAAGGGTAAGCAAAACCGGCCTCCGGTCGAGCGCTATTACCAGGACCTGCTGCAGTGCCTGAATGCCCTGGGCACCGACCAGCAGACACCCGCCGACTGTATCGCCATCGGCATCGTGCGTACCGAAGCAGGCTGGCTGCGTATCGAGGAGGTCAACGACCCGACCGCCCAGACTCGCCTGGTTGCCCGATATCCGCAACTTTACGAGCGCCTCGATGCACCGTCCGCCATGGTCGAATGGCTGGTCGCCGGGCGTCAGCCGCAGCAATTCCTGCAGGCTGCCCCGAAGACGGTGTCGGTCAAGTACGCCATCCGGCATATTTTCAGCACACACATCGAGCGTCAGCCCAAAGACCCGTTGTACCTCACCGAAGGTGTGCCGTGGCCGGAAATGACCTCGCCAATGGCCGAGGAAATCCAGGCCTGGCAGGCCCGGGCAAGGTAAGGAGAGCGGCATGTTTTTGCTTATCGCAGTTGTTGTTTCAGCCTGGATGTTGTGGCGAGCATTCAGACCGCGTGGCGCCCAGTTGTTCAGCCAACGCAGGCACTGGTCGCTGCTGCTGGCCAGGCCCATGGCCGATGCGATGGAAGTCGAGGGCTTCTACTCGCCGGCGTGCGATCACTTCACCGAGCAAGCGCAGACGATCGTGCGGGCAGCGCTGCTGCACCAGGCCGGGATACGCAGCGATTGCAATGACGAAGCGGTGCGGTCGCATTTCAATGCGACCCTCGAACAGCGATGGTACGGCCTCGATCTGCAGGCACTGAAGGTTGGCGATGAGCCGCGTGCGGCCATGGCCTTTGCCTGTGTGCGGGTGGCGTTTCTGGTCCGTTGTGCGCTGCTGATGCGTTGGCTCGAGCCCGACCTCGCCTGGCGTGTGCTGCTGCTCAATGCACAGCGGGCGCAGGACTGTTTCGACAGTTGGGAAGATTTCGGCAAGGCCTACCAGCTGGGGCGCGAGCAGTGGGTGGCGGCGTTTCGCGTCGATTCGCTGGGTAAGGCGTTCCATGAGCAGCACCTGCGCCAGTTGCTGACGCCCGGCAGCGGTGCCTGGGCCGATGTACTCTGGGGTACGCCAGCGGCGTTTAACCTGGTTCTGGCGAAAGCGCTTGGGTGAGCGCGTTGTGTCAGAATCGGATGGCCTGCATGGGATCGGAATCTTGTTTTTGTGTGGCGCAATACAAGCTGCCGCCCCATGCAGGTCTCTTCAATTCCCGACTTCAACAAACCGTCGGGAAGAATTACTTCCCGGGTTTCAAACGTTCGATTGCTTCGAGGAGCTGGCCGTCGAAGTACTCGGTTTCATCTCGTTCCTGGTCTTTCAGGCGGCGTTTCGCCTCGATGAGCATCTGATCGGTGGCAATGTTCTGATTCAAAAAAGTAGCAACCATAAGATCATTCAATCTCTCCAAAGGCGTATCCCAGGCCTCCTTGCAACGCTGAATGAGTCCTGTGGGGGCATCCCCACTCCATGGACCTGCGATATCCGAGACTGCCAGGGTGGAGGTCATGAGCCTGCCTCTGTGAGCAATTGAAGGTCTGATAATTTCGCACGCTCGGGAGTGAATGAGTGAGTGAATGAATAGCAAAATCGAATCCCGTTTCTGGCCGCAAGCGATCATTCAAACTGAATTTAACCCATCGTATTTTTGGCCTCGGCGCCAAACCTGCCAAGCAATGCAGCCCCCTCCGAAACCCCAAGAATTCCATCGACCGCAGCGATTTTCCGAACCACGCTGTCGAGCCGAAAATCCTCATGCCCGTACACCGCCTCAGCTTCATTGTGAACGGCATAGGCAAGGTGGGCCGCGATACGAACGCTCATTGGTGCGTCCACATCACTTCCCAGGTAATCACCCAGCAACGTCTTGATCTCAAGCAATGTGAGTGCGAGCAATCGGGTTTGGTCAGTCTGCATAGAAGGCCTTCAGTAAGCACAACGTATTTGCCAGCGGGTTTCGTCAGATAACATAACCTCTCGGCCGGGCAACAAGAAAAAGGGGGTTGATATATTTTTCAAATAATCCCCCCACCCTTTTACTCCTTTCGCATCAGTCAGATGTGTTCCTGATTCACTCAGGCGAACTCGCAAGCACTGCACCCAATTCGATCAAGCGCGCCCTTCCAGAATCTCGAATGAGTTATCAAGCGGCGCGTACCCAACGGTTTTTCTGGTCTGATCAATTGAAAGCCGTTTGTAGCGGTTATCCGAGACACCATGGACAACATGGAATCCGCTCAGCTCGGCCTCGACGCATCGCTCCAGTAACGCAACGACATCCCTGAAGCTGATAAACGCGGCCACGTCCCGGGGGCTGTGGGTTTCGCCAGCGTGAAATCTGGCGACGTTTGCAATACGGACCGCGATTGTCGTCATTTGACCATCGTTTGCATGCATCGAAGCCAGCGCTTCGCCAAACGCTTTGCTGACCCCATAAAGGTTGCCTGGTTTCGGTGCCATCCCTTCATGTATCTGGACGTCTTTCGGATAACCTTCAATCGCCTGGGCACTGCTCGCAAATATGAAACGCTTGCAGCCTTGAGCTTTTGCGGCGAACAGCATGTTGTAGGTGCCGATAATATTCACAGGCAGCAGCGAAGACGTGAAGTCGGCGTCCGGGTTCGGATCAGCAGCGAGATGGATCACGGTGTGTATGCCTTCACAGGCTTCGAGACAACTGGCCTGATCCCTGATATCGAGAGCGAAACGTTGTGCCGAGCCCGGAAGTGTTGCTACGTCTATATCGGCCAGGCGCAAATCGGATTTATCGTCCCGCGCGGTCCAGAAGGCTCTGCCGATCTGGCCCGAAGCCCCCGTGATCAAAATTTTTGGCGTGCTCATGTCCGTATGTCCTGATGGTAAACCTCACGCTAGCCTCTCAGGCTTGTGACCGGTTCACAACGTTCAGGATGAGTGAAAAGTGTGAACGCCAGATATTGTCTATGGAGGAGAACAGGTTAGAACCCGTAAGACTGGGCAGTACGAAAAAGCATCGATACACTCCCCCGCTTACCACGTTATGAACGGATTCGAAATTGCGCCGGTTTTCAATTGCTCTATTCCTCAGCATCCTCGCATTCATTGTTGTGTCCTTCTTTATCACGCTGTGGCGAAGCCCTTACAGCGTCACTACCTTGATCGCCTCAGCCTATGAGGAAGGCCTGGTCGTTGGCCGCAACCCCGGAAAAGCCGCAGAGTGGTACTTGAGAGGGGCAGCAAAGGGAGAACCTGTCGCACAATTCAAGCTCGGCCTCATTGAATATTACGGTCGTGGTGTAGACGTTGATCGACCCAAGGGCCTGCAGTTGATAAGCGAATCGGCAGAGCACGGGAACGCAGACGCCCAATATTTCATGGGGTTTTCGAGCATTGCGGGCCTGGAAATACCGAGGGACTTTGCCCAGGCCGCTACATGGTTTCGCAAGGCCGCAGAACAAGGTCATGCCAAATCTCAACGTCAACTCGCCTCCCTTTATTACAGAGGTAGTGGTGTCGAAGCAGACCCTCGGCAGGCTTTCAACTGGGCCAGCAAAGCAGCCGCCCAAGGCGATAACGAGGCTCTGACATTACTGGGTAACCTCTACTTGTTTGGTCACGGCGTTTCAGCAGACCCTCAACAAGCCGTGAAACTACTTACCCAAGCGGCCACTGCCGGCGATAGCCAAGCATCCGGAATGTTGGGAGCGGCTTATTTCAACGGCGTTGGCACAGGCATTCCCAAAGATCTGCCTGCCGCATTGCATTGGTATACCCGCGCAGCCGAACAGGGTGACGCCAAGGCACAGTTCGTCCTCGGCAACCTCTACAGCAGTGGCACTGATGTGCCGGTTAACTATCCACTGGCGAATCGCTGGTTGTTGCAGGCGGCCCTTCAAGGACACGCTGTTTCGCTCGTTACCCTTGCCGTTCATCTCGATAACGGGCAAGGCTTCGAGAAGAACAAGCGCAAGGCTTGCGGGTTATTGCGTGTAGCGCTCAAACAGACACTGCCTGACAATATCGCAGTCCCCATGCGCGTGGAGCTTGAGAAGGCAGAGAAGACACTTTCGCCGGAACAACTGACCGAGATACTGGCTCTGGAAAAACTCTACTCAAGCCCGGCGGGTCTCAGGGAACTGCAAGGTGATCTGACAAGCGAACAGATAGCGAAACCCGCTGAGCCGACAGGCTGAATTCGGTGGAAGCCAGCATCCCGGCCATACTCAACCCGGAGCTCCGTATGAAGATCGGCCTCATCTCCGACACCCACAACCTCCTGCGCCCCGAAGCCCTGGCCGCGTTGCAAGGCTGCGATCAGATCATCCATGCCGGCGACATCGGTAACGCGGACATCCTCGCGCAACTGGCCAAAATCGCCCCCGTCCATGCAGTGCGCGGCAACAACGATCTGAACAGTCCGTGGGCCCAAGACCTCCCCGACCTCCTGAGCGTAAACCTTAACGGCTGGTCAACCCTCCTCGTCCACGACATCGCCGACGTCCCCACTGACCTCGACCCCAACGTGAAACTCATCATCACCGGCCACTCCCACAAACCCCGAATCGAATGGCGCGGCGACCGGCTCTACGTCAATCCGGGCAGCGCCGGTCCCCGGCGTTTCAAACTGCCGGTCACCCTGGCAATCCTTGAGATACAACCTGACGCCATCGAACCCCGCCTCATCTCCCTGCTGGATCCCCCCGCCTGAAACCGCTACCGTTCCCCCATCCAGAACAGGAAACCCACGTGCCATGTCCATCGCCGACAACCTCCTCGCCTTCACTTTCGCCGCCACACTGCTGACGCTGACACCCGGTCTCGACACCGCACTTGTCCTGCGCACCGCCACCGTCGAAGGCAAGCAACAGGCCTTGCGCGCTGCGTTGGGCATCAACGCCGGTTGCCTGTTGTGGGGTGCGGCGGTGGCGTTCGGCCTCGGGGCGTTGATTGCGGTGTCGGAGCTGGCCTACAACCTGTTGAAGTACTGCGGCGCGGCGTATCTGGCGTGGCTCGGGTTGAACATGCTGCTGCGCCCTCGCCGCTCGCTGGCTCCCGCCGAAGCCAACGGCAAGCCGGGGGCCAACTGGTTTTTGAAGGGCATGCTGGGGAATGTGCTCAATCCGAAGATCGGGATCTTCTACGTGTCGTTTCTGCCGCAGTTCATTCCGCAAGGGCAGCCGCTTGTGCCCTGGACGTTCGGGCTGGTGAGCATTCATGTGGTGCTCGGGTTGATCTGGTCGCTGGTGTTGATCGGCGCGACACAGCCCCTGTCCGGGTTTCTGCGACGGGAGAAGGTGATTCGCTGGATGGATCGCACCACCGGGATGATTTTCGTGCTGTTTGCGGCGCGACTGGCCTTCAGCAAGCGCTGAGTCGCCCGAACTTACGAGGTCAAAAAACAAGAGGGGGATTTTGAATAAATATTCAAAATCCCCCTCTTCGTTCAATCGCTGAAAGCACGTTACTTCACAGCCATCGCTTTAACCTTGTCAGTGCACACGCTTACCAACGATTTCACCGGTAGCCGCGTCTTCCAACCATATTTCCAATCGGTTGAGACCCACATATTGCGAACGGGCGATGATCTTTTGACCGGGTTTGCCTTCGAACTCCAGATCGGCAAACAGGAACTGCAACGGCAGATTGTATTCCAGTTGAATCGTGTACTTCCCCGGGATCAGCACAGCACGCTGAGGCGAGTCATTCTTGTAATAGTAAGTGGAGAATGGAATGTTCCCCACTTTCTTGTCGTTGATTCTAATGATGTTCAGGTTTGGCTCGCCGTCCCCCCAAGAGCGCTGAGGCCTTCCGGCATAGGTATCGGTTTCGACGACGGTGTAACGGGTTTCGTCGCTCGGCTCACCGGACTGTACGTTCGAATACGCAGGCATCTCTGCACAACCCTGCAGGCACAGCAGCAGGATAAACGTCGGTATCGCAATCTTGATCATTGATAAATCTGCATTGATTGAAGATGAAAACTTGATGTCCTGGCAGTCGACCAAGTCAAAGCACGCGTTGTTTCGCCATGAAGGCCACATGCTATCACTCACCCCGAAAAAGTCACCCTCGCGGGTTGTGGATTGGCGAGCATCTGGCCTTCAGCCAGCGCCTGGGCTGGCGATAACCTGGTAAGCGTTTTACCGGCTGATGAAGACCCGAGAGCCACATGATGAACTACGATCACCCCATGAAAATCCACTTCCCCACATTCTGGTCACAGGACTCCGGCATCGATTACAGTGCCCCGGTACTCCACCTCCACGACTTATTGCCACGTGTTGGCCAAACCACATCGGCCCGTTTTGATCAACGCGAACCGATCCGCACCGGCGAAACAATTCAGGTCATTTGGTGCCCGCCGGTATCCGACCTGAATGGCTGGGATGGACAGCCTTCGGAAATTGCGCAGAGCTACCTCCTGACCGCCAAAGTCGTCGGCACTGCCCCCTCAGGCCTTTATCGATACGAACTCGAAATCCTTACCTGCGAGCAGTTTGTGAATGTATTGCGAGCGCTTGTGGAGGATTTGCAGACACAGCAAAACTTCATACACCTGGATCGTCTGGCCTGGGATGAGGTGTCTTGGGCGGGCAGCGCTACCGTTGAGGAGTTCACCTACCTGACCGCCAGCACACCGCATGAAGCCTTCATGGAGTTGATCGTAAAAGTCATTGGGAACGAGGTCATCGGACTGTTTTCGCTGCACATCGATCCGGGCGGTGTTTTCTGCAGACTGGGCAGCAAGCGTCTGGCAGGTTCGGAACTGACAACAGTCAAACGGACGCTCGCCCTTGCCCGTCCACTGCACGACATCCTGGCCCCTTACCTTGCGTGATCCTCTCTGACAGCGTTTCCGCAGAGTTCATTAAAGAAGAGGCTTGTCCAATACATATGGAAATCCGTATATTCGGACAACCATATGTATTGAAGGCATTGTCATGCTCAATCCCGCCTCCGTTTTCAAATGCCTCGCCGACGAAACCCGCGCCCGGGCCACGCTGCTGATCACCCGTGAAGGTGAGCTGTGTGTCTGCGAACTGGTCTGCGCGCTGGACGACAGTCAGCCAAAGATTTCCCGCCATCTCGCGCAGTTGCGCACCTGCGGCTTGCTGCTGGATCGCCGTCAGGGCCAGTGGGTTTATTACCGGCTCAACCCTGACCTGCCAGCGTGGATCCGCACACTGCTTGAAACCACCCTGGCCGCCAACACCGCGTGGCTGGAAGAAAACAGCGCCCGGCTCGATGCCATGGGTGACCGCCCGCTCAATACATCCGCCTGCTGCTGAGGACCGAACATGCGCGTTCTATTCATGTGCACCGCCAACAGCTGCCGCAGCATTCTGTCCGAAGCGATGTTCAATCACCTGGCGCCGCAAGGTTTCGAAGCGGTCAGCGCCGGCAGTTTCCCCAAGGGCCAGGTGCTGCCGCGCAGCCTGACCACATTGCAGGAGGCCGGCATTGCCATCGCCGGGTTGAGCAGCAAGGGCAACGACGCCTTCGAAGACAACCCGCCGGACATTGTCATCACCGTGTGCGACAAGGCTGCCGGTGAAGCCTGCCCCGTCTACTTCGGCCCGGCCTTGAAGGCCCATTGGGGGCTGGAGGATCCGTCGGAGGTGCGCGGCGATGAAGCCGCCATCAACGCAGCCTTCCACGGGACCCTCGCCCGGATCGAAACCCGCTGCCGGGCCTTCCTCGCCCTGCCCTTCGCCCAACTCGACCGCGATGCCCTCAAGCGCGAGCTCGACCGCATCAGCACGCTGTGACCGGAGCCGTCATGACCCACCTGCCCAACCTCGATCCATCACTGATTCAGAAAACCACCCGCGACGACGGACTCCACAAGCCGCGCATTTTGCTGTTGTACGGCTCGACCCGCCCACGCTCGTTCAGCCGATTGCTGGTGGAAGAAGCCGCGCGACTGCTGGAGCACTTCGGAGCCGAGACGCGGATCTTCAACCCCTCGGGCTTGCCGCTGCCGGATGACGCGCCCGGCGACCATCCGAAAGTCCAGGAGCTGCTGGAGCTGATGCAATGGTCCGAAGGCCAGGTCTGGTGTTCGCCCGAACGGCACGGCGCGATGTCGGCGGTGTTCAAGGCGCAGATCGACTGGGTGCCGCTGGCGCTCGGTGCGGTGCGCCCGACCCAGGGCAAGACCCTGGCAGTGATGCAGGTCTGCGGCGGTTCGCAATCGTTCAACGTGGTCAATCAACTGCGCGTGCTGGGCCGCTGGATGCGCATGTTCACCATCCCCAATCAGTCGTCGGTGCCCAAGGCGTATCTGGAGTTTGACGAAGGCAATCGCATGAAGCCTTCGGCGCTGTACGACCGGGTGGTCGACGTGATGGAGGAACTGGTGAAATTCACGCTGTTGCTGCGTGATCGCCCGGACCTGGTGGATCGCTACTCGGAGCGCAAGGAGTCGGCGGAGGAACTGATGCAACGGGTCAATCAGCGCTCGATCTGAAAACCTGAATAAAAAACCGGCGCGATGATTCGCGCCGGTTTTTTTTTACGTCACAGCCTTACTGGCTGATCGAAACCAGCGTCGCTTTGCTGCCCTCCATCCGGAACGAAAACTTCACCCGGTCCCCCACCGCCAACCCGGCCAACTGTTCCTCAGTTGCCGCAAACCCCATGGTCATCGGCGGCCACTGCAACGCCGCAACCGCACCATGAGCGATGGTCACAGTGTGCTTCGTGGCATCGATGGCCTTGATCGTGCCTTCAGCGTTGGCGGCGGGTGTCTGTTGAGTGGCGGCCTGCATCTGCATGCCCTGCATGTCGTCCATCTTCATGCCGGGCATGTCCTCGGCGTGGGCAGTCAATGCAAACGCAACCAGCGTGCCGGCAACAGTGATCGGGATCAGTTTCATGAGGTTTTTCCTTCAGGTTGGAGGGTTTCAACGGACAAGTGACGACGGCGCATCAGTCGATACGCCGCCGGGATGACGAACAGGGACAACAAGGGCGCCGTGACCATGCCGCCGACCATGGGCGCGGCAATGCGGCTCATGACCTCGCTGCCGGAGCCGCTACCGAGCAGAATCGGCAACAGACCGGCGATGATCACGGCCACGGTCATGGCTTTGGGGCGTACGCGCTGCACGGCGCCTTCGCGAATTGCCGCGATCAGTCCGCGCTCGGTGCGATCGCCGAGGTCTTCGCGTTCAGCCCAGGCGTTTTTCAGGTAGAGCAGCATGATCACGCCGAACTCGGCAGAGACCCCGGCCAGTGCGATAAACCCGACCCCGGTGGCGACCGACAGGTTGTAGCCCAGCAGGTAGAGAAACCACGCACCGCCGCTCAGGGCGAATGGCAACGTGGCCATGATCAGCAGCGCCTCATCGAAGCGGGCGAAGGTCAGGTAGAGCAGCACAAAGATGATCAGCAGCGTGGCCGGCACCACGAGTTTCAGGCGAGCATTGGCCCGTTCGAGAAACTCGAACTGCCCCGAGTAGCTCAGGCTCATGCCCGGCTGCAACTTGACCTGATCGCTGACCGCGCGGCGCAGATCAGCCACCACCGAAGCGATGTCCCGGCCCCGCACGTCGATGTACACCCAGCCGGACGGTCGGGCGTTTTCGCTCTTGAGCATCGGCGGGCCGTCCGTGACCTTGATCTTCGCCAGCATGCCGAGGGTGACCTGACTGCCCGAAGGCGTGTAGATCGGCAGTTGCTCCAGAGCACCGGGCGAGTCACGCCACTCTCGCGGGTAACGGATGTTGATCGGGAAGCGTGCCAGTCCTTCGATGGTTTCCCCGACGTTCTCGCCACCAATGGCACCGGCGACGATCGACTGCACATCACTGATGTTCAGCCCGTAGCGACCTGCGGCGTTGCGATCGATATCGACGTCGATGTAGCGGCCACCGGTCAGGCGTTCGGCCAACGCAGAACTGACGCCGGGCACGCCTTTGGCCACGCGTTCGACGGCTTGAGTGGCCGCGTCGATCTGGGCCAGATCGTTGCCGGCGACTTTCACGCCGATGGGACTTTTGATCCCGGTGGCGAGCATGTCGATGCGGTTGCGGATCGGCGGAATCCAGATGTTGGTCAGGCCCGGCACCTTCACCACACGGTCCAGTTCTTCCACGAGTTTCTCCGGGGTCATGCCCGGGCGCCATTGCTCGTGGGGTTTGAACTGAATGGTGGTTTCGAACATCTCCAGCGGTGCCGGATCGGTGGCGGTTTCGGCACGGCCGGCCTTGCCGAACACATGCTCTACCTCGGGCACGGTCTTGATCAGGCGATCGGTCTGTTGCAGCAACTGCGAGGCTTTTTGCGCCGACAGTCCCGGTAAGGCCGACGGCATGTACAGCAGATCGCCCTCGTCCAGCGGCGGGAGAAACTCGCCACCGAGCCTGGAGATCGGCCACGCCGCGCTGATGAACACCAGCAGCGCCACCAGCAAGGTGAATTTCGGTCGGCGCAACACCGCATCCAGCGCCGGCTGGTAGATCCGGATCAGCCAGCGGTTGAGCGGATTGTGGCGCTCATCCGGGATCCGTCCACGGATCCAGTAGCCCATCAGCACCGGCACCAGCGTCACCGACAACCCCGCTGCCGCCGCCATGGCGTAAGTCTTGGTGAACGCCAGCGGACCGAACAGCCGCCCTTCCTGCGCCTGCAAGGTAAACACCGGAGTGAACGACAGCGTGATGATCAACAGGCAAAAAAACAGCGCCGGCCCCACTTCCGCTGCCGCGTCTGTCATCACCTGCCAATGGCGCTCGCCCTTGAGTTCCTGTCCCGGATTGGCCGCGTGCCACGCTTCGATTTTCTTGTGGGCATTCTCGATCATCACCACGGCTGCATCGACCATCGCGCCGATGGCGATGGCAATCCCGCCCAACGACATGATGTTGGCGTTCAGCCCCTGATGGCGCATCACGATAAAAGCGATCAGCACACCCACCGGCAACGAGATGATCGCCACCAATGAAGAGCGCAAATGCCAGAGGAAGATCCCGCAAACCAGCGCGACGACGATGAACTCTTCGAGCAGTTTGTGGCTGAGGTTATCGACGGCGCGGTCGATCAGCTTGCTGCGATCGTAAGTGGTGACGATCTCCACGCCGGGCGGCAGGCTGCTTTTCATGTCGTCGAGCTTGGCCTTGACCGCCGCGATGGTCTCGCGGGCGTTCTTGCCGCTGCGCAGGATCACCACGCCACCGACGGTCTCGCCCTGGCCGTCCAGCTCGGTGATGCCCCGGCGCATGTCCGGCCCGGTCTGGATCGTCGCGACATCGCCCAGGGTCACTGGCACCCCGCCGGCGCCGAGTTTGAGCGGGATCGCCCGGAAGTCGTCGAGGCTCTTCAGGTAGCCGGATGCCCGCACGATGAACTCGGTCTCGGCCATTTCCAGCACCGCGCCGCCGGTTTCCTGATTGGCTTTGCCGATGGCCTCACGCACCTGCGCCAGGGTGATGCCGAGACTGGCCAGCCGCACCGGGTCGGGCTGCACCTGATACTGCTTGACCATGCCGCCGAGGGTAGCGACTTCGGCGACGTTGGGCAGGGTCTTGAGCTCGAATTTGAGGAACCAGTCCTGCAACGCGCGCAACTGCGCCAGATCGTGCTGGCCACTGCGATCCACCAACGCGTACTGATAGATCCAGCCGACCCCGGTGGCGTCCGGTCCCAACGCCGGTTTGGCACTGGCCGGCAGGCGACTCTGGATCTGGCTCAGGTATTCCAGCACCCGCGAGCGCGCCCAGTACTGATCGGTGCCGTCCTCGAACAGCACGTACACGAAGCTATCACCGAAAAACGAATAACCGCGTACGGTTTTCGCCCCCGGCACCGAAAGCATGGTGGTCGTCAGCGGATAGGTCACCTGGTTCTCGACGATCTGCGGCGCCTGTCCGGGGTACGGCGTGCGGATGATCACCTGCACATCGGACAAGTCCGGCAGCGCATCGATCGGCGTGCTCTGCACCGACCACACGCCCCAGGCCGTGACAAATAGCGTCGCCAGCAGCACCAGAAAGCGGTTGGCCACGGACCAGCGAATCAGCGCGGCGATCATGGCTGGCTCCCCGAGGCGTTCCCGTCGACCTCAAGCGGCTCGGCGACGATGCCCTTGAGACTGGCCTCGGAATCGAGCAGGAACTGGCCGGACGTCACCACTTCCTGCCCCTCCTCCAGACCTTTGAGGATCACCGTTTTGCCGTCGCTTTCCTGACCGAGACGTACCTCTACCGGGCGGTAGTGCCCCGCCTCTTCAGCGAGCATGACCAGAGCACGCTTGCCCGTGCGGATGACCGCTTCGGTCGGCACCCACAGGTTGTCTTGCCCGGTCGAGCGGTTCAGCCGCACTTGAGCGGTCATCCCCGGCCGCAAGCGTCCATCAGCGTTGGCCAATTCGACCCGTACGCGCACGGTGCGGCTGTCGGGGTTGGTGTCCGGCAGAATCGCGCTGACCTTGCCGTTGAACACGGTGCCGGGAAACGCCGGCAGTCGCGCTTCGATGGACTGCCCTTCGGTGATTGAACCGGTCTGCGATTCCGGCACTGCCACGGCGAGCCAGACACTGCCCAGGCCGTTGATCCGCGCCAGTGTTTCGCCGTTCGCCACGGTCATGCCGGTGCGCACGTTGAGTTCCTGCAACACGCCGCCCACCGGGCTGGTGACGGTCAGGTTCGGCTGAACCTTGCCACTGCGCTCCACGAGGGCAATCAGGTTCGATGGCATGCCGGTCAGTTGCAAACGCTGACGCGCCGCTGTGATCAGGTCCCGGTCGCCGCTGCGCTTGAGGGCGAGAAACTCGGTCTGCGCCGCCGCCCAGTCCGGTACGAGAATGTCTGCCAACGGCGCGCCTGCCGCCAACACATCCCCCGGTGCCCGGGCATAAACCCGTTCGACAAACCCGCTGGTACGCGTCTGGATCACCGCTACATCCCGCTCGTTGAACGCCAGTACGCCCGTCACATCGAGGCTGGAGGCAAAGGCCCCGCGCGTGACCTTTGCCGTGCGCAAGCCCAGATTCTGGGTCAGGCCCGGATCGATGCTGACCGTCGCATTGCCTACGCCGTCGCTGGCGTATCGCGGTACCAGTTGCATGTCCATGAAGGGCGACTTGCCCGGTTTGTCGAACTTCTGCTGCGGATACATCGGGTCGTACCAGTACAGGGCTTTCGATGTGGCACCCTGCTCCGGAGCTGCGCCGGGTTCGCCGTTCATGCGCTGATAAGCCACGCCATAGCCTGCGGCAACGCCCACTGCGAGGGCGAGACCGGCCAGCCAGAAGCCATTGAAATTGGGTCGGTTCACAGGCGGGTCTCCCCATAAGCGAAGTGCAGACGCGCAGCGGTCAGCGCGCGCTGTTCTTCCACGTCGATCTGTTGGAAGCGAGCCTCAATGAGTTCACGGCGGGCGCTGACCACCGCGTTCAGATCGCCCTTGCCGGCGCGATAACTGGCCAGGCTCAAGTCGACTTTCTCTTTGGCCAGCGGCACGAGACTTTGCTGACTGCGCAGCAGCGCCCGGTCGAGGCGCGCGTAGTCGGCCAACTGGTTTTCCAATTGCTCGGTGTGCTCACGGGACAGGGCTTCGCGCTCGGCTTCCAGTTGGCTGAGCTCGGCTTGTCGGGCGGCGATTTTCGGGTTCTGCCGGGTCTCGGGAAACAACGGCAAATCCCAGGAGAACTGCACGCTGACCATGTCGCCAAACTCGCGGGCACGGTGCTGGTAATCCACTTCCCAGCTCCAGTCGGACTTTTTCTCGGACACCGCCTCTTGCACCTTTGCCTGCGCTTCGCGAGTCATGGGCGCAAACGCGGCCAGTTCGGGATGGTGTTGCAGTTGATGGTTGAAGGTGGCGGGGTCGACCGACCATTGCGGCAAGTTGCCTTCGGGCCTGTCGTTGGCGGCCGCACCGATCCAGCGTTTGAGGGCTGCTCGGGCCTGGGTGCGCTCCAGTGTCAGGTTGTCTTCCTGCTCCGCCAGTCGGGCGGCTTCCTGCTTCGGCGTCACGGCGTCGGCAGGTTGCGCGCGGCCGCCGGCGATCTGCGCCCGGACGGTGTCGCTCAGCAGACGGTTTTCCTTGTAGAAGTCCTGAAGCAAACCCTGTTTGCGCTCGACCGAATAACTGCCGATCCAGGCCAGTGCCGTGGCCTGACGAACCTTCAGGCGCTCGACGCGACGTTCCGCCGCGGCACGCTCGATGGCCGCGTCGGCGACCTCGATGCGCGCCTTGCGCTTGTCGCCGTTGGGCATGTCCTGGCGCCAGCCGACCATTTGCATGGTCATGAAGTCCTGGTTGAGGCTGTAGCGATCCGGGCCGCCGACGGGATAGTTCTGCACGCCCAGCACCAGTTTCGGATCGGGTAACTCCCCCGCCGGGATGGCGGCGCTGCTGGCGGCCTGGATTTTTGCGTCTTGCGCATTCAGCGACGGCGCATGGGTTTCCGCCAGCCGCAGCGCTTCATCGAGTGTCAGCGCGGCGGCAAAACCCGGCCACGCCAGCACACTTGCCGCGAGACTGGCCACCAACGGCCACCCCGTGCAATTGCACTTGAATTTCATGTTTACGATTCCTGTGATCGTCCGCTGCGCGCGGTGAAAAACACACGCACAGCCAATCCACTCCGCCTGGGCGGAATGAGCTTCGAAGGGAGACAGGAATCAGACGCGGGGCGGTCGCCAGACCCCGGACGGGGTCGCTACAGGCAGGGAATCGCTGAAGAATGAAAGCGTCACGGGGCTGAACACAGTGACGGGCGGCTTGAGGATCGAGACCTGCAGCACACCGCCGGTCTTGCACTCCTGGCCTGGCTTGCAGGGAGTGCCATGGTCGGCAGGACTTTTCATGTCCTTGCAGCAATCCATGTTCATGCCGTCCATCATCGCCATGCCCATGGCTTGCATCGGGCAGGGTTCTGTCGGCGCCTGCACGCCCGCCATCCCGCTGAGGGGAAGCGCCAGGCTGATCAGGAAGATGAGACAAAACCGCAGATAGCGTTTCATGACCGGGAGTTTAGTCGCGAAAAAGAGTGCTTTCAATTCGATGCCCGGCGATATCACCGGACACGCATTAAGCCAGGATTAGCAACAGAAAATGATGCAGCAGGCGCCTGATCACCTAACCTCATTGATTGTGTGATCAACCGGAATCAGCCAGTCCCATGCGCAATGCATTGATGTCATTGGTATTCGTCGCTCTGACCCTGCTCGGCCCGGGCCTGACAACCGTGTCGGCCGCTGACTTGTCGAGCACAATCGACATCGGCGCCCCGCTTCCCGGGGTCGGCCAAAACGATCTGCAAGCGTTGCAACAACGTCTCGATGGCCTCAAGCAGCAAATCTCGTCCGCCAACAACTACAACCAGCTCGAAGGCCCGCAGGATCGGGTGCAGATGTTCATTCTGGACATCGACCGGTTGTCGGCGTCGCTGCTGCCGCAGCAGGCACAACTGACCGTGCAACTGGGCGTATTGGGGGCGACGCCGGCGGAAACGGTGGCCGCTGAACAGGCCGATATCGCCGCACAACGGGCGACGCTGATCGAGCAGAAGACCAAAGTCGACACCGCCCTGAAGAACCTGGCGACACTCAAGCAGAACGCCACCGACCTGATCACACAAATTGCCAGCATTCGCCGTACGTTGCTCGAAAGCGAGCTGACCCTCGGCACCGACAGCATCCTGAGCCCCGGCTTCTGGGCACCATTGGTCGATCCCGACCCTGACGATCGCCAGCGCCTGCGCTCATTCGTCGATCAGATCAAGGAAACCGGCACCGAGGCCTGGCAGCCGGGGCAACGGTTCTACACCAGTGTGCTGGTGGTGCTGGCCTTCATCATCTGGACACTGGGCCGCCGGCTCGCCGACCGCTGGCTGGCGTGGGTGTGCATTCATCGCATGCCGGAAGGACGCTTGCGCCGCAGCTCGCTGGCGTTTGCCTCGGCGCTGGCTACCCTCGCGACCACGGCCATCGCCCTGGAGCTGCTGTATTACGCCTGCACGCGGCATGTGCCGTTGCCACCAATGCTGGCGACGTTTTCCGACGAGTTCCAGAAAGTGGTGTATGCCTGCGTGATGATCACCGGCCTGAGCCGCGCGTTGCTGTCCACCGAGCACCCGTCGTGGCGGCTGCCGGTGATTGCCGAGCCGGTGGCGCAGACACTCAAGCCGTTCGCCCGGATCCTGTCCGCCACGCTGCTGGTGCTGGTGACGGCGGTGCAGGTCAGCAACGCGTCCGGCATGAGCAGTCAGATCGTGATCACCGGCCGGGGCGTGATTGCGCTGGTGGTGCTGGGCATCGTCACGGTGCTGCTGATGCGCGTCGGCAAGGTGCGCAAGGCGCTGGCGGCGGCCGGCGATGCACAGGTGACGGGCAACACGTTCGCCGGCGTGGTCTACACCCTCGCGACACTGGCGATGGTCATTTCACTGGGGGCGTTGCTGACGGGGTATGTGTCGCTGGCCCGGTTCATTACCTACGAACTGGTGTGGGCGTTTATCGTGTTTTCCGGTTTCTACCTGCTGATGCAGTTGCTCAAGGACAGCTGCGAATACTTCTTCTCGCCCCGCCACTCCAGCGGCAAGGCACTGAAGCAACTGCTGGGGGTCGGCGACCGGCGCCTCGAACAAGCCTCGACCCTGCTGGCCGGCGTGGGCCGCGCCGCGTTGTTGCTGCTGGCGGTGATCACCCTGTTCGTCGGCGGCATCGGCACCACCCTCGGCCAGTTGGCCACCAACATCGGCGCGATTCTCGGTGGCGCCGGCCTGCGCAAACTGAACATTGTTCCCGGGCATTTGCTCAACGCGGTGCTCGCGCTGCTGATCGGTATTTACCTGATTCGTGCCCTGCGCCGCTGGCTGGACAACGAATTCCTGCCCAAGACCGACATGGACCCGGGCATGTGCGCCTCGCTCAGCACGCTGTTTTCCAATATCGGTTATGCGCTGGTGGTGTTGCTGACGCTGTCTTCGCTGGGTGTGAAATGGACCAACCTGGCGTGGATCGTCAGCGCCCTGTCGGTGGGGATCGGTTTCGGTCTGCAGGAGATCGTGAAGAACTTCGTCTCCGGTCTGATCCTGCTCACCGAACGCCCGGTCAAGGTCGGCGACCTGATCAGCATCAGCGGCGTCGAGGGCGACATCCGCCGGATCAACGTGCGCGCCACCGAGATCCAGCTCAGCGATCGCTCCATCGTAATCGTGCCCAACTCGCAACTGATCTCGCAGAATCTGCGCAACGTCACCCTCGGCGGCAGCGCCCAGGGCGTGGCGACGCTGGAGCTGATGTTCCCGCTGGACATCGATCCCGAACAGGTCAAAAACCTGTTGCTCGACACCTACAAAGAGCACGAAACCATCCTCGGCAAACCGGCGCCGTTCGTGCGTTTCAGCAAACTGTCGCCCGATGGCATCACCCTGACCGTGACCGGTTACGTCGACAGCCCGCGGATTGTCGGCAAGACCAAGAGTGACTTGTTGTTCGAGATTCTCAAGCGGCTGGGGGCGGCGGGGATTGAGTTGGCCAAACCGGTGCAGCCGAGTGCCTGATGCGGTTAAACCGGCTGAAAGCGCAGATCCTCAGCGGGATGTGGACACTTGCGGAGCCGAACGCTGTTGAGTGAAGGGCAACTTCACTGAACCCAAGGCCAGCGCCAGTAGAACCAGCAAGATAAACGCCCAATCAAAGGGGCCAGGGTGTTGGCCGAGAATGACCATCGAACTGACGATACCAAATACCGGAATCAGCAGCGACAACGGTGCCACGCGCGAAACCGGATATTCACGCAACAGCAGGTTCCATCCCCAGTAACTGAAGTGCGTCGCGGCGTACACCTGGAACGCGAGTGAAAACAGCGTCATGCCATTCAGTTGCGAAGGCAGCGCATTGAAAGGAGCGGAACCGTGTAGCAGCCACGTCAACAGCAAGAGCGGGATGGGTGGAAACAAACTCGCCCAGACGACGAAGGCAAAGATTTCACGCACTCTGGAAACCTTGATGATCACGTTGCCCATGCTCCAGGCCACTGCGCTGCCAATCACCAGGGCAAAACCAGCCCTCGGTACATCGCCGGGACTGCACAAGACGATCCCCACCAGTCCTGCAGCCGCCAACACACTGCCAGTCAACTGAAGCCGTCCCAAGCGTTCTCCAAAGAAGAGCACGCCCCAGCCCAGCGTGAAGAACGCGCTGAACTGGATCAGCAACGACGCGCTACCCGGCGGTACGCCCCATGCGATCCCCTGATTGATCAACGCCCACATCGCGACACCGAAGATCAGTCCATAGGCCGCGATCCATCCGAAGGCAACCTGCGGACGCTTGACGAAAAACACCCAGGGCAACGCTGCCAGTGCGAAACGCAACGCCGTCAACAGCAGAGGGTCGATACCGGCCAGCCCGAGCTTGGTGACGGGGAAGTTCAATCCCCAGACAGCCGTTACCAGGACGGCGAGTAAAAAGTGCTTCTTTTGCATATTCAGTGTTTCCCCAGCGCATAGCGGAAATGCTCGTGCCAGGAGAAATATGCAAGCAATCGACCTGGCCTGCTTTCAGTCACAGGCCAACTTTCATTAATATCGGGCCATGCGCGAAAAAACCGTACCGACCTACCAGAACACACCCCGCGATGCCGTCGTGACCGCACGTGACTACGCGGATGGAACGCTGTTCCCGTTGCATGACCACCCGCGTGGACAGTTTGCGTATGCTGCCAGTGGCGTCATCACCGTCTTTACCGATCACGGCAACTGGGTCGTCCCGCCTCAGCGCGGCATCTGGGTCCCGGCGCAACTGCCTCATTCCATGCAGATGCGCGGCCCTGTCACGCTCCACAACACCTATATCCGCAAACATGCGGCGCAGCGTCTCGGGCTGGCGGATCAGTGTCAGGTGTTGGACGTATCGCCGTTGTTGCGCCAGTTGTTGCTGAAGGCAATCGATGTGCCTGCGCGCTATTCCACTCAGGGGCGCGACGGTCATCTGATGGGATTACTGCTACATGAAATTGCCGGGATGCCCGCGCTGTCACTCAACGCCCCGTTGCCGACAGAACCGCGTCTTGCGCGGGTATGCCGCGAATTTCTGGCCCAGCCCTCGTTGGAGGTGGGTATCGACGAAATGGCCCAACGTGCAGGCATGAGCCGCCGAACCTTTACCCGACAGTTTCGAGTGCACACGGGCATCAGTTACATCGAATGGCGACAGCAGGCCTGCCTGCTCTCTGCGGTTGTGCAGTTGGGAAAAGGCCAGTCGGTCACACAGGTCGCGATGATGTTGGGCTATAGCAGCTCGAGTGCATTCACAACGGCGTTCAAGCACTTGCTGGGAGAAGTGCCCAGTCGATACTTTGCAGAAAAATCTCTTCTTTAAAGGGGACAGATTTATTTTCAGGATTTATTTTCTGGAAAATCAATCTGTCCCCTTTTGGTCGTTGAAGTGCCGTGTCTGATTGCTTTAGGATCTTTGCAGGAGATGGCATTCCTCCTCAAACCGCCTCGTGCTGATGATGCCTACGTGAACCCTGGACAGGGTGCGTAGGCGTGCCTGCTTCCCTGTCCCCCACTACAGGACAGGATCATGATTCCCTTTATTCAACCCGCTGTTTTTTGCTTTTCCCCTCCGCTACCTGTTTGGCCGCAACGGTCTGAAGAGGTAAGCCCGGTATGCTGAAATCACTTCTGGTCATTGCCGTGGGTGCGTCACTGGGCGCCTGGTTGCGCTGGATCCTTGGCATGAAACTAAACGCCTTGTTCCCCGCGATTCCACCGGGCACCGTGGTTGCCAATATGGTCGGCGGCTACATCATCGGCCTGGCTATCGCATTCCTTGCAGCCTCCCCTTCGCTGAGCCCCGAATGGCGGCTGCTGATCATCACCGGCTTCTGTGGCGGGCTGACGACCTTTTCCACATTTTCAGCCGAAACCGTTGCCCTGATTCAGGAAGGCAGACTGCTCTGGGCGCTCGGCTCGATTTCATTGCACGTCGTCGGTTCGTTGGCAATGACTGCGGCGGGACTGTTGTCCTATCAATTGATTGGCACGCGTTAAGGAGACCGAAATGAAAGGTTTTCTGGTGATTTTCTTCACTCAACAAAACCGTCGTCATCAAGGAAAGATGCTCGGCGACTGGATTGTCGATCTGGCAAAGGAGCTAGGCCTGCGCGGTGCGACCCTCTCCACTGCCATCGAAGGTTTCGGCCATACCGGGCGACTGCATTCCTCGCACTTTTTTGAACTGGCGGATCAGCCGACGGAAATCCGAATGGCGATCACCGAAGAAGAGTCCGACAGACTGTTCAAGCGCCTGGAGACGGAAGATTTCTCTGTGTTTTACATAAGGACGCCGATTGAAATGGGCTTTGTCGGCAGAAAGGCCGATAGGCCGCCCCCTTCAACCCATGGCGCCCCATGATCAAGCCCTGAACAAGGACAAAAGGGACAAAAGGGGACAGATTTATTTTCTGAAAATAAATCTGTCCCCTTTTCGTTCACTCAGTGGAAACGACCGAGACCTGAGCCGCTTCAGCTTCCATTTTCAACCGGTCAGCCTTGCTGATGTACTTCGGCTTGTTGCTTTTCGGCGCCAGTTTGGCGTTGGCCTTTTTGGCTTTTTCCTTGAATAACTGTTGCAGCTTCTTCTGACGGTTCATGGTGTTTTGCCCTGCTTGAAAGTTGTTGAATGATATCAGCCCTGAGTCGGGCTCAAGCGAGCACTTCGGTGATCCACCGCACCTGCCGGGCCAGGTCCTGCACCTTCTCTTCGCACACGGCATGCCGCGCACGCCCGAAGTGGCTCAGGGTCTGCTGTTTATGACGCAGTCTGTGCTGCCACTTGCTGACAAACGCCGGGCTGCGCGCCTGCATCTGCAACGGTCCGAAGTACAGTTCCTCAGGGGTGTAGGTCACCGGCCCGTCGCGTTCGGCAACGATGATTTCGTAGTCGAAGCGGTTTTCCCGCAAGAGTTCCTCGCAAAGGATCCGGTAGTCGTTGTCCATCAGCCATTGGCGCAGGGGTTGCTCGCCGCCGTTGGGTTGCAGGATCAGGCGTTCGCGGCCGCTCAAACGTGCCTTGCCTGCCTCGAGAATGTCGCGGATGGTCTCGCCGCCCATGCCACAGACGCTGATCGCGGTGATTCCGTCTTGCGGCTCGATCGCCATCAAGCCATTGGCCAGGCGCACGGTGATCTGTTGACCCAGATCGTTTTCACGCACTGTGCGCTCGGCCGAGTGAAACGGCGTCAACGCCATCTCCCCCGCCACCGCTGCTTCGATGGCGCCACGACGCATCAACGCCACCGGCAGGTAGCCGTGATCCGAGCCGATATCGGCCAGGCGCGCCCCGGCGGGTACGTGCGCAGCTACACGCTCCAGGCGCATGGACAATGTCTGTTCGTTCAACCGCTACCCCTTTTACGTTGAGCGTCCGGCACCAGTGGCCGGAACGGGGCGCGATTCTGGGGGGCTACACCAACACCGTCAACCAAGCCGACAACAACAGCAAAAACGCCAGCCCGGCATTCATTCGCCTGAATGCCCGTGGTGAACCAAAGAACCGCGCACTGCCCACCCCCAGCAACGCCCACGCCGTCATGCACGGCAAGCAGACCAGCAGAAACACAAAGGCCAACAGCACCATCCGCGCCTGTTCGTCACCGTTCCCGCCGAACACACTCACCACCGCCACGGCCATCATCCAGACCTTGGGGTTGATCAATTGCAGGCCGGCGGCACCGAACACGCTGAAGCCGTCATCACCCGCCGTTGCCAAGCCCAGCGATGGCGGCGTACTGCGAAAAATCTGCCACGCCAGCCAGCTCAACCACAGCACCCCGGCCCAGGCCATGGCCTGCTGCACGCGGGGATAGCGCAGCAGCGTTTCACCCACACCGAGCCCGACCACCAGCACCACCAGCGCCGCCGACAGACAGGCACCAAGGATGATCGGCAGCGTAGCCACCATCCCGCGCCGCGAACTGTGGCTCATCACCAGAATATTGGTCGGCCCCGGGGTGATCGAGGCAACGAAGGAAAACAGCAGAAAGGGTAACAACGATTCCATGGCATGAACTCCGAATCAAAACAGGAGGCCATGGTCGCGGTTGCGAGACGTTCAGTCTGGAAGGTTTGAGCAGCGCTTGCGGTAGTCGGCCGGGGTCAGGTGATAGGCGCGGCGAAACCAGCGGCCCAGATGGCTTTGATCGGCAAACCCCAACGCGCTGGCGACGTTGGCGGGCGTTTCGCCTCGCGCCAGCATTTGTCGGGCCCGAGCCAGTCGTAGCTGGATCAAGTAGCCATGGGGCGCCAGACCGAAGGCCGACTTGAAAGCCCGGGTCAGACGAAAACGATCAACCCCACAGGCCCGGGCCAGATCATCGAGTCCGATATCTTCGAAAGCATGAGCATGCAGATAATCCCGCGCGACCTGAGCCACCCGCGGCAAGCGCGGATCGAACACCTGACGCTTGCGCCAGTCGAGGTGGGACGTCAAAGAACCCAGCAAGTGGTCGACAGCGCTTTGCCGGACGATGCGCAAGTCGCCGTGATGCAGGGCGTGAAAGGCCTGATTGATGGAAGTGGCCAGGCGCGGGTCCTGGCTCAGGGTGTCGGCGAACCCGAGCTGACTGTTGTCCGGCACGTGTTCGAACAGCGCAAGCAACTCGCGCTCCAGCCAGTGCGGATCGAAATAGAGCATGGAGTAAGTAAAACCCTCCTCGGTCGGCGCATGCCCATCGTGGATTTCCTCCGGCTCCAGCATGATCACCTTGCCCGGCGTACTGAAGTGCCGCACGCGCCGGCAATCGAACTGCTGAACCCCTTGCTCGGTCACGCCCACCAGGAAACTGTCATGCCAGTGCGGATCGTAGGCATGGCCCTGGAAATGGGCACGAATCGACTCGATCCCGGTGTCGGCATCCTGGGACAGGTCGATCCAGTTGCGTTTGTCCACGCAGGGCTCCAGAGAAATGGGTTCAACGGCTAAATTACCGCGCTTCACGCCAGCGCGTTTAGAAGATTTGTGCAGCAACCGGCGCATTGCAACGGGTTTGTATCTCAGTGTGTACGCACCCGTCCCGGATACACCCGCCTGCATCTGGCGCCCAAACCGGAAACAGCGCGGATACATCGCCGGGCTTTACTGGACTCCAGTTCAGAAGGGTTCACACCGAATCCGGCCCCCGTCGATTGCAAAGGAGTCTTCCCATGAAGCATGCACTGCACACCACCGCTACCGGCAACACCCGTCGTCGCCTGCTGGGCCTGTCGATTCTCGCCACCGCCCTGATGCAGTTCGGCGCGTTCGCCAACGCGCAATCGGCGGCGCCGGAACCGGTCAAGGCTGAAGCCGCCAGCGTGAAAGCCGACCTGCCTTTCGGCGCGCTGAAGCATGTGAAGGCTGGTGTGCTGGACGTGGCCTACGCCGAAACCGGCCCGGCCGATGGTCCGGTGGTGATTCTGCTGCACGGCTGGCCCTACGACATTCACAGCTACGATGAAGTCGCACCGATTCTGGCGGCCAAGGGTTATCGCGTGCTGATGCCGTACGCCCGGGGTTATGGCGATACGCACTTCCTTTCCGACAAGACTGTGCGCAACGGTCAGCCGGCGGCGCTCGCCAGTGACGTGATTGATTTCATGGACGCGCTGAAGATCAAAACTGCCGTGCTCGGCGGCTACGACTGGGGCGCACGTTCGGCGGATATCGTCTCGGCGCTGTGGCCGGAGCGAGTGAAAGCGCTGGTGTCGGTCAGCGGCTACCTGATCGGCAATCAGGCCGCCGGCAAGAACCCGCTGCCGCCCAAGGCCGAGCTGCAATGGTGGTATCAGTTCTACTTCGCCACCGACCGTGGTGCTGCCGGTTACGCCAAGAACACCCACGATTTCGCCAAGCTGATCTGGCAAACCGCCTCACCGAAATGGGCGCTGGACGATGCCACCTTCGACCGCAGTGCCAAGGCCCTGGAAAACCCGGATCACGTCGCCATCACCGTGTTCAACTACCGCTGGCGCCTGGGCCTGGTGCAGGGCGAAAGTCAGTACGAAGCGCTGGAGCAGAAACTCGCCACCGCGCCTTCGATCAGCGTGCCGACCATCACTCTGGAAGGCGATGCCAACGGCGCGCCGCACCCGGCGCCGGAGGACTACGCCAAACGCTTCACCGGCAAGTACGAGTTCCGTCTGATCAACGGCGGCATCGGCCACAACCTGCCGCAGGAAAGTCCGCAGACCTTCGCCAAAGCGATCATCGACGCCGATCACCTTTGAAGTAGCACGCCAAACGGCTCATCGATGTAAAGGAAAGATGTCAACCCATGGACATGCGTGAAACTTGCGCAGACCTTGGCATTCACGATGAATGAACCATGTCCATGGGCGCTTGCAGAAAACTGATCTCGGCCAGGCCGAGAAAATTTATGCTTACTCCGAAATCCATCAGAACTACAAATTTGACTCAAATTGAACAATCATGTTCAATTTGTGCTGTGCCGTATTCCTGCGTCTGGAGGCTCCCGTAGTGAAGCTTAATCCCGCACAGCAGCCCGTTAATGTACAAAAAAACCTGCAGCCAGCACGCCACGAGGCACCCACCGTGCGCGCCCATGCGCTGACTCATCTGATTTTCGAGCGGCCGGATCTGGAACGGACCGAGCGCTTTCTTCAGGACTTCGGACTGCTGACGGTTCTGCACAATGCGGATCTGCTGCTTTTGCGTGGTACCGGAACGGCACCCTATTGCTATCGCGTACATCGCGGCAAGAAGCCACGTTTTATTGGTTTCGGTCTGAGCGTCGATTCCCGTCCCGACCTGCAGCGTCTGAGCTTGTTACCGCAAGCATCATCCATCATGCCGTGCGATCACCCCGGCGGTGGCGAACAAGTCACCTTGCGCGATCCGTCCGGTTTTCTCGTCGAGGCCCTTCATGGTCAGTCAGTGGTTGGCTCCAGGCCCCATCGCTCGCCCTTGCCACTCAACCTTGGGGATAGCGTGGTGCGCATCAATGCAACCCAGCGTCCGCCGATTGCTCCACCGGAGATCATCCGCCTTGGCCATCTCGTGCTGGAAGTGGCGGACTTCCAGCGCACCTGCGCCTGGTACACACAACACTTCGGATTCATTCCCAGCGATGTGCAGTTGTTGCCTGACGGTTCGCCGGCGGTGGCCTTCCTGCGTCTGAATCTGGGCGACACGCCAGCCGACCATCACACGCTGGCCCTGGCCCAGGGATTCATGCCGGCCTACAGCCATAGCGCTTATGAGGTGGTCGATCTGGACGCCGTCGGCATGGGCCAGAAGGTTCTTCGGGATCGGGGTTGGCGCCATGCCTGGGGTATTGGCCGGCACATTCTTGGAAGCCAGATCTTCGATTACTGGCAGGACCCGTTCGGCGACAAGCACGAGCACTATTGTGATGGTGACCGATTCACTGCCGACCAGCCCACAGGTGTGCACAGTATCAGCGCAGCGGCGATGTCCCAGTGGGGCAAATCCATGCCCAGAAGTTTTACCAAACCGAAACTGACACCGGCGAATGTTCTTTCCTTGTTCCGCCATCTTCGCCGCAGTCCGGATCTGAGCGTGCGCAAGCTGATCACACTGGCACGCCTGTTCGCCTGATTTTGCAGCGTCGCAAACCACACGAGGTTGGCGCTGGCCCCCTCCTCACCCCCCAGGAGTCGTTGTCATGGCTGTGCAGGTTGTCCGTTTCGAATATCAGAACACCGTCCAATGGGGACGTATTCACAATCAGCGCATCACGCCCGTTTCTGGGCAATACGCGACAACCGGCGAGTTCATCCGGCAAGTCAGCATCGAGCAGTTGCGCGACCTAAAGAGCCCGACACTCGAACTCAATCAAGTGCGGCTGCTCTCCCCGGTCACCCGCAACCAGCAGTTTGTCTGTCAGGGTGCCAACTACCGTCAGCACATGATCGAGTCCGGGATGGATCCGGACGCCAAGTCGTACAATATGATGTTTACCAAGGCAGCCAGTTGCATTTGCCCGGCCGACAGCGACCTGATCAAGCCACGCCATGTCCGCTTTCTCGACTACGAGATTGAACTGGGCCTGGTCATGCGCAGCGACATCAACGGCCCGGTCCAGATTGACGACAGCAACCTGCACCAGTTCGTGGCCGGACTGGTCATCGTCAATGACTATTCGGCGAGGGACATCCAGATTCCGCAGATGCAGTTCTACAAAGGCAAAAGTTTCCGCACCTTCGGTCCGGTCGGACCTTATTTGTGTCTTTTGGAAGCCAACCAGATGCATTACCTCAAGGCCCTGCAGCTGCGCCTGACCGTCAACGACCAACTGCGCCAAGAGGACAATACCGCGAACATGGTTTACACCCCTGCGCAGACCCTGACAGAACTGTCTGCCGTGCAAGACCTCGCGGCCGGAGACCTGATTGCCACAGGCACTCCGGCCGGCTGTGCGCTGGCCATTCCATCACCCGCCACCCAGCGCATTGCCACCCTGCTGCCCGAGGCCCTCAAGTGGAAACTGTTTCTGAAGGCCCAGGCCAGCCGCGAGCGCTACCTCAAGCCGGGCGACAGGGTCGAGGCGAGAATCCGTAGCGCGGACGGCATTGTCGATCTGGGTGTCCAGCGCAATCTTGTCGTCGAGCAAGACTGATCAGAAGCTGTGATTCAACTGCAGCCCAAGTCCGTTGATCGTGTTCTGGTAGGTGGTGCTGTAACCCGGACGCAGCCCACCCTGGGACGTGTCCTGTGACACTTTTACCGGATCTTCGTGGATGTAGCCGTATCCCAGATCCAGAGAGGTCTGATCGGTCATCTGCCAGTTCAGGCCAACGGTGAAAATCTTCCGGTCTCCCGTTGGTGCACGGGTGGACGTGTACTGATTGGGCATCGGCGTCGGCTCATAGGCGATCCCGCCACGAACCTTCCATTGCTTGTTCAGGCGATAGGACATGCCGGTGGAGAACGACCAGGTATCACGCCACTTCAGGGTTTCGAGGATCGTATCGAAAGGGCCATAGGCCTGTGGCACACCGGAGTTCAGCACCCTCAATTCCTGCACGCGACTCCAGCGACTCCACAACGCACCGGCGGAGACATCCAGTCGATCATTGATGCGCCAGGTCGCCGAGGCATCGACCGTTTCCGGTGAAGTGAAATCCAGGCTCGCGTCATATTTGCCGTTGAGCCCCGGCAGCCCCAGCCCCGGGATCGGTGCCAGCAATCCATTGGCACCTGAGACCTTGGTCTTTCCGCTCAGCTTGTAATCGACTCTGGAGTGATAGGTTAGCCCCAGGGTCAGGTCGTCGAGCGGGTCGAACAGGATGCCCAGACTGAAGCCCATGGCTGTGTCGTCGCCGGTGACTTTGACAGTCCCGTCGCCCTGCCCGCCCACCGCGCTGTTGGCGATCTTGCTTTCGAGCAGCCCGTCGAGGCGGTTGATCGTCGGCCCAAAACCCACGGACAGTCGATCATTGATCCGGTAACTGACCGTCGGCTGCAAGGTGACGACCTTCACCTGAGTCTGCGAGCTGCGGTAGCGTCCCTGGAAGTTGCTTTCGTAGTCCGTGCTCCCGCCAAACGGGGCGTAAACCCCAAACCCAACGTGCCAGTCCTCGTTGAGTTGCAGCGTGTAGAAGCCCGATGGCACGACGATCGGATCAGGCACCATATCGCCGTGCGAAGTGCCCGACACCGTGGTATTGACGTTGCTGATGCGCGAACTGACATCAATGAAACTGAGACCGCCACTGACGTGTTCACCCGCCAGGCGGGACATGCCGGCGGGGTTGCCGTAAACGATCGAGGCGTCCTGCACATCAGAAGCCCGACCGGAATAAGCCTTGCCTCCCGAGCTGATGCTCTGTTCGTTGATTTGCAGGCCGTTGGCCAGGAGTTGAGTGGAGGTGAGGCAAAGCCCCAGCACACAAAGCTGATTTCTTATTGTCATGATCTGGCTCTTGTTATTTTTTTGGTGGGCGCGAACACCCAAGGCACGCGGATGGATCGTTGGATTCAATGATGAGATAGGTCGCCGGCCATCCATGGCGACGGGTTTGGTTCAGCGTTTGCGCATCCGCTCTGCCAGCGCACCGATCGGTCGGGTCATGCTGCGTCGCAAGCGTTGAGAGAAGGATTCGCCCTCATAGATCGGTGCCGGGGTGACCACTTCATTTGGCTGGCTGTACTGCGGAAAAAGACTGAGTGCATGGGCACGGTTGATGCCATGCATGATCGCCGGCGACCACATCTCCAGGCTTTCCAGCGTCCGGCACTGCAGCGCCGTGGCGGGAGCCGGGGCGAAGGGATAGTCACTGCCGAAAAGAATGTGTGACGGCTCCACCAGTTCCTTGAGCGCCGCCATGGAATAAGGTGACGGTGACAACGCCGTGTCGAAGTAAAAGCGACGGATGTAGGTCATGACGCCTTGCGGCGCGTGCTGCTGAAATTCCGGCAACATGTTGGCCAGCGAGACACGCCAGGCTACAAACGGCAGGAAGCCGCCGGAGTGGGACAGAATCCAGCGAATGCCGGGATAGCGCTCCATGGTCCCGCCAAGGATCAGATTGACCGCCGCGCGCGTGGTGTCGCAGAGAAACTCAATGAGAAATCCCGGGGTCTGCAGACCGATGCTTTCGCTGGTCTGGTGCATGTTGGGATGGATGAATACCACGGCTTTTCGGCGGTCGAGTTCGGCCATCAGTTCGTCGAAGCGCGGATCACCCAGAAACACCCCGTCGGTGCTGCCCAGCAAAACAATGCCCTCGGCCTTAAGCACGTCCAGCGCATGAACGGCTTCACGGCAGGCGGCCTCGGTGAACGGCATCGGCAGCACCGCGAAGTTGCCGAAGCGGCTCGGATAGCGTGTACGCATCTGCGCAGCGAACTCGTTGCAGCGTCGCGCCAGCTCGCTGGCTTGTTGGACCCCGTCACCGAAGTGGACGCCGGGCGCAGACAGCGAGGTAATTGCCCGTTCGATGCCGTTCGCATCCATCACCTCAATGGATTTTTCCGGGGTCCAGTCTGGCAGCGGCGCTCCCGCAACGGAGTGCAGCCCTCTGGCATTCATCGCATCGACGAATGCAGGTGGAATGATGTGATGGTGGACATCGATACGGCCTTGCTTGATTGACATGCTGACTCTCTTGTTTGGGCTTCGACCGAGCGCCTGCGGCCACTGGGTAAAGAACCGTGCTCGGTGGCCGCACAGCTCTTGAGATCAATATTGAACATTTGTGTTCAATTATGTCAATGATCGGCAAACGCTGATTTGCTTTATTTTGAACGCGCTTGTTCAATGTCCTGAATCTCTCCGTTGGAGCTCATTGCTTTGAAACTCAGTCCCGTGCAGAAGCGCATCCATGAAGCTGCGATCCGGCTGTTTGTCGAGAAACGTGTCGAAGAGGTCAATGTCAGCGAACTGGCACAGATCGCCGGGGTAGCGCGCGGCACGATCTACAACAACCTCAACTCGGTGGAGACGCTGTTCGAAGATGTCGCCAGCCAGCTCAGTGCCGAAATGAACGACAGGGCCGCGCGCAGTACAGATCCCCATGCGTCCCCTGCCGTCCGCTTGGCCACCGGTATCCGCCTGTATATCCGCCGCGCCCATGAAGAGCCGCACTGGGGGGCATTCATCGTGCGCTACGGGGCCAGCAATGAGACGCTGCAACAGATGTGGGGCGGTCCACCTATGCACGATGTGCTCAGCGGCCTGACCAGTGAGCAATACAGCTTTAGACAGGAGCAACTGCCTTCGGTGATGGCGATGATCGGAGGTGGCGTACTGGGGGCCACGATGCTGGTACTTCAAGGTCACAAGACCTGGCGCGACGCGGGTTCCGATATGGCCGAATTCATTCTCAGGGCTCTCGGCGTGCCAGCGGATGAAGCGCGCGGCATCGCTACACACGATCTGCCCCTTCTCGCAGCCTGAAGTCCTACGCTGATTTTCTTGAGCCAGATCCCTTGGGGAATCTGGCTTTTTTATTGCCCGAAAAAAGATAATTGAACACCGTTGTTCAATTCTAATCTTGAGTGTTAGAGTCTGTCGCAAGCACTGACCCACCGCCCGGGTCGAAGTGCCTTACGCCAGGAACTGACAATGAACAATAAAGAACCTCTTCCTGCCCTGACCTCGCGAACGGTACAAGTGGGTCGTCGGCAGATTTTCATCAGCGAAACGGGCGTCGGCCATCCCCTGCTGATGCTTCACGGTGGCGGAGCGGGAGCCTCGGGGCTCTCAAACTACTCGCGCAATATCGAATCGCTTGCCCGGCAGTTCCGCGTCATTGTGGTCGACATGCCCGGTTACGGCCGATCCACCAAAGGTGTGGATCGCAAGGACCCCTTCGGCGATCTGGCGGGCGCGATGCTCGGCCTGCTCGACACCCTGAACATCAGCAGCGCTCACGTGGTGGGCAACTCTTTGGGTGGTGCCTGTGCCTTGCGCATGGCGCTGGATGCACCCGGCCGGGTGTCGGCTCTGGTGCTGATGGGCCCCGGTGGCGTCAATACCACTCGCAGCCTGCCGACACCCGGTCTCAAGCTGTTGCTCGACTACTACAACGGTGAAGGCCCGACGCTGGCCAAGATCACGCGTTTTATCCGCGACTACCTGGTGTATGACGGCAGCCAGGTCAGTGACGAAATGATCCGCGAACGTTTCGAGGCGAGTATCGACCCGCAGGTCATTGCGGCCCCTCCCCTGCGCCGGCCAACCGGTATTCCCCGCTTCTCGCGCTGGGACTTCACCCGCGATTCACGCCTCAAGCATTGCCAGGTTCCGACCCTGGTGCTTTGGGGCGCGCAAGACAAGGTCAACCGTCCCAGCGGTGGCGAGGCGCTACGCAGTCGCATGCCAGATTGCAACCTCTACCTGTTCAGCCGGACCGGTCATTGGGTGCAGTGGGAACGTGCGGACGAATTCAACTCCGTGACCCTGGCGTTCCTCGCCAGTCGCACAGCGCGCTGAGTTGTCGTCATGAACAATCAAGCAACGATCAGTCGAACAACGCCGGACATCTTCGGCGCCAGCAGCATGGGCTATGCGTTGATCGAGTCTCGCCACCTGGCGCGTTGGCGTGAGCTGCTCCAGCACGGCATCGGTCTGCACTTGGCCAGTTCGGACGAGCAAACCCTGGCTTTCCGTATGGATCAGCACCAGCGGCGGATCATTATCCAGCGCGGTCCGCAGGAAGATTTTCTTGCCGTCGGCTGGCAATTACGCGACCAGGCCACCCTCGATGAAGTCCTCAAGCGCCTGCAACGCCTCGGTATCGAAGCGCAACCCAGCCAGCCGGAAGAAGCCGCACAACGCGGCGTGAAAAGGTTCTGGCGGGTGCTCGGCCCCAAACGCATGGCCGTCGAGCTGTTCTGGGAGCCGCTGCTGACCGACAAGCCACTGAACATGCTCAGTGCAGGTTTTATCACCGGGTCCGCCGGGATGGGCCACCTGGCGATCACCTCGCGCAAACCGCAGCAGATGCAGCGTTTCTGGCAGGAAATATTTGATGCACGAGCCAGCGACCACATCGCCGAGCGGATTGCCGGAGTGACCCTGGACATTGATTTCTTCCGGGTCAACGAACGTCACCACTCGATTGCCATCGCCCGTTTGCGTGGCCTGCCGATGGATCCGATTCGTACCCGTGTGCAACACATGAACCTGCTGACCACCTCGGTCAGCGAACTGACCAACGCCTATTTGCGCTGCCGCACGCTCGGTTTCGAAATGGCCCACGAAATCGGTGAGCACCCCAACGACCGTGAGCAATCGTTCTACGTGATGAGCCCCAGCGGTTTCGAGCTGGAACTGGGTTGCAACGCCAGGGTGGTCGATGAGGCGCAGTGGCGCACAACCTCCTATCAAGGCATCAGCCTTTGGGGGCATCGCCCGGAGAAAAGCGGTGCCTGGCACACGTTGACCACCAACCTGGCCAACTTCGCCCGCGGCACACGTTCATTGCTCAAGCCCGAATATTCACCGCTGTAAGAGAGATATCGTCATGAATAACAAAAACGAGTCTGTAACGAGCGTCGATGTGATTATTTCCGGGCTTGGCCCGACGGGCGCCACGCTCGCGCATCTGCTCGGCAAGCGTGGTTTGTCGGTGCTGGTACTGGAACGCGAGCCCATGTTTTATGGCAACGCCCGGGCGGTCTATACGGACGACGAATGCATGCGCGTCATGCAGGCGGCCGGCGTTGCCTCCGAGCTTTCAGCCAACATGCAAGTCGATACGCCCGCTCAGTGGGTGCTGGCCAATGGCAAGATCCTCGGCCAGTACTGGCGCCTCGATCGCCCCTACGGCTGGCCGATCATCAACTTCCTTTACCAGCCCTGGCTGGAAACCACGCTGAGCGATCTGCTCGAGCGCTATCCCAATGTGCGGGTTGCCCGTGGTCGTGAACTCACGCAGTTCACCCAGGATGAACATGGGGTGACCGTGACCCATCAGGCCACCAGCACCTTCCGTTTCAGTGATGCGACGGATGCCCGTCAGGCCTGCGAAATCGATCCGGATCCGCAAACCATTCGCGGGCGCTATCTGGTGGGGGCTGACGGCGGCCGCAGTACGGTCCGTGAGGCCTTGGGCATCGGCATGAGCGGCAAGAACTTTCCCGAACCCTGGCTTGTGGTCGACCTGGAAATGAAGGAAGGCGAGGATGCCTTGCGTCATCTGCCCTACTTCAGCTTCATCTGCGACCCTGATTGCCCGACGGTCTGCTGTCCTCAGCCCGGTCGTTTCCATCGCTTCGAATTCATGCTGATGCCCGGCCAGACTCGCGAACAGATGGAAGACCCGACCGTGGTGCGTAACCTGATCAGCCGTTACGTCGATCCGGACAAGTTCGAAGTCAAACGCAAGCTGGTCTACACCTTCAACGCGCTGGTGGCGAAGGATTGGCGCAAGGGCCGGGTTTTGATTGCCGGCGATGCTGCCCACATGACGCCGCAGTTCATGGGCCAGGGCATGAGTTCCGGCGTGCGTGACGCCTACAACCTCGCCTGGAAAATCGACGCCGTGATCAAGGGGCAAGCCGGTGAGCGGCTGCTCGACACCTATGGCAGCGAACGCTTCCACCATGCCAAGGCGATGATTGATATTTCGGTGCAGATGAAGGACTTCGTCTCGATGTCCAGCCCGGTTTCCAGCCTGATGCGCAACCTGCTGGTCAAGACCGTCCTGGCGACGCCATTTCTCGGCCGCTATGTTCGCGAAGGCCGTTTCAAACCGGCCCCGACCTATGCCCCTGACAGCTATCTGGGCATGCCTCGCCGCCATCGGCGTTCGCCGGAAGGCCGGATGATTCCGCAACCCGAAGTCCGCACCTTCAAAGGCCAGCGCGTATTACTCGATGACCTGCTGGGCGACGGTTTTGCCTTGATCGGTCTTGAGGTCGATCCACGCGTCCACCTGAGTCAGGCGTCCCGGAAACTGCTGGATATCCAGCACACACGCTTCGCCACCCTCTTCCCGTTCGGCACCCGTCCACAGGGCGCCGGTACCGATCGTTCCAATACCCAAGAGTTGGTCGAACTGGAGGATGTGCAGGGTGAGATGGTCGCGTGGTTCAAACGCTCGGGGTTCTCCAGCGGAGCCATCGCCGTGGTGCGCCCGGACAAATTCACCTTCGCCATGGTCGAGGCTGCGGATCTGGATCGGGCCATCAACGAACTCAAGTTCCAGCTGCAATGGAGCCCCGGCGCTGAAGTCGTCGCAGACGAGCCTCGGCTGCTGAGGAAAATTGCATGAGCCAGTTCCCTTTGCAGCCTCTGCAAGACGCCGCCGCTGCCTTGGCCAGAGCACGGGAGCAACGCGAGCCCTGTGCACGGATCTCGTCCACTTTCGGTATCGATTCGTTGACCGGCGCCTATGCCGTACAGGAGATCAACACCCAACGGGCCCTGGCCCAGGGGCGGCGTCTGGTCGGCCGTAAAATCGGACTGACCTCGGCTGCCGTGCAACAGCAACTGGGCGTCGATCAACCGGATTTCGGCATGCTGTTCGCCGATATGGAAATCGCCGATGGCGGTGAGATCCAGATCAGTCAGTTGATCCAGCCCAAGGCCGAAGGCGAGATTGCGTTCGTTCTGGGCCGCGATCTTCCATATGAAGATACGACCCTCGCGGAACTGCTGCGGGCGGTCGAGTACGTGGTGCCTGCGCTGGAAATCGTCGACTCGGCCATCGAGAACTGGAACATATCGCTGGTGGACACGGTGGCGGACAACGCTTCATCAGGGTTGTATGTGCTGGGTAAACAGCCGACTCCACTCGCCTCGCTGGACCTTCGGCTGGAAGGCATGCTGCTGGAAAAAAATGCCGCCACGGCTTCGATCGGTGTCGGTGCCGCATGCCTCGGCAATCCGGTGGACGCCTGCCTGTGGCTGGCTCGCACCATGGCCCGGATGGGCCGTCCCTTGCAGGCCGGTGAGGTGCTGCTTTCCGGCGCCCTGGGGCCGATGACGCCTGTCGTGGCCGGGGACAGCCTGCACTTGCACCTGACCCGACTTGGCCAGATCCGTTGCCGCTTCATCTGACCTGCCCGTCCTTCTGCGCCAGGCTGTCGTGGCCTGGCCAATTTGAGAGATTGCTCCCATGAGTCAAACCAAACTCAAGGTCGCCATCATCGGCTCCGGCAACATCGGTACCGACCTGATGATCAAGATTCTGCGCAACGCCAGACACCTGGAAATGGCGGTGATGGTCGGGATCGACCCTGCATCCGACGGCCTCGCCCGCGCCGAACGCATGGGCGTCGCGACCACCCACGAGGGGGTTGAAGGCCTGGCCCGCATGGACGCGTTCAAGGACATCGATTTCGTCTTCGACGCCACCTCGGCTAGCGCCCATATCGAGAACGAAAAACGCCTGCGCTCGATCAAGCCGGGTATCCGCCTGATCGACCTCACTCCGGCGGCTATCGGCCCTTACTGCATTCCAGTGGTCAACCTGGAGCAAAACCTGGATCGACTCAACGTCAACATGGTCACCTGTGGTGGTCAGGCGACCATTCCAGTGGTCGCCGCCGTATCCCGTGTTGCCCGGGTTCACTACGCCGAAATCGTCGCCTCGATCGCCAGCAAGTCTGCCGGCCCCGGCACCCGCGCCAACATCGACGAGTTCACGGAAACCACCTCCAGGGCCATCGAAATGGTGGGTGGGGCTTCCAAAGGCAAGGCGATGATCATCATGAACCCCGCCGAACCGCCACTGATGATGCGTGACACGGTATTCGTGCTGTCCGAAACCGCCGATCAGGCGCAGATCGAGGCTTCCGTCGAGGAGATGGTGGCGGCAGTCCAGGCCTATGTGCCGGGCTATCGCCTGAAACAGAAGGTTCAGTTTGACGTCATTGCCGAATCGACACCTCTGAACATTCCGGGACTGGGGCGCTTCAGCGGCCTCAAAATCTCGGTATTCCTTGAGGTCGAAGGCGCCGCCCATTACCTGCCTGCGTACGCCGGCAATCTCGATATCATGACCTCCGCTGCCTTGGCCACCGCCGAGCGCATGGCGCAGTCGATGCTCAACGCCTGAGGGGCCCGACATGACATTCAATCCCGGCAAGAAAATCTATATCTCCGACGTCACCCTGCGCGACGGCAGCCATGCCATCCGCCATCAGTACTCTCTTCAGAATGTGCAGGACATTGCGCGCGCACTGGACAAGGCCAGGGTCGATTCGATCGAAATCGCTCACGGCGACGGCCTGCAGGGTTCGAGCTTCAACTATGGTTTCGCTGCCCATACCGATCTGGAATGGATCGAAGCGGCGGCCGATGTCCTCGAGCACGCCAAAATCACCACCCTGCTGCTGCCGGGGATCGGCACGGTGCACGACCTCAAGGCCGCCTATGACGCCGGTGCACGGGTGGTGCGCATCGCCACGCACTGTACGGAAGCCGACGTTTCGAAACAGCACATTGAATATGCTCGCGAGCTGGGCATGGACACCGTCGGTTTCCTGATGATGAGCCACATGATCGCCCCTGAGCACCTGGCGGCCCAGGCCCGGCTGATGGAAAGCTATGGCGCCACCTGCGTGTACATGGCCGACTCCGGTGGCGCGATGAACATGCAGGATGTTCGCGAGCGCTTCCGGGCTTTCAAAGCCGTTCTGAAACCGGAAACCGAAACCGGCATGCACGCCCACCACAACCTGTCGCTGGGCGTCGCCAACTCGATAACCGCCGTCGAGGAAGGCTGCGACCGGATCGATGCAAGTCTGGCCGGAATGGGGGCTGGTGCCGGCAACGCGCCGCTGGAGGTTTTTATTGCCGCCGCCGAACGTCTCGGCTGGAACCACGGCACCGACCTCTACACGCTGCTCGACGCCGCCGACGACATCGTCCGCCCGCTGCAGGACCGGCCGGTGCGGGTCGACCGTGAAACGTTGGCACTGGGTTATGCCGGCGTCTATTCAAGCTTCTTGCGGCATGCCGAAATTGCCGCCGCCAAATATGGTCTCAAGACCCTCGACATTCTTGTCGAGCTGGGCAAGCGGCGCATGGTCGGCGGTCAGGAAGACATGATCGTCGACGTCGCGCTGGATCTGCTCAAGCGTTGAACCGTGCAACGTTGCCGGCTTATCGCCCATGCCGCGGTGGGCCGGTCTCGGAACTGTATCCGGTGGAGCTCCGGCAGCGTGTCAGCGCTGCGACTTCGGGTGTCCACGATATGCACCTTGTTCTTATCATTTGACGAGCCGTTTTTCCTTGGACGGCCGATAACCGAAATAGGCGCTGTAGCACTTGCTGAAATGACTCGGCGAGACGAACCCGCAAGCCACCAGCACATCCACCTGAGACAGCTCGGTGTGCTGCAGCAGACGCCGGGCCTCGGTGATGCGCAGTTCCATGTAATAACGCTGCGGCGTGGTGCCCAGTTGTTCCTTGAACAGCCGCTCCAGCTGACGCCGGGAACGCCCGGCATACACCGCCAGTTGTTCCAGCTCCAGCGGTTCTTCCAGGTTGGCATCCATCAGCTTCACCACTTCGCGCAACGGCGCGCTGACGCTGATGTTTTCGGTGGGTTTGATCCGCCGGTAGCGCGATTCCTCGAACGCCAGAATGTCTTCGATCCCTTCGACCAACGCTTTGTCGTGCAGGCCCTTGATCCAGTCCAGCGCCATGTGAAAAGCCCCGGACGGGCTCGACGCCGTCAACCGGTCGCGGTCGATCACGTAGGGCTCGCTGCTGACTTGGGTGGCCTTGGAGATTTCTGCCAGCGCCGGCCGATGTTCCGGGTGGATCGCACAGCGATACCCTTCCAGCACCCCTGCCCGGCCCAGAAACCATGAACCATTCCACAACCCGGCGAGCAACACGCCAGCCTCGGCCGCCATTTTCAGCAGGCCGACGAACTCATCACTGGCCTTCAATTCCGTACGGTAGCCGCCGCAGATCACCAGCAGATCCAATTCTTGTATCGCGCCCGCCTCCAGTCGCGCATCCGGGCGAATGACCAGGCCCAGATCGCTGATCACCTCGCCATCGCTCAGGCCGAAGGTGCGTGTGGAGAACAGACCGGGGCGCAGCAGATTCGAGGTAATGATGGTGTCCAGCGCCTGGGTAAACGCTGGCAGGGAAAAATGCTCCAGCAGCACAAACCCGGTGCGGGTCATGCGTCCCGGCCCGCTGGCGGGCTCGTTCAGGTAGCGAAGGTTCTTGCCCTTCATGCCACCGCTGAATTGGCGTCGTTCGATCAAGGTGTGGTCCATCGGTTTCATTGTTGTAGCGCCATGCTAACCGCCGGGGCGGCAAAATACTCGGGAATGAACGCAATTCGCCCCAACCGGTACGCGCGTACCGATCGGGGCGAAAGTGACCTGCGAAAAACCGCGATGGATCAGGACGCGTCGATCCAGATGGTTTTCAGCTCGGTGTACTGGTCATGGGCCCAGATCGACTTGTCACGCCCACCAAAACCCGACTCCTTGTAGCCGCCGAAAGGCGTCGAAGCATCACCTTCGCCGAAGCAGTTCACGGTGACGATGCCGGCGCGGATCCCCCGCGAGAGTTTCAGTGCATGGCGCAGGCTGCCGGTGTACGCCGACGCGGCCAGGCCATAAGCCGTGTCGTTGGCCAGGCTGATCGCTTCGTCGACGGAGGTGAACGTGGTCACGCTCAGCACCGGGCCGAAGATTTCTTCCTGAAACAGACGACTGTCACGGCTGACGCCATCGACGATGGTCGGCTCGACGAAGATGTTGTCGGCCGTGTTGCCCCCCGCCAGCACCGACAGGTTTTCGTCCCGGGCATGGTCGAGGTACGAGCGGACCTTCTCGAAATGCGCCTTGCTGATCATCGAGCCCAGACGGTTTTCCGGGTCCAGCGGATCGCCCATTTTCCAGTCGGCCAGATGCACCTGCACGCGCTGGAGCAATTCGTCCTTGATGTCCGAATGCACGATCAGCCGCGACGAGGCCGAACAGTTTTCGCCCATGTTCCAGAACGCGCCGTTGACCACGTGCTGGGCGACCAGATCGACGTCTTCGACATCGTTCATCACCACCGCCGGGTTCTTGCCGCCGCACTCCAGCACGATGCGTTTCAGGTTGGATTCGCTGGAATACTTGAGGAACAACCGCCCGGTATCGGTCGAACCGGTGAAGCTGACCATCGCAACGTCCGGGTGACGGCCCAGCGGTTCGCCCGCTTCCTTGCCGCCGCCGGGCACCACGTTGAACACGCCGGCCGGAATCCCCGCCTGATGCGCCAGCTCGGCTACGCGCAGGGTGCTCAGGGTGGTTTCCTTCGCCGGTTTGACCACAATCGAGCAACCAGCGGCCAGCGACGGGCCGATCTTCCACGCGAGCATCAGCAGCGGGAAATTCCACGGCAACACCAGGCCGACCACGCCAATCGGTTCGCGCACCACCATGGTCACCGCGCCGTTACCGGTCGGTGCGGTCGAGTCGTAGATCTTGTCGATCAGTTCGGCGTGCCAGCGCAGGGTATGAATCGTTTCGGGCACGTCGATGTTCTGGCATTCGCGGATCGGTTTGCCGCTGTCGAGACTTTCCAGCAGCGCCAGTTCATGAGAGTGGTCTTCCAGCAACTGGGCAAACCGCAGCAACACCGATTTGCGCGCCGACGGCGCCAGCCCCTGCCAGCGTCCGTCTTCGAACGCAGCCTTGGCGGCGGCGACAGCAACGTCCACGTCCTGGGCACCACACGCGGTAATTTCGGTCAACACCGCTTCTGTGGCCGGGTTGGTTGTGGTGAAGGTCTTGCCGGACAGCGCGCTGCGAAACTCGCCGTTGATGAACGCCTGATTGCGAAACTCAAGCTTCGCCGCCAGTTCGCGGTATTGCGCTTGACTCAGAAGATCGGCCATTTCAAACCTCCGCGACGATGCGCGCCACATTCTGCTTGAGGGTTTTGATCACGCTTTCCAGCACTTCCTTCTCGGACGCTTCCAGCGGCTGCATCGGCTTGCGCACGCCACCGGCACGCAGGCCGACCAGCTCGCTGCCGTGCTTGATCGACTGGACGAACTTGCCGCTTTCCAGCACGTCCATCAGCGGCAACAGGGCCGACATGATCCGCCGCCCTTTGTCGAAGTTCTTCTCCAGAACGCAGGCTTCGTACAGCGCGATGTGCTCGGCCGGAATGAAGTTCGAACCGGCGCAAACCCAGCTGCGCGCGCCCCAGGCGAAGAACTCCAGGGCCATGTCGTCCCAGCCGCAGGACAGCTGGATTGAAGGATGCGAATGCGCCAGACGATGCAACTGGGCGGTGTCGCCGGAGCTTTCCTTGATCGCGACGATGTTCTTGCAACCGGCAATCGCATCGAAGAACTCAGGGCCCATCGCTACGCCCATCCGCGCCGGATAGTTGTAGAGCATGATCGGCAGGCCGGCGGCCTTGTCCACGGCCAGCACGTGGGCGGCGATTTCCTTTTGCGTCGGCAAGGCATACGGCGGCGAGCCCACCAGAATCGCGTCGGCTTCGATCGACTTGGCATGCTCGGCGAAGGCCACTGCATCTTCGGTGCGGATCCCGCCCGTGCCAATCACCAGTGGGATGCGGCCGTTGATCACTTCCCTGGCGCGTTCGGCCACTTTCAGCCGTTCGGCGGTGGTGTGGGCGTAGTACTCGCCGGTCGAACCACCGATGACGATGCCGTGAACCTGCGACTCGATCAGGTATTCGACCACTTCGGCGAAGGCCGAATAATCGATCTGGCCATCGGCGGACAAAGGCGTAATGGCGGGGGTAAAGATGCCGTCAAAGTTCATAGGGTTTTCTCCAGTGTTTGCAGTGTTCAATCGCTAAGCCCTCGATGACTCGAAGACCTCATTCAACTTTCTCGACCGGCGCGGTACTGCCCCCACTTGAGGTTCATGTTCACCCCGAGGGAAAGAAACGGTTGCGGTGGATTGCCGTTGGGCCCCGGCGCTTGCAGCAGGAAATCGATCAGTTCGTCACGCTGCCCGGCCAGCCAGTCGGCCAGCAACTTGCCGGTGACCGTGCCCCGGGTGACGCCCAGGCCATTGCAACCCAGCGCGCCGTAAACGTTCGGTGCCAGTTCGCCGAAGAAGCCGTTGTGGTTCCTCGACATGGCCAGCGCCCCGCCCCAGGTGTATTCGAACGGCACGCCCGGCAGCATCGGAAAGCGCTGATCGAACGAGGCTCGGTGACGGTGCACGAAGCGTTCGTTGTATTTGCTGTTGCTGCGCCCGTCGGGGTTGAAGCTGAAGCTGTTGCGGATCAGCAAGCGGTTGTCCGGCGTGCGGCGCACCGTGGTGCCGAACGGATCGGCCGGAATCGCGCCCCAGAACGGTTTGCCACCCAGGCGCGCCTGCTCTTCTTCAGTCAGCGGGCGAGTGATGCTGGCGTAGGTGTAGATGGGCAGCATTCGCCCCTGCAGAAAGCCGAAACGCATGCCGAACGAGTTGTTGGCGAGGATCAGTTTGTCGGCGGTGATGCTGCCGTAAGCGTGTTTGAGAACCGTCTGGCGGCCGTACTCCACTTCCAGAATCGGCGTGCGTTCGTACAAGGTGACGTTCGCCGGCAGACTGTCCGCCAGCCCTTTCACCAGCGCCGAAGGCTGAACCAGCACCGCACCGGGCGTGTACAAGGCCTTGCGATAAAAGTGCGTCCCCAGGTGCGAGGGCAACTCGTCCGCATCGATCATCTGATAAGGCTGACCGAGTTTGTCGAGCCCCCGGCGATAAGCCTCCAGCACCGCAATGCCACGCTCTTCGACAGCGGCCTGATACTTGCCGCAGGCTTTCATCTGGCACTCGATGTTGAACCGGTCGACCAGGCAACGCAGGATCGACTGGCCGGCCAGATTGAGTTTCAGACTGGTCCGGGCCAGGTCGATATCGCCGATGTAGTCCTCGGCCCCGATGTCGTGGGGCAGATCGATGGCAAAACCGGCATTGCGACCGGACGGCCCCAACCCCACTTCCTGCGCCTCGACCAGCACCACTTCGTCATCAGGAAAACTCAGCGCCAGTTGCCGTGCAGCGGCCAGCCCGGTGAAACCGGCACCGACAATCACCCAACGGGCCGAGCGATGTCCCCGATGACCGGGCTCGGGGCTGCGTGGGCGGCTCAGGTGGAACCAGCCACAACTGTCATCATCGGCAGGTAGCGAACTGACTTTCATAGTGTTGAACCGTCTATCGTAGGGAGGACAAATCGAACCGGCTTACTTGGCCGCCGCGCGCGCATCGCTCAGCCAGCTGTCGTAGCTTTGCTGGTGGGCCTTGATCCATTCGGCGGCGTGGCGCTTGATGTCGGCCAGGGACTTTTCGCCCTGCTGCATCTTCAGGTTCTGCGCACTTTCGTCGGCGGTGCTGATGCTGACTTCGGAGAGGAACTTGCGGGCCACCGGGTTCTTCTCGGCGAATTCCTTGTTCATGACGGCATTGATCGTGTCCACCGGAAAGCCGAGGTTCTTGCCTTCGTAGAAGGTGTCCTTGCTTTCCTTGCCGTCAGGCAGGTCGGTGTACGGCACCGGCAGCCAGACCACGTCGCGCCCTTCGACCAGCACGCTGGAAATCCACTGCGGCACCCAGGTGAAGAACAGCACGGGCTTGCCTTGCTGGTAGCGGGCGATGGTGTCGGCCATCAACGCGAAGTACGAGCCTCGGTTGTCGACGACGGTGGGCTCCAGGCCATAGGCCTTCATGTGGTGCTCGACCATGACTTCACAGCCCCAGCCCGGGTTGCAACCGGTCAGATCGGCCTTGCCGTCACCGTTGCTGTCGAACAGTTTGGCGATCTCCGGCTTCTTCAGATCCGACAGATCCTTGATGTGATAGGCGTCTGCGGTTTTCTTGTCGATCAGGTAACCCTGCAACACGCCCTTCATGATCTGCCCGACCTTGACCATCACGTCATCGCCGCCGGCCTTTTCATAAAAGGCTTCGTGCAGGTTTTCCCATTCATGCACGGTGAAATCCGCGTCGCCGTAAGAAAGCGCCAGGAACATCGCCGGGTAGTCGGTCTCCTTAGGCTGCTTGACGTCGTAGCCCAGTTCCTTGAGCCCGGCCATGACCACTTCACCGCGAAAACGCTCTTCGGCGATGGTCGGGAAAATCGGCGTGATCGACACACCGGCGCCGGGCTTGTTGGCGTCAGCCGCGTACGCTGCGGAACACAGGACCGTGCCCAGCAGGGAAGCAACCAGACTCGCCACGACGCTTTTCTTGAGATTTGCCAGTTTCATGTTTCACCACGCTTTGGAGTTTTGATCGGTGAGCAGAAAGGTTCAGTTAATGACCGCACGAGCAACGTTCTTCTTTTTCTTCAACTTCATGACCAGGCCGACCGGCCCGCTCTCATACCAGCGCTGCCCGGTGGCCAGATCGCTGCTGCGTTCACCCATGGCCTGGGTCAGGCGATCGAGGAACACCGCCAGCAACACCAGCCCTGCCCCGCCGACACTGGCCAGGCCCATGTCGAGGCGACCGATGCCGCTGAGCACCATCAGCCCCAGCCCGCCGACCGAAATCATCGAGGCGACCACCACCATCGACAGCGACAGCATCAAGGTCTGGTTCAACCCGGCCATCATGGTCGGCGCGGCCAGCGGCAGTTGAACCTTCATCAGCATCTGCATCGGTGTGCAGCCAAAGGCCCGCGCCGCCTCGACCTTGTCCGCCGGCACCTGACGAATGCCGAGATTGGTCAGCCGTACCAGCGGCGCGACAGAGAAGATGATCGTGACAATCACACCGGGCACGTTGCCGATGCCGAACAGCATCACCACCGGCACCAGGTACACGAACGCCGGCAGGGTCTGCATGGCGTCGAGCACCGGGCGGATGATCATTTCCGTACGGTCGCTGCGGGCACAGAGGATGCCCAGCGGAATCCCGATCACCGCGCAGAACAACAGCGAGGTCAGCACCAGCGCCAGGGTGACCATCGCGTCGCTCCACACGCCGATCAGTCCGAGCCCGGTCAACGTCGCCACACTGAAGATCGCGATGCGTTTGCCGCCGATCTGCCAGCTGATAAGCCCGGCGATGATGATGAAGACCGTCGGCGGCAACGAAAGCAGTCCCCACTGGACGCCGTCGAGCACCTGATCGACCGGCCAGCGAATCGATCGAAAGACATCCCGGAAGTTATGCACCAGATATTTAAGGGCGGTTTCAACCCACGACCCCAGAGGAATATTCAAACTCTGGAAGGGATCCAGAAAGTTAAAGTCGGACATGACGCTACCTCGCACTTGCGTACTGCGTGATCATTCTTTTTAAACAGAAGCGCTGTTAAACAAGCGTTCAGTTATTACCGAGACAACTTAAAAGATGCCCCTGCGAGATCGACCCTTTATAAAGTCCAACTTCATCGACCACCGGCATCGGTGTTGAAGAAGCGGCGACTATATGAAAGATCTCGCGCAAGGAAGCGTCGGCCTTGATCGGGGTTTGACGGGCCGGGTCATACGTAATGCCCGAATCGGTTTGCGCGATATCGCCTGCCCGCAATATCCGGCTGGTGTCGAAACCGTTGAAGAAATCCCGGACATACTGGTTCACCGGGTTGCACAGCAATTCACGGGGCGTGCCGATCTGCACCACGCGCCCGCCCTCCATGATCGCGATGCGATGGCCGATGCGCACGGCTTCTTCAATGTCGTGGGAAATGAAAATGATGGTGCGATCCTGCTCAGCCTGAAGCTTGATCAGCTCGCCCTGCATCTCGCTGCGGATCATCGGATCGAGCGCGGAGAACGCTTCGTCCATCAGCAGGATGGCCGGATCGTTAGCCAGCGCCCGGGCCAGGCCGACCCGCTGTTGCATGCCGCCGGAGAGCTGATGGGGGAAGCACATTTCCTGCCCGGAAAGCCCGACCTGTTCAAGGGCGCCCATGGCCCGGCAGTAACGTTCCTTTTCGCCGACTCCGCTGATTTCCAGGCCGAAGCTGACGTTGTCGATGACGCTCATGTGCGGCATCAGGGCAAACGACTGGAAGACCATGCCCATGTCTTTGCGGCGCACCTGCAACAGGTCCTTGTCGCCCAGACCGGTGATTTCCCGACCATTCAGAAAGATGCTGCCGGCGGTGGGTTCAATCAGGCGATTGAACAGTCGGACCATGGTCGATTTGCCGGAACCGGACAAACCCATGATGACAAAGATCTCGCCTCGCTTGACCGAGAAGTTGGCATCGAACACACCAATGGCCTGCCCGGTCTTTTTGAATACTTCGGCTTTCGATGCACCTTCTTTTATCAACTTCATGGCCAGTGCTGGCTGTGAGCCGAAGACTTTATATACATTCTTGACGCAGATTATTTCGTCGGAGCGAGTCATACCTTGCCTCCATCGCGTTGTGCATATTCGGGTTCAAGCAACATGCAATCGAGCGAAACTGGTTTTAAGCGGCAGCGGTAATAGTCATATGTCGTCACGACGGGTTTCCTTTTATTATTTTTGGGACCCCAGGAACGAGGGACGTTTCAAATTTATTAGCATCCCCGCGCTTAATCCAACGACATTTACAGGGGCAAGTTGATAACGTCGGGTTATCGATCACGCCGGCATCCGCCCCTTGCAGCGGGCATCGCCCACCAGCGACTGCGACTATCCTTGCTGCGACGCCGGCATATCCCTGCGCGCAGGCTTGGGCTACCCTCGTCGCGCTTCGCCGGGGAGCCGTATCGTGAGGAGGCCGTACGAATGACCAAGCATGTCGACCCTGACACCATCTTGCTGAAGATGCCGTCCTTGAGGGCCGTAAAGGCATTTGTCGCTGCCGCCAAGTATCAGAGTTTCACCCGTGCCGCCGAAGCATTGTGCGTTTCGCAAGCCGCCATCAGCCGGCAGATCCGCGAACTGGAAAGCTACCTGGGGGCGCAGTTGTTCACCCGTGTCGGGCGGGCCGTCGAGCTCACTTCGGCGGGTGCGCTGTTTTTCGACGCCGCGCAGCTGTCATTCGTGAACATCGCCCAGGCCGCCGAGCGCATCCGCAGCAGCCAGTCCGGCAAGAAAGTGCTGACCATCTGCTGTTCCCCGGCGTTCTCTGCGCTGTGGCTGTCGAATCACCTGCCGGAATTCTTCGCCCAGAGCGAAGGCATCGAGCTGAACCTGATCACCACCCAGAATTTCCTGACCATGGAACCGGGCGTGCAACCCGACGTGTTCATCACCAAGATTTCGCGCATCCGCGAAGGCTATCGCAGCTACCCGCTGTGCCACGACCTGATCTACCCGGTGTGCACGCCGCAGTACCTGGAGCAGCACCCGGAAATCTCGACCATCGAAGGCGTGCGCGATTCGGCCCTGCTGAACCTGAGCCCTTATGGTCGCTCGCAAGTCGCCGAGCATGTCGATTGGGGCGTGTGGCTGGCGTTTCAGTCCATCGACATCGACGACCGCCCGGCGACCAGCCCGCAGATTTTCAATGCCAACGACTACAACCTGCTGATCAGCATGGTGCTGACCCATCAGGGCATCGCACTGGGCTGGAATCACCTGGTTGCGCCGCTGTTGCAGCGCGGCTTGCTGGTGCGCCCGATTGAACAGGAAGTGCAGTTGCGCAACAGCTGGCACTACCTGAGCTGCCGAGAGACGGCGGACAACGAAGACGCCCTGCGCCGGTTTCGCGACTGGATCCTGTCGAAGTTTCCGCGCCGCTAGCCATCGGTTTAGTTATCAATTGCCCGACGAAAATGTCGTTGGAGCGGCATCACCTTCCTGACTCATTGTGGAGCGGCGCCGGCCGGGATCTGGCCGGTTCCCCTCACAGGAAGGAACTGTTGAATGTCACTCTACGAATTCTGCCGCGACTTTGATTTCCTCCAGGCGCCGGCCAAGACCCGGGAGATCCTGCAGAACAGTTTGCTGGATATCGTCGGCGTCATGGCCGGTGCTGCGTCCAACGACACCAGTGTGGCGCTGCGCCGTTTTGCCGTTTCACACTACCCCGCCGGCGAGTACGGCAGCCGCCTGCTGTTCGACGGTCAGCGCGTCAATCTGCTGGGCGCGGGTTGGGCCGGTGGCTTTTCCGCCGACAGCCTCGATGCCCACGAAGGCCACTTCCGATCCAAGGGGCACGCCGGCGCGACCGTGGTACCGGCTCTCCTTGCCCTCGCCGATGCCCTGCATCACCAAGGCAAGGACATTAGCGGGCATGAACTGTTGAGCGCGTTGTGCCTCGGTTATGAAACCGGACTGCGCGCCGGAACAGCCCTGATGGCGACCTCCCCGACTTATCACGCGTCCGGCGGTTTTTCGGCGATTGGCGTGGTCTGCGCCGGCGCCCGGCTGCTGGGTTTTGACGAGACGACATTCCGCCATGCACTCGGCATCGCCGAGTACTTCAGCGCCCGTTGCCCGATGATGCGCCTGATCGCGTTTCCGACCATGTTGCGCGACGCCCATGGCAGTGGCGCCTTTGTCGGATTGAATGCCCTGCTGATGGCCATGGAAGGCGTAACCGGTGCGCCGGCGGAAACCGTCGAGGACGCCTCGGTCGCCGAGCACTGGCTCGACCTCGGTCAGCGCTGGGAAATCGACAGTCAGTATTTCAAACCCTGGCCGGTGTGCCGCTGGGCGCAACCGGCGCTGACCGCGATGCTGCAACTGCAAAAGGAGAATCCAGCGCTCAATGCCGAGGTGATCGAAACGATCCGCGTCGAGACCTTCTACGAGTCGATGTGCCTGCAAGGTCATGCCCCGGCGGATGCCGATCAGGCGCAATACGCCCTGGCCTTTCCGCTGGCAGCGCTGATCGTCAGGGGCAAACTCGGGCCGGACGAAGTCACTGGCGAATCCATTCACGCCGCCGACATTCGCGCCCTGAGCGCACGCATCGAGATCGTCGAGGCGGCCGATATTTCCGCGCGGTTCCCCACTGAAATCCTCTCGCGCGTCACCGTCACCCTGAAAAACGGCAACGTGCTCGTCAGCCCGATCACCGCCGCACGCGGCGATCCCGAAACGGCCCTGAGCCGCGAAGAACTGGAGCAGAAATTCGACCAGTTCGCCTCAAGCCTCGGCCGCGAACGCAGCCTCGCGGTGAAAAAGGCCATTCGCAATCTGGATCAGTCTGCGTCGGCCATCGCCACGCTCGAGCCGGTTTTCGCGCGCCCTCACCCATAACCTCAACGCATCGATTGCCCACCGGAAATGTCGTTTGTGACGGCTTTCCTGGCACAGATAGGCTGGAACCCGTTCCGGCCCTACGCGCATGACGAGGATAACAATGAACAATAAAGACACCGTGGCTGACCTGATCGCACAGCGCAAACCCTGGCACTCGCTGCCGGGCGCCCTCTACCAGGATGAAAACGTCTACCGCCAGGACCTCGAACAGATCTGGCACAAAGACTGGATTTTCGCCGGCCACACCTTCGAAATTTCCAAGCCCGGCCAGTACTTCACCCTGCAGATCGGCGATTACCCGGTCGCCGTAGTGCGTGGCAAGGATGGCGAGGTCCGGGCGTTTCACAACGCCTGCCGCCATCGCGGCGCCAAGATCTGCGAACACGAGCACGGCAAAGTCGCGAAGATGGTCTGTCCCTACCACAAGTGGACTTACGAGCTGGACGGCAACCTGCTGTACGCCGGCAACATGGGCCCGGATTTCGACAAGGCGCAGTACAACCTCAAATCCGTGCACTGCGAAATCGTGCACAGCTACATCTATGTCTGCGTCGCCACCAGGGCGCCGGACTTCGAAGGCTTTCGCAAGGCCGTCAGCCCGTTCATTGCCCCGCATTATCTGGACAACTGCAAAGTGGCTTTCGAGTCGACCATCATCGAGAACGGTAACTGGAAACTGGTGTTCGAGAACAACCGCGAGTGCTACCACTGCGACGGCTCCCACCCCGAACTGCTGAAATCCTACGTCGACAACCCGTCCGTGGGTGGCGCCGGCGGCGAAGATGATCCGCACCTGACGGCCTACTGGAACACCTGCGAGAAAGCCGGGCTGCCAAGCCGACTGGTGATGGACATCAACGGCCAGTACCGCATGACCCGCATCCCGATGTCGTCCGGGGCGGTCAGCTACACCATGGACGGCAAACCTGCGGTGGCCGGGCGCCTGGACAAGACCGCCGAACCGGACATCGGCGCGCTGCTTTACTTCCACTACCCGTCCACCTGGAACCACTTCCTCGGCGACCACGCCCTGAGCTTCCGGGTGCTCCCGATCAGCGCCACGCAAACCATGGTCACCACCAAATGGCTGGTGCCGGACACGGCGGTGGAAGGCGTGGATTACGACCTCGAACGCCTGACCAAAGTCTGGGTCGCCACCAATGATCAGGACCGCACGCTGGTCGAAGGTACCCAGCGTGGCGTGACCTCTCCGTCCTATGAACCGGGGCCGTTCTCGGAAACAGCGGAGACCGGCGTCTGCCAGTTCGATGACTGGTACTGCGCCACGATGACGGACCGGCTCAAGGGGCCGATTCCGTTGAAGTCCGTGGGCTGACCGGCATTCGGGGCAACATCGGCCGGGCCTGCGTCCCAGCGTCGCAGGCCCGGCACCTTGGCAAACGCCACACAAGGCTTAAAATCGCGCCTCCTCTTGCAGTCGCCCGACCGGCGCCTGCCCGCAGCCATGACAACCCTCAGGTTTGAACAGCCGGCCACTTTCACACAGTGCGCCAGGCTCAATCGTCCTGCCCGTTCGGCGGTCGCTTGTCTTCAACACACTTCGGCTTGGCACTCGCATGCGCAGAGGCGCACGTTCCGCTGTTCGATCACTTGAGGTTTTTATGACACCGCGTTTGCTGGCCATGGCGCTGGCGCCCCTGCTCGGGCTGTTCATCGTTGCGCTGGGCAACGGCTTTCTGTCTTCTTTGACCACCTTGCGCCTGGGCGCTGCCGGCGAATCGGCGACGATGATCGGCATCGTCTCCTCGGCCTATTTCATCGGCCTGACCCTGGGCGCGATCTTCAACGACCGGCTGATTCTGCGCATCGGCCACATCCGCGCCTACAGCAGCTTCGCCTCGCTGATCGCCGCGACCATCCTGCTGCAAGGGCTGTTTTATGACACCTGGGGCTGGGTCGTCCTGCGCCTGATCAACGGCTGGGCCACGGTCGGCGTGTTTCTGGTGATCGAGAGCTGGCTGCTGCTGGCCGGCGACGCGAAGATTCGCGGGCGTCTGCTGGCGCTGTACATGATCGTCCTCTACGGCGCCGGGGTGCTCGGCCAGGCCACGCTGGGGAAAATCACCGGCCTGGGCGATACCGCACCGTTCATGGTGGCCGGCATGCTCGCGACGTTGTCGGTGTTGCCGATCGTGATCCTGCCGCGCGTGTCGCCGTTGCTGGAACAGGTCGAACCGCTCAAGCCACGGGCCTTGCTCGGCGTATCACCGACCGGGCTGGTCGGCTGCTTCGGCTCCGGCGTCACCATCGCGGCGATCTACACCCTGCTGCCGCTGTACCTGCAACGCATCGGCCTGAACGTCGGCGAAGTCGGCAGCATGATGGCCTGGACGATCCTCGGCGCGATGCTGTTGCAATACCCGGTCGGGCGCTGGTCCGACCGCAAGGATCGCCTGCAAGTGCTGACCGTGCTGTGCGCCGCGTGCACCGTGCTGTCGCTGGTGATCGTGCTGGTGCCGCTGTCCTCGGCCATGCTCGCGGCGGCTCTGTTCCTGTTGGGCGGCGGCGTGTTCGCGCTGTACCCGGTCGCCGTCAGCCACGCTGCCGACCGTGCACCGGTCGAAACGTTGGTGCCGATGATTCAAGGCATGCTGTTGATCAACTCGTTGGGCTCGGCGATGAGCCCGCTGCTGATTTCGCCGGCGATGAACGCCCATGGCGGAAGCGGCCTGTTCTGGGCCTTCGCGCTGGTCAACCTGAGCATGGTGACGTTCTTCTTCTGGCGCCGTGGCAAGCGTCCGGTGCCGGCCAATCCTGCTCCGTTTGCAGCAGCGGCAACCTTCTCGCCAACTGGCGCCGAGCTGCGGGTGACCGAGGATCTGCGTCAGGCCGCGCAGGAGCATCCGCCGATGGTCGATGCGTTGAGTGGCGAAGCGGCGCCGACAACGGGATCGCGTTACGAAGCCAGTTGAGTTTCTGGCAGGCATAAAAAAACCGGTGACTATCGTCACCGGTTTTTTTTGCCTGTTACATCAGTGCGGTGCCCGAGGAATGGTCTTCATCAGGTCTTCAGGGCTGATATGCCCCACCACACTGCCCGGCTGCGGCAGATTCAGGATGTGGCCCTTCATCTTGCCGATCACGTGCATTTCGCACGGTTTGCAGTCGAACTTCAGGGTCAGCACTTCGTCGCCGTGGATCAACTGCATCGGCGCGACTTTGGTCTTCACACCCGTCACGCCTTTGGCCTGTTTCGGGCACAGGTTGAAGGAGAACCGCAGGCAGTGCTTGGTGATCATCACCGGCACTTCGCCCGCCTCTTCGTGTGCTTCGTACGCGGCGTCGATCAGCTTCACACCGTGGCGGTGGTAGAAGTCGCGAGCCTTCTGGTTGTAGACGTTGGCCAGGAACGACAGGTGCGCCTCCGGGTACACCGGCGGTGGCGTGGTTTCAGCCTTGCGTCCACCGCGCGGGTGGGCGGCAACACGGGCGGCGGTCAGCGCTTCGATCACTTCGCGGCGCAACGACTTGAGCTGCGAGTTCGGGATGAAGAACGCTTGTGGCGCATCGAGTTTGATCGAGGTCGCGTGGTACTCGGTGGTGCCGAGTTGACCGAGCAGGTCGTGCAAGGTGTCCAGCGCCTGTTCCGGTTTGTTGGCGACGCCGAACGGGCCTTCCAGCGCAACGCTGGCACTGATGCCCTCTTCGCTGGTGACGGTCAGTTCCAGACGTTCTTCACGCAGCTTCGCCAGCCAGCTCACGCCGATACGACGCTCGGCAGAAGTCTTGAGCAAGGCCTGCTGCCAGTTGTGGTCGAGGTTGCGGTTCAGCGGATGGTTCGGGCGCAGCTTGTACAGGCCTTCCGGCATTTCGTTCGGCTCGACGCGGTAGCGGTAGCGCTTCTCGCCTTCTTCCTCGAACTCGCCTTTGGCTTCGGCGATGTTGGCGCGGAAACCCACCACTTCGCGCTTGACCAGCACGTTGAGGCCGTCGCCGTTGGACAGTGGCTCGTGGGTGATGACTTGCATGTCACGCTTGCCGACTTTCTCGACCGTGCCCACCGCCAGACCGGTGAAGGTCGGCGAATCGAACGCGCCGATGTCGATCTTGCGCTCGCTGACGAAGTAGTCGGTGCTGCCACGGTGGAAGGTCTTTTCCGGGTCCGGCATGAAGAAATGCGCGGTACGGCCGCTAGAGGCGCGGGCCAGATCCGGACGGTCGTTGAGCACGTCGTCGAGGCGCTGACGGTAATAGGCGGTGATGTTCTTCACATAGCCCATGTCCTTGTAGCGACCTTCGATCTTGAACGAACGCACACCGGCCTCGACCAGTGCGCGGATGTTGGCGCTCTGGTTGTTGTCCTTCATCGACAGCAGGTGTTTTTCGTAGGCGATCACGCCACCCTTTTCGTCTTTCAGGGTGTACGGCAGACGGCAGGCCTGGGAGCAGTCGCCACGGTTGGCACTGCGCCCGGTCTGCGCGTGGGAAATGTTGCACTGGCCGGAAAACGCCACGCACAACGCGCCGTGAATGAAGAACTCGATGGCGGCATCGGTTTCATCGGCGATCGCGCGGATTTCCTTGAGGTTCAGTTCACGGGCCAGTACCAGTTGCGAGAAACCGGCCTGATCGAGGAACTTGGCCCGCTCAAGGGTGCGGATGTCGGTCTGGGTGCTGGCGTGCAGCTCGATGGGTGGAATGTCCAGCTCCATCACGCCCAGGTCCTGGACGATCAGCGCATCGACGCCGGCGTCGTACAACTGATGGATCAGCTTGCGCGCCGGCTCCAGTTCGTTGTCGTGCAGGATGGTGTTGATGGTGGTGAAGATGCGCGCGTGATAGCGACGGGCAAATTCCACCAGTTCGGCGATTTCGCTCACCTCGTTGCACGCGTTGTGGCGCGCCCCGAAGCTCGGGCCGCCGATGTACACCGCGTCGGCGCCATGCAGGATGGCCTCGCGGGCGATGGCCACGTCACGGGCGGGGCTGAGCAGTTCCAGGTGATGTTTGGGCAAGGACATATGTTTTTTTAGTCAGGCTGTCACGGTCGAGGCGCGCATTGTAGCCGCGAAACGCGTGGCCGGCACGCCTGTGCTGCCGGGTGGCTGTTTTAAACCCGCCCGGACGCAGATCGTTCAGATCGTTCCCACGCTCCGCGTGGGAATGCAGCCCGGGACGCTCCGCGTCCCTTCCACGGCAGGACGCTGAGCGTCCATGGAGGCATTCCCACGCAGAGCGTGGGAACGATCATCCGGGGCTGAATCAGGCTTTCGCGGCCATCGCAGTCACTTCCACCTTCATCCCTTCAACCGCCAGCGCCGCCACGCCAACCGCTGCGCGCACCGGCCAAGGCTTGGCGAAGTAGCGCTTGTACACCTCGTTGAATGCGGCGCGGTCAGCCATGTCGGTCAGGTAGATGGTCAGGTGCAGCACGCGGTCCATCGAACTGCCGGCCTTTTCCAGTGCGACTTTCAATGCCTGCAGCGTGCATTCGCTTTGCGCAGTGACGTCGCCCAGTTCCAGACTGCCGTCGGCACGGGTCGGAATCTGGGTCGACATCAGGATGCCGTTGAATTCGGTCACGTCCGAAGAGATCGAGTCTGCATCCGGATCCGGGGTGTAGGTGATGTCTTGGTTGGCCATGGGAAAGTCCTTCGCTGGCAGTGAGGACGGCGCCATCGCGCGCCGTTTCGGGCGGCCAGTTTACAGACACGGCGGCGGGTTTGAAGCCATGGTGGTTTTCGGGGTGATTTCTGACGGATGTTTCAGCGTGTTTTGTTGGCTGATAAACAGGTTTCGATGCGTGTGTTTAAAGACACCTGGAGTTACGCGCAATTGCCCACAAATCCTTGCGCCAGAGCCTACGGCTACGCCAGAATCCGCCGGCTTGTGCGCCTTGGGGTCGGCCGGTAACTTGGATCGGGTCACTGATTCGCAGTGATCGGGTTTAGTAGCCCGTTGGTATTTGAAGAATGCACAAGTGTCTGTCAGTCAGGTATTTCAATACCTGGATTTGATGGTGGCTGTGCGTAGGGTGCCCCCGGGCACGCCGGCTTTCTTCTTTTCCCCGGTCTACTAACCTGCGCACAGCTGCCTCCCCCCTTGTTTAGTAGCTCGGGTCTGGCGGCTTCACCATAGGAAAAGAATGAACATGTTCAAAGCAACTCCAAATCCCCCGGTCACCGAACCGGCCAGCATCACCGACCCAACGTCCCCCTACGAATGCCCTGACTCCAAGAGATTCAACGAAGCCGCCAACCGCGCCCTCGACTACCACCTCGGCCCGATATCAGCCCACATGATGGCCGCGCCCTACTCCCCCAACCGCCTCTACCAGGCCAACCCGGCCAGCAACAACGAATCCTTGCTGGTCGACGCCGTCGAAACCCTCGGCTCGGCCAACGTCATGCTCAACAACTTCGCCGACCTCCTCCAGGGCCCCCACCGCAAGACCGCGCAGGGTATTGCGCAGGTTGTGATGTTGGCGGAACTGGCGGTGAATCAGGTTCTGGATAAGGTCGTACCGACCGAGTAATACCCAGCGGCGGGGTCTCCCCCCGCCGTCACCGAGTTGTTTGATAGCTCTTCGCAACTGGATATCCCCCCAAACCCAATTATGCTCAATAGAACCTCGCCCAATCTGCGAGGCCGTCAGTCTGTCCGCGCGCCACCCACCCGGTGAAGCGCAACACCCCCAGGCCACGGGTACAGCAACACTGTTAGGTGCTCCGGCCTACAACAACAAGCACGACGGAGAACACCCATGGCAGTACTCGACAGCATGTCCACCGGCAGTGCCCCGCACCACAGCGTCAGCCGAGAGGAGCGCAAGGTCATCTTCGCCTCCTCCCTCGGCACGGTGTTCGAGTGGTACGACTTCTACCTCTACGGCTCGCTCGCCGCGATCATCGCCAAGCACTTCTTCGCCGGGGTCAACGAGACCACGGCCTTCATTTTCGCCCTGCTCGCCTTCGCCGCCGGTTTTGCGGTGCGGCCGTTTGGTGCGGTGGTATTCGGGCGGTTGGGTGACATGATCGGGCGCAAGCACACGTTTCTGATCACGATAGTGATCATGGGGGTGTCGACGGCGATTGTGGGGTTCCTGCCGGGTTACGCGACCATCGGGGTCGCGGCGCCGATCATTCTGATCACCCTGCGATTGTTGCAAGGTCTGGCGCTGGGCGGTGAATACGGTGGCGCGGCGACCTATGTCGCAGAGCATGCGCCGAAGGGCAAGCGCGGGTATTTCACGTCTTGGATTCAGACGACGGCGACGCTGGGGCTGTTTCTGTCGCTGCTGGTGATTCTGGCCTGCCGCACCGCGCTGGGCACCGAGGCGTTCGAGGCCTGGGGCTGGCGGATTCCGTTCCTGCTGTCGATCTTCTTGCTGGCCGTGTCGGTGTACATCCGTCTGCAACTGAACGAGTCACCGGTGTTCATGAAGATGAAGGCCGAAGGCAAATCCTCGAAAGCGCCGCTGACCGAATCCTTCGCCCGTTGGGACAACCTGAAAATCGTGATCATGGCGCTGCTTGGCGGCACCGCAGGGCAAGCGGTGGTCTGGTACACCGGGCAGTTCTACGCGCTGTTTTTCCTGCTGCAAACACTGAAGATCGACCCGCAAACCGCCAACCTGCTGATCGCCGGTTCGCTGCTGATCGGCACGCCGTTTTTCGTGATTTTCGGCAGCCTGTCCGATCGCATCGGGCGCAAGGGCATCATCATGGCCGGGTGCATTCTGGCGGCGGTGACCTACTTCCCGATCTTCCACGCGCTGACCCAGTACGGTAACCCTGACGTATTCGTCGCCCAGGAAAAGAACCCGGTCAAAGTGGTCGCCAACCCTGACCAGTGCTCGTTCCAGTTCGATCCGGTGGGCAAGGCCAAATTCACCAGTTCCTGCGACCTGGCGAAAACCATCCTGGCCAAACGGGCGATCCCCTACGAAAACGTGGTGGCGGAACCGGGCACCGTGGCTCAGGTGCGTATCGGCGACAAGGTCATCGAAAGTTTCGAAGGCACCGCCATGCCGGCCGCCGACTTCAAGACCCGCAACGACGCCTTCACCGCCAGCCTCGGCACCGCGTTGAAAGAGGCCGGTTACCCGGAAAAAGCCGACCCGGCCAAGACCAATTACCCGATGGTGCTGCTCCTGCTGACCGTGCTGGTGATCTACGTGACCATGGTTTACGGCCCGATTGCGGCGTGGCTGGTTGAGCTGTTCCCGGCGCGCATCCGCTACACCTCGATGTCGCTGCCCTATCACATCGGCAACGGTTGGTTCGGCGGGTTCCTGCCGACTGTGGCGTTCGCCATGGTCGCGGCCACCGGGGATATCTATTACGGCCTGTGGTACCCGATTGTCATCGCAGTGATGACGGCGATTCTCGGCATTTTCTTCATGCCGGAAACCAAGGATCGGGACATCCATCACACCTGAGGATAGAGCGCCGCCCGCTTCTGCAAAGAAGGGGCGGCGCCAGCCTCACCGTGTTTCCCAGCGTTGCACGGCAGGCGGGATTATCGAAGCAGCCGTCACTGACGCATCGATTTCTTCCAGGCTCAAGTGCGCGGTTTCCTTGAGGAAGAACGAGCAGACCGCCACGATCCCCAACGCCACCGCGCCGTAAACTGCTACGCCAAACGCGTCGTGGTTGTTGGCGATCAGAATGGCCGTGGCCACACTCGATGCCGTCCCGCCTCCCAGCGCGGCACCGATCTGGTACGCCGCCGACATCCCTGAATAACGCATGTCCCGTGGAAATTGCTCGGCCAGAAACGCCGGGATCGGCCCTTGCGTTGCGCCCATGAAGGCACCGATCACGATGTAGGCGAGCGTCGAGATCAACAGGCTTTTCAAACCCACCAACGGGAAGAACATGAAGAACCCGGCCGCCATGATGAACGCCCCCAGGATCATCACCTTGCGCCGGCCGATGCGGTCGGAAAGCAAGGCAAACAGCGGCGCGGTGATGACAATGGCGACCGACAGCGCGATGTCGAAAATCAGCGCATCGGTGCTGCCATAACCCAACTGCGTGGCGTAGGACAGGAAGAACGTGCTGCCGATATACGCGATGGTCACGTAGCCAAACGCGATGCCGGTGCACAGCAACATGGCCCGAGGTCGCGCACGCAACGCTTCAATCAACGGCATGCGCCCGTGGACGTTCGGTTCATTGAGCGACTGCGCCGGTTTCTGTAACCGTGCATACAGCCCGACCAGCACCAGCACACCGCCCAACCAGAATGGAATGCGCCAGGCAAAACCGGCGAGGTCATCGTTGGCCGCCACGCTGACCACAGCGAACACCGCCGAGCCGAGAATCCCGCCGATGCCGATGCCCATGCTGGTGAAACTGCCCCACAGCCCTCGACGCCCCACGGGTGCCGACTCGATGCCGAACAGCGCCGCCCCGCCCCACTCGCCTCCCGCCGCAAAGCCCTGCACCAGCCGCAACAACACCAGCAACGCCGGCGCGCCCAAACCGATCGACGCGTAGCCCGGCAGGCACCCGATCAGAAACGTACTGAGCCCCATCAACAACAAGGTGATGACCAGCATTTTCTGGCGGCCGAGCTTGTCGCCGTAATGCCCGAACACCATGCCGCCCAACGGCCGGGCGAAGAACCCCGCGCCGAACGCGCCAAAGGCAACGAGCGTCGCGGTGAGCGGATCCATCTGCGGGAAAAACACCTTCGGAAACACCAGCGCGGCGGCGGTTCCGTAGATCACGAAGTCATAGAACTCCAGGGCGGTGCCCATGCCGGAGACGAAGAAGGTTCTCAGCGCCGACGGTGAACCCGCCGTGCGTTCAGGGTGACTGGCCATGTGGGGTGCTCCTCTTGTTGTTGTTTTTCGGGGCGTTGCTTCAGGGTTTCAGAAACGCTGGTAACCGTTTCTGGCCAACTGTTTCGGGTTGCCGGCGGCGTATTCGAGGACGCCCAGTTCGGTGTCGATGCCAATGGTCAGCAAGGTTTCCCAACGCTCGGTGGCCGGCATGCTCAGATCGGGGCGGAAGCAGATCGGTGCTTCCTCGCCGGCCGCGCCGCACATGGCATCGGCCCGAAGTATCAGGTCGCCCTCGGTCATGCCGCTCAGCAAGGCGTTCACATGGTCGATGCGGGCGTAGGTGGTCGAGGCGTCCGGCGTGCGTTCGCCAGCGCTCAGGCTCGGATCGAGGAAATGGTTGGTGTGGGTGATCCAGCCTTCGGCGTTCGGCAACACCACGGCTGTGGCGGCTGGCGACAGCTCGATGCTGGCGGCACGAAGGGTCGAGTCGGCGCGGGAGAACACCGTCAACACCGTGGACGCGCTGACCCGCGCCGAACGCGCCAGTTCGATGGCCTCATCGACGCTGCGCGCCTGCTCCAGAATCCGTCGCGCAATCGCATGCACCGGTACACCGGCGGCGCCGTTGTCGCTGGCATGGTGAAGAATGTTGAAGTGCAGCCCGAGCCCGGCACTGTTCACGCCGATCTTGCCGAGCATGCCGAATTCGGTGAACAGCTTGACGGTCATCCCGGCGTCGGTGGTGAGTTGCAGGATCAGGCCGTTGGGTACCAGCGTGTCGTGCCAGTCCCAGGTCTGAATCGTTTTTGGTGCCGCCGAGCCCTGGGGGGCGAAGACCGCCGTCGAGCATTCGCCTTCAGTCGATGGCATAACGGCAAGGATTTCGGTGCGGGCATTCAGGGCCGCAAGCTGCCACAGCGGCAGATCCGCGCCTTCGGCCATGGCGACGATTTCCTCGGCCAGTGCCGGGCTCCAGTCTTCCAGGGCTTTCAGGCTGGCGTCGCCGATGTCGCGTACTTGCTGCGACGGAATATCGAGTTGATCGAAAAAGTCGAGATACAGCGCAACGGTCTGGCGAATCTGCGCGCTGAAGGCGTCACCGATCTGGTGCCCACGGGTTTGCGGGTTATGGGTGTCTGTGACGAAGCAATGAAGGTTCACGAAAGGGTTTCCTTTTTTAGCGTTGTAATCGGAGTGCGGCTTACGGCTGGCGGCGATAGATTTCGCGGCCGGCGAAGAAAGTGTTGAGCACCTGGGTGTCGCGCAGGGCTTCGGGGGCGACCGTGAACACATCGCGGTCGAGCACGATCAGGTCGGCCTGCTTGCCGGGTTTGAGCGAGCCGATGCTGTCTTCAAGGCGCAGAACCTTGGCCGCATTCAGGGTGTAGGCCTGGAACATGGTCTGGCGGTCGATGTCTTCGGCGGCGTTGAGCACGCCTTTCGGGCCCTTGCGGCTGACGGCCTGGTAAATGGCTTTCCAAGGTTCCGGCGTGGTGATCGGCCAGTCGCTGGCACCGGCAATGGTGGCGCCCTGCTTGAGCAGCGAGCGCGCCGGATAGGTGTACATGAAGGCCATGGCGCTGACGTACGGCTTGACCAGATCCATGCTCGATTCATCGGCGCTGGCCCAGTACATCTGCATCGACGCGATGACGTTCAGCGCCTTGAAGCGGGCGAACTCTTTCGGGTTGACCATCTGCAAATGGGTGATCGAATGAGCGATGCCGCTCTGGCGATCCTTGCGCGCCTGCTCGATGCCGTTGAGTGATTCGCGCACCGCGCGGTCGCCGATGGCGTGGATGTGCACCAGCCAGCCACGGGCGTCGGCGGCGCTGACCAGCTCGCCAAAGTGCGCCGGGTCGATCAGCAACTCGCCGGACTTTTTCGAGTTCTTGTAAGGCTCCAGCATGGCTGCGCTTTGCGCGGGCGATTCGGCCACGCCGTCGGCGAACACCTTGATGCCCGGCAGCGTCAGGTTGTGCACGCCGAGGAACTGCTGGCGGACCTTGTCCAGCTCATCGAGGTCGGCGGGTGTGGCTTTCGAATCGGCCATCAGCAACGCGGCGACGTGGGCGGTGAGTTCGCCGTTTTCCGAAAGCGTCTTATAGGTTGGCAAGACGCCCAGCGAGTCGTTTTTCACATCGGCGCCGGGCAGTTCGTTGGCCAGCGGGTCCATCCACCCGGTGATGCCCAGACTCTTGTAGTAATCCAGCGCCGCACGACCGCCCGCCAGCAGCGCTTCATCGGTCGGCGGCGGCAACAGGGCCTGCACCGGGTAGAGCCCGGCATCCACCATAAAACCGTTCGGTTGTCCGTTTGGGTGATGACCGAGGGTGTCTTTCTCTTCGGGCTTGAGGGCCTGAATGCGCGCCGCATCGATGCCGGCACGTTTGAGCATCGCCCGATTCGCCCAACCGGTGTGCAGGTCCCAGCCCAGCAGCAACAGCGGCTGATCAGCCCACTCGCCCTGATTGAAACGCTGTTCCAGCGCGTCGGTCTGGCTCCAGTAGGTCGAGGGCAATCCACCGACGCTGAGAAACTCGCCGCGTCGGGCCTTGCCGTCCTCGCGCCATTGGCGCAACCGCGATTCCAGCTCATCGAGCGGCAGCATCTGCCCATCGAGATTGGCCTGAAGCAGCTGCAAGCCGCCCTTGATGGTGTGGGAGTGAGAGTCGATGAAACCGGGCATCACCACTTTGCCGCCCAGATCGATCAGGCGGGTGTCGGCGGTCTTGAGGCGCAGCACCTGCGCATCCGAACCGACCGCCACCACCTTGTCGCCCTCAATGGCTACAGCCTGCTGCAACGGCTGGCCGGGTTCGGCGGTGTAGATCTTCGCGTTGTGCAGGATCAGGTCGGTGGCCGCCAGACTTTCCAGCGAGGCACAAGCCAGTGCGGACGACACCATCAGGGTCAGAAGCTGCTTCATGAGCGTTCTCGTTATTTTTGTTAGGCTGAGGCCAGATTAGCCAAGCCCGCCGGATAACTGAATGCCGTCTCACGCACAACTTCTGTGCCCGCCAGGAATAGATCAATGGACAAAATGAGCGCCCTGACCATGTTCGTCGCCACCGCCGAACACGGTAATTTCAGCCGTGCCGCCGAGGTGCTCGGCAACACGCCGTCGGCCCTGACCAAGGCCGTGGCGCAACTGGAAGAGGAACTCGGCAGCCGCTTGTTCGACCGCACGACACGACGCATGGCACTGACCGAGGCCGGGCGGATCTATCTGGAAGGCGCGCGTCAGGCGCTGTTGCAACTGCAACTGGCGAGCGAAGGCGTCGAACAGCTCAAGCACGAATTGCGCGGCGAGTTGCGCATCATCGCCCCACCCTCCTTCGCACCGGCCTTTCTCAATCAGGTGTGCTGTCGCTTCCTGAACGAGCATCCGCAGGTGAATCTCGAAGTGGATCTGAGCGACAACTACGACGACCCGGTCGATGGCAGCTACGACCTGGCGCTGCGTGACGGGCCGATCGACCTGCCGGGGGTGATCGCTCAACCGCTGGTGGAAAACCGCGTACAGCTCTGCGCCAGCCCGGCCTATCTGGCGCGCAAGGGCAGCGATGTGTCACTGGACAACTATCACCAGCACGACTGGCTGATCTTCCGTCATCCGTTGCTCAACCGGCATTTCTGGTGGGTCAAGCAAGGCGAGCGACGCCTGCGCATGACCCAGCCGACACCGCGCATCGCCAGCGACAATTACGATTTCCTGCTGGCCTGCCTGCTCGACGGCCAGGGCCTGCAATTTCTCCCGCAGTGGAGCGCCGCGCCGTATCTCGCCCGGGGCGAACTGGTGGAATTGATGCCCGAATACTGGCGTGAGCCCAGCGCTTTCGGACCGTGGATCTACGTGCTGTATCAGGCCCATCGGCGCAATACACGCAAGGTGAAGGTGTTTATCGACTTCCTGAAGGCGCACTGGCAAACGCCGTAATCCGTTTGTGTCATGTCGCTGTCACTCTCGGTTGCTAACGTCCTCGCGCCTCTTTGCCCCGACTGCCAAGGTGACCCTCCCGGTGTACTCAAGCCCGACGCGCCAGACCATCATCCTCAGATCCGCCGATATGTCCTGCGACGACTTCGGCGCGTTGTTTTCCCGCATGTTCGGCAATCGTTATGGCGACACACCGCCACCGCCCAAGGACATCATCATCGGGGGCGTGTACGGCCGGCACGACGGGGTCAGTTTCCGGCGCATGCATTACCGGGGCGATTTCACCGTGGCGTTCCCCGAGCCCTACGATGAAATCACCTTTGTGATTCCCACTGCCGGCCGGATCATCTTCAACGACTCGGCCGAATCCCTGGGCCTGCCGCACATCGGGCTGGCCATCGACAAGGCGGACCTGCGCTCGATGCGTTTCGTCGACAATCACGCCCAGCACGGCATGTCGATCAGCCGCGCAGCGCTCACCGAACGCCTGTCCTCACTGCTGGGCCGACCGATCGTGCACAAGCTGCATTTCGAGCCGAGGGTGGATCTGAACAGCCCGGCGTTTCAGGGCATTCGCGCGCTGATCGATCTGGCCACCGGCACCGAGTTCGATCTGTTGTTGAACGCCGGTTCCTTGATGCCGTCGCGCCTGCGGGAAATGCTGGTGGACGCGGTGCTGGAAGCCTGGCCGCACAACTTCAGCGAAGCCTTGCGCCGCCCCGAGGCATCGATTGCACCTCGACATGTGAAGCAGGCCATCGAATACATTCAGGCGCATCCCGAGCAGCTGGTCAGCGGGACGGATCTGGCAGGACTGGTGAACGTCAGCCTGCGGGCCTTGCAGGAAGGCTTCCGGCGATTCGTCGGCACCTCGATTGTCGCGTATCAGCGCCAGGTCAGGCTGGAGCGGGCCTGCGAAGCGCTGAAGCACGGCCAATCGTCTTCGGTGACCGATGTGGCCCAGCAATACGGATTCAGCAACGTCGGCCGGTTCTGCCAGTATTTTCAGGATGCCTACGGCGTGAGCCCCGCAGAAATGCGAAAAGGACTGCGCTGAGGCAGTCCTTTTTCTTCACCTTCAGGTTGATCAGAACTGATAACTGGCCTTGAGCCCGCCGCTGAAGCCGCGGCTGTCGCCCCCACCGCTGGCACCGACTTCGGCCCCCAGGCTCAGTGCGCCGAGGTTGGCCATCAGGTTGACGCCGCCGCTGAACTGATCGCGGTTGTCGAACGCCGCGCGTTGTTCGATATCCAGCCCCAGCAGGTGCCCTTCGCTGTCGACCTGATGATCGCCGAGCACACGCTCATAACCGACCCGCACGCCCGGCACCAGTTGCCACGCGCCCATGGGCATCGGGGCAAACGAGACGTCGAGATTGGCCACGGCGCTGCGCCGGGTTTGCTGGATGTCGTCGACGTCGAGGGCCAGTTCGCTGCCCTTCTCCTGGAAGCCCGACAGATCCAGACGACTGACGCGCACGCCGAGGCTTGGCTCCAGAATCACAGTGTTCAGCGGCAGGCGATAACCCAGGGCCAGCGTCGCGCCGCTGAGGTTGCCGTGAGTGTCGCCCTTCGCTGAGCCGAGGCCGCCGCCGAGGTCGCGCTTGCTGTCGTAATCGACGTAACCGGCGCTGAGGTTGGCATCGGCAAACAAACCACGTTCCAGACTGGTGAAGCCATAACGGGCACCCAGATTGAGGAAGGTGAAGTCTGTATCAGACTCGCCGCCCGCCCCGCCGACGGTGCCCTTGCTATAACCGATCCCGCCGCGCGCGCTGAGTTGCTCGGAGAAGCGCTGGGTGACGCCGACCATCAGGCCCTGGCTGTGTTCATTGCTGCTTTGCGCATGGGCCGAACCGTCGGTGCCCAGGTAGCCAACAAGCGCGGTGCTCCACAACCGGTACTGGCCGATCTTCAGATCAGTGCCGCTGGCGAACGGTGCGGCGGCCTGCTCGATCATTGCGTTCTGACGCAGCAAGTAACTCGCCGCATCGGCGTGCACCTGACCACCGACGGTGGATTCGACGCCGCCAAGGGTGCCAGCGTCGATGGCCGATTGCAGGTAGTAGTTGTAGGCGCTATAGGTGCCCGAGAGCTTACTGTTCTGCAATTCCTGCAACAGCTGCGCACCGGCGGCGGCGTTGCCGATCAGCCCTGCCTGACCGGGCAGACTGTTGTACTCGACCATTTTTCCGCGCAGCACGTAAATGGTTTCCTGAGACAGACCCAACCCCTGTTTGAGGTAGTTGTCCATGCTGCCGTATTGCGCGGTCACCTGATCCAGGCCGGCTTGCAGGTAACTGGCCTCCACGCCCAGCAGCGGCGCGTAGATCGCGGCCATGCTCGGCGGCATCATCGCCAGGGTCTTGGCCACACGGGTGGCGGTGTAATCGTTGGTCGCCAGGTAGTTGCTCATGATCGTGGCGTTGTCGACCCCGGCGATGCTTTGCAGCACAGCGGCCGTCCAGCCGGTGCGGTCCTTGCCGGCGGTGCAATGGAACAGCGCGGCACCGTCGACGCCGGCCAGTTCGTTGAACAGCACATTGAGCTGACCGCGCATGCCGGCGTCGCTGACAAACGCACGGTTGGTCTCCTGCATCATCGCAACCGCATCGGCCGCGCTTTTGAACGAGACGGTGGTGATGTTCGCACCCGAGGTGGTGGCGCCGATGATGTCGATGTTCTGGTAGGTCGCGCCGCTGATCATCGTGTCCGGCGTGCCGGCGATTTCGCTGGGGGTGCGCAAGTCGTAAACGGCCTTGATGCCCAGACCGTTGAGGGTCGCCAGGTCCGACGCCGTCGGCGTCAGCGCGTTGGAGCGGTAGAACACACCGGCGCGCATCGTGCCGTCGTGGGTCGTTGAGTAGGCCGTGGTGATACCGGCGATATCGCGGAAGTTGTCGATGCCCTTCAGGCGCGGGGTATCAAGGTCGGCCGCGTGGGCGGCGGCGATGGACAGACTCAACACGGACAGCGAACACAGAAGACGTGGAAACACGATGCAGCCTCATTGGAAACCGGTTGGGCTGCCCACTATCTACAACGCAATGTGACTGAATATGGCAAATCTTCGAAAAGCGTAAATGGCGGCGCGATCTGTCCGGCGGGCGCGCGTTCTGTCCGCGACACGGACTAAATCCTCACCGTGCTTTGACGTTTTTTTTGCAAGACGCCACGTAAATTGCTCGCTTCGGCCATCCTGGGAACCGTCAATGAACGACGCAGACGAAGAAATCCTGACGCAAGCGGCGCACTGGTGCCTGCGCCTGCAAGACGAAACCTGCACGCCTGACGAGCGCCTGGAATTCCAGCACTGGATTCAGACCGACCCGCGCCACGCCTTCGAGTACGCGAAGATGCTCGAGGTCTGGGAGCTCAGCGATCAACTGCCGGACGAGCGCGACAAGTCGAAAAAGCGCAAGGCCACGACGCTGCCGTGCAGCTTCGAAGAGTTTCAACGCAACCTGGCGCAGCGCAACTGATGCGCCGCGATACGCCGGGGTTGTTGATCTGACGCAAAGCTACGACACACCCTGGCTCGCCCAGTCCCGCACGGCCTGAGCGAACAACCGCAGCGCGGTGGGCGGATGACGGTTAGACGGGTAATACAGACATAGCCCGGAATAATTCGGACTCCATTGCTCCAGCAAACGAACCAACCGCCCGGCCTGCATTGCCTCCGCCACCAGTGACTGCGGCACCCAGGCGATTCCCGCACCGGCCAGCGCGGCCTCGACCATCAGGTTGAGGTTGTCCATCGTCAACTGACCTTCCACATCCAGGCTGACGCTTTGTTCGCCCTGTTTGAATTCCCAGCGAAACAGACCACCACCGGTGAAGCGAAAGCGAATGCAGCGATGGGCCTTGAGATCCTGCGGCGCTTGTGGCGCCGGATGCTGTTGAAGGTAGTCCGACGAAGCCACGGCAGCGAAACACACGTCCGGCCCGAAGCGGATGGCGATCATGTCGCGTGGCACGTCATCGATCAGCCGGATGCCGGCATCAAAACCGTCGCCGACAATGTCTTGCAGCGCAGCGTCGGCCACGAACTCGATGTGGATGTTCGGATAGCGGGCAATGAACTCGGGAACCACGTGGCGAATCAGCGGCCGGATCGACGACTCCGACGCGCTGATGCGGATCGACCCTGAAGGGCTGATCCGGGCAGATGTAACCTCGTTGACCACGTTCGCCAGATCATTCATCAACGGCCGCACTCCGTTAAGCAACTGCTCCCCCGCCTCGGTCAGCGACACCGAGCGCGTCGTGCGGTTGAACAGGCGCATTTCCAGGCGCGCCTCCAGGTTGCGCATCGAATGGCTGAGCGCCGACGAAGACACTCCCAACACCCGCGCTGCGCCACTGAAACTGCGCTGTTCGGCAATGGCGATGAAGGCGGTAAGGCCCGGCAGATCTGCGCGCAACATTGATGAAAATCCCTCACTAAGGCATGCAGCCAACCCTATATTGTTGAGCAATCAGCAGCAATATAGAGTCGTTCACCTCGTCGGGAATCCGGCTCTCACGTGAGATGAACCCATGAACAACTCAGCGAAAGTGATCGTGGTGATCGGTGCAGGCGCCATCGGCCAGGCGATTGCCCGGCGCATCAGTGCCGGCAAGCATGTGGTGCTGGCCGATCTCAAGCAGGAAAACGCCGATGCAGCAGCAAAGGTCTTGCTCGATGCAGGTTTCGACGTGACCACCACCGTGGTGGACGTCGCCTCTCGCGCCTCGGTGCAAGCGCTGGTCCAGACCGCTACCGCCCTCGGTGACATCAGCGGGGTGATTCATGCGGCTGGGGTCTCGCCCTCGCAAGCGTCAGCCGCAACCATTTTGCGCGTCGACCTGTACGGCACGGCCGTCGTACTGGAGGAATTCGGCCATGTCATCGCTGCCGGCGGTTCGGCCATCGTGATTGCCTCGCAATCCGGTCACCGCTTGCCGGCACTGAGCGCTGAACAGAACAAGGCGCTGGCCACGACACCGACCGAGGAACTGCTGGCGTTGCCGATGCTGTCGGCCGAGCGCATCAGCGACCCGTTGCACGCCTATCAAGTCTCCAAACGCGGCAACTCGCTGCGGGTCATGGCAGAGGCCGTGCGTTGGGGTAAACGGGGTGCACGGGTCAATACGATCAGCCCGGGCATCATCTTCACGCCACTGGCCCGGGATGAGTTGAGCGGCCCGCGCGGTGAAGGCTACCGGCGCATGATCGAACGCAGCGCCGCCGGTCGTGGCGGCACACCGGATGAAGTGGCGGCAGTCGGCGCATTGCTCATGGGACCCGAGGGCACATTCATCACCGGCAGCGACTTCCTCATGGATGGTGGTGTCACGGCGGCCTACTGGTATGGGGATCTGGCGCCGGACTAAATCACGCTTCATCCTTTATTCGGGGTTAGAATCCGCCCGGTTCGGCTAACAGTTTAAGGATGACCCCGGCATGTCCACCCTCGACACCTCCCTGCAAGACACCGCCGCCCCCGACGGCGTCTGCTTCGGCTGCGGCAGCAGCAACCCGCACGGCTTGCACATCAAGAGTTTCTGGCACGAGGACGGCGTGCACGTCATGGCCGAACACATCCCGGAAGCCAAATACTGCGGCTGGCCGGAGCTGGTCTACGGCGGCCTGATCGCGATGCTGGTGGACTGCCACTCCAACTGGACCGCAATGGCTTACCACTACCGCGCGGAAAATCGCGAAGCCGAAAGCCTGCCGCGCATCAACTGCGTCACCGGCAACCTCGGCATCAAGTTCATCAAGCCGACGCCGATGGGCGTGCCGCTGACGCTGAAGGCCCGAGTAGAAGGCGAAGTCGGACGCAAGAGCCGGGTGATCTGCGAGGTCTACGCCGGGGAGGTGCTGACGGCGGTGGGTGATTCGGTGTTTGTTCGGGTGGATACCGAACAACTGGCGGCGGCCGCTCATGGGCGCAATGAAGACCAATGAGTAGCCGAGCAAAAAACATGGCGCTGATTGTCGTCATCAGCCTGATGGTGGTTGGCGGCCTGAATTGGCTGATGAACGAATCCTGGCTGATCGCCACGCAAGCAAGCGGCGAAGATGCTTTCTCGTATCTGATAATCGAGATTTTGCAGGCGGTGGCCATCCACTCGGTGGCAGTGGCATTCATCCCGCTGCTGTTGGCGTTCTTTAGACAGACACTCGCCAGTTATGTCGTGCTGATACTGATGCTGTCGCTCTACATGCTGCTCATTACCGGCCTCAATGCGGTCGGCCCGGCCGTGGCCGGACTCATGATCGCAGCGGTGGCTTACGCGGTGTTCACAAAATCGGTCAACCTGATCCGGTACTTTCGCGCGAAGTGACCCGATTCAGCGTTCGGGGCTGCTGGTGGAAATCAAATGCATGGCCGTGCGCAGGCGCGCTATACCTGTGTAGTGCTTTTCACCACCAGCGCGAGGCGTGAACCATGGACTTGACCCTCTATTACCACCCGTTGTCGTCCTACTGCCACAAGGTACTGATCGCCCTTTACGAACACGGCACCGCATTCGACAAGCGTGTCATCGACCTGTCCAGCGAAGCCGAGCGCGCTGAGCTGCGGGCTCTGTGGCCGCTGGTCAAATTCCCGGTGCTGCATGATCGTGCCCGCCAGCGCAGCGTGCCGGAGTCGAGCGTGATCATCGAGTATCTGGATCACTACCATGCCGGCGCTGGCCGGCTGATCCCCGACGACTGGGACACCGCCCTGCAAGTGCGCCTGTGGGACCGGTTTTTCGACAACTATGTGATGACGCCGATGTCGCAGATTGTCGCCGACCGCATCCACGACCGACACGGCGACCTGACCAGCCAGCGCACCCTGCTGAACACCGCGTACGGCATGCTCGAACGTCAGTTGGCGACCCGTCAGTGGATCGCCAGCCCGGACTTCAGCATGGCCGATTGCTCCGCGAGCCCGGCCCTGTTTTACGCCAGCACGCTGGTACCGTTCCCCGGCGACCATGGCCACTTGAATGCCTATTTCGAGCGACTGGTTCAGCGCCCCGCCTTCAAACAGGTGCTCGAAGAAGCCAAACCGTGGTTTGACTTCTATCCCTTTGCCGAGGCGATTCCCCCACGGTTTCGCTGAACGCGACCCTTACGCCGGCTGGTGACTGGTCACGCAGTGAATCCCGCCACCACCGGCCGCGATGGCGTCGATGTTGATCTGCACCACGTCGCGGTTCGGGTAGAGCTGCTTGAGCAGGTCGAAGGCCTTCTTGTCGGCGTCCTTGTCGCCGAACTCCGGGGCGATGACCGCGCCGTTGATGACGAAGTAGTTGATGTAACCGGCCGCGAAGTCGTCGTTGTTCTTGTTGAACTTGGTCTTGCGCGGTTTCAGCGGTGGCGAAACGGTGTGGATCTGCAGCGGGCGACCGTCGGCGTCGGTGGCCTTTTTCAGGATCTCCAAGTGCGCCAGCGTGACCTTGTTGTCGTAGGACTTCGGGTCGGTGTCGAGGTTGGCGATCACCACGCCGGGCTTGACGAAGCGTGCGTAGAAATCGACGTGGGCATCGGTGATGTCCTTGTCCTTGATGCCCGGCAGCCAGATGATTTTGCGCAGGCCCAGGCGTGCCTTCAGTTCCGCCTCGACATCAGCCTTGCTCCAGCCGGGGTTGCGGTTGCTGTTGACCCAGCAGCTTTCGGTCATGATCCCGGTGCCGTGGCCATCGACCTCAATGCCGCCGCCCTCGCCCACCAGTTCGCTGCGGATGTAGGTCGCTTGTGCGTCTTGCGCCACTCGTTGGGCGATTTTCGCGTCTTTCGAGTGCTGCTGCTTGTTGCCCCAGCCGCTGAAGTTGAAGTCCACCGCGCCGAGGCCGCTTTTATCATCGATGACGAAGTTGGCGCTGATGTCACGCATCCAGATGTCGTCGAGGTTAGCGATCTGGTAGGTGATGTTGGAGGTGCCGCAAATCTCTTCGGCCAGGCTGCGTTCGCCGCTGCGGCAGTAAATGGTCAGCGGCTCGTAGCGGGCGATGGCGCGGGCGATCCGGCCCAGCGCTTCCTGGACGTCTTCGGTGAAATCTTCCCAGATCGCGTCCTGCGCGCCGAAGGCCATGTAGGCGCGTTCGTGTTTGTCGCCCTCGTCGGGCATGAACCAGCGACCTTCGCTGGCCGCCAGCACCCGCGCCGGGGACAGGCCGAGGCCCATGACGGCAGCGCCTACGCCGGCGGCGACTGAAACCTGTTTGATGAACTCGCGACGAGTCGGCATGTGTACGTTCCTGATGTGTAAGGGGGCCGCCGAGGCGGCCCGGAAAAATCACTTTGCAGTGGCGGTCTTGAACTTGGTCCAGGTGCGCATGCGGGCACGCATGTCAGCCTGCGGAATGTCCTTGCCCGGTATCAGACGAGCATAGGTCGCTTCGTCGAGGTAGATGTCCGGGTTATTGCGCATCGCCTCATCCACGTTTGGCCGGGCCTTGGCGTTGGAGGTCGGGTAACCGGTGAAATTGCTGATCGCGGCCATGTTCTCCGGGCGCATCACGAAGTTGATGAACGCGTAGGCGTACTCCGGGTGTTTGGCATCGACCGGAATGGCCATGGTGTCCATCCACACCGTGGTGCCCTCGCGGGGAACGCGGTACTGGAAGCGGGTCTGTTTGCCGGCACTGTCCGAGGTGCGCTGGGCCTGGGTCATGTCACCGCTGTAGCCGAGGGACAGGCACAGGTTGCCGTTGACCAGATCGGTGACCGGTTGCGACTGGAACTTGCGGATGTGCGGCCGCAGCTTCATCAGCAAGTCACTGGCCGCCGCCAGATCCGCAGGTTTGGCGCTGCGCGGGTCGCGGCCCAGATAATTGAGCACCACGGCCAGCACTTCGTCCGGCGAGTCGATCATCGAAATCCCGCAATCGGCAAACTTGGCGGCCAGTTCCGGTTTGAACAGCATGTCGAGGCTGTTGACCGGGGCGTCGGCCATGCGCTGCTTGATCTGCTCGGCGTTGTAGGTCAGGCCGATGGTGCCCCAGGTGTACGGCACCGTGGCCTTGTTCGAATGCTCGTAATGACTGCGCAGCTTTTGCAGGCCCGGCTCGATGTCGTTCATCGCCGTGATCTTCGAAGGATCCAGCGGTAACAGGCTGCCGGCACGCATCAGCCGCTCGGCCACTGTGTCGCCGGGGAAGATCAGGTCATAGCCGCTGCCACCGGAGAGCATCTTCGCTTCCAGGGTTTCGCTGCCGTCCATCACGTCGTAGATCACCTTGATCCCGGTTTCGGCGGTGAACTTTGTCAGCGTGTCTTCGGCGAAATAATCCGCCCAGTTGTACAGCCGCAATGTCTTGTCTTCGGCGTGCACGGCCGGCATCAAACCGGCCAGCGCCAGGCCCAGAGCGCCCAGCAACCACTTGTGTGAAGTAGGCATATCAGACTCCTTGAGGATTCCAGCGGGCGTGAAGGTGACGGCCGTCCTGGCTCAACAAGGCGCCGTACATTTCCGGGCGACGGTCGCGGTAAATGCCCCAGCTCAGGCGCTCTTCGCGCATGGCCGACAGATCGAGGCTTTGCACCAATACGCCGGTGCTGGCGCGGTCGGCCTCGGCGAGCATTTTTCCCTTGTGGTTGCAGATGAACGACGAGCCGTAGAAATTCATTTGCAGCGCCGCATCGGTGCCCGCCACTTCACGGCCAACGCGGTTGGATGCGATCACCGGCAGCAAGTTGGCAGCAGCGTGGCCACGCATGGTCATCTGCCAGTGGTCGCGCGAATCCAGATCCGCGCAGCCCGGCTCAGAACCGATGGCGGTCGGAAACAGCAGCACTTCGGCACCCATCAAGGCCAGGCAGCGAGCGGTCTCCGGGAACCACTGATCCCAGCAGATACCAACGCCCAGACGACCGAACGCGGTGTCCCAGACCTTGAAACCGGTGTCGCCGGGGCTGAAGTATTCCTTCTCCTGATAGCCGATGGCGTTGGGGATGTGGGTCTTGCGGTACACACCCAGCAAACGCCCGTCGGCATCCGCCACGCTCAGGGAATTGAAGTAGGCATTGCCGGCCTTCTCGTACCAGCTCAGCGGCAGCACCACACCGAGTTCACGGGCCAGCGCGGCGAAGCGCGACAGCACCTGACTGTCGCGGAACTCCTCGGCCAGCGCCATATGGTGGTGGCTCTGCTCGATGCAGAAATACGGCGTGGCGAACAACTCCTGCAACAGGATCACTTGTGCGCCCTGTGCGGCCGCTTCACGCACCAACTGCTCGGCGCGATCGAGGTTACTTTTCAGATCCCAGGTGCACGGCATCTGGGTAGTAGCGACTTTCAGCATCGTCATCGTTCAACCCTCCACCGGCCAGGCTGGCTGTTGCTGGGTGATGCAATGCACACCGCCGCCACCGTGGGCCAGATGATTGATCTGCACCGGCACCACTTCACGTCCCGGGAACGCCTTGGCCAGCGTTTCTGCCGCGACATGGTCGGCCTCGATGCCGTACGCCGGCATGATGATCGCGCCGTTGGCGATGTAGAAGTTGGTGTACGAGGCGCAGAACACTTCGGCTTCGGTGTCCACCGCATCGGTGGCTTCATACAGTTCGATCAGCTCGAATTTGCGGCCCTGGGCGTCGGTGGCCAGTTCCAGTGCGCGACGGTTTTCCCGCACCACTTCGGCGTACACCGAGCTGCGATCATGGGTGGCGTCCACCAGCAACACACCAGGGCGAGCGAAGGCACAGACGCCATCGACGTGGCCGTCAGTCATGTCGCCGGTGACGTAATCCGGATCGCCCGGCAGCCAGATGGTTTTCTTCACGCCGAGCAGACGGCTGAAGATCTCTTCCATCTCGGCTTTGCTAACGCCGGGGTTGCGGTTGGGGTTGAGCAGCACCGATTCGGTGGTGATCAACGTGCCCTCGCCGTCCACGTGGATCGCGCCGCCCTCGTTGCTCAGCGCCGTGCCGAAGCACTCGCCGCCCAGGTGATTGAGCACGCGACGGGCCAGGCTTTCGTCCAGGTCGTGAGCCGACTTGCCGCCCCACGCGTTGAAGCGCCAGCTCACCCCGGCCAGACCTTGCTCCGGATGAACCACGAAGCTTGGGCCGGAGTCGCGGCACCAGCTGTCGTTGACTGCCAGCGGGATCAGTTCGATGTTCGGCCCACACAAGGCTTTGGCGCTGGCGATGGCCGACGGATCGACGACCATTTTCACTGGCTCGAACCGGGCGATAGCATTGGCGACCCGGGCGAAATCTTCCTGCACCAACGGCAAGGTCACGCGCCAGCCCGACTCCCACAGGGCCTGATTGTGTGGCCAAACCATCCAGGTCGCCGCGTGCGTCACCCACTCTGCCGGCATCATCCAACCGCTGTTGTTGTTTTTGTTCTGCTGCATGGTAAAAAGCCCTTTGAGTTAAGCCATTGTGTTCAATGAAAACAGCCTTGGCGGCGTTGACGTGCATGCTAATGGCGGCCTTACGGGCAAACAAACGATGGATTTAGCGGAAAACTGATTAGAGGAACTTATCGATCATGCTGAAACACTGGCCACCCCTCAGCTCGTTGCGCGGCTTCGAAGCGGCCGCAAGGCTGGGCAGTTTCCACAAGGCCGCTGAAGAACTGAGCCTCACGCAGTCGGCCATCAGCCAGCAGATTCGCAGCCTTGAGGCGTACCTGGAGCAGCCGCTGTTTTTCCGCAGCGGACGCAGCGTCAGCCTGACCGACGCCGGCCACGATCTGCTGAGCACCACTCAGGCGATGCTGCAGCAACTGTCAGTAGGGATTCGGCGGCTGGGGCAATACCAGAAACCCAATCAACTGGTGCTCAACACCACGCCGGCGTTCGCGCGGCACTGGTTGTTGCCACGGCTGGGGGATTTCCGCCGTCAGCACCCGAATGTGGACCTGTGGATTTTCAGCACCGACGAAGTGCCGGAGATGGCGACCCAGACCATCGATCTGGCGGTGCGCGACGACATCAGCTCCCAGGCCGAATGCAGCTTCAAAGTGCTGCACGCGGATCGACTCTATCCGGCGTGTCATCCAAGTCTGCTGGCGGTTCCGCCTGCACAGCGCACCACCCTGCACGGCGAGCGGGAAATGGACTGGAGCCATTGGGCGGTGGAATCCGGGATCGACGTCGGCCAGCAGGATCAGGGCCTGAACTTCTCCGATCCGGGTCTGTTGCTGGACGCAGCGTGCGGCGGGCTCGGCATCGCGCTGGTCAGCCAGTTGCTCAGCCGCAAGGCCCGGGCCGACGGGCTGTTGCAGCCCTTGGTGGACGACACCATTCGCGGCCCGAACTGGGCGCTGCTGACCCACCGCGACAGCGAGAGCGATCCGATGGCGCGCAGTTTTACCGAGTGGTTGCTGGCGAACCTGAGCGATCCATGACCGGTGCGTGGCGGGCCATTACCTCGGCGATCCAATCGATGAACACCCGCAGCTTGCGGCTGATGTGGCGGTTCGGCGGGTAGGCGACATAGAGCGGCATCGGATCGAGGCGCCAGTCTTCGAACAGCGGCACCAGATTACCGCTCGCCTCGTGAGCCTTGGACATGTACTTGGGCAACCACAACACGCCCAGCCCCGCGAGGCCCGCCGACAGGTAGGCATTGCCGTCATCGACGGCCAGCACATGGCGGCCCTTGATCTGCAGATCTTCGTGTTCGTTGTGCAGGGCATAAGGCACGGGTTTGCCGGTGCGCGCCCAGAGGAAACCGACTACCCGATGATGGCTGTCTTCCAGTTCTCGGGGATGCGCCGGGGTGCCGGCACGGGCCAGATAGCTCGGCGCGGCATACACGCCAAGTTGAAGATCCGCCACTTTCCGGGCCATCAGTGACTGATCCCGCAACTCGCCCCCGCGCACCACGCAATCGACGTTTTCATCGATGATGTCGACGATCCGGTCGCTGACGCCCATGTCGATCTGGATCTCCGGATAGCGCGCGCAAAACTCGGGCAGCGCCGGCACCAGAATCAGATTGGCCAAGGGGCTCGGCACATCGACCCGCAAGCGACCCTTGGGCTGGGCTGACGCGCCGGGAAGGCTGGTTTCGGCATCGTCCATATCGGCCAGCAACTTGATCACCCGCTCGTAATAAGCCGCGCCGTCCGCCGTGGCGTTGACCTTGCGCGTGGTGCGGTTGAGCAACTTGACCCGCAGGCGTGCCTCCAGCTGCTGCACCAGATGGGTCACGGTGGTCTTGCTCATGTGCAGGGTCTCGGCGGCTTTGGTGAAACTCCCCGCCTCCACCACACGGGCGAAGGCTTGCATCGCGTCAAAACGGTCCATATCCAACCTCTAATAGCGGCTCGATTGTTTGGGATTTACAAACAGTGATCACCAAGGTTGCGCGTTTATCGCGCCGAGGCAAGTCCCTAGAGTTTCTCCATCGCAGGTTTTCAACCCATTGAAGGAGACACTCCATGACCAACACCCAGCCAAAACGCGATGTGGTTTTCCCGCCCGGACGCCATGCCCTCTACGAGCGCAACCGCTATTCGCCGGCCGTACGCTCCAACGGTTTTCTGTTTGTCTCCGGCCAGGTCGGCAGTCTTGAGGACGGCTCGCCCGAGCCAGATCTGAAACAACAGGTGCGCCTGGCCTTCACCAACCTGAATGCGATTCTCGGCGCGGCCGGCGGCAGCTTTGATGACGTGGTGGACGTGACCGTGTTCATGGTCGACCCGCAATCGACCTTCGAAACCATCTGGGAAGTGGTGCCCGAGTTCTGGGGCGAAGCGCCGCATCCGACCATCACGGCGGTCGGTGTGACGTGGCTGTATGGCTTTCAGTTCGAGATCAAGGTAATCGCCAGGCTCCCGGAATGACCTGATATCGCGTCGATTTGCAGCACGAGCCGACAGTCTTCAGACTGTCGGCCCGCCTTCCTTTTGCGATCCATCGCCATGCCCGACACCTTGTTGAAGCCCAGCCTGCCCGGCATCGCCCTGCGCCGCTGGCGCGTGCTGCACCGTGTCAAGCAGAGCCATGCCGCCGAGTTGTTCAAGGTCACCCAGTCGACGATTTCCCGCTGGGAAAGCGGCATGCAGGCAATGGACCCGGAGGCGCACAGGCAACTCGAGACTTTGCTCGCAGCACGACTCGACAGCGCGGCCGATCAGGCCCTCGCACGACTGGTTACGGACAGTGCACGCCCGGTTCACCTGGTCTGCGATCTGACCCATCGCCTGCTGGCCTGCTCCCCGGCCCGCGCCGCGCAGTTCAGCAGTCCGCTGAGCGATCTGCTGGGGCAATCGCTGTGGCGCTTTGCGACGGCGCAAATCCAGCACAAGGAGTCCTTGCTGGATGACGCTGGCTGGCGAGAAGTCCAGGCGCCGCCGGCACTGGAATTCGTCACCGGCCGCAATGACTCAACCCTCGTTCCCATCCGCGAAAGCCTGTGCCGCTGGACGCGGATCGCGCTTTCCGACGGCACCGCCGCACGGCTGGTGGAGACGCTGTAGGCCGCGTGCCGCATATTTTATGCGTGGACGATGATCGAGGTCGGGCCTAGGCTTTGAGCCCTGTTCTCTCTATCCCGGCCACTGTATGGACCTCGAAAAAATCAAGGGACGCCTCGACTTTCTGCGCGAAGCAGAACGGCTCAAGGACGTCCTCAGAAGCGCTCACACCTCTTCCGGTCGTAACGAAAGCACCGCCGAACACAGCTGGCGTCTGTGCCTGATGGTGATCGTGTTCGCCGACGACCTGTCCGGGCTCGACCTGCTGAAAGTCCTGAAAATGTGCGTCATCCACGACCTCGGCGAAGCCATCAACGGTGATATCCCGGCGGTCAACAAAGCCGACTTCCCCGACAAGGGCGAACAGGAGCGCAACGACTTGCTGCTGCTCACCCGTTCCCTGGACGACGCGCTGAGAAACGAAATCCTCGCGCTCTGGGACGACTACGAAAACGCCAGTTCCCCCGAAGCCAAAGCCGTGAAGGCCCTCGACAAGCTGGAAACACTTTTACAACACACTCAAGGAAAGAATCCGCCAGACTTCGACTATGGCTTCAACCTGGCCTACGGCAAGCAATACACCAACGCCGATCCGCTGTTCGAAACCCTTCGAGCCCTGATCGACCGGGATACCCGAGAACGCATGAATACAAATATCACCCTCCGCAACGAACGCCCCGAAGACATCGACGCCATCGCCCGAATCACCGAGGCCGCGTTCCAGCACGAAGAACACTCCAGCCACACCGAACAATTCATCGTCAACGCCTTGCGCCGCGCCGGTCAGCTCAGCGTTTCGCTGGTGGCCGTCGAGAACGACACGGTGGTCGGCCATGTCGCCATTTCACCTGTGACGATTTCCTCCGGAACACAGGACTGGTACGGCCTGGGCCCGATCTCCGTGTGCCCGACCCGCCAGCAGCAAGGCATCGGCTCGGCGCTGATGAAAGCCTCGCTGGCGGAGTTGCAGCGCATTGGCGGGGTTGGTTGCGTGGTGCTTGGCGATCCGGGCTACTACGGCCGCTTCGGCTTCAAGGCCCATGCAGGTCTGGAGTTGCCGGGGATTCCGGCAGAGTATTTTCAGGCGTTGGCGTTTGGCGGTGAGTTGCCGGTCGGTGTCGTGAAGTATCACGAGGCTTTCGACGCGACCGCGTAACGGTTCGCTGCCGTTCAAAGCGGCAGCGAGCAACTCGAATTGCTCACAATCCGTGTTCAACGACTTCACCAAAGCGCTCTTGATGCCATTTCGGCGATCAATATTCTGTCAGTAGCCGTTTTTTGCCCCTGACAGAAAAGAGCCCACGCCATGCCCAGCCCGAGAACCCTGTACCAGAAACACATCGACAGTCACACGGTCTGCACCCTCGACGATCAGGGCCACGTGCTGCTTTACATCGACCGCCAGGTCGCCAACGAATACACCAGCCCGCAAGCTTTCAGCGGTTTGCGCGACGCAGGACGCAAGGTCTGGCGCCCGGCTGCCACGCTGGCGGTGGTCGATCATGTGAACCCCACCGCGCCGACCCGCACCGCGACCATGCCCGACGCGGGCGGTGCGCGGCAGGTGTCGTATTTCGAAGAGAACTGCCGTGACTTCGGCATCGAACTGTTCGATGTGCTGGACAAGCGCCAAGGCATCGAACACGTCGTGGCGCCGGAACAGGGTTTCATTCTGCCCGGCATGGTGGTCGCGGCCGGTGACAGCCACACCACCACTTACGGCGCACTGGGTGCGTTCGGTTTTGGCATCGGCACCTCGGAAATCGAACACCTGCTGGCGACGCAAACCCTGGTCTACAAACGCCTGAAAACCCTGCGGGTGACGGTCAATGGCGAGCTCGGTGCGGGCGTCACGTCGAAAGACATCATCATGGCCCTGATCGAAAAGATCGGCGCTTCAGGGGCCACCGGTTATGCGATCGAATTCACTGGCCCGGCGATCAGCGACCTGAGCGTCGAAGCGCGCATGACCATCTGCAACATGGCCGTGGAGGCTGGCGCCCGTGGTGCGTTCATGGCGCCGGACGACAAGGTCTTCGCCTATCTGCAACTCAAGCCGCGCACGCCCAAAGGGGAAATCTGGGAACAGGCCGTCGAGCGCTGGAAAACCCTGCACAGCGATCATGGCGCGGTGTTCGATCGTGAAGTCAGCCTCGATGTCGCCGCGCTGGAACCGATGGTCACCTGGGGCACCAGCCCGGATCAGGCCGCCCCGATTGGCGGACGAGTGCCGGATCCGGCCGGCCAGCCCGACCCGATTCTGCGTCAGGGTCTGCAACGCGCCCTCGATTACATGGGCCTGACACCCGGCACGCCGCTGAACGAAGTGGTGATCAGCCACGCCTTCATCGGCTCCTGCACCAATGCGCGGATCGAAGATTTGCGTGACGTGGCCCGCGTGGTGCGCGGCAAGCGAGTCGCGGCTCACGTGCGGGCGATGATCGTGCCCGGCTCGACGCGGGTACGCGATCAGGCCGAAGACGAAGGGCTGGCGCAGATCTTTCTCGATGCCGGTTTCGAGTGGCGGCAATCAGGCTGCTCGATGTGCCTGGCGATGAACGACGACGTACTGGCAACCGGTAATCGCTGCGCATCGAGCACCAACCGCAACTTCGAAGGCCGCCAAGGCGCCGGTGCGCGCACGCACCTGATGAGCCCGGCGATGGTCGCGGCAGCCGCCATCACCGGACATTTGACTGACGTTCGCGCCTTCGCGCCGGGAGTTTGAGCCATGCAACCTTTCACCATCATCAGCGGCAGTGCCGCGCCGTTCCTGGCTGCCAACATCGACACCGATGTGATCATGCCCAAGCAGTTCCTCAAGGGCATTGATCGTCAGGGGCTGGATCGAGGGCTGTTTTTCGATCTGCGCTTTCTCGCCTCGGGTGAGCCTGATCCCGAGTTCGTGCTCAATCAGCCCACCTGGCAGGAAGCGGCTTTTCTGGTGACCGGCCCGAATTTCGGCTGCGGTTCCAGCCGTGAACACGCGGTGTGGGGCTTGAAGCAGGTCGGGATCCGGGCGCTGATCGGCACCACGTTTGCCGGGATTTTCTATGACAACTGTCAGCGCAACGGCGTGCTGGCGATTCAACTCGATGCAGAGCAGTTCAAACAGGTCGCCGACGTCATCAGCGTTCCGGCGACCGCGCACATCCGCGTGAACCTGCCCGAGCAAACCATCGAATTGGCGGACGGAAAACTGATCGCTTTCGAGATTGATGAGCTGCGCAAACAGTCACTGTTGCTGGGGCTGGACGCCATCGGCACGACGCTGCAACGCACCGAGCAGATTCGCGCTTTTGAAGCGCGGCATCTCGCGGAAAATCCCTGGTTGGGCTGAAAACAAAAAACCGGGCGGTTCACTGAACCACCCGGTTTCATTCAACCGACAAGTCGCGAAAATGCTCTTCGAGAAATTCCACACACACCCGCAATTTGGCCGACTCGCTGAGCCGTGTCGGGTACACCGCCCAGACGTTGGCGCTCTGGGTGTAATCCTCCAGCACCTGCACCAGCCGCCCCTGTTCGAGCATCGGTTTGACGTCCCACATCGAGCGCAACAGAATGCCGCCGCCGCTCAAGGCCCACTCCATCACGATTTCTCCACTGTTGGAGGACAACGGCCCGCTGACCCGTACCGACTCTTCTTGCCCGTTGCGGGTCAGGTTCCAGATGCCGAATGAATTGTTGCGCTCCTTGAGCACCAGGCAATCGTGATCCTTCAGGTCCTCGAGCGATTGCGGCGTACCCCGGCGTTCGAGGTACTCAGGCGTGGCGCACAGCACTCGCCGATTGCTGACCAGTTTGCGCGCCAGATGCTGGCCCGGCAGGTCATCGCCGACGAGGATTTCCAGATCGAAGCCCTCGCCCACCAGATCGACCACGCGATCGAATACGTCCAGGCGAATGTCGAGCTTCGGGCACGTTCGGGACAGTTCACTGATCGCTGGCGCGACGTGATTGCGGCCGAACCCGAAGCTGCTGCAAATGTGCAGCGAACCCGCCGGCTGGTGCCGGGCCTGGGCAATCTCGCCGAGAAAGTCATCGAAATCACCCAGCAGTTTTTCCGCCCAGACCCGCACCCGCTCGCCATCGTCGGTCAGCGCAATGCGCCGGGTCGTGCGGTGCAGCAGCTTTGTCGAGAGCGTGGTTTCGAGCACCGCGATGCGTTTGCTGACGTAGGCCGGCGAATAACCCAACTCATCGGCGGCGCTGGCGAAGCTGTTCTTGCGGATGACGGTGAGGAAGACCTTGAGGTCTTCGGGCAAGGGAAATTGGTCACGATTCGTGTTCATAGGTCGAATTTTTCCACTTTTTATCTCGCAATCGGTGAAGGATAGCAGCGACCATGACCGTTCGGCGCTTTTTCTGGCAGCCCCGTACAAACGGGGCTAGGGTTGCGTGGCTGGCGATATGCTGGCCATTTGGCAAACATCTCTCGATGGGCGCCATCAGCCGCACTGGAAGAAAAATCAGGGATGGTTTTTGTGGTTGCGGGTTATTACGACCTATCCCTGTGTTTCGTTGCTTTCTATCAAGGACAGAAAGATGACCAACGTACAGGTGAGCTCCCCCCCTTTGCCGTTCCGGCAAACCTCATTATTGACGCCCGCCGCGAGGCCTGACGGTTTTGGCTGACGACGCCTGCGCGTGAGTCGAGACAAAGACCTCGAACCCGCGCGAATCAACTGACCCGCTCCACCGGATCCAGACGGATCAGGCGTTCACGTAGCCGGGAACCACTGTCGCCAGTCGTTCTTGCCGTTGGCTGTCGCCTGCCTGTCAGGGAAGGCTCCCCTCGCCTGAAGGGGACGTTTGGCAACCACCACGAGGAAACCCTCGATATGACTGGCTCAAAACACAACATGCCGCCTTACGGCGTCGCCATCCAGAGCGCTATCACGGGAGGCGATCTGCAACAGATGAAGACTTTGTTGAAACAGCGCGATTCGACGAAGCCGGAAGCGAAAGAGCTGCAAACCGCGTACGAAAAACTGGCCAAAGAAGTTTCCCGTCTGGAAAAACACTAAGGCCATTTCACACATTGCAATGGAGGCAATCACTATGTCAGCTACTCAGCAAAATGTCGGCTTGTTCCCGTTGAGTTACCGCATTGGTACGGGGCTGCCCGGCGCGCAAAGTCTGTTGCTCAACCTGTTAGTGTCCACGCCGCAGCATGAGGTCAGCGGCGGCGCCACCGTCACTCAAGCGACCAACCCGCCGCTCGATATCCACTCTGATGTGTGGGGCGAGTACACCTACCTGACCGTCATGAAGCCCGGCGTCAGCAAAATCCTGATAACCGCCGAAGGCAATCATGGCGGCCACGGCTCCAACTCCATCATCAACTTCAAGATTCGTCTGGTGGTCGGTACTGACTGGAAAGAAGGTATCGCCAATTACCAATACCTCAATGGCACGCACTGGGTCGAGGTCAACAACGTCCCTGTGCACCTGGCGGAAGTGCAGTCGAAGGTCTTCCCACCGTTTGAGCCAGGCCCGGTCATCATTCAGCATTACCCGCCGATTCTGCCCCTGTATGCCGCTCCTATCCAGAGCGCCATCGCCAGCGGCGACCTGGCCCAGATGAAGAATCTGGCGAAGCTGGCCAAGCAGCAACTGGACCAGCAACCGCAATTGCAGAGCGCACTGGAAGCCGCGAAGAAGGAAATCAGCCGGTTGCAGGCACGCTGAGCCGACCACTGAATCCATCATTCACTTTAGGGAGTAACACCATGTCGATCGGACTTTTCCATACCCGCCTCATCGCCAGCAATTCATTGCTCGGCGCGCCGGTTCTGACCCTCGACCTGCTGGTCAATACCGTCAGCAAAAAGGTCAGCGGAGTTGCCAGTGTCTTCCAAAGCACCTGGCCGCCGGTCAATTTCCGGGCGCGAGTCTGGGGCGACTACAGCGAGGCCAAACTGACCTCGGCGGTCGAGAATCACATCGTCCTCGTCCTCGACGGCAGCCCGAGCGGCCCGTACAGCCAGATCGCCGAGACTTTTCATCTCAAAGGCATCCTTGATGGCACCTGGGAGAGCGGATTTGTCGATTACAGCTACGACGGGCATCAAGTGAAACACGTTGCTGTGCATCAGGCGCCGACCATCGAGCCGCAACCGCACGAGCGTCACTTCCAGCCGCTGTATGCCGTGGCCGTGCAGCAAGCGCAAACCAGTGGCGATCTGGCGCAGCTGAAAACCGTGGTGCAGCAGGGTGAGCAGCAACTGGCCCACCAAGGCGCATTACGCAGTGCCCTTGAGCATCTGAACGCAGAAATCGCGCGTCTGGAAGCACGCTAAACCGCACGCCCCGGGCGAGGTCACTGCTGGCCTCGCCCGGTCTTGCGGCGAATCGAGATCAGTCCAATCGTGCCGCGCACAGGACCGTGCGCAAGGATCTCCCATGACAGACATCCGCCCTGCCCGCTACCTCAATGACACCGATCTCAAACGCTACGTGCCGGTGCACGTGGTCTGGGAAATCACCCTGGCCTGCGACCTCAAATGCCTGCATTGCGGCTCACGTGCGGGGCATCGACGCCCCGATGAACTGAACACCCGTGAATGCCTTGATGTGATCGATTCCCTCGCCGCACTCGGCACCCGCGAAATCACTTTGATCGGCGGCGAAGCCTATTTGCGCAAGGACTGGACGCAACTGATCCAGGCCATCCACGACCACGGCATGTACTGCGCGATCCAGACCGGCGGACGCAACCTGACACCGGCGAAGATGCAGGCGGCGGTTGATGCGGGCCTCAACGGGGTCGGGATTTCTCTGGATGGGCTCGCACCGTTGCACGACCAGGTGCGCAACGTCCCCGGCTCCTTCGACAAGGCGGTCGACACCCTGCGCCGGGCCAAGGCGTCCGGGCTGGCCGTCAGTGTAAACACCCAGATCGGTGCGGCTACGTTGCCTGATTTGCCGGAGCTGATGGACACGATCATTGAACTCGGCGCCACCCATTGGCAGATCCAGATCACCGTGGCCATGGGCAATGCGGTGGATCACCCGGAACTGTTGCTGCAACCCTACCAGTTGCTTGAAGTGATGCCGCTGCTCGCGCGGTTGTACCGCGAAGGTGTGGATCGCGGCCTGCTGATGAACGTCGGCAACAACATCGGCTATTACGGCCCTTACGAACATTTGTGGCGTGGCTTCGGTGACGAGCGCGTGCACTGGAGTGGCTGCGCAGCGGGTCAGACCGTACTGGCGCTCGAAGCCGACGGCACGGTGAAAGGCTGCCCGTCACTGGCGACCGTCGGTTTCTCCGGCGGCAACGTGCGCAACATGAGCCTGCACGATATCTGGCATTACAGCGAAGGCATCCACTTCGGTCGCCTGCGCTCGGTCGACGACCTGTGGGGCTACTGTCGCAGTTGCTATTACAACGATGTCTGCCGGGGTGGCTGCACCTGGACGTCGCACTCGCTGCTGGGCAAACCCGGCAACAACCCGTACTGCCATTACCGTACCCTGGAACTGCAAAAACGCGGACTGCGCGAGCGCATCGTCAAGATTGAAGACGCGGCGCAGCGTTCCTTCGCCGTCGGACGCTTTGACCTGATCACCGAACGCATCGACACCGGCGAGCACGTCAGCAGCGTCAGTGACAGCGGCCAGGTGATCAAACTCGCCTGGATCAATCAGGGCCAGAAATCCCCGGAGGAAGGACGCATCCCCGTGCAACTGGCGCTGTGCCGCAGCTGCCTGCAATACATCCACCCCCATGAATCGATCTGCCCGCATTGCCACGCCGACGTCGCCGCCGCCGAAGCCAGGCACCAGACGGACCGCGCCCGTCAGCAGGCGATCATGAACACGTTGACGGGTTTGCTGGGGGTGGCGCCGAGTACTTTGGTATGAAATCGGGTTCAAGCGCCCGCAGGATTCGGGCGCTTGGCCCCCTCAGGCGTCTTGAAAATCCGGCCGTTTCAACCGCTCCGGGAAATAAGTAGCTGTTTTCCATGAAATTTATTTGCTTCAGGGGTTCCCAGAACGCAAGAGCGCTGGTAAAGTGCCGCCCACTGTTGCAGAGGTCCTCTCGGGACTGAAACCAATAGCTACAGGGGCGTCGCCAAGCGGTAAGGCAGCAGGTTTTGATCCTGCCATGCGTTGGTTCGAATCCAGCCGCCCCTGCCATTTTTTCCTCGTTTCACCCTCCCCCGCTTCACCTCTGCCTCAACGGCAAATCATTTCCTTGTATTCAACGTAATCGCCGAACGCACCAGCGCTTTCAGTGCCTTTGCATCTATTTTGTCGTCCTCGTGAACATCAATCGCCCGCCGGGTATTGCCCTCCAGGCTGGCATTGAACAGTCCCGATGGATCCTCCAGCGCTGCGCCTTTGGCAAACGTCATTTTCACCACGGCCTTGTAGGTTTCCCCGGTGCAAATGATGCCGTTGTGTGACCAGACCGGAACGCCCCGCCACTTCCACTCCTCGACGACCTGCGGGTCGGCCTCGTGAATGATCGCGCGGATCTCGGCCAGTTTCTGGCCACGCCAGTCGTTCAGTTCCTGGATTCTTGCGTCGATCAGTGCAGAAGGCTGTTCAGCCGCCGAGTCGCTGCTGTCTTTCTTCATCCCCTTACTCTCCCGAAAAAACCTTATCCGCTCTCCAGCGTAGTGCCGACTGCGCCAAACGCCGGGCAAAAAAAAGCCCCGCAAAATGCGGGGCAAAGGAATTGGTTGGTTGCGGCCAACCAAAGGAGCATCGTCAAAAGCGTTAACCGTCAGGCGTTACAGGCACTCCTGGGCAGCCCGTTCAAAACTCGACGGTGTGAAACTTGAAGCCAGCAAGTGGCGTTCGTACAAAAACACCTTGCCGCCGTCCTGCGCCTTGTAGGCTTCCAGCACGTTGTCCGCCGACACTTTGCTCGGCACCACGATCCGGTAGCTGCGCTGGGTCTGCGAGACCGTCGGGTTCATTGCACCATGCTGCAACTTCGGCACAACGCATTCGGCGTACTGGGCGGGTGTCTTGTGGGTCTGCAAGGTCAGCGTCGGGTCGTTCGGTGCGGAGGCGCAAGCAGTCAGCAACAAAGTGGCAGACGCCATGGCAGGGATAAAAAAAGCACGCATGGATAAAATCCTGAAAATAAACGGTTCGGTTCTCAAGCAACGTTCAGCGTCACGGGCGCTGCCGTTGCGATTTTTGATTTGGGTGTTCAGCCAGCACTCACCAGGGCCTTGAGCGAGTCATCGAACTGCTTCAGGGCGCTGAATTGCAGATCCCGTTGCTGTTCAATCTGCGCCGCGATCTCGGGCACTGCCTTGTTGTGAACCCACACCGAAGGCATCTGCTTTTGCACTGCGCCTTCCGCCTTGCCGATGTATTGCAGGTTGGCGTCGTAGAAGCGTGCGGCGAACCGTGCTTCGACCTGGCTGTTGCGTTGCGTCAGCAAACGGTTGTGGGTGTCGAGCATCACCACCACATCCGGATGGGCTTGCACCAATGAATCGAGGTTGTCGTAGACGGTCACCGAGAGAAATTGCTGCTGCAGCGAACTCATCAACCAGTCGATGGCCAGTTCCGGATCGGAGCTGTTGACGAAGGCGTCGCGGATCCGCGCATCGAGCGCATCCTTGGCACCATTCACCGCCACGTCGTGATAACGCTCCAGGTATTGCTGGTTCTCCAGCGTGTTTTCGCTGTACAGCACACCCACGGTTTGCGAGTGCTGCAGTCCGCTGCTGGTGCCGGCGATGGGCAGAAAATGGCACGTACCGGCGTCGCTTGCGTAAGTCGGTGCGGTCACGGCCACCCCGCCCATCAGCAGGGCGACTACAGCCAGTCGGGTCAATGTCTTCATCGCGCAAATTCCTTCAGCAGCGTCTTCGATGGAGGCAATTTTCCGCCTGTCGGCCGCAAAGCAGAACTTGCGTTTCTTGATGGTCACTATTACTTGAACCAATAGTTGCGCAGCGTGCAGACTGCTGCACACTCGATCACAACGAAAACAAATGAGGATTATCCGTGCGAACCTTTGATTTGATCCGCGATGCCGTGCTGCCCGAATTCCGCGACCGGGTGGCCGAATACCTCGTCGAATACGAAACCGTGCTGGGCCAGTCCGCGGACGATTCGGAGTCGGTGCGGGCCGTCGCCAATCAATTGCGCGGCTATCTGCGCGGGCTCAATACCACGCGAGTGCTGGGCATGGCGGACTGGGAAGAACTGGACCGACGCGTGCTCGCCACCTGGCTCTAGCGATCGCCCGATGACCCGCTAGACTCTTCAGGCTGCGCCCGCAGCACCGGGCCGCCATGGCCCTGTCGCCAGACCTGGAGGTGTCCAATGAGCAATAACACCGAACCGACGACGTTTACCGGTTGGGCCGCCACATCGGCCGGCGCACCACTGGAGCGCTACAGTTACGATCCCGGTCCGCTCGGGGATGAAGAAGTCGAAGTCGCCGTGGAATATTGCGGCGTCTGTCACTCCGACCAGTCGCTGATCGACAACGACTGGGGCATCAGCCAGTACCCGTTCATTCCCGGTCACGAAGTGGTGGGTCGCATTGTGCGTGCAGGCCCGCAGGTACGCGGCCTCGAAGTCGGCCAGCGGGTCGGCATCGGCTGGTACAAGAGCAGCTGCATGCATTGCTCGTCCTGCATCGGCGGCTCTCATCACCTTTGCCCGACCGCCAAACCCACGATCATCGGCAGCCACGGCGGATTCGCCGATCGACTGCGCACCCACTGGGCCTGGGCGCTGAAACTCCCGGACAACATCGACCCTGCCCTCGCCGGCCCACTGTTCTGCGCAGGCTCCACGGTGTTCAACCCGCTGGTGGAATTTGACATCAAACCCACTGACCGAGTCGGTGTCGTCGGGATCGGCGGCCTCGGTCACCTGGCGCTGCGTTTCCTCAATGCCTGGGGTTGCGACGTCACGGCATTCACCTCGTCACTGAGCAAACAGGACGAAGCCAAGCGCCTCGGCGCCCACAAGGTCGTCGCCTCCACCGACAGCAATGCCTTGAAAGCGATTGCCGGTACTCTGGATTTCCTGCTGATCACCGCCAACGCCAACCTCGACTGGACGGCAATGCTCGCCACCCTGCGCGGCAAAGGCCGGCTGCACTTCGTCGGTATCGTGCCCGACGCAATTCCGGTGCACGTGTTCAATCTGATTCCCCAGCAAAAATCCTTGTCCGCCTCACCGGTGGGCTCGCCTGCCACGGCGGCGACCATGCTGGAGTTCTGCGCGCGGCATCAGATCCTGCCGCAGGTTGAGGAATTTCCGATGAGCCGGGTCAACGAAGCCATCGATCATTTGCGCAGTGGCAAGGCACGGTATCGGATTGTGTTGAACGCCAGCCAGTAAGAGACAGGCAGCAAACTTGCCCTCTCACCTGTTCCAGACCTGCTGACTGGAACAGGTGATCGCTGGCAGGCATCAGTAATGGCAAGGGGTAATGCTAATATGCCACCATTTTAATTCTCAGCAGATTCCGCATGGACGCCACGATTTATCATCTCAAACGTTTATCCCCGATTTTTCTGGTTGTCGCACTGTCCGGTTGCCAGTCGCTCTATGGCGTAGACACAACCCCCAAGCCGCCTCCGATTGCATTCGAGATCTTTGATGACGCCCTGAAGGGGCTCCCCACCCCCAACTCGATCGTGCGCGAGGCCGACATCGTCACTTATTTTGTGACATCTCCCGCGAACGGAAAGCTGAATTACATCGCGCGATTTGATGCGGACTGTCATCGACCGGATGCACAAATGGGCTACGCGACCAAATCCGGGCTCGTGGTACTCACGACTGAACGCCGGGGCGCCAGCGATCGTAGACAATTGCCAGACAAGCAAAAGAGCCAATACCTGCACAGCAATCAATTCAAAGACGCATGCGCCCAGACCGCAACACCACAATGGCGAGTGTTTTCGACAGCCGAAGATCAAGTCTGGCAAATGATCGACCAGGCCAACCTGAAAGCAGACGGTAATTCCGTGACGTTCTGGTCAGCCCGGGTGCTACCTGCCGAGATACGGACGCCAGGCTCGTCTTCCTTGTATTCACAGGTCCGGCAACGCTGGACAGCCGACTGCGTCTCGCAGCGACTGACTCCACTCAGCATGTTCCAGCTCAACAGATATGGCCAATTGCTGGGTGGGGAGTTGAAAACCACGCTCGAACCGGTTGACCTGAAAAATCTCGACGATGATCAGCGCCGGATCTTTCAGCAAGTCTGCACCAGGCCGCTGGCGCTGGATCAGCTCAGACTTTTCACCGGCCGTGAGCTGAAGCCCTTTGTGTTGCCGGAGCCCGAGCTGGCGCCAACCGTCAAGCAGGCCATCGAAGCCTTGAAGATGCCCGAGCCGGAAAAAAGCGTCGCTCGTCTGCGACAGTCAACGGTCATTACTTCCCAAGGCCAGCCAAGCGAGCCGCCACGCATGGGGCCGATGAATAAATTCCTTCCGGCCAGGGCGGGCAGCCAACTGACCGAACGTTCAGGCTTCGATCTGCATCAGTCGGTCGAATTGAGTTTTCGCGGATTGATCCCCCTCGCCAAATCCACGTTTGCTTATAAAAGACCTCTGGAAACAGAGGAAGAAGGCCTCACCGATCTCAAGTTCACCGGCGACTGGGCGACCATGCCGCTCGGCGCGCATCTGAGTTACACGATTCAAAGGCCTCACAAGTGGTACGAGGAGCCCAAGCCGCTGATCGAAAAACAGTTCAACTGCGACGTAAAGGAACAAAAGGCTGCCAACGAGATTTATCCGTCCTGGACCGGTACTGCCAAAATCATCGGTTGCACTGGCGCAAACGACATCATCGGTGACGGCACGATCACCTACGCGTATCTGCAGACTTACGGACTGTTTGTACCCCTTCACTTCTCCGGAAAAGGCTGGGAGAAAAAATGGTCCCTCAAGGTCTTTGAGTGATCGGTCCCGGCCTGAGCAGCCATTCGATGTTCAGGCCGGTGCCCAGCGCCGGTGCAGTCCTCGAGCCAGCGCATCAAGGGCAAATCCGAGTACACCGATCAACAGCACCATCGCCATCAATTCCGAGTACGCCAGCCGATCCCGTGTGTCGAGGATGAAGTAGCCCAGCCCTGCGCTGACACCGAGCATTTCGCACGGCACCAGCACGATCCACAGAATCCCGATCGACAGCCGAACCCCGGTCAACACGTGACCGAGCACGCCGGGCAGGATGACTTTGCGCAAGGTTTCCCAGCGCGTGGCACTGAGGCTGCGGCTCAATTGCAGCCAGCGTGGATCGAGCTGGCGTACCCCGGCGGCGGTGTTCAGCAGGATCGGCCAGATCGCGGCGAAGGTCAGCAGGAAATAGATCGGTTGATCGCCCACGCCCATCAGCATGACCACCACCGGCATCCACGACAGCGGCGAGATCATTCGCAAGAACTGAAAGGCAGGTGTGGTCGCCGATTCGAGATGCCGGTAGCTGCCGATCATCAGCCCCAGCGGCACGCCAATCAGCAAGGCCAGCAGCAAGCCGACCACGATCCGTTTCAGGCTGACCAGCACATGTTCGTAGAGCTCGGCCCGCCCTAATAACTCAACAAGGCTGGCCAGCGTCGCCTGCGGCGAAAACCGCGCCGCCAGACCATCGCCTCCACCGGCCAGATGCACCCCCAACCACCACAGCAGCAACAACCCCAGCAATCCTGCCGCGCCCAGCAACCCGTGGACGATGGGTGAACTCGACTTGCTCATCAGAGACTGAACTCCTCGCTGCGCTCAAAGCCTTCGGGCAAGCCGAACGCCTTCATCCCGCCGACCGCTGCAATGGCGTTGCGCACGAAGCGGTCGTCCACCAGATCCTTGGCTGTGTGCTGCGGGTCGAGGCTGGCGAGGAAGCCTTTGTCGCCCTCGATCAGCGTGTCCTTGAGGCGTTTGACCAGTTCTTCGGTGTAGCTGGGGAACGGGTACGGCTGGAAGTCGATGCGCTGCTCGTCCCAATGGCTGTGCTGGATTGCGCCGCTGACCAGGTATTGCTCGCGATCTGCGGCGGCCGGCGCCAGTACGCGGTTCAACACGGTCTGGGCATGGGGCGTGTAGCGGTTGTCGCCGTCCCTGGATAACAGCTTCGCGGCCTCGGCGCGGTTGTCGCGGGTCCAGAGTTGCGCCTTGACGATGGCGTTGACCACTTTCTGCGACCACTCGGGGCGGTTGTTCAGATCCTGCTCGTGCATGAACACCACGCAGCAGGCGTGATTGCGCCAGACGTCGCCGGTAAAACGCTGCACCCGCCCGACCTTGAGTTCTTCTGCCAACGCATTGAACGGCTCGGCAACGATGTAACCGGCGATGCGTTTGCCGGCCAGTGCCGGCGGCATGTCCGAGGGCGGCAATACCACCAGGTTGACCTCGTTGGCGGCCAGCGCGGCGCTTGCCGGTTTGCTCACCGGCAGCAGTCCGTGATCGCGAAACAACTGCTGCACCACCACGTTGTGGATCGAATACCAGAACGGAATCGCCACCGTTTGCCCGGCCAGTTGTTTGACCTCGGTGATGCCCGGGGCCACGGTCAGGCCGGAACCGCCGACATGGTTCCAGGCCACGACCTTGGCCGGCACCTTACTGCCGTAACGGGCCCAGACGGTCATTGGCGACAGCAGGTGAATCACGTTGACCTGCCCCGACAGGAACGCCTCGATCACCTGCGCCCAACTGCGTAACAGCACCGGGCGCTCGGCCTGGATGCCTTCGGCTTCGAACAGCCCGTTGTTGTGTGCCACCAGCAATGGCGTGGCGTCGGTGATCGGCAGGTAGCCTATGCGCACCGGCGCATTCGGCTCCGACGCAGCCCGGGCATTGAGGCTGTTGAGCAGCGGCAGAGCGCCGCCTGCGGTCAGTAAGGCGCTGAGTTTGAGGAAGTCACGACGTGTGTGAGTGAAGTCGTCCAGGCACATGATCAATCTCCGACGGTTCGGGCAAAGGTTGGGTAAGTGGATTGCGGCTCGCCCGCCGAAGGGTTTTGAGGATATCGATACGCAGCGCACCCAGTTCGTCCACCAGCTCGGCGCGGGGCTGAGGCAGGTCGACGCGCCATTCGCCGAGGATCCGCGCCGGGCTGTTACCCAGTAGCAAAATCCGCTCGGAAAGCAGCAGGGCTTCGTCAATGTCGTGAGTGATCAGCAGCGCTGCGGTGTTGTGTTCGGCGATCAGTTGCAGCAACAGCTGTTGCATGTCGGCGCGGGTGATTTCATCCAGCGCACCGAACGGTTCGTCGAGCAACAGGACTTGCGGCTGCCGCGCCAGGCACCGGGCCAGTGCGGTGCGCTGGGCCATGCCGCCGGACAACTGCGCCGGGTGAAACTGCCGGGCGTGTTCCAGGCCGACGGCAGCGATGGCGTGGTCGACCCGGGCCTTGCGTTGCTCGGCACTCAGGTGCGGTTGACGGGCGAAGTCGAGGCCGAACGCCACGTTCTTTTCCAGCGTCAGCCAGGGCAACAGGCTCGGATCCTGAAACGCCACCGCCACCCGTGGGTGGGGACCGCTCAGCGGTTCACCGAGCAGGCTGACGCTGCCGCGCTGCGCCGGTTGCAACCCCGCCAGCACCCGCAACAGACTGGATTTGCCGACGCCGCTGGGGCCGAGGATCGACACCACTTCACCCGGCTGCAACTGCAAGTCAAACGCCTCCAGCACCGTGTGCCAGCCTTCGGCGCGCGGATAGCCGAGACTGATGTCGCGGGCATGCAGCAACGGCTGAGTCATACCGCCGCCTCCCGTTTCTGCCGTTGCAGTTCGGCGCGCAATTGCACCAGGCTCGGCGTGACGATCGGCACAAACGCCGACTCGCGCCAGCGCCGGGCGAACCCGCTGCCATGTTCGGTCAGATAGGCTTTGCCGCCACTGGCCTGCAACTCCAGTTGCACCGCGCTGGCCGCCGATTCGGCAAGGGCGATGCGCAGCTGGAACAGCGCAGCGGGCCTTGCCAGGAAGCGGCCATCGAGCAGGCCCTGTTTGAGTTGTTCCACCGTGTGTTGCAACTGCTCGCGCTGTTCGTGCAGCGGCTCCAGCAGGATCGAGCGACCGTCCTGCAAATGGCTTTGCACTTCGCTCAATGCGCGCCGCGCCAGACCGATGGCCAGACCACATTGCAAGCCGAGGAACGCCGGGCGCACCGCCGGCAAAAACGCCCGCGCATCGTCATGCAGCAACCACTCGCGACCGACCTGCACCTGGGCAAAATCGATGGCCGCCGTGTTGCTCGACTGCAAGCCCATCAGTTGCAGATCCGCCGAACGCAACACACCAGTGGCCTCGCCGGGAATCGCCAGTACAAACGGTGAGCCGCCCTCCTCGTGCTCAATCGCAGCGGCGACGACGAAGCCGCTTTTGCGCAGATTGGTCACCCAATGCAACCGGCCTCCGAGGCTCCAGCCGTTGCCTTCGGTGCGAGCGCGCACTTGCAGGGCCTCGATGCCCGAGAGGAATTTCATCGCGTTCGACAGCCCGGTCGCGCCGGCCAGTTCGCCGCTGATCAACGAGGGCAACAGCCGCTCGCGCAGTGCCACGTTCGGGCTCTGCAGCAGGTATTCGATAAACGCCCGCTGGCCCCAGAACACGAAAGCCGCTGCCAGCGAATGACTGGCCACTTCGGCCAACACTTCCACGGCGTCGCTGATGTCGCCGCCGCTGCCGCCCAATGACGGACTGATACCAACCCGCAGGACATCGGCCGCCGCCAGTTGCGTCAGCACCTGCTGTGGGTCGCTGTCGCCCAGGTCCAGGGCCTGGGCGTGGTTGTCCAGCCATTGACTCAATGCCGGATCGAGCATGTCGTTTCTCTCCTTGTACGCAGCGTCAACCATAGACCACGCTGCCTGAATCGATCCGCCGGTCACGCGCGGTACGGCGCCAGCTCCGGGTTGAGCGGCGTATCGGCGAACACGTTGGCGAAGTTGCACAGGGTCGCCAGGCTCACGCCGAGAATCACTTCCAGCGCGTTGCCTTCGGTGTAACCGGCGGCCTTGAACTGGTTGTAGGTCTGTTCACTGACGTTGCCACGGGTGGCGATCACTTCACGGGCGAACGCCGCCAGCGTCTCAAGCTTTTGCTCGGGAACGGTCGCCCGCTCACGCAACGCGCTGACCACTTCCTGTGGCAGTTTTGCCTTGTTCAGCGCGACGGCGGTATGACCTGCGACACAGAAATCGCATCCATGGTTAGTCGCTGCGATCAACTGCACCACTTCGCGCTCGGCCAGGCTCAACTCGGCTTTGCCATTGAGCGCCGATACCGTAACGTAGGTTTCCAGCGCGGCCGGCGCGTTGGCCAGAACGGCCAGCAGGTTCGGAATGAAACCGGAATTCTTCTGTGCATTCTCAAGAAACGGCCGGGCCGCTTCGGGCGCGCTTTGCAAGGTGTGTAGCGTGACGCGTGACATGGGCTGGACTCCTGCTTTTGGGGTGTCGGGCCAGTCTGTTGGTTATAAGAATTCCGATCCATATTCTAAAGTAGCGATTACTTGCTCCTGAGTGTTTCCATTAGATGATTTCGTCCAGCCCACTGGTTGATTGGTTATTAGAGAGCCTCGAACTCGACGCCAGCCTGTTCCATGTCGGCCGCTATTGCGGCGGCTGGCACGCCAGCACGCATGGCCTGGCGCGGGCCAGTTTTCACCTGATCGTGCAGGGCCATTGCTGGCTGCACATCGAGGGCGAGACTCAGGCCTTACGCCTGAATGCCGGCGATGCGGTGTTCCTGCTGCGCGACCTCAACTATCGGCTGTCCAGCGCTGAAGACTCAGGCATCGCGCAGACCTTGCCGCGCATGACCATGACGGCTCTGGACAGCCAGGCAGAGGATGGCGTCGGGCTGGTCTGTGGGTTCTTCCACTTCAAGTCAGGGCTGTCGTCGCTGATCATCGAAGGCTTGCCGCACTGGATCGTCCTGCGAGCGGGGGATCCTTCCTCGAGTGCAGCGCGGGCCTTATTCGAGTTGATCCTGGAAGAATGCGAACGCCAGCCGACGCCCTCTTCGGCGCTGCTGGAGCGGCTGAGTCACCTGCTGTTTCTGTATGTGCTGCGCCAGCAGATGGCCGACAACCCGTCACTCGGCGGTCTGGTAGCGCTGGCGCGCAATCCGCAATTCGCGCCGCTGCTGGACCGACTGATCGAGCAACCGCAACTGCCGTGGTCGCTGGAAAGCATGGCGGCCTGCATCGGACTCTCGCGCTCGGCGTTCTTCAAACGCTTCAACGAACTCGCAGGGCAGTCGCCAGGGCAGGTACTGCTGGCGCTGCGCATCCGCCATGCCTGCCAGTTGCTGAAGAACAATCACACGGTCGAGCAGGTTTGCGCTGCCGTGGGCTATCAGTCGATTGCCGCGTTCACACGGGCGTTTGCCAAGTCGGTGGGGGTGCAACCGGGGGCTTATCGCAAGCAGCATGAGGGGCGCTGAATAAATAACCTAAAAGAATTAATAAATACAAAATCAGTATTTATCGTTATAAAAATATCGGCGTACTCTCAGCTCATCCCGTCATTGATCACAGTGAAGTGCGCCATGAATCCAACCGACAACCTGATCGACTTCGCCGCCTACCGCAAACGCCGTCAAGCTCAGCAACGGGCCCGGGCCATGTGGGAAATGTATGCGCGCAACGCCGGCTACCAGGCTTTTCAGTGGGTGCAGGCCGCTCGTTCCGACGAGCCGCGTCAAGCGTGAACGCACGTGAACCCTCGCGCTTTCTGGCGAGCGCCGACGAACCCGTGCTGGATCTGAACAACCTCGAATCACTGGAAGAAGACCCGATCTGCGAGCGCGTCGCGCAGAACCTGCAACGCCTGCGTGGCAAGCGGCATCTGTCGCTGGATGCCCTCGCCCGCCAGTGCGGCGTGAGCCGGGCGATGCTGGCGCAGATCGAGTCCGGCCGCAGCGTGCCGTCGATCAAGGTGCTGTGCAAAATTGCCAAGGGTTTGAAAGTGTCGGTGGCGGCGTTTCTGGAGCACCGTGCGTTCGAAGGTGTGGCCGTGTTGTCGGCTAGTCAGAGCAAACGGCTGGTGAGTGCCAGCGGCGCGTTCGTCAGTCGGGCGCTGTTTCCGTTCGATGTGGCGCGCCAATCGGAATTCTACGAATTACGCCTGAGCCCCCTGGGTGAGGATCACTCCGAGGGCCACGGCCCCGGTGTGCAGGAGAATCTGGTGGTGTCCCAGGGCGTGCTGGAGATCAGCGTCAACGACGAGCGTTATCTGCTGTCGACCGGTGACTCGATCCTGTTCTACGCCGACCAGCCGCACCGCTATCGCAATCCGGCTGACAGTGAGGCGGTGGCGTATCTCGTGGTGACCTACCCGGAACGTCTGGACTGACAAACGCCTTCACCGAATTCCAGAAATGCAAAAGCCCCGGCAGCATCAAGCTGCGGGGGCTTTTTCATGCGCGGTCAGAAATCAGCAGGTGCAGCACATCATCGGCATGCCGTTGCAGCTCATCATCATCGGCATGCTGCAGTCGTTCATCATCTTCATCATCAGGGCGCAGCAGTTTTTCATCATGTCCATGTTCATGCCCGGCATCGGCATGATTTTGCACATCATGCAGTCGGCCATCATGGTGCATTCCATCACGCACTTCATCGAAGGCATCGGCATGCCCATCATCGGCATCGGCATCATCATGTTCATCATCGGCATGGCCATGGCCGCCTGGGACATGCACATCATGCTCATGTTGCCGCAATGCATCATCATCGGCATGCCGCAGTCCATCATCATCTGCATCATTTCGCAGCTGTTCTTGAACATCGCCATGTCCATGCCGGCGGCCGGCATCATCTTGCACATCATGCCGTCGTCCATCATTTCACAGGACATGGTCGCCATCATCATCGGCATGCCTGTCATCGGCATCATCGGCATGTTGGCGTTCATCGGCATTTGCATCTGCATGGCGTTCATCATCGTGAAGCTCCCTGAGGATTTAAGAACTGGATGAGAAGTTGATGGGGCTGATTCTAAGGATTGGATAAACCGGAACAAGCTGCCCATCGAGCAGCAAAAAGTGCTGTTGAAACGCTTCAAGTGCAGCATTCCGTGCGCCTTGAACCGTTGCAGCAGCAGAGTAGACGCAATGACAGATCTATCAAATGCAAGAACAGGTTTTTCAACGTCCTGGATATGCGATCCAATACCAAGCAAATAACTTAAAGAAATAATCGTTCTAACCAGCGGGAATTATTTTCACGCCACCTGCTTATTCCATTAGTTAACGACTAATCCACTTTTTAATCTTTTATTGCTATTACCACCTCCTCCTATAATTCGGGACAGTTCTTAACAATAAGGAAGTTCCATGCCGCAACGTTTCCTGATGGCAGCACTGTTCCTGGCGGTCGCCGGTTGTGCCAGCCCTCCTCCTGTTTCCGTACATACCAAAGACCCCGCCAGCTCAACCCTGCAAGGCGATGCCACACGCCCGGCGCAGGCGCAGTGGGTGCGCACCGAGTTGTACTTCTCGGTGGGGCCGATTGATGGCAAGGAAGGCGTGGTAAGCCCGGCGCGCTGGCGCGAGTTTCTCGACCAGGAAGTGACGACGCGTTTTCCGGACGGTTTCAGCGTGTTCGATGCTTATGGGCAGTGGAAGGACCACGATGCGAAAACGCCGGAGCGGCTGGCGACCAAGGTGATTGTGATCCTGCACGAAGGCAGCCCGAAGCGTGAGAGCGACATCGAGGCGATTCGTCTGGCTTACAAACGGATTACAGGGGATCTGTCGGTGCTGCGTTTGTCGCAACCGGCGCAGGTATCGTTCTAATCGTTGGTGCGCTGCAGAGCTTGCCGAGGTGTCGACACCAGGCGGCTCAACACCGCCAGCAACAGCGCGCCCACCAGCAACACTCCAATCCCCAGAAACGCCCCCAACCCCACCACCGTCACGCTGGAATACAGCATGTACACGCACAACCCAAAAAACAGCAGCGGCAAAACCGGATAAAGCGGCACCCTGATCGGCCGTGGCACCTCGGGAAAACGCTTGCGCAGGATGATCAACGCCAGGCTGCTCAAACTCAGGAACAACCAGTACACCGGCGTCAGGTACTCGACCATGGTGTTGAAACCGCTCTGGGTAAAACTGCCGAACAACACCAGCAACAACGCCACCGCGCCCTCGGCCAGCAAGGCCTTGCGCGGCACACCATCGCGTTCGTCCCATTCACCGAAGCGACGCAGTTGCGGCACGTCGCGGGCAGCGGCGTACGTTGTGCGGGCACCGACCAACAGCGTTGAATTGATGGTGGCGATGGCCGCGATACCGACCATCAACAGAATCAGCATCACCCCCGGCGCACCGAATGCGCGGTTCAACAATTCCACCGCCGGCGCGTTACTCGCGGCCAGGCCTTCGAACCCCAGGCCTTGGACGAACGCCCAGTTCAGTGCCAGGTAGATCGCCATCAACACCGTCAGTGCACCGAGCATGGCGATGAAGATTCCGCGCCGGCCATCGCGCACTTCGGCGGACAGCGTCGCCGCATCACTCCAGCCGCCGAAGGCCAGAAACACGAAGATCATCGCAGCGGAAAATCCTGCCGCCCCCGTGTGCTCAGGTGTGACCGGCGCACTCGGCGCAAGCGGTTCGACACCCAGCCACACCAGCCACACACCGGCGCTGGCAATGCTCAGAAAGCCCACGGCAAGCAGCCCCACCAGCACGGTCTGGGTGATGAAACCGATGTGCTTGCCCGTCAGATTCAGCAGCACCAGTGCGGCAATGATCGCGCCGGCAAACAGTCCAGATCCGTACTGTCCCAGCGGAAAAACCGCGTTGAAATAGTCGGCAAACATGAACGCCGACAACGCGATCCACCCGGTGTGCATCACCGAGAAGCGCGACCAGGCGAACAGGAAACCCATGCGCTCGCCATACGCGGTGCGCAGGAAATGATAGTCACCGCCCGGATGCGGAAACGCGGTGGCCATCTCAGCGAAGCACAAGGCCCCGGCCATCGACGCCAATCCGCCGAGGACCCAGACCCAATAGAAGTGTTCCGGCCCGACGTTCAAGGCAACGGTCGGCGCGGTTTTGAGGATGTCGGTGGTGATGACCATGCCCAGCGTGATCAGCAATGCCTGGAATACCGGCAGATGCCGCTTGGGGCCATTGGTTTGAGTCATGAAGGTTCCCGCTGATGATCCGCCATCCTTGGCGGCAAGACTCAGAAGCCGTAGGTGGCGGTGGCGTAGTAGTAAGCGCCGTTGGTGCCGATCGGCGAGAGCACGTCGTACGGCAGGTTGCCGCCGTAGTTGATGGCCGAGCCGGAGCGTTCCGGGTAGTTGTCGGTCAGGTTGTTGCCGCCCAGGGCGACGCTGAATTTCGGGGTGAATTTGTAGGTCACCTCGGCATCCAGTTGCCACACCGCGCCGTAGGTTTGCTCAGGCTGCGAATCGCCGAAATCGAACACCCGGGTGGTCTCGCCCTGACGAGTCAAACGGCCGAGCAAACCCCAATGTTCGCTGGCCCAGTTGGCAGAAAACACGAAGCGATCCTTCGGTGCCGCATCGGTGAGGGTGTTGGTTTCCTCGACACCGACCAGTGCATCGTTGCCGATCCCCAACGCGGTCAGTTGCGACGGCGTGCCCTTGGTGCTGGTGACTTTGGTGTGGTTGTAGGTGTACGCGGTGGTCAGGCCCAGTTGCCCCTCGTAGAACGGCTGGTGATAGTTGAGCACCAGTTCGGCACCGTGGGTGCTGGTGTCGGCGGCGTTGGTGAAGAAGTTGACATCGTGCACGCCCGCCACGCCAAAGTTGTCATTGATGTAGCTTTCCAGCGCGTCGCTGCCGATGCGTTGCGACAGCGTGATGCGGTCCTTGACGTCGATGCGGAACACGTCGAGCGACGCGTCGAAACGTTCGTTCAACTGGAACGTCAGGCCGAGGCTGTAGTTCTTCGAAGTTTCCGGATCGAGCTTCTGCGCACCGAGGGCACGGGCGATCGGGTCGTTGACCGAGAGCACGCGAATGTCGGTGAGCGTGCCGCCGTCGCCGAAGTTGCTGGTGGTGCTCTGGAAGCCACTTTGCGCCAGCGATGGCGCACGGAAGTTGTTCGATATCGCACCGCGCAACGCCCACTGCTCGGTCAACTTGTAGCGACCACTGAGCTTGCCGGTGAGTTTGCTGCCGGCATCGTCGTAATGCTCCCAGCGCGTGGCGGCGTCGACGAAGAAACGGTCGGTGAGATCACCGGACAATTCGGCGTAGGTGCCGAACACGTTGCGGTCCAGGTCCGATTCTTCACTCGGGCGCAAACCGTTGGCACCGTCAGCGCCGGAGCCGATGTAAGAGGCCTCGTCACCGGCGTAAGTCAGGTAGTTTTCGTAGCGGTATTCGCTGCCGAGCGCGAGGACGAAGGAGCGTCCGCCCAGCCGCAGTTCGCGGCTGAAATCAAGGTTGGCGGTGGTCTGGCGCAACTCGTAATCGCCGGTGTCGAATCGGGTCGGCGAGTCTTCGCCCAGGCTGACGTTGAGGGTGCGCCGGGTGGCTCCATCGAAACGGTTGCGACCGTGGGTGACGCTGCTGTCGAAGTCCCAGTCGTCGCCGATCAGGCCTTTGAAGCCGGCCGTGGCGGAGATGTCCTTGTTGTCGCCGATCGACTGCGGCAAATAACCGTTGGGGTAGAACTGCGGCTGCTCGGATGGATAACGATAAAACTCGGCGCCTGTAGTGTGCCGCTGGTTGTAGGTACCAAACGAATAAGCCTTGCCGCCGGCCAGCGGCAATTCGCTGTTGAACCAGAGGTTGACGTCCCGAGCGATGCCGTCGCCCATCACGTAGTTGCGCTGGTTCGGTGTGTCGGCAAAACCGTCGTAGCCGGCGCGGTTGGTCGGGTTGCGATTCTTGTACTCGGTACCGCCGCGAATGAAACCGCCCTCTTCGCCCAGGCGTGTGCCGATCTTGGCAGTGGTCACGCTGTTCTGGCCGTCGGTGGTGGTTTTGCCGATGGCGTCCTGATGGGTGTGATAGGCGCCGTAGCTGGTGGACACTTCACCGCCCTCGGGGGCGTCGTCGAGGATGATGTTGATCACCCCGGCAATCGCGTCGGAGCCGTATTGCGCACCCGCGCCGTCGCGCAGCACTTCGATGCGTTTGATGGCGCTGATCGGGATCGAGTTGAAATCCACCGGCGCCGTGCCGCGACCGATTTTCGACGAGTCATTGACCACCGCCGAGGTGTGCCGACGCTTGCCGTTGACCAGCACCAGCACCTGATCCGGGCTCATGCCGCGCAACTGTGCGGCACGCACATGGTCGGCACCGCCGGAGTTGGATTGACGCGGAAAACTGAACGACGGCAACAGCGTCTGCAACGCCTGACCCAACTCGCCGTCACTGGCGCCGGCGGTCTTCAGGTCTTCAGCGGTCAGCACATCCACCGGCACTGGTGAATCCAGCACCGTACGGGCGGTGCCACGGGTGCCGGTGACCAGCACGGTACCCAACCGTGTGTCATCGTCAGCGCGGGCAGAAGAGTCTTCGGCTTGTGCGGGAAGTTGCCAGATCGCACTGACAACAGCGACGGCCAGTAATGAACGGGAACGGTGAATCATGTGACAGCTCCTTGAATCGCAGTTAATAACCGGCCGCTGCCGAATCATTAAGCGTCGGCAATCAGCGCACAGTAATTTCTGCTGTAGTTTTGATGTTCAGAAAGGCAGCGAAGTGTGTCGAACAACTATCGACTGTTAGAGTGCAAGAACCCCAAAGTTAGTAGAACCCCCTGTTTACCGATCCTAGATGAGTGGTCGCCCGCCGCAAAAGAACCAATAACGCTTAGGTTATGCCCGACGAACGGAGTGTTGCCTGAGCAACACTTGTGTTTACGCAACAACATGAACAACCAACTAGCGAACAACTAATCACGCACAAAAACGCACTCCACGCTGTTGTAGAGCACGCTCTTAATCTTTGTTTTTTTCGGCGCGAAGTTAAATGCCGTCAGTCGAAATCCTTTTCCCGCCAGGCATCTTCGGCTATGTCCAGCGCATCACCGCTGAAGCGCTGTTCAATGAACGGATCGGCGTGCAAATGAAAGCCGTTGCGCTCCCAGAAGCCCGGTTGTTCCTGATCGGTGAACTCGAGCCCGCGCAGCCATTTCGCGCTCTTCCAGTAGTACCTACCTGCCACCACCAGACGCAGCGGCCAGCCATGTTGCGCAGTCAGCGGCTGACCGTCGTAATGAGTGGCCAGCAGACTGTCCGGGTGCAACAGATCTTCGAGACGCAGGTTGGTCTGGTAATCGTGATCGGCGTGGGCCATGACGAAGGACGACGTCGGCCGGATGTCCAGGGCCTGCAACAGATCCTGCAGGTGCACCCCGCTCCAGCGGGTGTCGAACTTCGACCAGCGTGTCACGCAATGAATGTCGCATTGCAACGAGCGTTGCGGCAGCGCTTGCAGATCGGCGTAGGTCAGCTCGACCGGGTTTGCCAAGGTGCCGAACAGGCGCAGTGACCACGTCGCCAGGTCATACGCCGGCACCTCGCCTTCGTGCAGGATCGGGAAACGCTCCGTCAGCACCTGCCCCGGTGGCAGCCGTTCGCCCAGCGCCACATCGGCTTGCGGCGAACGGCTTTTGCGCAGGCGCGCAGCCTTGTCGTGCATGTCGGTTCCTCAGTTCGCCACAGGAATCCACGACGCTCGCGCCACATTGGCGGTATCGCCGAAGGACGGCAGTTTCTGCCCCAGATCCCGCACGTTTTTCACGTCCAGATCCAGCAATTGCTGGCGGGTGATCAGGGTCGGCGGCACCAGCACCTTGTGCCCCGGACTTTCCCCGGCGATCAGCAGCGCCAGACTGCGCACGCTGATCGCGCCGGCCACTTGCGGATTGACCGCTGCCGTCGCGGCCCAGGCACTGTTCGGCTCTTTCATGATCTGGATGTCGGCGGTGGAAATGTCGGCGCTGTAGATCTTCACTTTGCTGCTCAGACCCGCCTCGTCCACGGCGATTTTCGCGCCTTTGGCGAACTCGTCGAACGGCGCGAAGATCACGCTGATTCCCGGATTGGCCCGCAACACGGCGCTGGCCTGATCGGCCACCGAGTTGGCAATCGGCGGATTGAGCGTGCCAAAACGGGCCTTCTCGATGATCCCCGGATTGCTCGCCTTGACCTGGCTCCAGATCTCGTCGCGGCGTTCCATCGGTGTGAAGCCGCTGATGTAGACGTAGCCTGCGTCGAAACGGGTGCCGTTGTCCTTGACTGCTTGATCGAGTGCCAGACGCGCCAGCGCGTGGTGATCCTGCTCAACCTGAGTCACTTGTGGCGTGTTCAGGTCGACGTCGAACGCAACCACCTTGATGCCTTTGGCCAACGCACGGTCGATCGGCCCCTTGAGAGTTTCCGCCAGACCCAGTTGCACGATGATCCCGTCGACGCCAAGGTCGGCGGCCTGATCGATCATCTCGCCCTGACTGGCCGCCTGCTGTCGCGCGTCGAACACCCGCAGGTTGGCGCCCAGCGCTTCGGTCTGTCTCTCGACGCCGCGCAGGTAGGCTTCGGGGAAATCCCCGGAGAACAGATAACCCACCAGCGCGATCTGTACCTGACCTTTATCGAACGGTGCCGGCGCCCCCGGCAAGGCTTTGGCCTGGGCATTGAGCGCCAGTGCCGAGAGCAAGGCACCAGCGAGACAATGGCGTGCGAACTGCTTGATTGAACCGTGCATGGATCTTTCCTTGAAGCTTCAATGAACCGGCTCAGCGCGCCCGATGCGCGAGGCCGAAGGTGAACATCAGGGCCAGCACCAGCACCAGTCCCTTGACGAAATCCTGCGCGTAATACGGCGCGTTGAGCATGGTCAGGCCGTTGAGCAACGAGGCCACCAGCAACGCACCGACCAGCGTGCCGAACGCGTTGGGCTTCTTCGCGCCGAGCACGGCAAAGCCGATCAGCGCAGCACCCAGTGCATCCAGCACCAGACCGTTGCCGGAACTGACATCGCCGCGCCCCAGGCGCGCCGCCAACAACAATCCGCCGAGCGACGCCAGCAGCGCCGAGAGCACATAAGCGAGCAGCTTGAAGCGCTGCACCGGCGCACCGGCCAGACGCGCCGCCTGCTCGTTGCCGCCAATCGCATAGAACAACCGACCGATGCGCGTGCGTTCGAGAAACAGCCACACCGCCACCGCGACAACCGCCGTGATCAACACCGGAATCGGCACGACGTCCCACAGCCGCCCGCGCCCAAGCGCCAGAAACAACGCACTGAACGCGCCTTCGGCTTCGTCGCCATTGGGCAGGGTCATGCCCACCGCAATCGAGCGTCCGCCGGTGGGAATCAGTTGCACGCCGATCACCAGGAACATGCTGCCGAGCGTTGCGAGAATGTCCGGCACGCGCATCTTCACGATCAGCCAGCCGTTGAGCAGCCCGACCAGCGCGCCACCGGCCAGGCTGATCAGCACCGCCGGCACCGCGCCCCAACCGAGCACCACCATCACGTAACCGGCGATCATCAGGCTCATGGCCGCCACCGCACCGATGGACAGATCCAGCCCGCCGACAGCCATGGTCAGGGTCACACCCAACGCCAGCAGCGCGACAATCGACACCGACTGCAAGATGCTGAACAGGTTGCCGACCCGCAGGAACGCTGGTTCAGCGACACTGAAAAACACCACGATCAACGCCAGCACCCACAGCAGGCCGTAGCGAATCAACGCTTGCACGAAGCGCTCGGACGGCGCCGGGGCGGATGACAACAGGGAACTCGAATCAGGCACTCGCTCTACTCCTTGGCGCGGCTTGAACAAAAGAATTTTCTGGATCAGTGCCGGCCAGCGCGGCGACCAGGGTGGCGCGATCCAGCCCGGCACGCGGGTACTCGGCCACCACGGCGTGATCGCGTACCAGCAGGATCCGGTCGGCGATTTCCAGGGCTTCATCGACATCCGCACAGATCACCAGCGTGGCACGACCGTCGGCGCTATCACGCAGCAGCTGACCGATCTCGCGTCGGGCACGCACATCAACGCCTTGAAAGGGCTCATCGAGGATCAACACCCTGCCCTCGCCAAGCAGCCAGCGACCGAGCACGACTTTCTGTTGATTGCCGCCGGACAGCGCGCTCATCGGCACATCGATGCCGGCGGTCTTGATTCCCAGCGCCGCGACTTGCGCTTCCACCGCTGCCGCTTCGGCGCGGTTGCGGATGAAACCGCCACGGGTGAAGCGTTCGAGGAACGGCAGGGTCAGGGTGCGACGCAGGGAAAAATCCGGCACCAGCGATTGGCTGGCCCGGTCTTCGGCGGCGAAGAACACCCCGCTCTGGATCGCCACCCGAGGCGAGCCCGGTTGCCAGTCGGCGCCATCCAGTTGCAATGATCCGGACAAGGGTTTGCGCAGACCGAACAGCACTTCGGCGATCTCGCTTTTGCCGGCACCGAGCAATCCGGTCAGCACCACGACTTCGCCTTCATGCAGGGTCAGGTCAAAGGCTCGGGTGCGCGGCAGCAGTTTCACGTCGTGCAGCTTCAGCACTTCGCGCCCCGCCGCTCGCGGCGTATAGACATGCGTCTCCAGCGCCTGGCCGAGCATGGCCTCCAGCGCCTGAGGCAATTGCCGGGCACTGAATTCGCCGGCCAGTTGCCCGTCACGCAGGACGATGGCGCGATCCGCCACCCGTTGCAGATCCGACAGGCGATGGGAGATATAAATGATCGCCACGCCCCGACTGCGCAGCGTGTCGATCAGGCCGAACAGGCGCTGCGCTTCGGCATCCGAGAGCGCTGCTGTCGGTTCGTCGAGAATCAGCAACCGTGGTTGCAACGCGAAGGCGCGGGCCAGCACCACCAGTTGCCGCTCGGCCTGGCCGAGGTGCTCGATCGGTTGTTCCAGCGGCAGCACCAGACCGAGCCCGGCAGCAATGTTCGCGGCGCGCTCCAGCAGGCGTTTGCGGTTGAGCCAGAAGTCACCGTCCGGCCGGCACAGTTCATCGAGCAACAGGTTTTCCGCCACGCTCAATCCCGGCGCGATGCCCTCGTTGATCTGTTGATGAACCGCAACGATGCCGACCCGCCGAGCGGATAGCGGCGAGTTGAATTGCCGGGGCTGACCGTCGACCTGAATCTCGCCACTGTCGGCCGATTGGCTGCCGGCGAGGATCTTCACCAGCGTCGACTTGCCCGCGCCGTTGGCACCGAGCAACGCAACCACTTCGGCGGGAAATATCTCCAGGCTGACCCGATCCAGCGCGCGGTTCGAGCCGAAGGTCTTGCTCAGTTCACGTACACGAATCAGCGGCTCGGAGGCCACGGCGACAGGCGCACTCATACAAATCCTTAAAGTCGATGGGCCAGTGTGTGGCGCCCATCAGCAAGAAAATTCTGCAGAGCCTTTGATCGATTCAGCGCGTGCCGTCATGGCAATCGAGGGTTCTATTATTTGAAAGTCTGATTGGTGAGTCAGTAAAAGCTAAACGATCTTAAAAACAACAAACAAATACCGTTTTGGTATTAGCTTAGGCCCGGTACCGCCGTGCATGTCCGCGAGATCGGAGCAGGTGCACTCAAGCCATCACTCCGGCAACCCCGCAAGTCGAAGCCCTTCAATGAACCGGGCAAAATCCTCGGGCCGTTGAATCGGCAGCCAGTCCTTGAGGTGGCCAAGGCGCAACGCCGGATTCAGCGTCTGCAAACGCTGCATCGCCCAGCGCGCTTTATCCGGGCGCCCGCCCAGCGCATGACTGGCCGCCACCAGCGCCGCCGCCACCAACAACGTGGGCAGGTTGCCCAAGGCTTTTTCGGCGAAATCTGCCGAGGCCTCAAAGTCCCCGGCGAAGTAATGCGCCAGAGCCATGCCGACGTGCATTCTGAACATTTCCGGGTCCAGCGGGCTCAAGCGCGCAGCATGGTTCAAGTCCTTGATGGCCGGCGCGGTTTCACCGCGAAGTGCACGCAGGATTCCGCCGAGAAACCAAGCGGGTGCGAGATTGGGATTGAGCAGGCGCGCGCGGTCGAGCAATGCGATGCCGGCGTCCACATCCCCCGCCAGGTGCGCAAGCGCATGTCCGCCGCGCGTCAACGCCACAGCGTCATCGCGCCCCAGCGTGACCGCCAGACGCGCCAGGCGAATGCCCTCGGCGATCTCGGCCGGCCGATCCGTCATCCAGCCATTGAGCTTGCGCCAGAAGTGGCACCAGGCGGCCATGCCATAGGCCGATGCGAATTCCGGATCGAGTTCGAGGGTCTTGTAGAACATCGGCAGCGCCTGCTCGATGGCCTCCTGGGTGCCGCTGTGCAGCTTTGCCATGGCGCGCAAGTAGTAATCGTAGGCGTCCAGGCTTTCCGTCGGTTTGCGTTTGGCGCGCTCGATCTCCGCGCGCTCCAGTTGTGGCGCGATGGCCCCGACGACACTTTCGGTGATTTGATCCTGCAGCTTGAAGATGTCGTCGAGGGTGCCTTCGAAACGCTCGGCCCAGATGTGTGCCCCGCTCGTGGCGTCGATCAGTTGCCCGGTGATGCGCACCCGGTTTCCGCATTTGCGCACACTGCCTTCCAGCACATAGCGCACGCCCAGTTCCTGCCCGACCCCTTGGGCATCGACCGTGCGCCCCTTGAACGTGAAGCTCGAATTGCGTGCGATGACGAACAACCAGCGCAGACGCGACAACGCCGCGATGATGTCCTCCACGACACCGTCGGCAAAGTAATCCTGTTCGGGATCGCCGCTCAGATTGTAGAAAGGCAGGACGGTGATCGAGGGTTTGTCCGGCAGCGCCAATACGCGGGGAGATGCAGTTGAGCCCTCGTCGGTGTCAGGCACCGGCTCGGTCATATCGGAACTGACTTGGCCAATGAAACGATAGCCCTTGCGGGCGACCGTGCGCAGCAGACGCTGCTCCTCGCCGGTATCACCGATAGCCTTGCGCACGGCGTTGATGTGGCTGGTGATCGTCGATTCGGAAACGATGCGACCGCTCCATACCGTGCCGAGCAATTCGTCCTTGCTCAGCACGCGTTCGGGGTTGTTGACGAACAGCAGCAACAGATCGAAGACCTGCGGGCCGACGGCCACGACCTGCCCGCGCAAGGTCAGCTCGCGACGTTCCTGATCCAGTACATAGTCTTCAAACGTGAATGGCACAGCGAACGTCCCTTGGCGACGCGCCTTCAACTCCGTGTCCCGGGCGGCAGATGGTGAGAAGTCGAGAACGATAATACGCCTGACTTGAACACGCTACTGCGTCCATTCCGGGGCGCAGGCTGGACAAAAATGCAAGGGTTCGACAAGGCAAACCCAAGGTCGCCACAAGGACTTCTCTCCCCTGCACCGGCACTCTCCATTCCAACGACGCCAATGGTTGGCGTCATCGAGGAGAGACCCCATGAAGATCGTCGTTATCGGAGGCTCCGGCCTCATCGGCTCGAAACTGGTGAACCTTCTTCGCGAGCGCGGCCATGACGTGCTCGCCGCCAGCCCCAGCACGGGCGTCAACAGCATCACCCGCGAAGGTCTGGCGGCCGCCATGGACGGCACCGACGTCGTGGTCGACGTGGCCAATGCTCCGTCGTGGGAGGATCAGGCCGTCCTCGACTTCTTCGAAACCTCGAGCCGCAACCTGCTGGCGGCCGAGGCTGCTGCCGGGGTGCGTCATCACGTTGCACTGTCGATTGTCGGGTGTGAACGCTTGCCCGAGGCCGGCTATATGCGCGCCAAGGTGGCCCAGGAAAACCTGATCAAGGCATCCGGCATGCCTTACTCGATCCTGCGGGCCACGCAGTTTTTCGAATTTGTCGGTGGCATCGCTGAATCCTTTGCCGTCGCCGATGAACTTCGCGTGCCACCAGCGCTGATTCAACCGATTGCTTCTGACGACGTGGTGGCGGCGCTGGCAGACGTCGTCCTGGCCGCCCCGCTCAACGGCTCAGTGGATGTCGGCGGGCCTGAAGCACTGCCGCTGGACGAATTGGTCCGACGCTTCCTGCAGGCGAGCCAGGACAACCGCAAGGTCGTACCGGACGTGCATGCACGCTACTACGGGACGTTGCTCGACGATCAATCGCTGGTCACCGGCAAGCAGTCGCGCCTGGGTGCCATTCGTTTTGAAGACTGGATCGCTCGGTCGACAGCGCGATAGTCATTCGCGCCATTCCCTTCCCTTTTTGCCAAGGAGAAAAATCATGGTAATTCGATTTTTGTTGAGCGCCGTTTTTGCAGCGCTGTCGATCAGCGCCGCATCGGCCGCCGAGCCACCCGCCGGCAAGGTCTCGGTGGTCTTTGATCGGCCGATTCCCAACATCCCCGGCAAAAGCATGAGGGGTGTGGTGGTCGAATACGGGCCGGGAGCGGCATCACCGTCCCATACCCACCCGAAAACCGCCTTCATCTACGCCACGGTTCTGGAAGGCTCGTTCCGCATCAAAGTCAAAGGCGAGCCGGAAAAGATCTACCACGTCGGCGAAAACTTCGTCGAGGAGCCGGGCTCCGTGCACCTGGTGAGTGCCAACGCCAGCGATACCCAGCCTGCGCGCTTGTTGGCGGTGTTCGTCCTCGACACCGACGAAACGGCGCTCGTCACGCCCCTCAAAAAGTAAGCCTGCAACCGACCTTCAACGTCGATGAGCCAGCGATCGCACCAGCCGATCGCCCAGGCTCTGCACGCCTTGGACGAGGATGACCAGCACCACGACGGTGGCGACCATCACTTCATTGTTGAACCGCTGATAGCCGTAACGGATTGCCAGATCACCCAGTCCGCCGCCACCGATCACGCCGGCCATGGAGGAAAAACCGATCAGCATCACCAGCGTCAGGGTGACGCCCGCCAGCAACGCCGGTAGCGCTTCGGGCAACAGCACTTTGAAAATCACATGACGGATGTCGCCCCCCATGGCGAGGATCGCTTCGATCCGGCCCTTTTCAACTTCGTCCAGGGCGTTCTCGACGATCCGCGCAAAAAACGGAAAGGCTCCAATAGTGATCGGTACCACGGCGGCCGTGCTGCCCAACGTGGTGCCGACCACCAGCCGGGTCAGCGGGATCAGGGCAATCAGCATCACCACGAACGGCAGCGACCGACCGAGGTTGATCACTGCGCCCAGTACCTGATTGATCCGGGGCAACGGGTACAAACCCTGACGGCGACTGATGAACAGCAAAACGCCCAGCGGCAGGCCGATCAACAGCGTGAACAGCCCGGCAAGCAGCACCATGTACAGGGTTTCACCGGTGGCGTTGAGCACCAGTTGCAGGATTTCATTCCAGTCGACGGTACGGTTCATGAGTGGGCCGCCCGTACGCCGTATTGTCGGAGAAAACTGAGCCCCGGCGCGTCGTGCCCCAGCGGTAAACCGCAACTGGGCCGCAGCGAGGCACCGAGCGCGGAATCCGGAGTCGCCAGCAATCGGGCGACCGGCCCCGCCTCCACCAATCTTCCGTTGGCCATGGACGCAGCGTGATCGCAGATCGACTTGACCACGTCCAGCTCGTGGGTGATCAGCACAATGGTCAAACCCAACTGCCGGTTGATATCGCGCAACAGCTCCAGAATCGACGCGGTGGTTTCCGGGTCGAGGGCGCTGGTGGCTTCGTCCGATAGCAGATACGCCGGACGCGCCGCCAAGGCCCGGGCGATGCCCACCCGCTGCTTCTGCCCGCCGGACAGTTGCGAAGGAAAGGCTTCGGCCTTGTCGCTCAAGCCCACTAGATCCAGCAACTCCCGAACCCGCTCGTGACGCTGTGGTTTGGCGACCTTGGCGATTTCCAGCGGCACCGCGACGTTGTCGAACACGTTGCGCGAATGCAGCAGATTGAAGCCCTGAAAGATCATGCCGATGCGCTGACGTTGCCGGCGCAGCTCACGGTCGGACAGTGCCGTGAGGTCTTCGCCGTCCAGCAGAATCCGCCCGGAGTCCGGGCGTTCGAGCAGATTGAGACAGCGCAACAGCGTCGACTTGCCCGCGCCGCTGCGCCCGAGAATCCCATAGATCGCACCATCGGGAATGCTCAGCGATACCTGATCCAGCGCCGGTGTCGGCGCTGACGGGTAAGTCTTGCTCAACTGCTCGACGAGGATCATGGCTTGGCGTCCGCCACCGGGATCACCGAGCCCTTGAAGTTCTCGGCGATGTATTTGGCGACTTGCGGCGAAGTCAGGTCCTTGGCCAGTTGCTGAATGCGCGGATCGTTTTCCAGTTTCGGCGTGGTCACCAGAATGTTGGCGTAAGGGTTGTGCTCGGCTTTCTCCAGGCCCAGCGCATCCTTGGCCGGCACCAGACCGGCCTCCAGCGCGTAGTTACCGTTGATCACCGCCAGGTCCACATCGTCCAGCGCACGAGGCAGTTGCGGCGATTCGATTTCGAGGATCTTCAGGTGTTTCGGGTTTTCGGCGATGTCCTTGGGCGTTGCCTGATCGGCCGCTGGATCATTGAAACCGGGCTTGAGCTTGATCAGGCCGTTGTCCTGCAACAGGTACAGCGCACGGCTCAGGTTGGTGACGTTGTTCGGTACGGCGACGGTGCCTTTGTCCGGCACTTGGGCGAAGGTTTTGTGACGGTGGGAGTAAATGCCCAGCGGTTCGATGTGCACCGTCGCGGCCACCGCAAGTTTCTCGCCGAGGGCTTTTTCCTGGGATTGCAGATACGGCAGATGCTGGAAGTAATTGGCGTCCACATCGCCGTGAACCAGCAGCTCGTTGGAGTTCACGCCCTGAGGGATTTCGATCACCTTGAGGTTCAGTTGTGGGTCGATCTTCTGGATGTACGCCAGAATCTGCGCGTGGGGCACCGGGTCGGCGGCAACGCGCAACGGTTCCAGCGCCTGAGCGCCAAACGAAGCCACCAGCGCGCCGAGAACGGCCAGGGTCAAGCCTGCTTTTTTCAACATGGGAAGAGTCCTTTTGCGAGTGATGGATCAGGCGTTGGCGGTCTTGCGAAGCGGTGTCCGGGTATTCGACGCATCGGCATAGAAGCGCTGCGCGACATCGGGATGGGAGCGCAGTCGGCCCTTGAGGTAATTCCAGCCGACGTCACGGAACAACGGATTGAGCGGATCACTCGCCGGCCCCCGCGCTTCGCGCAGCAACACCGCCGGCAACGGGTACAGCGGCACCACCGCGTCGAGTTGCGCACCAAGGAAAAACGCGATGGAAAAACGCTCACTGCCCGCTGGCGGCGAAACCACGCGATGCACCGTGGCGCGCAGATAACCGTTGGTGGCCAGCTCCAGCAATTCGCCGATGTTGACCACCAGGGTATTGTCCCGTGGTAACGCATCGATCCAGCGACCTTCTTCGATTTCCACTTGCAGACCGGCCTGCTGGTCTTGCAGCAGGAAGCTGAGGAAACCCGAATCCTTGTGCGCGCCGACGCCCTGATTGCTCGCCTTCGAGGGCTGCCCGGGATAGCGAATCAACTTGATATGTTCGTTGGGTTTATCGCCGTACAACTGGTCGAAGGCGTCTTCCGGAAGCGCGAGCGCCTGGGCAAACGCACGCAGCAGGCGCAAAGACATTTGGGTCATGGCTTGCTGCCAATCGAGCAGCAACGGTTTGAGTTGCGGCAATGCCTGCGGCCATTGATTGGGGCCTTGCAGGCGCGCCCACAACGGACTGTCGGCCGTCAACGGCAAGACGTCACGCTCGGCCCCCAGATCGAACTGTTCACGCTGATCGGGCTGGCCGCGAGTGATCTCCGAAGCGGCGCGGTTGTAACCGCGAAAGTGCGGGGAATTGACCATGCCGACGGCGGTTTTCTCGTTGTCGGGCAAGGCAAAGAATTGGCGGGCGTGGTCTTGCACTTGCTGGAGCAAGCCAGCGTCGATGCCATGGCCGGTCAGGTAGAAAAACCCGACGTCGCGCGCGGCGTGGCGCAAGTCATCGAGAAAGGTCTGGCGCTGCTGCGGCGTACCGTCGAGCAGGGACAAGTCCAGGATGGGTAATGCGGTGATGTCTGAGGTGTGCGGCATGATTCACTCCCGTGTGAATCAAACCTGAAGAGCCTGTGATCGATTCAGCGTGTGCCGTCATGGCAATCGGGGGTCTGTCGGTTTGATGCTTTGATTCGTCTGTGAATCAAAACTAAACGATATATAAAACTCCGAACAAATATCTTTTTTGCATTAGCTTAGGTCTGTCTATTGAGGGGGTACAACTGACCTCAGGACCGACCGCGGCAATCGACTTGCCGTTACCGTCGGTCCTGAATCAGCTGACGGCTACAGACCGACGCGCTTCAACCCTTCGCGCATGCCTTGATCAGCCTGTTCGCACCATTGTTTGAGGGTGAGGTTCGGCGGCAGGTTGCTTTCCAGGCTCTTGTATTCCCCATCCGTGAACACTTCGCCTTTACGGCCAAACTGTTCGTTTTTATCGCCGTCACGCTTGTCGAAATCGCCAGGCATGTTGCCAACGAATGCAACCATCTTGTTGGCGTTCTCGGTGCTATCTGCTTTCAGGAACCCCTTGTCGACGCAGCTTTTGATCAGGCCTGACATGTTGCGGCCGTTGTCGTATATCCCTTTCAGGGTGACGGCGTCTTGCCCTTCGGCGTGGGCGAGCATGCTGGTGCCAAAAGCGGCTGCCATGGCGAGAATCAAAGAAGCGGTTTTCATATTTATTCCTTTAAATGTTGGAGAGTTTTGAACTCTGCTTTGGTTGAAGCATTTCTTATCAAAAAACGCGCCGAAAAGGCCGCGTCATGAAGATGGCAATCAATGTACAAGTATGGTTTTAGCTGACAACTGCACCTTTGGGCCCGCTGGCAATCAGCGCCGCCCCACAGGCAGTTTTCATGCCGTCGAGCGCGATGGGCACACCATCGACGGTGTAGGTGCTGCTGCCCTCGGCAATCGGAAAAATCCCTTTGCACAACGGGCAACTGACCTTGTGGCCGACCCCGGCAATCGGCTTGCCGTTGAGGTCGGTCCGGGAGAAGGCTTCGAGGACCTTGCCACCGTGGGTGGTGGAGTCGCCGAGGCGGATTGCGTCTTTCATGTTGTCACTCCTTTGACCAGGTTACTCAGCCATCCAGACGTCTTCGTACCCTTGGGTATCGATGATGAATTTGGCGCCCGTGGGTAAACACAGATATTTCATCACCAGCGGAAGCATTTCGGGTAAGTGTTCAATACAAACCGGCTGGTAAAAATCAATCGCCGCTGAATGCGTGCCGCCGTGGATGAACCAGCTGACATTCCCCCCATCCGGCAAACAAACGCGTGTGCCATAAATGGGTGTGTTCCCTAGCGACTCGATGGCGATAGCGACCATTTCCTCGGGAGGAAGCACAGACATCCCGTATTTTTCACAGATCGCGTTCTGCGCAGCACTGGGATAAACCCGCTCATGTTCGCTCACAGCCACTCCTTGTTTGTTGATCCGATTCCATTCGATTGTGGGTTCAGGGTCGTCAGCCTTCGAGCCACCAGTTCAACAGCGTCTCGTCATCATCGTCATCCAGGTTCTGATAGATGTTGGCGTAATACCATTGAATCCCGGTTCTATCGCGAAATCGGTCAAAAACCTCGTTGATCTTGTTCATCCCGTTGCTCGCTGGAACAGCCAACGAAAGATTGCCCTCAAACACGCCGTCCAGCGTTCCACCCAGTTCACGCAGCACATCGACTTCCAGCTCAGCGATATCCGCAGCACGAATGGAATCGGCGTAGATGTGAATGCAAAAGTTACCACCTCGTTCAAGCACCACCGCATGGGTGTTTTTGTTTTTGATCGATATGACGTCTCCGCGAGCCATATTCAGCGCCAGCCCGGGTGAGGACAGCAGTTCATAGGCTGTCGCGCCTACATGACGAGCCGGGAGCTCCTCGTATACCGGACCATCAGAGTGGCTGCCTGCAAATACCTTAATATGAACAGGGTTGGTTTTGTCGGCTATGCGAAAACTCAGCTTTGTATCGTTCATATTCGCCTAACCCCGGACCACACAACTGTTTCCAACGAGGTAAAATCAATACCCTTGAAATCGATTGCCGCATCCCTGAACGCCTGAGAACAGATCAGACTATCACTTCCTGACACCTGTCTCCCGTACTTGAAAAGATCGAATTTCCAATCATCACCGAGAATTAATTTTTTGAACCTGATTGGCCTGCCCTTTTCCTCTACAAACGTAGAGGCTGGATCGCAGTTTGTCCGTACATCCAACTCATCGAACAACACAGCATTGTAATGTTTTGAGGAAGTGCGTTTTCCGCCCTCCGAAAGCACGTCAATCCTGACGCTATCAACCACATTCACGTTGAAGCTATTGCAGGCGGCTAAAAATTCGTCACTCACCACATAAAAAAATTTCGAAACGCTTCGAATATCGAATTCATAGTTTTCATCTTTGGAAATTAAAACCATGCCCTCCGGAAAGGGGGTACGCGGCCCGGGCTTCCCCCTTTCCGCGTACCAGGGAAAAAAACCAAATTCAACATCTCTTGTGCAGGAATAATATCTGTCGAAAAGATCAGCACGTAAAATCCCGGCAGGACAGCCTTGCTCCTCTTTCTGTGAAAGCACATAAAAATTCATAAACTCTGTGCTCGCAGTCAAATAGGTCTCACGCCCGACCAGATCACATCCTTCAGAGGAGTGAAGTTCACCCCTTTGATCCCCTCCGCGAGCTTCTTGAACTCACTGGAACAGATAAGCGTATTACTACCTGAAATCAGCCCCTTGAACTTGAACAGATTCCGATTAAAGCCTGCTGGCAATACAAGCTTTTTGAATCTGAAAATCAACCCATCCTCCTCTATAAAAGTCGATGCCGGGTCAGTTTGCGAGCGCGCATCCAGTTCCTCAAAAAGAACAGCATTGTAGTTTCTGGATGAAATACTTTCTCCAGCTTTGGAAACCACCTTGATTGGCACCGAATCAGTAACAGCAACATCCATCTCGCTGCAAACAGACATGAATTCGTCACTGACTATATAAAAGCGGGCAATGCTACGTATATCAAAGTCATAGAGCTTGTCTTTTGAAATAAGCACCATGCCTTCTGGATAAGGCGTGTGCGTTTTGTAATGAATTTTCTCCGCGTACCACGAAAAAAAACCATGCTCAACGTCCTTGGTATCTGAATAGAACTTATCGTATAGATCCGCCTGCAAGAATCCGACCGGGCAACCGGACTCTTCTTTTTGAGAAAGCACAAAGTATTCCATAATCCCTTCTCCCTGCTTATCTAAGTCTGCGCTGTGTTGTGCCAGGTACGGAAAGACTGGCTCTCAGTCTTGTCTGAATCGCGGATATCTGAGTTCGCGCCTGCGCTTCGTCAATCACACCAGCTTCATATTTGCTTCTGACGGTCGTTACCATGTTGTTAACCATCGGGCTGTAGACCTTACCATGCGACCCACAGTGGTAAAAAACACGCTTGGTTTTCTTGGCCTGATCGGCACTGTCGGGCATCAACAATCCGTTTTCCTTTTTATCGCGTTCTCCACCCATCCCGATATCCGAGAAGAAGCTGGCCTGCCGTCCCCATACTTCCTCGGGAATCAGGTGATGGGCCTGCATCTTGTCATGGGTTTTTCCGCCCAGTGCCCGATTGAGTGCAGTGCTGCAAAGACCGTTCGGATCGACCCACTGGGTCGGACTGATTGCATATTGATAGAAGTTGATACCACCCGCGTACCCGATCGGATCACGAGAAACGAAGCGACCGACGTCTGGATCGTAGTACCGGTGACGGTTGTAATGCAGGCCGGTCTCATGGTCGTGATACTGACCCTGGAAGCGAAATGGGTTTTTCAACCCTTGCTGCAGCGCTGATGATGAGCGCTGTTCAATCGCCCGCCCCCACACTTTGTAATGAGCGCTCCAAGCCACATTCCCTTGCTGATCGGTCATTTCCTGGGGTGTACCGAGGTGATCACACTGATACCAGGCAATCGCATCAAACGGGGGCGGAACCGGAGCGTGATTCCAAAGTGGATCCTCGTCCGCCGCGTAAACGTCACCGTATTCGGGTTGAGGCACCAGACGAACAGGCTGCTGACTCAGCGCCTGTGCCACGGGGTTGTAGGTACCAGGTTCGTAAATGTAATGAACCGTGCGTCCGGTATCACCATCCAGCTGCGGGGGACTGCTCTCCCACGCCAGATTGTCACCATCCCAACCGAACATCGTGAAGCCACAGTCATGCTCACGTTGTTTACGTGCATGTTCATTGCTGTTCCACAGAGAGCCTGCCTCTGGACGATGCTTGTAGTGCGCTCGAGAGTTCTTGTGCAGGCGGCGACCTAACGGGTCGTATGCATAATCCACCGACAGACGATCATCTTCGAAATGCACCAGGCGATCGAACAGGTCCCATCGCATTTCGCAGACGCTGCCGTTACTCCAGCGCTTGATCTGATTGCCGCGCTCGTCGTACTCATAATTCGTGCCCGCGTATTCACGCAACACGTTATCCAGCAGTTTGCTTCGCGCAGGCTCTTGGTCCAGAGGCCGGCGGATTTCAAAGGCTCGTTCATCCAGGAGATTCCCGGCAGGATCGAACGCAAAGGTTTCGACCCCTATACGCGTAACGGCATTGATCAAACGACCGACAGGGTCATAACGATAGGAAAGCGGGCCCCGACGACTGTCATTGATATCCGTCAGTTGACCAGCGGCATCGTATTGGTAGTCACGCTTGAGCAGCACCGATTTGTCGGCACTGCGCTCCAGCACCTGAGCTTGCAAGCGCCCGGCCGGGTCCCATTTCTGCGTTTGCAACAGATGATTTCCTTGATGGCGAGCGACTTCACGGTGCAAATCGTCACGCTCGAATCCGGCCAGTTCATGGTCATCCAGACGCAATCCCAGCAGGTGGCCGCTGCCGTAGGTCAGCCAACTGACTCGGTGGCCATCGGGGCGCAGGGTTGCAACGCGTTGATTGAGTGCATCGTACTCATGCTGCCATATGGCGACCATCGGGCTCTCGAGGCCCAGATAGTGTTGATGCTCACGCAGGATGTTACCCGCCAGATCATGGAACCACTGCAAGCGGCTATCGGCGTTGCAAGCCATGATCAGTTTGCTGTTACCGTCGTAATCGAAGGTTTCGCTTTGCTGCTGATCACCCAGAATCGCTCTGCGTTCGATCAAACGATTCATTGAGTCAAAACGTATCTCGACGCAATGTTCACCGTTGTAGATTTTCGCAAGCCGCCCGGTTTCGGGCTCGTACGAATAACGGGTTGAACGCCCGTCAAAAGCTGTTTCTTCAAGTAAACGACCGACCGGGTCGTAGTTGAAGTGAGCACGACGTTCGTTCTCGTTCTCCAGTGCAATCAGTCGACCGAGCTTGTCCCAGCGATAACGAACGGCATGCTCCAGCGCATCCACCCGCTCGGCGATCAGCCCCGCCGCGCTGTACTTCCAAGTTGTGCAACGATCCAGACCATCGACATGGGCCAGCAATCGGCCCTCGGCATCACGCTCGAAGCGCTCCTCGGTCTTGTCCGGGTGCATGATCAACGTCAATTGCCCGGCACTGTATCGGTATTCGGTACTGTGGCCGGCAGCGTCCGTGAAGCAAATCATCTGGCCGCGTTCGCTGTACTCCCAGGCACTGGTCTTGCCTGAACAATCGACGTACTCCACCAATTGCCCGGAAGCGTTGTAGGCCAGTTTCTTTTCATTGCCGTTGGCATCTTTGACCGAGGTTGGCATCCCGGCCGGGTTGTAAGCGTATTCGGTCTTGTTGCCCAGTGGATCGACGCTCTCGACAAGGTTGCCAGCGTCGTCATAGGCCCTTGTCCATTGCCCGCCCTCGGCATCGCTGATCTTGATCAGTTGGTCGAGATCGTCGTAGGCGAAGTGGACCACCGTGTCATCGGTGCGAATGTGTTCGAGAAGATTGCTTCGTTCATCATAGCTGTAGCGATCCGAGCGCCCATCGGCACGGACGTGGCGGATCACGTTTTTTGCGCTATCGCGGAAGAACCAGTCAGAACGATCGTCGGCGTGCCGAATACGGTAGGTGTAACCCAGACTGTCAAAGTAATGCCAGGTCTCATGACCGAGCGCATCCGTGACGTACACCAGTCGAATGTTTTCATCCCATTCCAGACGGGTATCGAAACTGCCGTCATCCGCCCACTCACGAACTGCCTTGGCGTCTGCACCATGACCCAGCCATTGCAGGTTCATGCCGCGCCCGGTGCGATCGGTGTAACGGGTGATCAGGTGATGCTGGTACTGATAACGCCATGCAGCACCGTTTTCATCCTGTGCCTGAACCAGATCGCCCGCCGAATCGTAAACATAGGAACAAAGCTGACGCAGAGGCTCACCGTCACGGATCTCCCAGAGCCCGGTCAAGCGCCCTTGTCCATCAATCATCGTGCCGAGGTGCAGATGCACCTTGCCCGGATCCCCCTCGTACGTAATCAGGTCGGACAGTACTGTCCGGTCACCGTAGCGATGCTCGTAATGCAGCATGATGCCGGCGCCGCTGCGCAACTCCACACCGACCAGCAGAAACTGCTGACCACGACGGACATAGGTTTCCTTGCGTTCGAAACCACGGCAGAGCAACAGCTTGTCGTCACTAACGCGGACAACCGTGAGGTTTTCGATCGCGTCGTAATGGAACAGGTCAACTTTGGGCAGCGGATAGTCATGGCTGCGGCCATCCGCATCATGGAACTGCAAGGCACCGTCAACGAGGTCGAATCGTGTGGTGAACGAAGTGATCCATCGTGCACCCAAATCGCCTTGGTCATAGGTATCCAGATCCGAGCTGTAAATACGCGTCCACTCGATCGGGAACGGGCCGGTCAAATTGAAATCCGTGTGAGCAATGCTTTCGGAGCCCACTGCAAAGCTGATGCTGTCGCAGGTACCCGGGCAGGTACCGTTTTTTTCAGCATTGGGTTTCTTCTTCGCCGGGACTTCCGTTTTCCTGACTTCGGTTCTGCCCTCACCTGCCCTGTGTTTGGCCTGGCTCGTTCCGCCGACTTTCACGTGACCGGCGACACCACGCCTGTTACGCAGATTCCAGGCCTCGACAGCCTTTGTCAGTACGATCAGCAGCGCGCCGATGGAAAACGGCATGTTCGGATTACTGAGCTTTTTCAGTTGAGCCTTTAGCTCCGGCCCCATGGCAACCAGTATCTTGGTTTGATCGTGAACGAGCTTCTTGGCTTCCCGAGGCAACAGATGCTTTGCAGCGCTATTGACTACGCCCTTTCCCGCGGCCTTATAGACATCGAAGGCTGCGTCAAAAATATTGCTGATGGCCTTGCCGGGATCGTGCAGGAGTTGCCCCCCCACACCGTCCATTTTTTTCCCTGCTCGCTTGAGGTCAGCACCGGCATCAAGTTCAGCATCGACAACAGCGTTCAATCCCGTGGCAATCTGCTTGAGGAACTCTTCACCCTTTTGCCCGGCTTTATCCAGCAGATCAGGCAAGGCAGATTGGGCGGTCTTAACGAAGTGATCAATCTCGCCAACAATCGTTGCGTTCAAGTGACCGGCAATCACGTTGATCAACGCGTCGCCCAAAAGCGCCTTGCCAGCCACCTTCATTTCCTGCCGAACCAGGTAAAGCGTCGGTCGAAGGCTCATGCGTGCGGCAGCCATATTCGCAGGGACAGGTATTACACCGATAAGGTCGATGCCCAGGCTGACCCAATCCAGCGGATCGCGCTTTTCACTTCGAGATAAAACGGCAATGTCATTCAAGACATCGACCAACGCCATGATGTTGCCAACTACCGGCAGGGCTCCGGCGACATATTTGATTCGCTCGAGGGTGACGTAACCGCCACTGACTTCCTGCAGCCATGCATCGAACTTGGCAGCATCGCGTCCGACATCCGCTACTTGAATCTGATTCAGTGGCACGACAGCAACTTGAGACTCTCGGCTTTGTGTTGCGCTTGCGGTAGTCATGACAGCATCTCACTTGCAATCAGCCCAGGGGTTTTAAGCGAGGATTTCGGTAGCGCGGGTGCTGGCAGACTCGGCAACTTGCCCGCCTTGCTCGCCGCCCCGAGCAGCCCGGAAGCACTCGGCATCGCCGCACTCGCCAGTTTCGGCAGCCCAGCCACCCCGCCCTGCATCGCGCCTTTCACCTGCTGCGCTGTTTGCATCGCGCCTTGTGCGGTGTGCACCGCGCCCATCCCGGTCTGTGCCAATTCCTTGCCCTTCTCCAACAGATCCCAGTTCTTGCTCGGCAGCGCCTGCGCGACCATCGCCTGCACCTGACTCGGCACGTCCTCAGCGCCCGGTGGATTCAACGGCCATTCCGGTTTGCCGATGTAGCTGCCTTCACTCCAAGTGTCCGCCGGGTCCTTGCCGAACAGCACCCGCGCTGGCCCCGGTGCGGCGCCGGCAACACTGGCGAAACCCTTCGCATCGAGCTTGCCCTTGATGCTCTTGCCCAGCGCATCGATGACTTCGTAATCGCCTTCCTTGATGCCCTGACGCCCGGCGTACTGGTTGAATAATTCGAGATTGCCCTTGCCCGGTTTCGGCGGTTCCGGGAACACGCCCGCCAAGGATTTCGCCCCGGTGTAGGCGAAGTTCGCCGCATGCGCGGTGTACGGGCCGCTGGTGGCGTGGGTGATGCCGCCGGCGTTGTAGGTCGTGGCGCTGCCGCCGCCCTGGATCACCAGTTCGGTCTTGGCGGTGAGGGTGATGCGGTCGGCGTTGGCGGTGATGTTGAGTTTGGCCAGCAGGTTGATGCTGTCCTTGAGCGCCTTGACGTCGATGTCGCCGGACGCCGCCACCAGACGCCAACCCATGCTCTGCACGAACAAGCGCATGCCACGGCTGGCACTCGCCAGCAAGCGTTTACCGATGGAAAAACTGGTGTGGCCGGTGCTGCTCAGCGCCAGGTGTTCGCCGGTGGCGATGTGGCTGGAGCGCGGTGTGGTCAGGGCGATACCGGCCGGACTGGCGAGCACCAGATGCGGCTCGGTGAATTCGGGGAATTCGTTGGCGGTGAGGTTTGCCGGACCCGAGCCGAGCACGCCTTGGTGCTGGGCGTGCAAGGCCTTGGCCACGTCGTCCTGATCGCCCGCCTCTTGAGCCTGAAGCTCTTTGGCCTGCGTGGCGAAACCGTCCTGTTGATCGCTGGCGGTGGCAAGGCGTTCGGCGGTTTCCGGCAGGTCCTTGTGGTGCTTGGATTCGTTTGGGCGCGGCTCAGTGGTGATCAACAGACCGGCACCAGCACGCACGGCGCCATGGCGGTCGGTGCGCAGTTCAAAACCTTCGCCGCGTGGCTGCCCACCTGAAGGACGTGGATGGGTCAGGTAACCAAGGTTGATCGCACTCGCACCGTGATCACTGCGCAGCGCGATGCTGATCTCGCTGGTGGTGTCGTCGATGCGCAGTTCGTTGGCGCGGCTGCCCTTGTATTCCTTGCTCTTGACCGTGGCCAGAGTCTTGAAGTCGGGCAGTTTGTACGGCGGCAGGTTGGCGCCGTGGTACAGGCAACCGGTGATCAGCGGCTGGTCGGGATCGCCTTCGAGGAAGGTGATCAGCACTTCCATGCCGACCCGCGGAATGTTGATCGAGCCAAAGGCTTCAGCCGCCCAGCTGGAGGCCACGCGCATCCAGCAGGTGGTCTTGTCATCGTGCTGGCCTTCGCGGTCCCAGAAGAACTGCACCTTCACCCGGCCGTACTGGTCGCAGAAGATCTCTTCGCCTTCCGGCCCGGTGACCACGGCGCTTTGCGAACCGAGGACCTTGGGTTTCGGGTGATCCAGCGGCGGACGGTACGGCACGTCCCAGGGGATGGCGTTGAAACGGTTGCGATAGCCCTGGTGAAAATCGTCTTTGTTGTCGGTGGTGTCGCTGGTCACCGACTCTTCCAGCACTTGCGGCTGCTTGCCTTCGTGGAAGATTTCAGTGAGCAGCCAGAGGTCGTTCCACGTCGGGTTGGCGTGGTCGGTCAGGGCCAGAAAATGCCCGGTGACCAGAATCGGCTGGTCGCTGTTGCCCTCGGCCAGGCGATAGTCGCTGCGGTGGCGTTCGAGGTTGCGGTTGGCCAGGTGCTTGCCGCGCTCGCGGTCCACGAAACGGCCCGGGTAATCGTAATCTTCCAGGTCCGGCTGGGCGCTGCTCTTGGCATCGCTTTCCAGCTCGATCTTCGGTTTGACGAAGTCGTAATCGCGCCGCGTAGTGCGGCTGGTGCGGGTGGCCAGGCGCAGGCCGAAACGCTTGACCACCGGCTTGTCCGCCACCAGCCCGGAGTCCTGCTGATAGGCCACGGGCGCGAGTTTCGGGAACACCGTCTGGTCATCGCCGAAGGTCAGTTTGTGGCCGCTGGCGGTGTGCTGGAAGTGGTAGTGAATCCCCTCCTCTTCGCACAGGCGCTGGACGAAATGCAGGTCACTTTCATCGTACTGCGTGCAGTAGACGCGCTCGGGATAGATCGCGCTCAGCTGGAAGTGGTAGTCGCTGGCGAGGATGCCGTGTTCTTCCAGCACCTGGCTGATGATCTGCTGCACGGTCATCTGCTGGAAGATGCGCTGGTTGAAACGGTGCGCGAGGTACGAAAGCTGCGGGCGCAGCGAGATCTTGTAGCGGGTCAGGCGCTTGCCCGCCTCGCCCTGGGCGATGCTGTAGATCAGCCCGTGAATGCCGGTGCCGCTCGGCGACAGCTGAAGAAACGCCAGTTTGTGCAGCAGACTTTCGAGGTTGATCGAGGCCTTTTCGCTGACCAGTTCCAGCTCGAATTCGAAGGGCGTGTTGAGGGCCTCCCGACCGGTGAACGACAGCACCTGGAAATCGCTGTCCGCGCCATCGATGGTCAGGTTGAAATGAGCCTGGTTGGCCGGTGAGAACATTCCCTTGTCCCTCGTGCTGTGCTGCAGCGCACGCCAGATCGATAAGGATCTGACGCTGAAAATTCTTTAAGTAGTGAAGGTGCCTCGACCGGCGAAACCGGTCGAGGCGGTACAACCATCAGCCGTAATTAAACGACTGGAGCACGCCAGTCATCGGAACCCGAAGTACCGGAGACTTCGTGGGTCCAGGTGATTTTGCGGTAG